>CAJUPT010000134.1 GCA_910588405.1 uncultured Lachnospiraceae bacterium | reverse complement strand
TGAAAATTGTGGTGGAGCATATTGGGTATCCGTTCAGTGAATATCTGTTTACGATGATGGTCAATGATGAAAATCTCTGGACGGACCTGGCTATGCTGTACAGACGGCCGGTCTGGATGACCTGGAATATGGTGATGGCCAAAGAGTTGGGGGTTTTGGATCGGATTATGTTCGCATCGGATTTTGTGGCGACCAACAATGATCTGTTTGGCCCGGAACCGACGCAGGATTTGCTGAGCTGGATTGATCTGGTGCGAAACGGCATGAACCGAATCTGTAAAGATTCCGGCTGGCCTCAGTTCACAGAAAAGGAAATCAATGGGATTCTTTATGACAATGCAGCGAGACTTTATGAGCTGTGAAATTCCGATAGAGTAAATTTTCCTCTCTCCCGTAAGTAGCTTTAAAGCGCGGGAGAGAGATTTAATTCTATCGGAAATTGTTTTATTATTGCTGATACAATAAAAAGATAGATGCACAGCGCCCGAAATGGAGTATTACATTAAGGTCCTGAAACTATGGAGTATTTGGCTTCTCTGCGGATTTTTCCTGTTCTCCATAAATGGAGTAACCGCATCGCCCATGTTCTTTTACATAATAGAGGGCAGTATCTGCCTTATTATAGAGGTCGTCGGTAAAGCCATTTTCAGAAAAGGCAGCACCCACACTGAGGGATATCTGAGGCAGCCCGTCTTTTGGATGCTGCAAAGTTTCATTGAGAAAATTTATTTTATTGGAGAGGATGGATTTCATATCCGGTGTCATATCAGGAATGATGACGGCAAACTCATCTCCACCGATTCTGGCTGGATAATCTGTGGAACGGAATGTCTCTACCAGCAGCTTTGCCACTTTTTTCAGAATTGCATCCCCCACCTCATGTCCATGGCCGTCATTGATGAGCTTGAATTTGTCTACATCGATAATGAGCAGTGCCAGAGGGTTTGATTTTACCTTCAGAATTTGTCTGATCTGCTCGAAGGCACCACGGTTCATAATTCCTGTGAGAGGATCGTGTTCTGCCTGATGGCGCAGCAGCACTTCATTGGCAGCGTTAACTTCGTAGATATCGTTATAGGTAAGGGCTAAATACTGGAATTCATAGGAACCGGTGATTTCCATCATTTTTTCTTCTTTGATATTGTTCACATATATTTTCAGAGGCCGTATAATCAACCATATAATCATCAAAAACGTAAAGACATTTTCCACGAACAGAATACTGATCAGAATCTGCTGACGGGTCATCATATTTTTAAGGCTGAGGGCACTGGTTTGCTGTTCCTGTTTCGTATCGTCGATAATGCTAGTCAAAAAATAATCTGTATTGTCCTGAATGGATGCCTTTGCGCTCTGATAGTCGGCACCAAAGACGATCTGCTGTGCTTTCTGTGTCATTTCTTCGGGACTGAGAGCCTGATCTGCTTCTGACAGAATGGTATACTGAACAGCCTGAGGGAGCGTTGAGATATTTTCTCCCTGGGCTGTGGCAATCAGCTTCATGGCATAGATTTCCTGCTCCATCAGTTCGTTGGAATGTTCCAGAGCAATTTCGAGAAAATGGTAAGTCTGTTCGCTTACCTTGTATTCTTTTAACTGTTCCAGTGCCTGTTCCCGGCGCCTTGTCGTATTGACTTCCGTAAAATAGGCTTCCATATACTGCGGCTGTGCGTTGATTGTATAGAGTCGTACCTGTTCTGTCAGGTAATCGGAAGAATCTGTTAAAAGAACGGCATTTTTCTGGCAGTCAATATAATTATCTGTGGCGGATATCAGGGCCTCGTATTTACGAAAGGCACGGATAGTTGCGGTAGTGAGAAACAAGGCTCTTTTTTACATACCAGCTGTCACAAAGGAGGACGACGTTTTT
>CAJUPT010000133.1 GCA_910588405.1 uncultured Lachnospiraceae bacterium | reverse complement strand
TGGGCGCGGTGAACTATCTTAAAAAACCCTACCGTCCCCAGGAGCTGCTGAAACGAATCTCCCAGGAGTTTGAGAAGCGATGAGGCCGGAGGAACAGACAAGCAGGCACCTTCTGCTGGCGGTCATTATTACGGTACTCAGCAGTATATTGAGTTTTGTCACGTTGGTCATGTCATGGGAATTCTGGATGATTCTGCCGATAACGGCAGGATGCTTCAGCGTGTGGATTTTGCACATTACGAAGCTCGGGGCGGGTACGTTTTATGAGAATCTGTGCGCGGGAGTGATGCTGGCCGAATTCTTTTTCTTCAGCATACATGAATCCAGCCTTTACGATATACCAGCCATGGCCTGTATTCTTGTCCTTGCGCTGTTCATGCTGAACAGAAAGTGGATATTGCATGCGATAGCCGCCCTGTATGTGCTGGCGCTGCTGTACCATGTTCTGATCCTCCATACCATCTCAGATCAGATGGGACTCCGGGACATCGTGCGCATAGGCCTTGGCGCTGTTGTGACCCTTGGAGGAACCGCGCTGGCGCGGTACTGGGTCAACCAGCGGAATGTGCAGCGTAAGTGGTATGAGCATGTATTTGAAGAACTGGAGACGGCGGGGAAGCAAAACGCCGTCTTTTTATCCAATGCATCCCATGAGCTTCGCACGCCGATCAATATGGTGATCGGTATCAGCGAGGTAGCCCTGGCGAAGGAGCTTTCCCCAGAGATCCGCTCGGATATGTCGTCCATAAAGCTGGCGGGAATGCGCCTGTCTAATCAGATTAACAATATGCTGGACTATACAGAGATCTTGGAAGGCACGCTGACCCCGACCAAAAAAGAATATATGATCACCTCGGTGCTGAACGATGTGATCACAACGGTCGCGCTGCAAACCAACCGGCAGCATTTGGAGTTAGTGTTTGATATCGACCCCAATATGCCGGCGGTCCTTATCGGCGATGCAGAAAAGATTTCCCATGTACTCAAAATCCTGGTTGAAAATTCTATTAAGTTTACGGAAGAGGGCGGCGTGAATATCCGTATCAAGCACCGCCAGGAGAATTACGGCGCCAATCTGGTCATTGATATCTGTGACACCGGCATCGGCATGACCGATTTTCAACTGACACAGATGTATGATGTCTTTTATCAGGCGGATACCGGGAGCAGCCGTCTTGCGGGAGGGCTCGGCCTTGGTCTCCCCATCGCGCAGGGACTTTTGACTGCCATGGGCGGTTTTATCCATTTCAACAGCGGGGAAAAGCAAGGCCTGTCCGCTCATATCGTGATTCCCCAAGGGGTTGTGGATGAGCGGCCATGCATCGTGCTCAATCACCCGGAACAGCTGTGTATAGCCTGCTACTTCAGGCCGGAACGATATGTCTGTGATGAGGTCCGGGGATATTACGACGGGCTGATCTATAATCTGATACATGGGCTTGGCATCCAAGGATACCAGGCGCATAATTTTGAGACTCTGCTCAAATTGCGGCGCAGTCACAAGCTGACCCATGTGTTTATTGCCCAGTCGGAGTATGATGAGAACCGGGAGTATTATGAGGAGCTGGCGAACACGCTCCGTGTTATCGTGATCGCAGAGAGGGGTTTTACGCTGAGTGCTGAAAGCCGTCTGCTTGTGATCCATAAGCCCTTTTCCGCCCTTTCCGTGGCGAACCTGCTGAACGGTGAGATGGGGGAACGCGGATTCGCAGAGGACCAGGCCGCGGGCCGGAAGCCCTTTACCTGCGTTGGAGTCCGGGCCTTGGCGGTGGATGATGAAGAGATGAACCTCATGGTTGCAAAGGGAGTTTTGGGGAACTATGGGATCGAGGTAGACACCTGCCTGAGCGGAAAAGAGGCCATCGCCCAGTGCGGAACCACCGCCTACGACATCATCTTTCTGGATCATATGATGCCCGGCTTTGACGGCGTGGAGACGCTGAAGAGGATTCGGGAGCTTCGGAACGGAATGTACCAGGACCTGCCGGTGATTGCGCTGACCGCCAATACCGTCAGCGGCGCGAGGGAAATGTTCCGCAACGAGGGGTTCACTGAATTTGTCCCCAAACCAATCGAACGGATGGTTCTGGAGCGAGTGTTGCGGAAGGTTTTGCCCAAGAGCTGCATTCAGTACAGTGTAACGCCCGCAAACGGAGAGATGCCTGCGGGAGAACTCCCGGAAGCCGTGCAGAGCGTCCCGGCAGACAGCCCGGAGCAGTCTGAGCCGACTGAGCTTCTGGCACGCCAGGCGGATACCTCGACGATCCCCTATGACCGGCTTGCTCAGTCCGGCATCAACGTGGACGTGGGACTGGATTATTGTGCCGGGGACGAGGATTTTTATCGGGAAATGCTTCGGCTTTTCAGCGCCCAGGGCGAGGAAAAGCGGACAGAAATCGCCGCGTTATATGAAAGCGCCGATTGGGCGGACTATGCCATCAAGGTCCACGCACTGAAGAGCACGTCGCTGACCATCGGGGCGGAGGCGCTTTCTGCACAGGCAAAAGAGCTGGAGTTGGCGGGAAAGCGGGGCGATGTTGACTTTATCCGGGCGCATCACCATGCGCTGCTGAGCGCGCATGAAGAACTTTGCGCGCAAATTATCGAGCTGTAGCTTTTTCCGTGTTTTCCTGGAAATATTACGATTTGAGGAGTGGGAAACCGCGTGATTAAAAAATGGTTTGAAATCATCACCGATCACAGGATCAGCCTGTATGAGCGTATGTTCCGCCTTGTCACGGGCATCTGCATGATTGCGCTGGTATTTACCATGCCCATGGGTCGAACGCTATGGAACATTCTTATCATGGTAGTTTACCTGATCGCTATGGCGGTTATTGTTAAATTCAGCATTCAAAAGAAATGTGTCCATACAGGCGCCACTATTATTGCGATACTGCTTCTAACGCTTTTTCCCGTCTGCTTTTTCACAGCGGGCGGGTTTTACAGCGGAGTGCCGGAATGGTTTGTCTTTTGCTTTGTT
>CAJUPT010000132.1 GCA_910588405.1 uncultured Lachnospiraceae bacterium | reverse complement strand
GATAACAGCCTTTTAAAAGAAATGAAGGGATGGATACGTGAAAACCTGGCAGAAGTTTTCTATTGGGCATCAGCTCTTGTTCAACGAACTGTCGCAATTTATAAAAGATATATCATGTATTATATTTAACCATTATACATAGAATAAAAATGAGCAATATATAGATGTCGATCAGGCAAATTGAATGTACACTTGATTTATGTTTTGTTTTGTATTTCATGGAAAAGGATGAAAGGGGCCGTCTCACCTGTGTTTTTTCAATCACTGGTGGGATGGTCCCAATTCATTCCCCGACCCGACAGGAAACCGGCGCATTGCCGGCCATCTTTCGCTCCGCTATTACGGCAGAGCGTTTCGTTTCAGGCTGTGATAGGCCAGCAGGATGTAAACTGCATAGATGAGAAAGAAAAGCCCAAGCGAGACGGCGATGATACTTCCCGGGCTGCTTGCTCCCACCATGATCCCCGGTTCAGGTCTCTGGCTCTCGATGCCGAAGTACAGGTCGAAAGAGGCGTTTTCCATGGACCGTCCCCGGATGATGCCGCTGATCACCAGACCGCTCCCCTCGGTGAGCAGGGATGCCGATGCCGTTGTCCTGAACGGTCAGTTGAATTTGTTTTCCAGAGGATCTGGCGGAAAGGGTGATGACCGGTTCCGCTGCCCGGTAACGGGCGGCATTTTGGAGGAGCTGGCCCAGGACAAAGGCAGCCCATTTTTCGTCGGTATAGACAAGGTAGTCCAGATTCTGCATTTCAACCCGGACACCGCTTTGGAACAGCAGGGAGCGGTGATTTTCGATGGCCTGGGAATATCGTTAAAATCCGTCACCGGAAAAAGGCAGGTATCCTTCTTTTTTCAGTAACAGGGCAAGCTCTTCCCGAATATCCGGTTCATCCTATATGATCATTATTTTCTGCATTGCCTACCCCACCTCCACCAACTGCAGTTCATAGAGCCGTTTGTACAGCCCGTCCTTTGCCAAAAGTTCTTGATGGGAACCTGATTCACGGATACGGCCCTTATGCATGACCATGATCTTATCCGCGTGCTGGATGGTGGAAAGACGGTGGGCCACCATGATGGTGGTGCGGCCTTCCATCAGGCTCTCCAGAGCGTGGGTGATCAGGCTCTCTGTCTCCGTGTCGATATTGGCAGTGGCCTCGTCCAGCACCAGAATCGTCGGCTTATAGGCAAGGGTTCTGGCAAAGGAGAGGAGCTGGCGCTGTCCGGCGGAGAGGGTGCTGCCCCGTTCCGTGACAGGGGCGTCGTAGCCGCCGGGCATTTTTTCGATAAAGGTATCCGCATGCACCGTCCGGGCCGCCGAGCGGATTTCCTCTTCGGTGATGGAGGGATTGCCCAGGGAGATGTTGCTCTTAATATCTCCGGTAAAAAGGAACACGTCCTGCTGTACCTGCCCGATGGCCCTTCGCAGCACGTCCGTGTGAATATTCCGGATGTTCACACCGTCGATCAGGATTTCCCCCTTCTGAATATCATAATAGCGTCCGATCAGATTCAGGATGGAGGTTTTTCCTGCTCCTGTGGCTCCTACAAAGGCCGCTTTCTCACCGGGACGGATCACGAAGCTCACGTCCTTCAAAATATAATCCTCCTCTGTGGGCTCCTTTTCGTAGGAAAACCAAACATGGCGAAACTCGATCTGCCCCTGAATCTCTACCTCCACAGGCTGGGGAGGATTTGTGATTTGGGGCTTTTCATCCAGAATGGAAAAGACTTTCTGGGCGGAGGCAAGGGAGGACTGGAGGGTGCCGAACTGCTCCGCCAGTTCCTGGATAGGCTCAAAAAAGCTGCCGATGTAGGTGATGAAGATAAACAGGGTTCCCAGGGAGAGGCTTCCCTTTAATACGGAGGAACCGCCAGCTCCGATCACCAGCACCATGGCAAGGATGGAGACCAGGTAGATGGAGGGACGGAAAATGGCAAAGGTCATGACCTCCCGCCAATTGGCCTGGTAGAGCTCCTGGGATTTCTGGCAAAAGGCCTCATACTTTTCCTTTTCCCGGGCAAAAATCTGAATCAGGCGCATACCGGAGATATGCTCGGATAAAAAGGTGTTGATGTCCGTGATTTTGTTGCGGGTAATCTGATAAGCCTTGCGGGAAAGATGGCGGAACAGGAAGGTAAGCACCGTCACCACCGGAAGCAGGGCGAAAGACACCAGCGCCATGGTAACGTTGATGGAAAGCATGACCACGGCATAGCCGATGATCTTCACCACGTTTTTAAAGAGCTTTACCAAAATAGAGGAAAAAAGCTCATTCACCGCCTCCGTGTCGTTGGAAACCCGTGTCACCAGCTTGCCCACCGGGGTAGTGTTGAAAAAGTTCAGGGAAAGGCTGTGGATATGGCCGAACACTTCCTTTCTCATTTCATAGATAATGCTCTGCCCCATTTTCTGGAGCATCCAGGTATCCAAAGCATTTAAGACGAATCCCAAAAGCAGCATAGAAAGATAAAGGAAAGCGGCGGTTAGGATGCCGGTAAAGTCATAGCGGCGAAGGGCCGCCAGATCCTCTTTTTCCAGAGAAACGGCCCCTTCCCCCACATATTGTGACAGGATTTCCGGGGAGGCCCCTTCCAGCAGGGCGCACTCATCTCTGCTTACATTTTCTGCCATGTAGTATCGGTCCTGCCAGAGAAAAATTTGGTAAAACTGCGACGCTTCATCCGGATCAAATTCCCGTGTGAGCCACAGGTCTTTATAGGCCACAGCGCCGGGGCTGTTTCCTGCGGTCACGGCATAGGGGTGATAATAGCCGTTAATATGGTCGTCAATGGCATTTCCTATAATGATAGGGCGGTAGAGCTCTACCACGATGATGAAGAGCACCAGCAGGGTGGCAAGGGCCATAGTCTTTTCTTGCTTTTTTACATAAAGAAGGGTATGAAATCGATAAGGAGATTATGGCGGATCATGCGCAGGCCCTTCTGAATTTCACCGTAGGGGACGGCTGGTACCGGGAC
>CAJUPT010000131.1 GCA_910588405.1 uncultured Lachnospiraceae bacterium | reverse complement strand
ACTTTTCTGTGCTGCCTGACATCCTCGATGATCTCCATCCATTCCAGTAACTGCTTCATATCACCATCTCCGTTTTTATTTCCATTATAACGGATAATGGAACAGTTTGTTCACATTTTATTTACTCATGCGTTTGTCGTGTGAAAATCGCCAGGGTTGTTTCATGAAGCAACCAAACAACATCATTATTGTGGCTCCACCGACCAATGTTCCCTCTTTATCCGTCTAATTTCTTCCGCCCCAGTTCCATGTCTGAGATCATCCCGGTTTTCTACAGGTCCCGTCCCGTCTCTTCATCCTGGACCGGTCTCGGCCTCCGCCTGGAACCCTTTTCCAGAAAAGTTTTTACATCCGACGTCGCCCCAAAGTATTTCACGATCTCCTCATAGGACTGCGGCTGGTTCTTCTTGACCATCAGTACAAAATGTGCGGGATTCATCCGCGATCTTCCCGTAGACGCTTTGTCTGCCTTGTATTCCTTTATGAAAAGAAATATAATAAAGCGAATGGACACAGCTGTAATAGAAAAAACGAAAGAGGGTTGATTTCATGGCCAATATTCTGGTTGTTGAAGATGAAAAGAGCATGCAGGAAATTATTGTGGAATATATGCAGCGCGGCGGACATACCTGTTTTACGGCAGACGATGGAATGGATGCGCTCATGGTATTGAAGAATCATCCCATGGATCTGATGATCCTGGATATTATGATGCCCCATCTTGACGGGTTTTCCGTCTGTAAGATGGCAAGGGAAATGAGTAATCTCCCTATTATCATGCTGACAGCCAAAAGCAATGAGGACGATAAATTAAAAGGCTATGATCTGGGCGCGGATGATTATATGACAAAACCTTTCAGCCCGAAGGTGCTGTTGGCAAAAGCAAACGCCCTGCTGCGCCGCTCCTGCGTCCTTCCGGCGGATACCGTAAACGCTGTTTGCGGGGGAAATATTTCCATCTTCCCGTCTGCCCATAAGGTTTTTCTGGAGGGGCAGGAGATTACCCTGACTTACAAGGAATATGAACTGCTTTATTTCCTTATGTCAAACCCGGGACAGGTTTTCAGCCGGGAACAACTGTTGAACCGGATATGGGGATATGATTTTGAGGGAACCACCAGAACCGTGGATACGCATATTAAAACCCTCAGGCAAAAACTGGGCGGGGAGGGCAGACATATCGTTACGCTTATCCGATCCGGGTACAAATTCGAGGTGACAGCATGAAAATGAGTGACCATATGAATCTATTTACCATCCGGAAAAAAATAGTGATGGCTTCCAAACTGATGGGAGCCGTTCTGGTATTCTCTTATGTGTTTTCTGCCAGGCTGCCGTTAAACGCAGATGCTTCTTTTATGATCTGGCTGGTATTTGTCGCCGTTTTAATCTGCGTGATCGACCTGTGGATGGCCCGGTTTATTTCAAAGCCCGTGTCTCAACTGAATGAAGCCGCCGGCCGGATGGCAGATTTAGACTTCTCACATTTTTGTGAGGTGACAGGGCGTGATGAGTTTGGGGAGCTTTCCCATAGCCTGAACGTTATGGCCAGGAACCTTCAGAAGGCATTTGAGGAACTGGAATATGTCAACAGGAGGCTGGAACAGGATGTGGAGCAGAAAAAACGCCTGCTGGCTGAGCGGAAGGAACTGGTTGACAACCTTTCCCACGAAATGAAAACGCCCCTGGGCGTAATCCGGGCCTACGCCGAAGGACTGCAGGATGAAACAGATGAGGGAAAAAGGCAGGATTATTACGAGGTCATCATAGCAGAAACAGAACGTATGGGCAGCCTGATCACGACACTGCTTGACCTGTCTGCGCTGGAAAACGGGGCCACGGAGCTTACCCCGGAGCGCTTCGACTTTGTGGAATTTCTGGAGACCGTAGCCGGGCGGCTGCTGATGGACATCCCTGATGCTGATTTTGAGCTTCAGTATGAGCTGCCGGAGCTGCCTGTTTATGTCCATACAGATAAGGGCAGAATGGAGCAGGTGCTGAACAATCTGATCGTCAATGCAAAGAGAAATGTCCGGCCGGGCGGCGTATTGAAGCTATCGCTCACAGAACGGGATGGTGTTCTGGATTTTTCTATCTATAATCAGGGATATCCGATTCCACAGGAAAACCTTTCAAAAATATGGACGAAATTTTACCGTGATAAAAATACCAAATACAGCGGTTCCGGACTGGGGCTTGCGATCGTGGCGCAGATTCTTTCCATGCAGCATTTAGTCTATGGCGCAGCAAACCGTCCGGATGGGGTGGAATTCTATATTTCCATTCCTACTATAAAATAAAAATCAATTCACACGAAAGGCTTTGGTTGCTGAAAAGTAATTGAGGCTTTTTATTTTAGAAAAGATTTCACACCAACTTCACACCAATTTCACATGGACTTCAACGCGCTTTTTTATGCTTACCCCATTAGAAGGAAAGATATTTTCTTCAAAATAGGGAGGTAACGATTATGTTTTCAGGTTTGGAATGGTACTGGTGGATTGTGATTGTGGCTTTACTCATCGTTTCTATCCCGTTCAAGGTAAAGTTTATGAAATGGTGGAGCAAGCGCCAGCAGGAGCAGAAGAAGGGTCAGCATGGAAAGTGGGGGGATGACGAATGATTGAGGTCAGGAACCTGACATTTTCTTACAGCAAAGACAAACAGGCCCTTCATGGTCTCGGCTTTACCGTGGAGGACGGGGAGATTTTCGGCTTTCTGGGGCCGAACGGCTCCGGAAAGTCTACAACGCAGAAGATACTCACTGGGATTTTGAAGGGGCATGGCGGGAAAGTCTCCCTGTTCGGGCAGGATATTTCCGCTGCCCATAGGCAGGAGTTTTTCCAGAAGATCGGAGTCCTCTTTGAGTTTCCCTATCTGTATGCCAATTTGAGCGCCGTGGATAATCTGAACTATTTCGCCTCGTTCTACCCAAAGGAGCAACGGCGGGATGTGGGGGAGCTGCTTAACACGCTGGAGTTCAAGCCGGACTTTCTGAAAAAGCCGGTGTCCTCCTACTCCAAGGGAATGCGCCAGAGGGTAAGTATGGCGCGGGCGCTGGTGAGTAACCCCCGGCTGCTGTTCCTGGACGAACCCACCA
>CAJUPT010000130.1 GCA_910588405.1 uncultured Lachnospiraceae bacterium | reverse complement strand
CACAAAAATTTCCTGGCCGGCTTATATAGTCTTTCTATAAGCCGGCTGTCTTTATGTCATTTTGCGATTATCCGGAAGCTGAAATACAGCTATATTCATATTCTAAAATCCATTAGGAGCAATTGTTTGTAACTATTCACAGCCGGAAATTTTTTAATGAATTTCTTTGGCCGCTGTAACATTTCGCGGACATTTGGGGTTTACAATGTTCTTATCAACAAGTAAAAAGTCTTGGAAGGAGCATTTGATTATGAATGTATTACAAACAATCGACCTGAAAAAGTATTATGGCAGCGAGCCGAACGTCACCCGTGCCCTGGACGGCGATACGGCGGATGAGAGATTCATAGATGAGATTGTGGAAATGCTGGCTTTGGAAGATAGGCTTATGAATATGCCGAACAACCTTTCCGGCGGACAGATGCGTGTGGCGATCGCCCGCTGCCTCGTAGAGGAAGGCAAGCGCGAAAAGGAGGCGGAAGATCATGATATGGCCTTTTGAGAATGATACGGATGCCATTGTGAAAAAACTGGCGAAGAAAAGCCTTGCAAGTGAGAAGCGCCGGAACCTGATGGTAGTGGCTGCTGTCGCATTGGCGTCGTTTTTGATCTGCTTTGCGGCGGTGATACCTGTTTCTATCGCACAGATTCAGCGGAATCAGGTGGCTGACACTTATGAGGCGGTTTTCACCGGTGTTGACGCATCCGATACTGCGGCACTGAAAAAGCGGCCGGAGTTTGCGCGCGTGGGAGAATATTATCTGCTGGGAGAGGAGCATTCCAGGCAGGGGTACAACGTCTCCTATGTGTACTGCGACAGCGAAATGATGTATATCGCCCGCAGCCAGATGGAGCTGATAAAGGGAAGGCTCCCGGAGCTGGCAAATGAAGTCGCTGTCAGCGAATACTTTCTCTCCGCTTACGACACTGGTGCCGAAATCGGTGAGACAGTCCGATTGGATACCGAAAGCTTTCATGGAGATTATACCGTGACAGGAATCCTGGAGAGCGAAGGGGAACAGGAAGCGAATACCTGTGTCGCTGTCGTTTCCAAAACGGCATTGGCGCAGCACCCCGGATTTGATCCTTCCGGGTATCGCGCCTATGTACACTTTCAAAATGACAGGCAGTTGGGCGAGGAAACCATGACCGCCCATTGCCGGGAGATTGCCGCACAGTATGGCCTCCCCCATGTGGCAATGAACAGCAATTATTTTGCCTATCATTCCAGGCCCATCGATTTTGTGCCCACCTTTGGCATTGCTGCCCTGGCGCTTTTTGGCGGATATGTGGTCATCCAGAGCATTTTCCGTATCTCAGTTCATGACAAAATACAAAGCTACGGACAGCTTCGCACCATCGGCGCAACAGCAAAACAGATCCGGCGTATCGTGAAAAGGGAGAGCCGGCGGCTCTGCTGCATTGGAATCCTTCCTGGCGTTTTGCTGGGTGCTGGCGGCGGTCTGCTCCTGTTTCCAAAGGGGTTCCATGTCGGCTGGTATGGGCTGGCTGCGCTTCTGACTGCGGTGGCCTGCTGGTTTATGGTATCTATTTCCGTTCTCAGGCCGGTCAAAATTGCTGCCAATATCTCACCGCTTCAGGCGGTGCGCCTTTCCGTCGGACAGGAAACAGTACATGGCAGGGAGAAACATCGAAAATTAAGCCCTTTATCCATGGGATTCGCAAATTTTCAGCGTGACCGAAAAAGGTCGGTGAGTATTGTGGCCTCCTTAAGTCTTGGGGGGATCCTTCTTCTGGTGGTGTCCTCTATCGTTCTGACCAGGTCACCGGGGCAGATCGCAAGGCTGCTTTTCCCGGACGGAGATTATAAGATCTATCTGTCATCTGAACAGCCGGAGGAGGAGGTCATGGCCGCCGGCAATCCGCTGAATGAAGAACTGCGGAAGCAAATCCTTTCTGTAGACGGGGTGAGGTCAGTACTGGCTACCCGCCGGTCCCTGCACGGCAAATTTAGAACTTCCGCGGATGACGGGGCTGGGATGTGCGATATGCTGACGGACGAGAACCGGCTGGATGTGGAAGCCGCACTGGTATCCGGCATCATGCCGGAGGACTCCCGAAGCGTCCTTCTGGGTACAAACTACCAGAAAGCTCTTGGAGATATAGAGGCGGGAGAGGACATCTGGCTGTCCCTGGGCCGGGAAACCGTGACAGTTACCATATCCGGCCTGTTTGACGCAGAGAAGATGGCAAACGGACATGGCGCGCTGACCATGGATTCGGCAGCTCTGTTCGCGCCGGAAGAACTGTTCCTTGATCTCCATCCCGAGATCGATAGCTTTGACTATTCCTGGAGCATAGTCAGCGCCCCGGAAAAATCAGAGTCTGTGGAAAGCGGACTGAAAGAGATCGTATCCGGACACAGCAATCTTGGGCTGGATACCTTGGCTGCTCATATCGAGTATGAGAAAATGCAGAGCAGCATTATTTTCGGCAGTATGCAGGCCGTTTCCTGTCTCATCTTTCTGTTTGGCGTGGTCAACCTGATCAATACGACACTTTCCAACCAGATGTCAAGAAAGCGGGAGAGCAGTATCCTGCGTTCCATCGGCCTGACGGGGAAGCAGCTATGCCAGATGAATATTGCTGAGGGGATGTGCTATGCATTTTTCGCGGCGCTGGCGACCGTAATTGTAGGAGTGCCGGTTTCCGTGGTAATATGTATGGAAGTGAGTAAAAAATCCTTTGCCGGAAAAATTGTTCCATATCGGTTTCCATTTCTGGAAATGGGGTTGTTTATCCTGGTGTTGTTTGGCATGGAACTGATTCTGTCTGTCTGGACGGTCCGCAGGCAGAAAAAGCAATCTCTGGCAGAGCAGATTTCTTTCAATATATGACATCATAATGCGTTTTACGGTTCACACAGTAACCATTTTACGTTACATGTCACACCCTGACCAATCACTACGCTGATTGGTCAGGAGGATGCACATAAAAGCTGGGATTCAGGCCGTCCATTGCCGTAGGCAATTTTAAATGACGGCCTGAGTTACAGGGCACGCCTGGTCAAGGTGTGACCTGTAATCAATTATTGTTACATGTCACACCCTGACCAATCACTACGCTGATTGGTCAGGAGGATGCACAT
>CAJUPT010000129.1 GCA_910588405.1 uncultured Lachnospiraceae bacterium | reverse complement strand
CGGAAATCCTTTCTCCCCGGAAATTGAACCGGGTTATGAAAAATATTTACAGGACGTGGGACGAACAGGTTTATCTGCGCCTGCTGAAACGGTTTTCCCTGCCGGCCGATAAGCAGATCAAGAAATTTTCAAAAGGAATGAGGATGAAATTGGCTATCTCCGTTGCATTTTCCCATCATTCCAGGCTGTTGATCCTGGACGAGGCCACCAGTGGCTTAGACCCGGTTGTCCGGGATGATATTCTGGATATGCTGCTTGATTTCGTGCAGGATGAAGAGCATTCTATCCTGGTGTCTTCCCATATTACCGGCGATTTGGAAAAGATTGCAGATTATATCGTATTGCTCCATGAAGGGAAGGTGGTTTTTGAGAAACCCAAAGACGAACTGACCGAGCGGTATGGCATCATCAAGTGCGGTGCGGCGCAGTTTGACGCGCTGGATCGATCCGATATCATTTCGTACCGAAAAATGGACTATGAATGGCAGATACTGGTTTCAGACCGTGAGAGGATGGGGAAAAAATATCCGAAAGTCCTGGTTGTCCCGGCAACGATTGATGAAATTATGCTGCTTTATGTAAAGGGGGAAAAATGATGAAAGGCGTTTTGGTGAAAGATCTCTATATTGCCAGGAGCAATATCCTCGTAACAGTCGTCAGCCTGGTTGTTCTGGGCTTTGGCTTATCCTTTTTGCTGGAAACCTGCGCGCTTCTGGTTCTGGCGCCGGTTGCCTCCACAACGGCAGTCTTTATCAGTATTACCAGCGACGCAGCCTCCAAATGGAATAAAAATGTCATTATCATGCCGGTATCCAGAGGCCAGATTATTGGGGAGAAGTTTTTGTTTTATATCCTGCTTGCCGTATTGGGAATGCTGACGGCGCTGATTCCCTGTGCCGTGCTTGCCTGTTTGGGCATGGATATAACGCTTCATGCTCTTTGCCTGTACGGCTCGCTCGGACTCAGCGCTACGCTGTTGGCTGGCGGCATCAGCCTGCCATGCGCCTATCTGTTTGACCCGGAAAAATCGCAGATTGTTTTTATGATGTCGTTTATGGCATCGACAGGGATGATTACCGGGCTTGTGCTTCTGATCAATCTGGTTTTTCCGGTAAAGGAAAATATCCTTCCGGCTTTTAATCTTGTTCTGCTTATTTCTGTGGTTTGGTTTTTTATTTCGTACAGGATCGCGGTAAAGGTGTATCGGGAACGGGATATTACCTGAGGGGGACGGATGAAAAAAGTGGGGGACGGTTTTCGATTATCCGGTTAGGCCGGAATATCTGGACATTTTGCGGCAGTTGGGAAAACGTTAGAAAATTGTTAAGAAATTCGTTAGAAAATATTCGAAAACTGTTTGCGGAAAACAGATTGTGTGAATGTTTTGGGAATGGTAAAATGAAGAGCGAACGGAAAGGTATATGGATTTTTTAAATGAAAACCGGAGGGGAAAATGGATAAGAAAAAATGGCTCCGTATCGTGTCGGTTTATTCGATGATTTATACGGTAATCACATTGTTAAACAGTGTTTTGTATCTCTGTAATGGCATTTATGAAGACCCAAGCGGCAACTGGCACGAATTGGACAGGGCTGTTATTCTTTTGATCGGGATAACGGCATTTGAGCTGTGTACGAATCTGCCGGTCAAGCCGCTGATGCTCAGATATGTGATTGCGTATATTCCCTCTTTGCTGCTGGCCTTCGCCTGTGTTTGGTTCAGCGGACTGCGGGAGCCTCTGGCGAAAACGGCATACAGGGATATTTGGATAAACTTTACGGGGCTTTTTGCGCTGCTGTGTATGGTGAATGCCATTGTTTGTGTCTATAAGCAGAAGCGGGGGAAAAGGCTGGAGTGAACGATTGAAAAGAACTGGGAAAGATGATTATGGGAAAGAGATATGATGTGGTATAAAAAAGTTGAAACCCCATTCTCAAGGATTGAGTATATAATCAAGAGAATAAGTACAAAAAACCAATTGGAATTTCCTACAAAATTTCAAAATGAATATATAAAAAAATTGTGGGTGACAGCCATAGTATTGAGAATCTGCATTTTCTATAATACAAAACAACAGACAGTTATAGATAAGCTGATAGACATTTACATGAATAGTCTCTGACTTCCAAATACATGATGGTCATGCGGCCACTGCTCGTAAAGATAGCTGCATGATGACTGTTTATTTGTAATTCGTCATCCGCACAGTTTCATCTATAGCTGGTGTCAAATATGTACGGACATGAGAGTTTTGAGCACTTGAGGAGGAAATGAAATGGCTAAAATCACACCCAAAGAGAACTATCTGCGCCTGGGCCGGGGAGAAGATCCCGCATATGTGCCTCGTTTTACCATGATGGGGGACGAATATCTGGGCGAGGCCAGCTGTAAAATGCTGATGCCCCAGGTATTCCCGCAGAACCACTTTACCGATGGCGGTTATGACATGTGGGGGGTTCGCTACGTGGCTGATGCTAATACGGGTGCCACGCTGCCTGAGCCCAACCACTTTATTTTGGAGGATATCGATGACTGGGAAAAGGTCATCAAATTTCCTAAGATGCCTGATGGTTTGGATTATGAAAAAATGTACGAGAACGACTTAAAAGCCGGAAATGTCAACCGGGAGTTGTCCGCCACCATGGCGGGACCCGGCCTGATGCCATTCCAGCAGCTGATCGCTTTCATGGGCTTTACCGAAGGTCTGTGCGCTCTGGTGACAGCCCCTGATGCGGTCAGTGATATGCTGAACGCCATGGTAGATCACATTCAGCCGGTGATGGAAGCTACAATGGAGTATTATAAGCCAGATATCTGGTACATTCTGGACGATACCTGCACCAAGCATACGCCCTTCTTCTCTATGGATATCTATCGTCAGGTGTTTAAGCCCATTTACACCCGCCTGGCCAAGCCTGCCATAGATCGGGGGATTCCCATTGAGTTCCACAATTGCGGCAAGTTTGAGGAGCAGGTTCCCGACATGCTGGATTTCGGCGTTAAATATGTCGACCCTGCCCAGGAGACCAATGATCTGATGAAGCTTAAGAAGGACTATAAAGGCAAGCTGTGCATTGTCGGCGGCTGGGACTGGGATCACCATATTCCTAAGAGCTGGCCTGATTTCGATGAGGAGGAGATTCGGCAGGGTATACGGGATTCGATTGACAAATACTCTGCAGGCGGTGGTTATGCCTTCGGCGGTGGCGTTCCTGGGATGGACGAAGCCGCTAAACGCGTAAATCAGATTATCTGTGACGAAGTGCATTGGTATGGCCGGAAGGTGTACGGCTATAAAGACTGATTTTTTCCAACCCCAAAGCCCCGTTGTCAATTGATGGCAGCGGGGCTTTTGATATCATAGGAAAGTCCTCCGAACTTTCCTATGATATCAAAAGCCCTCCGGGCAGG
>CAJUPT010000128.1 GCA_910588405.1 uncultured Lachnospiraceae bacterium | reverse complement strand
GGAGGTGGAAGGCATCGTGGGCTGGTGCGGCGGACAGGCCCGGGTGGTGGAGAACCGGGAAGAGGCCGAAAAACTGGACCTGGAAGCGGGCGCTCCGGTGACGATCGTCGCTCAGACGACATTTAACTACAATAAATTTAAAGATTTAGTTGAAATAATTTTAAAAAAGGGTTACAATAGTAGTGTTGTGAATACTATCTGCAATGCAACACAGGAAAGACAGGAAGAGGCCAGCCGGATCGCGGCACAGGCAGATGCCATGATCGTGGTCGGCGGGCGGCATAGCTCCAACACCCAGAAGCTGTTTGAGATATGCAAAAAAGAATGTGAAAATACTTACTATATACAGACATTCGGAGACTTAACAGAACATGATTTCCAAACTGTACGCACCGTAGGTATTACAGCAGGGGCGTCCACCCCAAAGAATATAATTGAGGAGGTTCATACTAATGTCAGAATTAAGTTTTGAACAAATGCTGGACGATTATGAAAAAACAATTCACAATGGGGAGGTAGTCACTGGCAAGGTTATCGCTGTTAAGGAAGACGAAATTGTCCTGAATATCGGATACAAGTCAGACGGAATTATCACCAGAAGTGAATACACCAACGATTCCAACACCGATCTCACCACCGTGGTTCACGAGGGCGACGAGATGGAAGCAAAGGTAATCAAAGTGAATGACGGCGAAGGCCAGGTGCTGCTCTCCTACAAGAGACTGGCAGCAGACAGAGGAAACAAGAGACTGGAAGAGGCCTTTGAGAACCAGGAGGTTCTGACGGCTCCCGTTACCCAGGTGCTGGACGGCGGCCTGAGCGTAATCGTGGACGGCGCAAGAGTATTTATTCCCGCCAGTCTGGTTTCCGATTCCTATGAGAAGAATCTTGGCAAGTATGCCGGTCAGGAGATCGAGTTTGTGATCACCGAGTTTAATCCCCGCAAGAGAAGGGTGATCGGCGACCGCAAGCAGCTGATGGTAGCCAGAAAAGCTGAGATGCAGAAAGCACTGTTCGAGAGAATCGAGGAGGGCATGACCGTTGAGGGAACCGTGAAGAACGTGACCGACTTTGGTGCATTTATTGATCTGGGCGGAGCAGACGGTCTGCTTCATATCTCCGAGATGTCCTGGGGCAGGGTAGAGAATCCGAAGAAGGTATTTAAGGTTGGCGACACCGTTACCGCCTTTATCAAAGAGATCAACGGAATGAAGATCGCTCTGAGCTTAAAGTTCCCTGATAAGAATCCCTGGCTGAACGCGGCGGTAAACTATGCCGCGGGTAATGTGATCACCGGTCGGGTAGCCAGAATGACCGATTTTGGCGCCTTTGTGGAGCTGGAGCCTGGTATCGATGCGTTGCTTCATGTAAGCCAGATTTCCAGAAGCCATGTGGAGAAGCCCTCTGACGTTCTGAAAATCGGACAGGAGATCACGGCCAAGGTTGTGGACTTTAACGGCGACGATAAGAAGATCAGCCTGAGCATGAAAGTACTGGAGTCAGCGGACGCTGCGGATGACTACGCGGATGAGGAAGAATAAGAACTATCCGATAAAACATGTCATTGATGCATTTTGCTGAATAATTCGTAATAAAAGAAGTCGGACTTATATCTTGTATGTCCGACTTCTTTTGATATCATAGGAAAGTCCTACGAACTTCCCTATGATATGATAAGGGGCGTCCTACGAATATGTTGTTTTCAGCAGCTCCCCAACAGCATCTCCAAATACGCCCTGAAAAAATCGGCTGCCGGCAGTCCGCACATCGTTTCGCCGGTTTCCCAGCGCAGCCAGGGCTGTTTGCTGCCGTATTCTTCGTAGAAGCAGGGCTTGAAAGCCGTTCCGGCTGCAGGCAGAAAGAAGCCAAAGATCCGGGTGTAGCAGTTTTTGGCGGTGGCTTTCTTCCGGTATTCCGGCTCTACGTACTGGGATACGCTTTTATGTACGGCTTGGTCTTCCAGAGGAAGGTAGTAATAGTTTTTGTAATCTTCGAAAAAATATTTCATTTCCCCTTCGATCAGCGGAATCCGGAGGGTCATCTCCGTCTCCCTGCAGGACATCCAGAACTGTCCGGCGAGCGAGGCGGATTTTTGTTTATACAGTGAGGAAAAATTCCGGCGCAGAGCAAGGGGGGAGGGGATTTTCCGTCCGTCATCAGTCCGGTAGACAGCAAACAGTTCCATTTTCTCCTGTCCCTCCCAATCCGTATAGCGGGCTTCTTCACAGTAGCTCCATAAAAAACCGCCTTTGAAAAAGCGGATATAAGAAAATACGGCGGTGAGCCGGGGCATATGATTGACGTCTTCCTCATTGTGGAGGAGGAGCAGCGCTTCCTCCTGTTTGCCGTGGGTTCTGCAGTATTGATGGAAAACAGGAATCAGTTCGCCGCCGTCATACTGATCCTCACGCTCGATTCCCAGAAAGTTCTCGATGGATTTCTGGCGGCAGCTGGGAAGCCCAAGAAGATTTTTGTATGCTTTGATCTGCTGATACAGATCCATATCCGGCAATTGCGAAAAGCACTGACAGTCCAGCCCGTTTTTTGCGCATCGGGTCTGAAAAAAGGGGATATCAAACCGGGCACCGTTGAAATGAACCAGCATAGCCGGTTTCGGAAGCTGCCGGATAAAATCCAGAAACGCCGCCAGCACCAAAATTTCTTCGTCTTCCGATTCGGCCAGCCACTGAAAGAACTGACCGCCGGCAGGCGCAGCGGGTGCGTCGGCCATTCCAGGTGCGGCAGGCATGTCTGACTGATCGGTTGCATCAGGTGTACCAGGCACATCAGGCATTTCAGGTATATCGGCCGCATTTCGCGTGAGGAGCAGAGCGCCGATCAGATAAATTCGATTCTTTTCCCGGGACAGGCCGGTGGTTTCGATGTCGAAAAACAGACAGGGCGACCCTGCGGGAAAGAGGGAAAAATCAGCGTCGGCGACGGGGCCGGTTTTCTTTTGTATGGTGATCATGGGAGCGGTTCCTTTTCGTAATATAGTCGTGGTCATGATGTTGAGGCCAAAAGGCAGGTTCATTATAGCACGAATCTGTCGGTTCGTCAGTGATTTTCAGGGAAAAGAGAGGGAAATGAATTGTTTTTCGGAAATAAATCATAAAAATAATTTGGAATATAAGTAACTTCAATCAGGCTTTTGGAGTAGCCCCCAAAAGCCTGCTATACTTTAGCCAGGATCGGATCAAGAAGTTGTCTTACTTCTAAAGTGCATTCCGCATAGAGCTGTAAAAATTCAAGAAAGGGAAAGATGCCAAAATACTGCCCAACATATATGAGGACTGCTTTGGGCCTGGTCTCTTTGTAGTTCTTCACTACAACCGGCAGGGATTTCCCTGCATAGGCCTTTCCTTCATCCATATTTTTGTATACCTGGAAATATAGGTAGCCTACTATAAATGAATAAATACCAAATATTGCACAAAATAAAGACACCCGCTGCTGA
>CAJUPT010000127.1 GCA_910588405.1 uncultured Lachnospiraceae bacterium | reverse complement strand
CGGCATTTCCCCGGAATTTCTGTCCTGCAGGGCTTCAGGGGCCTCGTGAGCAGATGTGGCGGCTGTCATTGCTGCCGCTTCCGCCGGACCGGTCTGTGTCCCGGCTCTGACTATATCTGTATTCTCCTGCGGGGGTTCGGGGCTCCTGTCTGCGGCAGGCTGCTGTTCACTCCCGGGTACACGCACCAGTACCCCCTGGCCCTGATTGTCCGGCATGGCGGTTCCCTGACGCTGTTCACTCTCAGACCCGCGCACCAGTACCCCGGCTTTTTCCCAATAGCCGAGGGCCCGCTTTACGTCTGCCTCCGTATGATTCAGGGCGTCTGCGATCTCGGCGATCTCCACCGGTCTCTCCTCATGGCGCAGCAGATAGAGATACACCTTGACATACTCTCCGTTGGCCGTCGGCATATATTCATCAATAAATTCATTTGTAATTACTGTTACCCGTGCTTTCAGATTACTTCTCTGCCTCAATTCCATAAATCCTCACCCGTTTCCTTCCGTTTTCATCATAACACAGCTTCCCAAAAAAGGAAATAGGCGGAATTATCCACACCCCATGTTGTGGATACTGTGGATAACGTGGATAAATTTGCTGTAAAAAAACCGCAGCCTTCCACGAAACCTGTCGAATCCCCTGAATTCATTTACTTTTCCGGTCCTCCATTTTTTTAGTTATCCAGACAAAAAAATCCACATAATTTTCATACACGTATTGTTGAAAACTATGTGGATAATGTGGATAACTTATTGTCCCAGCAGCTTTTCCCCTATTTTTACAACATCTCCGGCCCCCATAGTTATCAACAAATCACCTTTGACACATTTTTCCAAAATAAATGTTTCTATCTCATCGAAGGTCGGAAAATAGTGGACATCCGTCCCGCAGGCCGCGATTTTTTCTGCCAGAAGCTTAGAACTCACGCCCAAAGTATCTGTCTCTCTGGCTGCATAGATGTCTGCCAGAACCACATGGTCGGCCGCAGACAGCGCCTTCACAAAGTCCTCCAGAAGCTGCTTTGTCCTGGTATACGTATGCGGCTGGAATACGCACCAGATCTCGCGGTGCGAATAATTCTGCGCTGTGGAAAGTGTGGCTGCGATCTCCTGTGGGTGGTGGGCATAATCGTCAATAACAGTCACGCCCCCGACCTCGCCTTTTTTCTCAAAACGGCGGTGCGTCCCCGTATACCGTAAAAGGCCGTTCTTAATCTCCTGATTTCCGACTCCCAGCTCGTGTGCCGCTGCGACCGCTGCCAGAGAGTTATATACATTATGGACTCCCGGTACGCATAATGTTATTGTATCCGCCTTAACACCATCCACCAGAAGCTCATAAGTCGCGCAGGCATCCTGCCCGAAAACGATGTTTTGGGCGCTGTAACGGCTCATTTCAGGCCGGCTGCCAACTGTGACGACACGGCAGGTAAGCCCCTCACAGAGTGCTTCGAATTCCCGGATATCGCTGTTGATAATCAGGATGCCGTCCTCCGGAAGGAGTCCTGCAAAACGCCGGAAAGATCTCCGGATCTCGTCGATATCCTTAAAAAAGTCCAGATGGTCTGCCTCCACATTTAAGATAACTGCCATCGTGGGGAAAAAGGAAAGAAAGCTGTTCGTATACTCGCAGGCTTCTGTTACGAACAGCTCCTGTCCGCCTACGCGGATATTGCCGCCGATGGAATCCAGCATACCGCCGACGGATATCGTCGGGTTCTGCCCGGCATCTACAAGGATCTCCGTCAGCATGGAGGTTGTTGTCGTTTTCCCGTGCGTTCCTGCCACGGCGACGGCTTTCGCGTAATTTTTCATGATTTGGCCCAGAAGCTCCGCACGTGTCAGCACAGGCAGCCCCTGCCTTACAGCTTCCATATATTCCGGATTATCCGCATGAACGGCTGCCGTATGGACCACTGCATCAATGCCTTCCATCACATTTTCCGCCCGCTGCCCGTAAAACACCTCAGCGCCATTCTCTATGAGGCGCTCCGTGAGATCCGATTCACGGGCGTCTGAGCCGGATATCCGGAATCCCCGCTCCAGCAGAATTTCCGCCAGACCACTCATGCTGATTCCGCCAATCCCGATAAAGTGAATGTGCTGCGGCTTATTAAAATCTATGTGATACATTCTTTTACTCCTTACTTTGAAAGTCTCGCCGCCGTTAGGCGGCATATATTCAGGGATGCCAAATGCGCATGGCTACTTTCATTCTTGGTGGTGCGCTCACTCATGGGCGCATGAAGGTTTACTTTGAAAGTTCATCGCCGTAGGCGATCTAAGTACAGGGATACCAAATGCGCATGGACTGCTTTCATTCTTGGTAACGCGCTCAACTGGGGGCGCATAGAGGTTTACCTTAAAAGCTCTTCGCCGGCAGGCGGCATATATTCAGGGATGCCAAATGCGCATGGGACTCCTTCATTCTTGGTAATGTACTCACCTGCGGGCGCATAGAGATTCAGACTGCTATTTTATTATATGTAGAAAACAGCCGCCTGCCTCCCCGGTTCTCCGTGTCTATCGTGCAGAAAATCTGCACCGGCAGCCCTTTCCCATGTTCTTAAGCATAGCATAAAAAAAGCAGAAAATCTATAGATTCTCTGCTTTTTGCACTCTATACTCTTTCTAGCATTTCAGGTCTCCCGTTTTTCCGCCGAAAATCACAACCCTGTATTTGTCAAGCGCTGTCAAAAGAAGCTGTCCAAGAATGCCGACTGCCAGGATTTCCCCGATTCCGACTGTAATCATCATAAACCAGATCATATCCTCTGCACCGTATGCATATCTCAAAACCCACGGAATCATAATAGTATTTGAGAGGATCGGTGGAAGCGATACAAGATACCGGTTCCCCCTGAGCGCATAACTTCCGGCTGCTCCGATCAGAGTCGCCAGACTCCCAAAAATCACATCCAGGGCTGCCGCGGTCCCCAGAAGATTCGCGGTCAGGCATCCGATAAAAAGGCCTGGAACTGCTGCTGGTGTGAAATACGGCAGGATACAGAGGGCCTCTGAGATCCGGAACTGGATCGGGCCGTAGCTGATCGGCTGAAACATCAATGTCAGCGTCACATAAATGGCAGCGACTGCCGCTCCGTGCACTAGATACTTCGAAGGATGTCCCGCCATTTGGGGCATCAGACGGTACATGGGGCTTTTTTGCCTGTTGTTTTTCATATTCAGTTGTCTCCTTTAGTTTTGTTTTAGGTGAGGAAGGTCTCGAACTCACCGCGTTGATAGTCCGAAGATGCTTGATCTATAAGCATTTCAGACCTTGTTACTATAGCACAGCTATTCGATAAATGCAAGAGAAGTACCAAAAAAGTACCAAATGGGAAAGGTGATTCATTGCTTTTGCTCTGGGATTGTATTGCAAAAGAGTGTAGAATGGATCAAACCTCTTTATGACTGTTGCTATGAGGGTCCTTTTTGGTGAATGGTATTCAATATAGAGAGATTCTAAAATTTGTTATTTTACAGAGGGACTGTTGAAACGGTGGAAAGGGCTTTCACATTTCAACAAAGTTGTGGCGGAGCTTGTTCTTTATTTCTTCACGGGTGCTTTCACCCTCTGTAAATTGCT
>CAJUPT010000126.1 GCA_910588405.1 uncultured Lachnospiraceae bacterium | reverse complement strand
GGATAGCGCCTCCCACGCCGTTTTCCAGAGAGAGATAGGCCATGTTCCGGTTGTCCTTACGGGTAAAAGATTCGGCGTGTCCGCCGCTGGTAGCGTCATTTTCCACATAGGCGGGGTAGGGGATCGATCCGGTAAGCCCTTCTAAAGAGGTATCTTTCAGCTTCAATGTGGGTGCGGCGGTGATATACCGGCTGTCCGGCGACATTACGGCCGGAAGGGCGATGCCCACTCCCAGCAGCCGGTTACGGTCGATCTGAAACTGATCGAGAAAGCGTTCCAGAACATCGGACAGCAGGCCGCCCATGTCGGAAAAGCGGACGATCGGGGCGTTTTCTACCTTATGGTATGCGATTTCGTTCAGCAAAAGATCCGCGGCCACCAGACGCAGATGGTGCTCCGAGATGGAGATGCCGATGGCAATTCTTGCGTCGGGAACGATGGAGAGCCCGCTGGCTTTCCGCCCGCCGGTGTACTGCTGCTCGCCGGAGTCCTGTACCAGCCCGGCCGCCATCAGCTCAGACAGATTCTGGTATACGGTAGGAAGGCTTAAATCCAGCTCCCGGGCCAGGCTCTGCCGTGAGCAAAAGCCTCTGGCGTTATAAATATGCCGATAGATTGTATTGCGCGTCCGCTGCCGCCGGTCTGTTCCTGTTCCACTTCTGTCGTACTGCATGGGGTTTCCTCGCTTTGGTAAAGTCATAATGATAATCTGTCAGTCCCGGGATAAAATCCTGGACCCTACACCATTTTAGCAATAGATTTCAGGATCGTCAACTTGCAGATGGAGGCAGTCAGGCGAAATACGGCTGCCGGAGGCCATTTTCCCTCGATTAAGAAAAGTTATTTTATGTATTTAGCACAAAACATTGGTGAAAACACCGGGAAATGCCGGTTTGATTCTGTAAAATATAACAAATTTATCTATATTCAAAGAATTTCTGTTGACAGCGCCTCCCTGATTATATAAAATGATATTACAGAAGTGAAGGCTTCAAAACCGTTCCCGGTCAGATATTCTCAAGCTGAGAACGGAAAACAAATTTTCAGGAGGAAAAAGTTATGAAGAAAAAGACACTTGCGCTGATTCTCGCTGCATGTATGGCGCTGTCTCTGGCTGCCTGTGGTGGTAATGGCGGCGGAAAAGATGAGACAAAGGCCGCTACCCAGGCTGCAACCGAAGCCGCTACCCAGGCCGCTGACAATCAGGGAACCGAAGCGCAGCCGGCAGAGGGTGAAACTGCAGGCACAACCGCTGACGGCGCAGGCAAAACCGTAGGTATTTCCATGCCTACCCAGTCTCTGGAGCGTTGGAACCGTGACGGCGCTTATCTGGACGAGCAGTTCAAGGCTGCCGGATACAACACCATCGTTACATATTCTGACAATAAAGCAGATCAGCAGGTAAACGATATCCAGAACATGTTAAGCCAGGGCGTAGACCTTCTGGTAGTAGCCGCCATCGACGGCGAAGCACTGAACCCGGTGATGAACGATGCCGGCGCTGACAATATTCCGATTATCGCCTATGACCGTCTGATTATGAATGACAATGTTTCTTATTACGTTTCTTTCGATAATTACACTGTCGGCGTTCTTCAGGGCACCTACGTAAAAGAAGCACTTGATCTGGACAATGCGGAAGGCCCCTTCAATATTGAGTTTACCGCAGGCGATCCCGCTGACAATAACGCCGGATATTTCTTCAACGGCGCTATGGACACGCTGAAGCCTTACATTGAAGACGGCAAGCTGAACGTCGTTTCCGGACAGACAGAGTTTGACGTAGTCGCTACCGAGCAGTGGCAGACCGACGTGGCTCTGGACCGCGCGCAGAACGTGCTGGCTTCCTACTATTCTGACGGCACGAAGCTGGATGCATGGCTGTGCTCCAATGATTCTACCGCTCTGGGCGTATCCCAGGCCGTTACCTCAGATTATGCCGGTGACAACGACGTAATCATCACCGGACAGGACGGCGACGTGGCCAACCTGCGTAACATCAAGGACGGCGTACAGTCCATGACCGTATACAAGGCAGTGGCCAACGAGGCGGTTGTTACCCTGGACCTGGCGAAGGCTATCCTGAACGGCGACACGATTGATGAGAGCCTGATCACCGCTGCCGGCTGGGGCTTTGCCTGTGATTATGACACCGAGTCCTACGCGACCTCCGAAGGCCATAACTGCCCTTCCTTCCTGCTGGTTCCCGACGTGGTAACTGTTGACAATATGGAAGAGAAGCTGGTAACTCCCGGTTACTACAAGGTAGGCGACGACGGTTATCTTGAAGCGACCAACGGCTGATTTTAACAACCCCCAATCCGACAAAATGCGTTGCTGTAAAGCATACGCTTGGGTATAGGTGCATTTTGCCGGATACTGCGTAATCATTGCAAGGACGGTGGGCAGGGCAGAAGCCCCGCCCACTTTTCTGTATTAGCCCTGAAAGGAGGAAACCACTTGGCAAATACGATTTTGGAGATGAAATCCATCACCAAAGAATTTCCCGGTGTAAAAGCTCTGGATAATGTAAACCTGAAAGTGGAGGCCGGAGAGATCCATGCGCTGATCGGCGAGAACGGGGCCGGTAAATCCACCCTGATGAACGTGCTGTCAGGTACATATCCCGCAGGTAGCTATACCGGCGAAATTTATTATGAGGGCAAACTGTGCCAGTTTAAAACCCAGAAGGACAGCGAGGCTCTGGGCATTGTCATTATCCACCAGGAGCTGGCCCTGATTCCCTTGCTGTCCATCGGGGAAAACATGTTCCTGGGAAATGAGATTAAGAATAAAATGGGCTGCATCGACTGGGACAAAACCTACAGCGAGGCGGAGCGGCATATGCGCCAGGTAGGTTTAAACGAGTCGGCCCAGACGCTGATCAAGGATATCGGCACCGGCAAGCAGCAGCTGGTGGAGATCGCTAAGGCCTTCTCCAAAGACGTAAAGTTGCTGATTCTGGACGAGCCCACCTCCTCCCTGAACGATGAGGACGCCAAAATGCTTCTTGACCTGCTGCTTGCATTCAAGAAGGAGGGTCTTACTTCTATTATTATTACCCATAAGCTGAATGAAATCATTTACTGTGCTGACAAGGCCACGATTATCCGGGACGGCTCCACCATCGAGACGCTGGTGAAAGGGGTGGACGAATTCAGCGAAGACCGGATTATCAAGGGTATGGTAGGACGTTCCATGGAGGACCGTTATCCGGCCAGGGAGCATCATGTTCAGGATGAAATAAACCTGGAGGTAAAGAACTGGACGGTTCACCATCCACTGTATCCGGAACGGGTGGTGGACAACAATATTTCCTTCCATATCAAGAAAGGGGAAGTGGTAGGCTTCTCCGGCCTGCAGGGAGCGGGTCGGACGGAGCTTGCCATGTCTATTTTCGGCCACAGCTACGGCACCGGCATTTCCGGCGAGCTGTATATCGGCGGTCAGAAAGTGGAGCTGAAATCCCCCCAGGACGCGATTCGTCACAAGCTGGCTTATGTTACCGAGGACCGGAAAACCAACGGTTTGATTCTGGATGAATCCATCCGTTTTAATACCACATTGGCCCGGCTGGACAAGGTGTGTAAGGGCACCCTGATTTCCTCATCGCTGTCG
>CAJUPT010000125.1 GCA_910588405.1 uncultured Lachnospiraceae bacterium | reverse complement strand
AAACATATGGAAAACAAAAATGCATATGAAAAACCTATAACGCTGAAAAATATTTTGAAATTTGCCGTGCCGACCATTGCCATGACGATATTCATGTCTTTTTATACGATGGTAGACAGCCTGTTTGTATCGAATTTGATCGGTACGGATGCGCTTTCGGCCATCAATCTGACGGCTCCTGTCATCCAGCTTGTGACGGCAGTCTCTACCATGCTTGCCACCGGAGGGAGCGCGGTGATCATGAAAAAGATGGGAGAGCAGAAAACAGAGGAGGCAAAGCAGGATTTTACCTTTCTGATCCTGGTAAATGTAGTGGTGGGCATTGTTATGTGCGGGGCCGGATATGTGGCGATGGAGCATATTTTCGCCGGCATGAATCTTTCGGCGGCCGTAGAGGGATACTGTGTGGAATATTTGAGCCGCTATCTGGTGTTCACCGTGCCGATCCTGCTGATGAACAACTTCACGCTCTATATGATCGCCAGCGAGAAGGCGACGCTGTCCTTAATCTGTTCCGTTACAGGCGGCGTCCTCAATATGGTACTCGACTACGTGTTCATCGCAGGGTTTTCCATGGGAATCAGCGGTGCGGCGGTGGCAACAGGGCTGGGATATTCTGTGACGGCGGTTGCCGGTCTGTTTGTTTTCAGCCGCAAAAAGAGTCTGCTGCATTTTACGAAACCGGTATGCCGCTTCAAGGTTCTCGCCGGTGCGGCTACAAACGGATGTTCGGAGATGGCTACCGCGCTTGTCACCGGGAGCATCACGATGATGTTTAACTGGACGATGCTTCACTATGTCGGGGAGGACGGGGTTGCGGCCGTCACCATCATCATGTATGTGCTGATGTTTGCCAGCTCCCTTTATACGGGGTATTCATACGGTGTGGCGCCCATGCTGAGTTATTACTACGGGGAACAAAATCACCAAAAACTGAAAAAGCTGGTTGCCACGAGTCTGAAAGTGATCGCATGTATCTGTCTGATCACGGTTGCCGCCTCCTTTATGCTGACAAGGCCGCTGGTATCGGTATTTGCCCGGCCGGATAATCCGGTGTACGAACTGGCGGTAACAGGGAAAAAGGCATGGTATATCGCGGCGGTTATCTTAGGCAGGGAATTTACTTACCGCAGACTGGAATGGGATGATGAGCTGATCAGGGGGCTGGTCACGGTGGAAGAAGAGTTCTGGAATAATCATATCATACCAGGGATCATCCCGCCGCCGGATGGGAGCAAGGCGTGCGATGAAGTGCTGGAACAGTATTTCCATACCGCAAAGACAGCCAGCGCCATCAAACTTACCGGGTTTGATGAAAAATTACGGCGGCGCGAGGAAATCCTTGGTTTTATTGCAGAACTGCAGGCGGAACAGAAGCAGATCGAGCAGGAAGTAAAGCTGTTCATGAAAGACAATGAACTTGCAGACAGTGAGTGCTTCCGTGTCTCATGGAAAAATATCGACTCCACAAAGCTTGATTCACAGCGGATCAGGGAAGAGAGACCGGAGCTTTATACCGATTACGGAAAGGTTTCCCATTACAGACGGTTTGAAGTGAAGTCTGCCATTTTGCTCTCGGGGTCATATAGAATCTTTGCATATGATAAATCCCATTGTTCAACGAAATTTACGATTGCCGGGTGGTGGTCCGGGATTTTGAACCACTCGCTTTCATCCTTTAGCTTCATGCGGTTGCTGCCAATTTCCCGTACCCTGTGTTTGCCGATCACATAGGTGCCGATATACCGCTGGTCCTCCAGCATCCGCAGGACCGTTGAGCTGCTCCAGACGCCGTGTGTCCTGGATACATTATGAATGTTTTTTCCCTTTATCCCTCCGATATTGGCTGGAGTACGGGGAGCGTGTATGACGGGAGGGGAATTTTGAGCTTTTAATGTGGGTGGTTTTCTGGTATACTGAATGGTATAAATTTAGAGTTGGAGGGCAGTAATGAAGCGGGGGAGAATTATTGTGCTCAAGGTCACCGGGAACTGGGAAAACCACAACGTCAGCTATCATTGCTGAAGACAGAAGTAAAAGGTTGTGAATTACATTGGATTTTGCGACAGGGGTATGCTGCTGGCCGGTGGCTGCGGGGATACGAATGGGAGGCCGCATCTTTTAGCGTATTGCAACAGGCACGGAATGTTTAAGACGATGGTATGATCTTAAGCCTGAAAGGATTTTGGAACGGGTTTTTTGGAGTCTGGTGGATTCTAAGGTATACTATAGGAAACAGGCTGGGGGGTGAAGGCAGTGGATGATAAAGTGTATGAATATGAGTCCCTGATCTATGAAGCCGGGGGGACCGGCGGAGCATATGTTCTTTTTCCTTATGACATCAGGAAAGAGTTTGGGCGGGGACGGGTGAAGGTGCATGCCACGTTTGACGGAGAGCCGTATGATGGCAGCATTGTAAATATGGGGGGAAGGAACGCTGATGGGAGCGTCTGCTATATCATAGGCGTGCGGAAAGAGATCCGCTCCCGGATAGGGAAACAGCCGGGAGACAGTGTCCTGGTGAAAGTCAGGGAACGGGAATAAAGGAGGGATGGACGGTGTGGACATGTCCGAAATGCGGTCGTACTTTTAAGAGACGGGAACAGGGTCATTACTGCGGGAAAGCGCCGGAGACGGTTGAGGAATATATCGCGGCACAGCCGGAAGAAGTACGGCAGTATCTGAAAGAAGTAAGGGATGCGCTGCGTGCGGCGCTGCCGGAGGCGGAGGAACGGATCTCATGGAGTATGCCGGCTTATTGGAAGGGACATAACATTATCCAGTTCGCCGGGTTTAAGAACCATGTGGGGCTGTATCCGGGGCCGGAGGCTGTCCGGGAATTTTCCGAACGGCTGAAAGACTATAAGACCAGCAAGGGGACCATACAGCTTCCCTACAACAGTGCGGTCCCGGCAGGATTGATCTCTGATATTGCCGGATGGTGTTATGAGACAGGGAACCATCCGTAAAATAAAGAATATTTGAAAGGCGCAGGAAATGGACCAGGGTGTATTATATTTTTTTGACAGGAAGCCGGAAGCGCTGCCACTGTATGAGGCTTTTGAAGAAAAAGTTTTGTCCGGGATGGACGGCGTGAAGGTAAAGGTACAGAAAACGCAGATTGCTTTTTCCAACAGACATAATTTTGCTTTTGTTTCCTTCCTGCCGGTGCGGAAAGCGAAGGAGCGGCCGGAGGTTTATATTGTTGTGACCTTTGGGCTTGGATACCGTGCCCGATCCCCGCGCATAGATGCGGCGGTGGAGCCGTACCCCGGACGCTGGACTCATCATGTCCTGCTCTCCGGGACAGGGGAGGTTGAAGATGAACTGATTGGATGGGTGAAGGAAGCGGCGGCCTTTTCGGCCGGTAAGCGCTGAACCGGCCGGGGCGGCAGAAGCAGTGTCAGAAATATGGATCATGGGGTGTATCTTATGGAAAATGAGAAAGTATATCAGATGGATTTTCCAAAAGTGTATCATCTGCTTGTGAGCAAGGCGGAGAAAAAAGGCGGACAAGGCAACGGAATGAGGCGTACTGGACGTACGCCGATTGACATTAACTAACATAACTCTATGGAAGTGCAAAGAGGGAGTTCGAATAAATGATTGAGATATATTACGTGGAAGATGAT
>CAJUPT010000124.1 GCA_910588405.1 uncultured Lachnospiraceae bacterium | reverse complement strand
CACCTCCTCGCCATTATTCGTCAACGGCAAAAGAAAAACTTTTGCCGTTGCCACAAACTATGTTTTATTATAGCCTGTCTGAAATGCCAAAACAATTTAATTGCTGTGAAATGTTTATCCGTTGCCGTGAGATGCTGTATAAAATCCGGTCAGCCTCGCAGGAGGCATCCACGGCTTTCGGCTCACCGGATTTACTGTTTACTTACCTTCTACCGCAAAATTGTTTTGCGCTTATCCTCTTTTGTTCTATTCGTCAAATAGATTTCTCTATGATAATCTGTTATTCGTTGCAAAACAGATCAGGAACGCCGCCAGAGCGACGGCGGCCACTGCCATCAGGTTCCGGCGCTTCTCGCCTGCGAGGCCGCACTTTGCAGGTTTTTTCCCGATCGTATCGGTATCGTTTTCATAAGGCCATGTCATGTCTGTTTCCCTCCCTTTTTTCCAATATTGCTATTTTAGGCGAAGTCATTCTGTCGCCTTAATCCGCTCCACAAGAGAGAGCTTTCTGGTATAACGGACCGCACAGACCGAAAATACTGCCTGCACCAAAAGCAGCGCGGCTCCGAACAGCAGCACCTGAACCACCGGGAAGTGATAGGTGAGAGTCCCAAACATACCAATCTGGTCGAAGACTTTGCACACAGCCAGACTGCACGCGGTCCCCAGCGTCAGGGTGACCAGCAGCGTGATCCCCACATAGTACAGGCACTCAAAGGACAGCATGCTGGACAGCTGCCGGTCACTCATGCCTACGGACTGGAACACACCGAACTCCTGCTGGCGGGTGAGAAGATTGGTAATCAGGGTATTCGCCAGGTTAATCAGAGCGAACACAAAGATAAAGACCAGAATGCCGTAGTCCCGGGCCAGTTCTCCCTGCAGGCCGCGCTCCAGCTCAGCGGATAAGTCATCCAGACCGGAGATCACCACCCGCTGGTCGGATACAGCGCCGAACACCGCCCGCCGCAGCAAGTCGCTGTCCTGTTCCGTGTGGAGATTGACATAGCCGGTAAAATCTGAAATTTCCGGATAGAGGACAGGCAACTCTTCTTCGGGCAGAATGAAGAAATGAGACGAGCTGCCGATCTGAACATCCTGCACAATGCCCATCACCATATAGGTTTTTGTCTGTCCGTTGTAGCAGGAGAGGGTCACGGTATCCCCGACCTGATAACCGGTCCGGTAGATTTCCTTCAGCGCACTGCCGGCAGGGCAGACCAGAATGCCGTCTCCATCCAGAAGCTGCCGGTAGTCCGCTGCTCCATCCAGAACCGCATCGCCCACGTACATCTCCTCCATATCCTCCCGGGAAATTCCCCTGACAACAAACGGCTCCTGCGCCCGGTTGCCGGGAATGGCGCTGATGGCGGGAATCTCCACGCAGGCCAGGCTGTAGGCCGTGACAGCATCCACGCCGGGGAGGGCTGCCAGCTTCTCCCGCAGGGTCTGGTCCAGAGGGTTTCTTTTTTGCATCTCCATGAATTCCCGGCCTGCGTGATCCTCATATTGCAGCAGATACTGACTCCGGTCTCCGAATTGAGACTGGGCCATTTCTTTTATGTCCACCGAGTTTGCATAGGCGGAAATACAGAGCAGCAGAATCCCGGTCAAACCCAGGGAAAGGGTTGTTACAAACGCCTTTTTCCGGTTCCGGGAGAAATTCATCAGAGCCAGGCGGGGCATGGTCAGGCGGCGATGAAGCTGCCTGGAGGCACTGCGCCCCTGCTGCCCGGAATAGGCGGTGGTACGGATGGCCTCAATGGCTGAGACCTTTCCCGCCATCACCATGGGCTTTCTGGTGGCGATCTGAACGGCGCCGTAAGTAAGGAGGGAAACCATCGCCGCAGAGCGGATATTGTCGCCCCAGGACCAGTAGCCGGGGACTGCAATCAGCGCAATCCCTGCGGCGCAGATCAGTCCGAGGGGGATGGCAACAGCGGTCAGGAAGCGCCGCTCCCGCCTGACTACCCGCTTCAACTGCTTCTGCGTGGTTCCCAGCACCTTCAAACGACCGTATTCCCGCATTTTGCCCATGACGGAGATGTAGAAGATGTTGTAGATCACAATGGCACAGACCACGGCAATCAGGAGCGCCGCGGCATAGACCTCCATCCCGTTTCCAAGGTACAGGTCCACCATGCCAAAATAGTTGGAGCTGTAAAAGGTTCGATCCTCCGGAATACCCATTTCCGAAAAAAACCGTTCAATATCCGCCCGGAGCCGGGCCGGTTCCATGCCCTGGCTCCCTGCAAAGCGGAACCGAAGCTCACAGGGGGCATTGTGGCCGTCCGCCTCCACCGCGGCCTCCGGAATCCAGACGGTGAAGATCCGGCTGTCGTTCTCCGCCTCCAGAATGCCTGTGACCGTATAGGTTTTCTCTCCGCTGCCCAAATCCAAGGCTACTGTCTGACCGACCTCCCCGGAGAGGCCAAAATAGCGGAAAAAAGAACGTTCCACACACAACTCGTTCTCCTTTTGGGGATAAGCTCCGGTAATCTCGCCGTAGCCCATCAGGTCGATCATCTCCGGACTGACATAGCTGACATTCAAAACACTGTCCTCATGACGGGCGGTTCCCGCCTCGACTGTACAGCCCCATTTCTCAAACTTTCCGGCGTCCACAAGCCGGGCAGCCTCTTCCCGGGTCAGTCCGCTGCAACCGGCCTGATACTGCCCCAGGATACCGTCCAGCGTTTTCATCTGCCGGGCGGAATAGAGAAAGCAGAGGCTCCCCATCAGGCAGACGGCAAGGGCGATGGTAAGAATGATAAAAACACTCCGACGCCTGTCGGCTTTCATGCTCCGTCCTGCCAGTTTCTTTTCTACTATACTGGTATCATTTTCAAAAGGCCATGTCATGATCTGCCACCTCCTTACTCTACAATCCTGCCGTCCTCAATCCTTACGATTCGGTCGGCAAGCTGGGCAATCTCGTTGTTGTGGGTGATCATCACAATCGTCTGGTTAAACTCCATGCTGGTGCGTTTCAGAAGCCCCAGCACATCGGCGCTGGTTCTGGAGTCCAGATTGCCGGTCGGCTCGTCAGCTAAAATGATAGCCGGTTTGGTAATCAGGGCACGTGCGATAGCGACACGCTGCTGCTGCCCGCCAGAGAGATTGTTCGGCATATTATGCAGTTTATCTTCCAATGCCAGCATCCTCACGATCTCGTCCATGAATTTCCTGTCTGCCGCATCGCCGTCCAACTCCACAGGCAGGACAATATTTTCATAGACATTCAGGATCGGGACAAGGTTATAGTTCTGGAAGATAAAGCCGATGTTGCGGCGGCGGAAGATGGTCAGCTCCTCGTCATTCTTTTTTGCCAGTTCATCCCCACGGACAATAACATTGCCGGACGTGGGCGTATCCAGCCCGCCCATCATGTGAAGCAGGGTGGATTTACCGCTGCCGGACGTTCCGACGATCGCCACAAACTCCCCCTGTTCCACAGAGAGATTGACGCCATCCAAGGCGCGGGTTATATTCGGCTCACTGCCATAATACTTTTTCAGATCGATTGTTTGTAATACCTTCATAATCAAATGCTCCTTTCCTTATCTCTGCCCTGTTTTTCAGGACATACAGGTATACCCTTGTGGTGTTTCAGGGCTTTCTGCCTGTTGATAAGGACATTATAAAATCCAAATGTCACAGAAATGTCCGAAGCGGCATAAAAAATGCGGCTGAAATGTTACAAGTCCGGGA
>CAJUPT010000123.1 GCA_910588405.1 uncultured Lachnospiraceae bacterium | reverse complement strand
TTAATCGTCGTCTCCTCACTCTCATCCCATTTTCCGACATCTTCAATTTCGATATATCCGTAAAGGATCAGCGTCTCCCTGTCAAGGAGGATCGTATAGTTTCTACCGCCGTACTCGTGGATCATGTCCTGCATCTCCGGCCACAGTTCATTATGGCGTTTTTCATATTCTGCTTCCATTCCCGGATACAGTTTCATTTTAAATCCTTTTCTGATCATAATAGTTTTCTCTCCAATCTCTGATATTCATTAAACCGGGTTTTACATCACTGTGTTCTCCCACAGTTCTCTCATATATTTCAGATCCTGCTGCGCTGTCTCCATCTGCAATTCCTCTCTCACAATCACGATATCCGGCTTATTTTTCTTCAGCCATCTGATGATCCTTTCATAGCGGATCACACCTTCACCCAGACATACCGGGATATATTCCCCGTTTTCCACGAGGACGAAATCTTTCATATGAACCGCTTCTATCTTATCTCCAAGCTCAGACAGCCATTCATCCCAGTATGCGTCCTGGTCAATCTCCGGATGTTCCAGCACATTGGCCGGATCAAATATCATCCTGAGGCGGGAACTGGCATTTCTTAAATGTGTCTACAGCGTTTTTTCTCACATCGTCATCCGGATTTCCAAGATCCATGTAACAGCCGAGAATGTGGATTGTTATTCGTAACTTTACCCACTCCTAATTACCGGTAAATTCTTCAAATTAAAAGAAGGTACAGCATAATTCATTCTGATGAATATTACGTCAGATTGTTTTATCCTGTACCTTCTGTTATCATGTAAAAGCCACTATCAACAAAAGAAGCAGGAACCTCTCCGTCCAAAGTTTGGTTTCCTGCCTCATTCACACACCATAGATATGCCTATGGGTACAAGACTATGATAACCATATTTGTAGGAGAACACAATCCCTTAACGCCAAATTTTTATAATAATCTTATTGCACAACTGCAGTTCCACAGGCTTACCTGTACCTGCGGTCACTCTGGCTGCCTTTCCGTTCATGGCTACTATATCCGTTCCCTGAAAGTACCCGCTGGAAAGCTCTTTTTCCGTATCTGCCGCCTTATCTGTTCCTGCTGTCACCATACCCATGCGCTTCTTCCGTCTTTCATGGTTCCCTATTCACAGATTTCCATGAATGAACAGGCTGAAGTCATTTCCGCTCACGAATCAAAAGGAGGGAGGGAAAGCCTCCTGAACAGGAATCCTTCCATCGATGAGAGTAACTGCCGCTATATCATCCGCTGCTTCCTGCGCCACTGGAAACAGCGTCTCCTTTCCGAAAAGATAACCCTTTCCAATAAAGCTGAACTGTGTCGTGGTTGTTTTTCCGCTTTTGCCAGACAGTTTATGTAGATTCACTGCACCCCAAATATTCTTTTTTTGAATACCACATAACCTGACACGACTTCCTTTCCGTTTCTTCCTATACTTATAGAAAAACGAAGGAGGATCCTCACATGACACAGGAAAAACAGCACGATATCGCCCTGATGCGGTATTCTGTTATCTCACCCATCATAAACGGGCTTTCAGAGGAATACAGTTCCCTGGATGCCTTTTATCGTGATGCCGCAAAGAAGGGCGCCGTTGCACCCGACGGCACGGTGAAACATTTTTCAGCCGCCACCATTGAACGCTGGTACCGTAATTACAAAAACGGCGGCTTTGATGCCCTCATCCCACAGGGGCGCGTGGACGAGGGAAAACCCAGAAAACTGGATGCAGATTTACAGGAACAGATTAAATATCTTAAACTGAACGATCCGCGCATGTCTGCATCTGCGATTTTCAGACAGCTTCATGACAATGGCAGCATGATTACCGGTGAAGTTTCCGAGTCCACCGTTAACCGCTATGTCAACCAGCTTGCACTGGAACTGAAAACAACCACCAACCAGGATATGCGCCGCTATGAGCGTCCTCATATCAATGAGGTCTGGTGTGGCGACTCCAGCGTGGGGCCTTACTTAAAAACTGCCGACGGGCAGAAACACAAGGTATACATTACTGCCCTGATCGATGATGCCAGCCGCTTCATTGTAGGTATTGATGTATTCTTCAATGACAACTTTGTAAATCTGATGTCCGTTATCAAATCTGCTGTTGCAAAGTATGGGTACCCCCGGATATTCAACTTTGACAATGGCAAATCCTACCGTAACAGGCAGATGGAACTGCTTGCGGCAAGAATCGGCTCCGTCCTGCATTACGACCAGCCTTATACCCCTACACAGAAGGCTAAAATTGAACGGTGGTTTTGTACCATGAAAGACCAGTGGATGGCTTCCCTTGATATCCGGGATTTCCATTCTTTAGCTGAGCTGCGCGGAAATCTGCTTGCCTACGTGGATTCCTACAACCGGGCTCCCCATTCCTCACTGAAGGGAAAATCACCGCAGGAACGCTTTTTCTCTGAGCCTGAATGCTTCCATCGTCTTCCCGAAGATGAGCTTGATAAAAATTTCCTTCTGGAAATCGAGCGCAGGGTATCTGCTGACAGCGTTATCGTAATTGACCAGGTGGAGTATGCGGTGGACTGCCGCTTTGCAAAACAACGCATTACCCTGCGTTATTCCCCGGATTTAAAGGATATCTTTATTGTGGAAGCAGACAGAACACTCACACCCATACGGCTTTTAAATAAAACGGAAAACGCGTTTGTGAAACGCAAAAAAATACATTTATGCAGAGGAGAACAGGAATGATGGAATATTTTACAAGGTACGGTCTGGAATTCAATCCATTTTTAAAGAATTCCAGGGAAATCTTAGTGGATACGAATGAGCGCAGGGAGACGCTCTTCCGGCTGGATTATCTGGCTAAAACAAAGGGGTTCGGCCTTCTGACCGGCGGCGCCGGACGCGGCAAGACAACCGTCATCCGCACATGGGCTGCCGGGCTGAACCCTTCCCTTTACAAGGTAATCTATACCAGCCTTTCCACACTGACGGCAAACGATTTCTACCAAAATCTGGCGCAGGAGCTGGGCGTACAGCCTTCCTTCCGCAAACCCGATAATTTCAGAACCATTCAGGAAGAAATCGCCCGCCTTTCCCTTGAAAAGCGGAAGACCCCTGTCATTATCATTGACGAAGCCAACTACATCAACAATGCCATCCTCAACGACCTGAAAATCCTGTTTAACTTTGAAATGGATTCCAGGGACAGGGCCGCCGTTCTCCTTGCCGGGCTTCCCAAACTGAATTCCACCTTACGGCTGGCAATCCATGAGCCGCTTTACCAGCGGCTGGTCATGAATTATAATCTGGAAGGGCTGTCCAAAGAGGAAGGACACTCCTATATCCACGAAAAGTTAAAAGGCGCAGGCTGTAACCAGACCGTTTTCCATGAAGCTGCCGTGGAAGCAATCCTGAACGCCGCTGACGGAACAGCGCGTATCATCAATAAGCTGTGCAATGCCGGCCTGCTCATTGGTGACAGCAGCAAATCAGAAATCATTACCGCCGACATCGCCATGCAGGCAATCAATGACTGCGAACTTGGCTGACCCAGAATCCTTCATGCATTTAATGTGCGTGGGGGATTTTGAAACTTTAAATAAAGTGACCATTCGGCTTTATATAGTCTGTTGCATTTGTGTAGTTTCAGCACAAAATGGCTACATTTAATGTGACGCTGAAAGCATCATTTAATTTGCCAAACAACAGAATCCAACAATCCATGATCCGTCACCTGGTTGGTCATCTGGAAATCCCTTATG
>CAJUPT010000122.1 GCA_910588405.1 uncultured Lachnospiraceae bacterium | reverse complement strand
GTAGTCGGCGCAGATGTGACGGACAAAACAGGAAATGAGCATTTAGGTATTATTGAGTTTCCTTTGCCTATTTGAAAGGCAATGTAGAAAAGATAAAGGAAATTCGGGAAAAACTTTTTGAGCCGGACTTTTCGGATCTGACGGTTGTTGATTTTTCAGATTTAGCGCAAGACTGCAAAACCTATGATGAATTTATAGAGAAAATGAACGGGGTATCTGAAAGTGACTGAAATAATCTTCACACCCATTATATTTCCGTAAATGCGGAATACGGTGAGAAATAAAACGGCATTGGGATCGCGAAAAGTGCTTGCATTGTTATACGGTATATGATATGATTTTAAACATGTATTTTATAAAATAACATAATATAAACTATGGAACTGGGATGATATCGGAATCAATGGGATCGGGAGGTTAAAGCATGTCACAGGCACAACCACAGGACAACCGTATGTTTCAGGAGATGAAAAAAGCAGCATGGGAGCGGCTGCGCTCCTGTGACCCGCTGGAGATCGCCAAAAAGGCGGGGGTATTATTTGATGAGAAAGAAAGGGTCTTTTCTTTTGCCAGCCTGGGAAAGCAGATCCGGGTAAATTATCCCGGATTCCAGGTGGAAGGGGCACTGGGGGAATGGCATGAGCTGGTTATTCTGCATTATCTGGAGATGGCTGAAGGGACGCCCCTTTCCAAAAAGCTGATCACATTCGGGCAGCTGCCCCAGGGACTGGTCAGAGGCGGAGGGACGGATCGGGAAACGGAAAAAGCGCTGGGAGAGTATTTCGGAGACGGGAAGGTGGAGAAAATCAAGGAAATCTGTGAAGGGCTGGGGGCGAAAATCGTGGAATCAAAGGCAGACTTCACGGCTGTATTCGCGTTTCTGCCCAGGTATCCCGTGACGATGAATCTCTGGTTCGGGGATGATGAATTTCCGGGCACAGGCAAGCTTTTGCTTGACAGCAGCGCAGAGCATTATCTGTCGGTGGAGGACGCAGTGACGGTGGGGATGATTTTATTGGAAGAACTGAAACAATGATTACATATTTTCGGTTCTCTGGTCATGGATCAGAAAGCTCTCCAGGCCGGCCCTGATAAAAGCGTCGATGGTTTTCTGGATTTTTTTCCAGTCATCGCAATGATTGCGGATCATAAGCCTGTTGATGGTCAGGCAGCCGTTCATCTGGAAATAGAAGACGGCTTCCGCCTCTTCAAAAGTAAGGATGCTGTGGGACATCAGCCAGGTGATAAAGTTCTCCTTATGGTCCGCCATCTTATCGATGATTTTCGCGGAGATCGTATCATCCAGAAGCAGGGGGCGGAACATGTCGTTGCTGTGGATTTTATCGCAAAAGGGGTAGGAGCAGTTGGGATTCTGGCATTCTCCGGAAAAGACATGGTCCACGACACCGGAGGTATCGGACAGCATGTCATTTAACACGTCGTCCAGTACGTCGTCCATATCGTAATAATGCAGGTAGAAAGTACCGCGGTTAATCTCCGCAAGCCGGCAAAGCTCCGTAACCGTAATTTTTGTAAAGCTGTTCTTTTTCAGCAGGTTCAAGAAAGATTCCTTAATAATCTGTTTTGTATAGCGGACACGCCGGTCTTCTTTTTTTATCTTTTTATCCATGGCTATTCCTCGTTTTCTGTCTGATAAGATTCGGGTGTCAAAAGGTCTGAATTTCTCTTGCAGGTCAATTTCTCCAATCTTGCACAACAATATCTATCAACGATGCGCCGCATTGCCTCAAGATATTGTTGCACAATCTTGAAAAAATTGGCCTGCAATGAAAATGGACCTTTTGACACCCGAATCCTGATAATCAACAATTTTTCCATTCTGTTCAGTAACCGCACAGTTTTCCGTTATTGATGATTGTCTTTTGGGGTATACTTTATTATAATATATCATGTAAAAATAATCAACAGGTTGTTTATTAAACTGCAAGAATAACAGCGACGGACCGGGCAGGCTCCGGTAGGGGAGCTGCGGAACTCAATTAGGAGGTAAACAAAAATGGGACATGTAATTGCGGTAGCGGGAAAAGGCGGAGTGGGTAAGACTACTTTATGTGGGCTGCTCATTCAGTATCTGTGTGAAAAAGGAAAAAAACCGGTGCTGGCGGTGGACGCGGATTCCAATTCCAACCTGAATGAAGTGCTTGGCGTGGAAGTAGGCGTCACCCTTGGGGAACTGCGGGAGGAGATCGAGCGCGCGGATATGGATAACCGGTATCATATCCCTGTGGGGGTGACGAAACAGGACTGGCTGGAGACACGGCTGGCAGACGCGCTTACGGAAGAGGATGATTTTGACTTTATGGTGATGGGGCGGACGCAGGGACAGGGGTGCTACTGTTTTGTCAATGGGCTGGTTCAGACCCAGATCCGGAAGCTGCAGAGCCATTACCCTTATGTGGTGGTAGACAATGAGGCAGGCATGGAGCATATCAGCCGGGGGCTGATCCCTTCTATGAAAACGGCGATCCTGGTCAGCGACTGTTCCAGGAGAGGGGTACAGGCAGCCGGAAGGATTGCGGCGCTTATGAAAGAACTGGATCTGAAGCCGGAAAAGACAGGCGTGATCATTAACCGCGCGCCGGATGGAATCCTGGACGACGGCACACGGGACGAGATAGAAAAGCAGGGGCTGTCTCTGCTTGGCATAATTCCCCAGGATGAGATGGTCTATCGGTATGACTGCGACGGCAGACCCCTTGTGGAACTGCCGGAAGATTCGCCGGTCAAAAAGGCCTTGTATGAAATATTGGATGGTATGGGCTGGTAGATAAAAAGGAAGCAATGAAAAAGGAGGAAATGACATGAGTGTTGCCGTAGGATGTGAAAACGCAAGGAATATGATAACCATAAAAGAAATCGACTGCCCTAGCTGCGGGGATTGTATCGAGGTGTTTGTCAAGGATGGCCATACCACCGGTGAGGCGGTCTGTGAATCATGCGGATATATGGTTCCGGAAAATGCTCATTTGGAAGAATTATTTGAGTGTCAGAGATATCCTGGAAGAGGCCACGGAGATTACTAAGGGTGAGCAGCCGGATCGTAAAAACAAACGCCGAGTCCGACACCGGCTGCTCTGACTGCTGATCGTCCCGCGGGAGAAAACCGGCTGTGTCATCGAGGTGAAATACGCAGAGAACAGCGCTTTTGACGCTGTGCTCAAAAAGGCGATGGAGCAGATCGAAACCCATGAATATATTGAATTTTTAAGACAGGAAGGCATGGAGACGATCCATAAATACGGTTTGGCCTGCTGACGGAAAAGCTGCAGGACGGTGTACGAAAAAAATAGAAAATGTATGTGGTAAAGCCCCGGCCGGAAAAACTTTTTTGCCAGGGCTTTATTAATACGTTGTTAAACTGTTTATAACCAGCTTATTTCGTGATTTCCGATTTGAAGTCTATATTCCGCTTCCGGCGGGATTTATCATGTTACCTCGTTGTCTTCGCCTGGCATCCGCAGTTGGCCGGTGTGTCAAATTCCGGGTTGAAGGCGTAGAAGTTTTTGGAATCCAGGTGATCCTGGACGATCCGCAGGCTTTCGCCGAACCGCTGGAAATGCACCACCTCGCGCTGCCGCAGGAACCGGATCGGATCACAGATTTCCGGGTCTTTGATCAGGCGGAGGATATTGTCGTAGGTGGAACGGGCTTTCTGCTCTGCTGCAATCATGTAAGAACAACATTTTGGAAAAATTTAACAGTACGGGCTGTTTTTCCCGGTAAAAAATAAGGATTTAAGGATAACAGGCCGATTCGCGAAAGCTTCAGGTTACAAATGACTCAGGCAAATAAT
>CAJUPT010000121.1 GCA_910588405.1 uncultured Lachnospiraceae bacterium | reverse complement strand
TAGTACACAGAAAAGAATATCCCCAGATTCCCCCAAAGGTAGAATACAGCCTTACGGAGCGTGGAAAATCTTTAATACCAATTCTTGATGAAATGTGCGAATGGGGAGACAAAAATAGACTATAACCGCACTTAAACTGATACCCAATCCTACATTAAAATGACTGGGATTCAAATTTAATAGCAGGGAGGATTTATGCACCTACACCACGGACCGTACCCTTTCGGCGCGGAATCATAAACATCTGTAATGCTCGGCCAAAAGCGCCTCACCCATCAACCCATTCAGCCGTTCCAGCAAATGCCCCGCCGCAAAAAAGGTCGTCTCAAAATGCATGTAGGACAAAATATTTTCATCCCACATCAGCTTCAAAACCGGGGGGAATTCCTCGTCGGACTCCCAGAACTGTAAAATCACCGGCAGGGAGTCAGTCTGACAGGATACGCCGTCTCGAAGATTCCTTCGGGCATCGGCGCATTTTGCCGGATACCACCTGAAAAGCGGTATCCGGTAGGAAACATCCCCCACCCTTTCCTTCTGCCCGCCCAAAAGCTCGCAGGCTCTGGCAAGCCGCCCGGTATGACCGTCAAATTTTTTCGCCGTCCCGCCGAACATGTCCTTACCTGGCGAAGCGGACTGTACGGTTCCCTTTAACTGGTTCACCGGCATAAACCTGCCTGACAGGCAGCAGTCATCCTTCGCGTAGCACAGCACGTCGAAAATCGTCATGGATATATTGTAATCGGCGTGTACGGCATGGCAGAAATCATCTTCCGTCCATTCCACCCTGCCGCTGTTCCTGCCGATTCTGCATTTCCGTCCGACAAAGGTAAGGTACAGATATTTATCATCATGGGCTAATCCGTATTTCCGGATCATTTTTTCCTGGTCATAGTTTAAAAATTCCGTTTCCATCTGATCCCGCATCAGATCATAATTCGATGCTTTCATCGGCGAATCCCTCCCCGGCTTCCGGCGCGCTCCGGCTTACTGCCTGAACAGCTTCAAGGCCGTCTGCGCAACACACGCGCCCATTTCTTCAAACTGCTCCGCATATGGTTCCATATCGTTCCCCGTTCCGGCAGCGCCGATCTGGAAACGGTGCGCGGTCTGCGCGCCAGCTCCCGAAAAGACAAGCATACCTTTCAGCAGCATATATCTCACCATTTCCATAATCGCCGTGTCGACTCCTCCCGTCGGAGATTTTGCGGTTACAAAAGCCGCCCCCAGCTTTCCCTTAAGATTAATCCGGGAGCTGTTGTCAAACCACCGTTTCAGTTCCCAGCTTAAGCTGGTGAAATATACCGGCGTGCCGAAAATAACGGCGTCGCTCTGTTCCAGAAATTCCATATCCACTTCATTTTCCCGGATATCCATTGCCATTACCTGAACAAAGGGATATTTGGCCAGAATGCCGTCCCGTATGTACTCTGCCGCTTCCTCCGTATTTCCTGTCTGGCTTACATAAATAATTGAAATGTTCATCCCGTACCTCCATAGTGTTATTTGACAATTCATTTAATTGTTCCGCCGCGCTCATATCCCGCTTCCCACGACCGCCTTCAACTGCCTGTTCATCCGCAGCAGCAGGCTCTGGTCTTTGGAAAGGCGGTATAATACCAGATTCCCCTCATATACGGCAAGACAGAGAGCCGCCAGTTCCTCCAGTTCCACTTCTCCCGCTCTTTTCGCTATGCCATCTTTGCGCAGTACCTGCTCAAAAATTTTTTGTATCTCACCCATCGCCAGATTATAATGCTTCGCCAGTTCCTTCTCCTGAAAAGCAATCTCCGTCCCCACAACGGCCAGCGGACATCCGTAATACCGTTTATCCGCCAGCTCCTCCTGAAAAGCCCGCAAAAACGAATCGCAGAACGATCCCCAGGAATCCGAATCCGCCGCGGCAGCCCGCAGCAGTTCGGTGATCCTGCTGCCATAATACTGCAATACGGCTTCGGCTACCTCCGACTTTTTTTTGAAATAGAAATAGAACGAACCTTTCGGCAGTCCGGTGGCTTTCAGAATCTCATTGATCCCGGTTTTTGTATAGCCGTTTTTCCAGAACAAATCGCCGGCCGCTTCTATAATCTTCTTTTTTGATAATTCTCCTTTTGTCATTTTTTTGTTCCTTTTTCTTATATAATAGACTGATCAGTCTATTATGTCAATGTTTTTATTGTTCTAAAACTTATCTTCTCCAAAACACACATACAAAAAGCGCCCGAAAGCCAATATTTTCCGAACGCTTGATGTAACGTTGCTATTTGTAATCTTTACTTGTACGTATGAAAACGTCACTCCCCTGTCTCCACCGCCTCCACAATACTCATCCCCGCGATCCGCTTAAGCGGAATACAGGTTGCGATTAAACAGGCTCCAATGGAAAATACGGCGGCCTCCGCAATCGTGACAACAGGAACAGAAACCAGCCGGACAGAATCCGTCGCCGCAGCGTTAATGAAAATGGTACAGATATACCCGGCCACGCTGCCAATCACGGTCGCCGCAATGCCATAATACGCTCCCTCCCACAAAAATGTCCGATACAGGCTCCCTGCGCTCATCCCAATCGCCCGCTGCATCCCGATTTCCCGGACACGGGTATGGATATTGCTGTACACCGTATTAATAATATTTAAAATCCCAATCGCCCCGATAAAAACAATCAGAATCCAGCACAGTATTTTCATCTGCTGAAAGCTCTCCGCCATTTCCTCGCCGGCCTGCCGGTAGGAAAGCCAGTGGGTTCCCGCCGCCTTCTCACACCAGCCGTCCAGCCAGTTCTCAAAGCTTTTCCCATCCGTCCCTTCTCTCAATGTGGGATAAACCTCCGAATAGCTGTCGTCATTCATTAACGAGCAATAAATTTCCCCGTTCACAATCACCTGAACGCCGTTGATAAATCCGTCGTTGTTAATGGTAACCGGATTGTCCGCCAGCCCGACGATACGCACCGTCCGGTCTCCCAGCCTGATTGTATCGCCGACAGAAAGATTCGTGTGTTCTATTTCCGTATCTCCATAAGAAAAGGCAATGGGATTTTTAACCAGGCATCCCGTTCCGTTCAGCAGCGCCTGCCGATCCTGCTCTGACAGGCCGGCTGCATAGGACAGCAGCGTCTCGTTATCCGGACTCGCGAGCTGGTATGTCTCATGGGATGTAACGGTCAGGTCGGTTTCAAAAGGCACTTCCGGCGCCCCTTCCGTCCCCGGGCTGAATACGGAGAGCCGGACGGCGGAAAGCTTTTCCACGGCCTCATTTTCCTCCAATTCTCTGACAGCCTCAGCGGGAATGCCGACGGTTTCATTGGTCACGGCATAATCGCCGGCATACATCCCCTGTACCGTCTGGCTGGCATCCAGAAGGCCGGTAAAGCTTTGCAGCGCCACAAAAACAGAGATGCTCATAACCAGCGATAAAACGGTTATGGCCGTCCTGCCCCGCCCCCGCTTCAGGTTCAGCCTTGCATAATAGGCTTCAAAATTCCGGATTCGTTTTTTCATTCTGCTCCGGCGTTTGATTTTGCCCGTCTGCCCCGACATGGCCACCGTGGGCGAAACGGAAGAAGCATACCGAGCGGCGGGAAATGCCGCCAGCAGCGCAAACAACAGCGTAACGGCAACGCTCGCCAGCAGCATCGACAGATTCACCGTCCCGGCGGCGCGGATCGTGGAATTCAGCTCAGCGATACTCTTTACCATAAACAGTTCAGGGTTCAGCAGGCCTGCGGCGGCAGTCAGAACGCCTTTCGCCGACAGCACCCCCAGCAGCAGCCCCAAAGGAATGCCGATGCCAGGGTAAATAGGAGTAACCTCGGAAATAAGCCCTTCTCCCTTGCCCTTTAAAATT
>CAJUPT010000120.1 GCA_910588405.1 uncultured Lachnospiraceae bacterium | reverse complement strand
CAAAGCCGGATAAAGCTGCGGCATCTGTTCCCGGCAGTTTTTCAGTATTTTGCAGAGCAGGTCCAGATTGGCTTCGTTCTGGCAGCCGATGGTTAAAACCTGTATATTCGTATGCTGGTGGCGCTGTATTTTTTTCCGGGCCACATCCAGCCTTCCCATAACATTTTTTGCGTCTTCCAGAAAGCTGATCCCGGCAGGGGTAAGGGTAACCATCCGGGTGGTGCGGTGCAGGAGCTTTGTCCCCAGCTCGTTAAGCATTATTTCCATGGTGGTCAACGCGCTTTATAACATTGTTGACCAGATTTTTATCGGTCAGGGGGTAGGGTATCTTGGTAACGGCGCCACCAATGTTGTCATGCCCATGACTGTGATCGCAATCGCGTTAAGCCTGCTGATCGGTGACGGAGCCGCGGCATATTTAAGCCTGAAGCTGGGCGAGGGGGATGAAAAGTCAGCAGCCAATGGCATAGGATGTTCCATATCTGTCATGGCAATCGTTGGAATTGTTCTCTGCGTCCTGTTTAACTTAACTTTGGAACCTTTATGCAGGCTGTTTGGCGCCACGGAAGATATCCTTCCCTTTGCGATGGATTATGGACGGATCATTTCTTATGGAATCCTGTTTGCTTCCATCGATTCCGGCATGGCGGGCATGATTCGTGCGGACGGCAGCCCGAAATACAGCATGGCAGGGCTTCTAGTGGGCTGTATCACGAATATCATTCTTGACCCCATCTTCATTTTTGTTTTCAACTGGGGAGTAAAGGGAGCTGCATGGGCGACCATCGCAGGACAGATATTGAATGCTTTCCTGTATCTGGCCTATATCCGGAAATTTAAGAGCATCAGGCTGGATAAGGCATGTTTCCGTATTTCAAGGAAGGTCATAGCAAAAGTCAGCAGTCTTGGTATCTCCAGTTTCATCACACAGATCGCCATTGTGCTGGTTATGGCAGTTACCAATAACATACTGGTATCCTATGGCGCACAGTCGAAATACGGCGCGGAAATCCCGCTGACCACCATAGGCATCACAATGAAGGTGAACCAGATCGTCTCTGCGGTCCTGCTTGGACTGGCAACGGGAGCACAGCCTATCTGGGGCTACAATTACGGCAGCGGGCAGAAGGACAGGGTAAAGCAGACATACCGCGTGATACTGACTGCATCAACGATCATGTTAATTCTGGCATTTCTGGTATTCCAGTTCGCGCCTATGAGCATTGTCCGGCTGTTTGGTTCCGAGTCAGAACTGTACAATGAGTTTGCGGTGAAATGTTTCCGTATCTTCCTTCTGGCGTGCCCCATCAACGGGCTGCAGATGGCAACCGGCATTTTCTTCCAGGCGATTGGAAGGCCTGGACAGGCAACCGTCCTGTCTTTGTCCAGGCAGATCGTTTACCTGCTCCCGGCAACCTTATTACTGCCGTTGGCATTAGGGGTGGAAGGGGCATTGTGGGCAGGGCCGCTGGCAGACGTGCTGGCGTTTATCACAACCCTGGTCATGTTGAAAATATACTGGAAAAAAATTTGAGGAGGCAGATATTATGCAGGGAAAAATCATTACGATCAGCAGGCAGTGCGGGAGCGGCGGACACAGCATCGGAAGCGAGCTGGCCAAGAGACTGGATGTGCCGTTTTACGATAAGGAGATTATCGAAATAGCCGCAAAAGAAAGCGGATTCCACCAGAAATTTATCGAGGAACAAGAGGAGCATATGAATCGCAGCCTGCTTTTTAATATCGCCCGTCATGTTGCGTATGCGGGAAGGGGAAGCTATGCGGACTATCAGCCGCTGCAGGATCAGCTTTATTTTACGCAGGTAAAGGTTGTGAAAGAGATTGCGGAAAAAGGCCCCGGCGTCATAGTAGGCAGATGTGCTGATTATATCCTGCGGGACAGAAAGGATGTATTGAATGTCTTTATCCATGCAGATATGGCATTTAAAAAGAAACACTGTATGGAAAGAGGGCAGTTTTCAGAGGAAAATATGGAAGATATGATTCGCAGGAGGGATAAACTGCGTGCGGAGCATTACCGGTACTATACGGACAGAAAATGGGGGGATTCTATTAATTACCATTTATGTCTGGACAGTGGCGTATTCGGCATTGAGAAATGTGTTTCCATGGTTGAAGATGCCTGTAAGGGTATGCATCCGGTTTCGCAATAAAGAAATAGACTTCATAGATTGTTAAAAAATAAGACATTTATGTTTAAAACACTTTTGAAACAGATTGGAGAATATAAAAAGGATGCCTTCTCACGCCGGTATTTGTTATTCTGGAAGTCATCATGGGGTTATTATCCCTTTGATGATGACAACAATCATGGATTCGGGCTGAAAGGGCAGAGTTTCAAAATGTGTGCCTGATTGGAGGATATGATCGTGATGGCTGGTCTGGCGTTATTTTTTTGTGTGGAATCCGGAAAAATACAGACCTTTTCCTTATGGACGGCTTGGAAAGGCTGTTGGTAAAGAAAGGGATGCATTTTATATCGGCAAGCTGGAGCAGGAATGATCGAAAATTCAGAAAGGAAAGATTATGTTATCAAAAATTAATGAAAAGTTAGAAGAAGCTTCAATGGTTCAATTTATGGGCAAATTTGATAAAAATCCTTTTTTACTTCGGTTTAAAGGGAGGGAATATCCGATTGGAGCCGGGGTTCCCAGGTTTGTAGTGGATTTTAAAGAAGTGATCCCGGTTTCCGAACTTTTAAACAGCACATCCATTGCTTTGGGAGAAGCGTACATGGATGGGAAAATTGAAATTGAGGGGAATCTCTACGAGGCGCTGGATGCTTTCCTGGGCCAGATGGGGAAGTTTTCTACAGATGAGACCGCACTGAAGAAGCTGATCCATACTTCTCTTTCCAAAAAGAACCAGGAAAAAGAGGTGACCAGCCACTATGATATCGGCAATGATTTTTATAAGCTGTGGCTGGATGAAACACTCAGCTATTCCTGCGCATACTTTAAAAATCCGGAAGATACCCTTTACCAGGCGCAGGTAAACAAGGCAGATTATATTCTTCAAAAATTGAATTTAAAAGAAGGCATGAGTCTTCTGGATATAGGCTGCGGATGGGGGTATCTTCTCATAGAGGCCGTAAAAAAATATAAGGTGAAGGGAACAGGGATAACGCTGAGCCAGGAGCAGTATAAAGAATTCCAAAAACGTATTTTAGAAGAAGGACTGGAAGATGATTTAACGGTTGAATTGATGGATTACCGTGATCTTCCCAAAAAGGGAAAACAGTACGACAGAGTTGTGAGCGTTGGAATGGTGGAACATGTAGGCCGGGAGAATTACCAGCTTTTTATCGACAGTGTATCACAGGTTATGAAAGACGGCGGCGCTTTCCTGCTGCATTTTATCAGTGCCTTAAAAGAGCATCCGGGAGACGCATGGATCAAGAAATATATTTTTCCAGGAGGGGTTGTACCCAGTCTTAGGGAAATGATACATGCTATGGCTGAGGATGATTTCCATGTGATGGATGTGGAGAATTTGCGGCTTCACTACAATAAAACGCTCCTTTGCTGGGAGAAAAATTACAGAGAGTCTCTGGAGCAGGTGAGGAAAATGTTTGATGAAAGATTTGTCCGCATGTGGGATCTCTATTTGTCCGCATGTGCGGCTACTTTTCACAATGGTATCATTGATCTGCACCAGATACTGGTTACGAAAGGTGTCAACAATGGCTGGCCAATGGTCAGGTGGTATTGATAAGGGGGAATTGTTGCAATTTGCCTAACATTACAATAGGTGCAGAAAACAAGGTAACTTATAAAAGAAAGGATGGTAATTTATATGAACACAATAGCAAAAATCAAATTATTGGAAGCTAAACTGCAGCGGCTGACTTCTAGTGAAAAGGAAAATTATGGGATATGCAGAAAGATTAGAAGGAATATCAGGAACTTACAAAAAGAATTGACAGTTCGTACATAAAAGTATTTTTAGACAGGTATTTCTGATTTTTAAATACTATCAGTAATTTACAGTCTGGAGTAAAAAATGTTAAAAGATAACCAGAAAATTGTTGCAATAGCATGGGAGGCGAAGAAACAGGATTTATCTTATGGCATGTTTAGCGCTATGCTGACGGAAGAAAGTAAGATACATATTTATAAGGAGTATGAAGAATATCTTATGGCAAAAGAGGCGGCGGAAAAAGCCAGAATCAGGAAGTATTCCAAAGGCAAGACAAAAAGCAATGTTCCAAAATAGGATATTTTAGTGTATGAAAGTTGTTATTCCACAAATGTTATAGCAATTACCGTTCAATATACAAGGCGTTCGTGATGAAGCGGCGGGACATGAAGTATGTGGTTTCTGCACTG
>CAJUPT010000119.1 GCA_910588405.1 uncultured Lachnospiraceae bacterium | reverse complement strand
CCTGAAAATAAAGGCTATACAGCGCTTTTTGATTTTATAAAGTGTTAAAGACCGGATTATACCAGATTTGAGCGGATTTTAACAGAGTAATTTTGGGTCTGAAAGCGTTTTTGAAAAGGTTTTCCTGAAAGCGTTTCCTAAAATCAGATAATCCGGTCCGCAAAAACCGGATTCTCATGACAGTGGTCAGTTTGCAGGTGGCAGAGTTAGCCAGAGACCCACCGGAAGCTGATTCGGGTCAGAGCCGAGGCGTTCCCGGTCTTCTCTGCTTTGCCGGCTAAGATCGCTGTCAGTCAGCGGTTCAAAGCATATTTTGACCGGATTCCGGAGCCAATAATAGGGATCGATCTTCGTATTGTAAAATCCATTTACAGGACAGTACTGGTCTATGGAAAGGCCGAGGAATCCGTCTTCATTTACATCCTCAAATCGGACCGGATCGTTGGAGGCGGTAATCAGAGATTCGTTCTTGACAAATGTGTCTATTTATAGTAGACTAAAATTGTCTATTATAAATAGACAAAAGTGAAAAGATTGGATTAGATAAGTTGAGAAGCAAAAATAAAGGGGGGGAGCCGGATGAGAAAATTAAAGTTAGAGGGAAGAAAAACAGAAAAAGAAATAAAGGCGGAAAAGGAACCGGAGATGAAGCTTGGTGTTGTGGAATCTCGTTTTGCAGATATTATATGGAGCCATGAGCCTATTGCTTCCGGGGAGCTGGCGAAGCTGTGTGAGGAGAAGCTGACCTGGAAGCGAACCACTACCTATAATGTTTTGCGCAAACTATGTGATAAAGGGATTTTTCAGAATCAGAACGGCAGCGTCAGCGCCTTGATTTCCCGTCAGGAGTTTTATGCTGCCCAGGGGGAGGCGATCGTGGAAGAAGCTTTCGACGGCTCCCTGCCTGCCTTTATCGCCGCATTTACAAAGCGGAAGGCGCTGACAGCAGAAGAGATCGCAGAAATCAGACAGATGATTGATAGCGCCGGTGAGTAGCAGAAGGCCCCGAAAGGATTTATGGACGCTTGCGGCCGGAAATCCTTCCGGAACAGAGGGGCTTGTAGCGGAACTAAATATAGAAAGGAAAGATGTATGGAGGGTGTATTTCTCAAAATATTAAATATGAGTATCGCCGCAGGCTGGCTGATTCTGGCAGTGGCAGCGCTCAGGTTATTTCTGAAAAGAGCGCCCAGATGGGTTCATTGTATTCTGTGGCTGATGGTGGCGATTAGGCTGATCTGCCCTGTTTCCCTTGAGAGCGTGTGGAGTTTGATTCCCAGCGGGGAGACGATCAGCCCAAAGATCGTTTATTCTCCGACGCCGTCTATCAATAGCGGCGTGCCGGCGATTAACAGTGCGGTGAATCCGATTCTTCAGGAGTCCTTTACGCCGAACCCGGCTGTCAGTGCGAACCCATTGCAGATATGGACCTTTATTGCTGCCTTGGTGTGGCTTGCGGGGACGGAGATCATGCTTGTCTATGCCTTGGTCAGCTATTTACGATTGCGCAGGAAGGTGCGAGCGGCCGTACCGACCGCTCCCGGCGTTTGGATTTGCGACGAGGTGGAAACGCCGTTTATTCTGGGGATTGTCAATCCCAGGATTTATCTGCCTTCTTATATGAAGGAAGGGGAGGAAACGGGGCTGTCTCATGTGCTGGCCCATGAGAAAACCCATCTCAGACGACATGATCACTGGTGGAAACCGTTGGGCTTTGTCCTGTTGGCTGTCTACTGGTTCAACCCCGTGATTTGGCTGGCTTATATTCTCTTTTGCCGGGATATCGAGCTGGCCTGTGATGAAAAGGCGGTGCGGGAATACAGTTTGGAGGAAAAGAAGGATTATTCCAGGGCATTGCTGTCCTGCAGTGTTTCCCGCAGAATGGTTGCGGTCTGTCCTCTGGCTTTCGGCGAGACGGGGGTGAAGGAGCGGGTGAAAACCGTGCTGAATTATAAAAAACCAGGTTTTTGGGCAATTGTGGCTGCTGTCGTGGTCTGTGTGGCTGTGGCGGTTTGTTTTCTGACCAATCCGAGGGGGCATCACGACACCCTGCGGTTTCGGGCAGATGCGGGAGCGGAGATGTATGGCGGCTGGTTTGATGTGAATCTGGACAGAGAGGTGAAAAGCGGAAAGCTTTACGCCGAGCAGTGGCATAATGGGGAATGTACACAGAGCGCATTTATCGGAATCAACCAGGATACGAAGGAGCTGTCATTGCTCTGCTCCATTGTAGAGGATGAGACGGACGGCGGATGGACGGGGCTCGATATTCAGATCGGCCCGTCGGCAAACGATAGCGGCGATCTGCTTACCCGTTTTATTCTGCCGGAAGATCCTTCGGATGGGACGTCTGGCCGGGGATTAGGCTTTTCCTTTACTTCTTTTGAGGAAGGGAAATATATGCATGTTGCTCCCGGCGAAAACCGGATACTGGCGGCCATGACTTTTGATCTGGGAAGGGGCGCGCAAAGCTTTTCCTGCGAGGCGTTGGAGCAAGACCCCAAACGGCTGGAAGGCGCGGAGTATCTGGTGGTGATTCGAGGGATTTTCAGCGATGAAGAGGTACCGGCGGAAAGAGATGAGCAGGCGCAGGGGAATACCGCAGGGGAGGATATGATTCTTCCCTCTGACGCTGATTCGGTGCGGGACGGCGGTTTCGCTCAGGGAGGAAATTCGGCAAAAGCGTCAGAAACGGCGGCCGGTCAGCCGGGCGGGAGTGGAGAGTCGTCGGAGAATCATGGAGCATTACCAGAGAATAACGGAACGCTGTCAGAGGAAAATAAGGTGCTGTCTGATGGGAAAAGCAGCGTATCGCAGGATGAAAACCGGGCGGAAAAGCTTCTGACACTGGAGGAAATTATTTCTATGTCAGAAAAAGGAGATTCTCTGACATGGTCGGATTTTGACGAATTTTCTTATACGGAGACAGGCTCCGGACTTTATATCCGGGTTTATGAGACGGATTCTCCTTTTACACTTTGGATCGGCGGCGGCAGTTCCGGAGCGGAGCCGATGTATATGTATTTGCAGGCGCCAGTGACGGCAGCGGCCAGTGAGGAGACGGACCGCATCGAAATTCGGGACGAGGATGTGGAAGATTTTATTCGGGCTTATGGCGGTCTGCTGCTGGAATCCGCTGTCAGGAAAGCGATTTTGGAGGAAAACATGACGGATGATTCATGGGAGTATGTCTGTGAGGAAAGTCATGTGATTCTTGTGACGGAGATGCAGAAGTCGCCGAGGGGAGGGATGGCGGATACCATCACTGTGTATGCCATGGCGCTGTATCAGGAGTATGAGATCAGCGAGAACGGAATTCAGGAGCATGCCGGAAGCCATATGCCTGTGGCGCTAACTTTTGCGAAGGATGGCAAGGGGAGGTTCAGTTTGGCTCCGGATGATATCGGGCGTTTCGGAAGAGATGGGCGGGTCCATCCTCTCGCACAGGATTCCGACGGGACAGACAGCGCCGGTCTGGCACGATATTCGCTGAAAGAGTATTGGACGCCCGGGGATGGAAGCTACTATGTTTCCAATGTTCGTAAAAAGTTTCCGGGAACCGCGGTGTCGGATGCGCTGGACACCCAGAAATATATCTTGTCTCAGACGCAGGACTGTTACAGGCAGGCCATCGAATATGCCGGGATAGATCCCGATCCCGTGATCGAGGGGCTGTTTGAGGAGATTATGTCTGCGCCGGACTTTTCCTCTTCTCCCGAAGATTATGAGGAGGCCTATTTGCTTCAAGCGCGGGAGCGGGAGCTGGCGTATTACGGCGATTACGCGCTGCGGTATATGTTTCATCAGTTCGTTGAGGGCAATCAGATCGGACTGAAAGGCCAGGTTATGGCCGACATTATACGGCAGATGAGCGGCAATGAGATTATGGGAGTGGAAGCGGAGAACGGTCAGCAGTTTTTTGATACGTGGGTTGCGAAAATGAGGGAGCTTGACGATGAAAACGGAAGAGAATGGATGGCGGAAAACGCTCCTTTTGCCGTCCGCTGCCTGGAAATTGTGGAGGAAGTAGAACAGGAAAGAAAAATGGGTAAAGAATAGAGAAACATATGCAGTAACCCTTTCGACAGGATTGCGCGCCGGCTGCGTGTGCCCGCCGGCATATGTCCGCCGGCGGAACCTGACGAAAGCTTTACTCACGCGAGCAGCGAGCCAAGTAGACCAAGTAGACGTGGCCCGTGCCAGCCTTTCGCTCCAAAGGGCTCGCCTTGTGTTTGCACGGATATTTGGCGGCTGCCGCGAGGGTCAAATACCCAGCAGCTCTGCTGCGCATCAAGCTTGCTGCTCCGCTCCGTAGCTTACTGCGGGGTATTTGACTGAAAGCACGGGCCGAAGCCTGTACCGGGGATGTGTTTTACGGGATTTATGACGGCGATAGCGGGCTTGACGTCATACCGTATAAAAAAATAAAGAAAATTGAAAAATATAGTTGACATTTTTCTTTCTCTAATATATAATGTGTCTTGCGTCACCGAAAAGGCGATGGGAACCTGGTGATACCGGGGTGTGGCTCAGTTTGGCTAGAGCGCCTGGTTTGGGACCAGGAGGCCGCAGG
>CAJUPT010000118.1 GCA_910588405.1 uncultured Lachnospiraceae bacterium | reverse complement strand
TACAAGGGATACAGCGATTTTTTAATCTACTAACTGTCAAAGACAGGATTATACTCCTATTCTAACAATCCTGAGAAAACATGTCAATATTGGGGAGAAATACTTCCGGGAATTTAAAGGCCCGGCGCGGGCGGACATCCTTTCTCAGACGGACGTCCGTTCGGGAGAACCCTCTCTTTTAAACAGGCTGGCCAGATGTATCGAGCACAAGAGGGAGATCACCGCAAAACCTCCGATCAGGTATCACACTCTCCCGGACTCCGGTATCAAAGTACACAAGAACAGGAAATGCATGCGTGACCAGGGCCAGATAAAAATAAGCTGCCGACAGGATCACTACCAGGATCAGAAAGCGGAAGTTTACCTGCCACTGAAACGCGCACCAGAGGTACTTTCTGTAATATTTTCATACAGTATCTCTGACCGAGTGCGGAGTGGACGTGGCAGATATCGAGTCCCGCACCGTCGACAATCCGCTCACCTGGTCCGAGCTGGAGGAAATCACAGAGAAATGTACCACCGACAGCTATGCGGGAACTCATATCATCATGGACCACGGCGAGGGACTTCCCTACGCGCTGGAGCCCATGTTCATCTCCAACGGAAAAGATTTCGTCAGCGAAGACGGCGCATGCGCGACCATGCTGGGCGGCTCCTGGGATGTGGCCATCCTGGAAGGAAGCGCGTCCTTTGACTGGGGCGTCACCTACTATCCGGTATCGGACAGCACCAAGAAGGCCGTGTCTCCCTGCGGCGACTGGTCTGCGGCCGGATGGCAGCAGAAGAGCTGATCCACTCCGGCTGCCGCAATGTCCTGCAGTTTGTCGGTTCCAAAATGGTTCAGAAATATCTACACCGGCCAATGTGCGCCATGATGTATTTGAAAAGATCATGGCACAGCACGGGATTACGAAGAGCTGGCACGCGTGCAAATTTCTCCGCAAGAGTGCCCTTTGTTCCATGTCACCCCTGCCGTCGGCTGGCTAAATGATCCGAATGGATTCTGCTTATATAAAGGAAGCTTCTCTGAAAAGCTTTACAATCCATCTTGCGGAAAACGAAGTGTACGGCACCTCTGTTCATTACGATGTGCGGAGAGGAACCGTATGTCTGGACCGCACGGATTCCGGATTTCCATACAACTTGTGCACCGAAGAGAAGCTCGAAAAAACACACTGTTTATTACCGTAATTATGCTGAATGTCTTTTTTATTGTAATACTCAATGGCATTGCGGGATACCACGCTGAGATGCCCTTCACTCATATGATTCAGATAGATCATCCGAAAGTATTCGTCATATCTTTTTTCTATATAGCGCAGAGTGTCTTCCAGACCCGTCAGCCGATATTTTCGGATCTTTGAATAAAGCCATACCAGATTGTCCAGGTAATCGATCTGGGGAATCAATACATATCCTGATTTGGATTCATACCATTCCTCCACATCGATGCCCAGCGCCAGCTTGGGATTGAGAATCTTGCAGACTTCCTCCAGCGCGAGCACCGCGTCTTTGTACTGTCTCTGTGCCTCCAGACACAAAGCGATCTGGTACCATGCGGCAAAATAATCTTTCTTATACTCTATCGCCCACCGCTGGATGTCCAGCGCGCTCCGGTAATCCTCCGCACTTCTGCACAGCAGACCCTCCGGCAGATTCTGCCTGTCCAGTATCTGAGCCAGAAGTGAAACCAGCGCGGTCATAAGCGCACGGTCTGTCCGTCCGACATCATAGATAATATGATGCAGCTTTGGACTGACAATCTCCCATCCGTCCTTACAAATCAGGATGGTCGTCTCCGTGATCTCCTCCGTATAAAAACCCATATAGCGTAGTATATGGTTCAGCAAAACTCTTGGTTTTACATCCATACTGCTACAAAAAAGTCTGATCACTTCCATCTACTACCTCGTTATTTAAATATTGTTATTTTAGTCCCCAGTTCATTATACATTTTCTGTATCAATATTTTAACACAAACCTCACGGCAGAATATGACATTACCCACCCCCAAGCTCTGCCCGCTTTCTCACAATCTCCTGAAAATCTTTCTTCACAATCTCATATTTGGAAGGGTCCCTGAGGATTGCTAAAGGGTGGTAGGCAGCCGTCAAAGCACAGTTTTTCCGGCAGGTCCAGGCGCCGTGCTGCCGGGCGGATGGCGCTTTAAGATATTGGTAATGTAGACGTCCGCCCTGTTCAATCCGCATTCTGCTCAATGTCCTTCCATGTATATTGCATCATGCCTCTGCCTCCTTGATCATTGATGTTCTTAACTCAACAGTTTACTATCATTTCCTACACATTGAATTTCCTTTATAAGACGACAAATAGCCGGACTCCCGATGAAGTCCGGCCAATTCTTTTTTATTTTGATTTTACAAGTCTTCCAGATCCTCTCCGTTGGTCGCGATCACTTTCTGATACCAGTAGAAGGAATCCTTTTTCTCCCGGCTGAGGTCTCCGGTTCCATCGTCAAATTTATTCACATAGATAAAACCGTATCTCTTTGCCATCTCCCCCGTGGATGCGGACACCAGATCAATACATCCCCATGGAGTATAGCCGATCAAGTCCACCCCATCATCAATGGCCTCTCCCATCTGTTCGATATGCTGACGCAGATAGTCGATCCGATAGTCATCGTGAATCTTCCCGTCCTCTGCCTTCGCATCGTAGGCGCCCAGGCCGTTTTCCACGACCATGATGGGAATTCCGTAACGGTCATATATTTCGTTCAGGCTGTAACGAAGGCCTTTGGGGTCAATCTGCCATCCCCAGTCAGACACTTCCAGATAGGGATTTCTCGCACCCTTCAGAAGATTGCCTTCTGTGATCTTCACACCCGGGTCTGTACTGACGCAAAAGGACATATAATAACTGAACGTATAGAAATCAACCGTGCCTGCTTTCAGATCTTCAAAATCCCCTGGCTCTGTCTTAAGCGTAATCTGATTTTCCCTGAACATCCGCTTCGCATAGCCCGGGTATGCTCCCCGGACCTGGACATCGCTGCTGAACCAGTTTACCATCCGCATATGCTTCTGCGTTTCCAGTACATCATCCGGATTGCAGGTGTAGGGATAATCCGGCAGAAAGCCGATCATACATCCCATCCGGAACCGGGGATAGTGCTCACGGGCGTATTTTACCACCCGCGCACTTGCCACAAACTGATGATGCAGCGCCTGAAAGCGCTCCTGCGGCCGGTCTGTCAAATCTGCCAGAGAACCTGAAAAGCCTTTGATATTGTTGGCCGAGAGCATGGAGCCTGTATATAGAGTGGAGGTATTGATCTCGTTAAAAGTGAGCCACCAGGTCACTTTATCCTGATAGCGCTCAAACAGTACCCTGCAGAACTTCTCATACAGCGGGATCAGGCGTCTGTCCGTCCATCCGTTATATTTTTCCGCCAGCGCATAGGGCAGCTCATAATGGCTGATGGTGACCAGCGGCTCGATTCCATGAGCCTTACAGCAGTCAAACACCCTGTCATAAAATGCAAGTCCTTCTTCCAGCGACTCCGCTTCCTCCCCGGTGGGAAAGATACGGGTCCAGTTGATACTGGTGCGGAACAGTTTAAAACCCATTTCGGCAAAAAGAGCGATATCCTCCTCATAATGATGATAAAAATCAATGGCCTCATGGGAAGGATAGAGATACGCCCCGTCAAGCGACGGTTCGATCCGACGGGGTGCGGTGTGGGAGCCGTTCGTGATCACGTCCGGCACCGATACTCCTTTCCCGGCCACATTCCATGCACCTTCACACTGATTTGCGGCTACTGCGCCGCCCCATAAAAAACCTTTTGGAAAACTCATTGTCCTTATCCTTTCTATCTCTTATATTCTCATCAGGCTCCGACGATCAGCCGGTCCTCTTCCACCGTTACACTGCCTGTCTCACCCTCGTTGGTCACAAGCACCGGCGTGATCAGCGAACATCCTGCCACCCTGATCGCGTCCATGTCAAATTCCAGCAGAAGTTGTCCTCTGGTGATCCGGTCGCCGCTCTTTACATGCGCCGTAAAAGGCTTTCCGTTCAGCGATACGGTCTCAAGCCCCACATGAATCAGCAGCGCCACCCCCTGATCCGATCTCAGACCCATGGCGTGAAGCGTGTCAAACATCATCTCGCATACGCCGTCAAAGGGCGCGTATACCTTTCCTTCCGTCGGCTCCACCGCAAAACCATGCCCCAGCATGCCGCCGGAAAAGGTCTCGTCCGGAACCTCCGACAGAGGCACGATCTGTCCGGCAACGGGCGCTTCAATCTCCGCGCGCCCCCGGATTGTTTTCCCCTGGTCCGAAGCGTCTTCTGAGACAATCTCTTCTTTATACAGCACAAAACCTGCCAGGAAGGAGAACGCAAAGGGCACCACAGCGCAGAGAATCGCCATGACGACCTTGGGCGTTTCCGGGCTCAAAAGCCCCAGAATAGCGAATACTCCAAGACCGGTAAACTGATACATGGTCGTGCCGGTCAGCGAGATAAAAGCTCCGCAGACCGCGCCTCCGATACAGGATAATACAAACATTTTGATCCGCGGAAGCGTTACGCCATAGATCGCCGGCTCCGTCACCCCAAAAATCCCCGAGAGAAAAGCGGGCAACGCAATGCCTTTCAGCTCCTCATCCCTAGACTTCAGATACATGGCCAGAACCACGCCGATCTGAGCGAAGCTTACCGTACAGCCGATGGCCATGATCACGTCCGGATTCCCCTCCAGCAGACTGATAAACGAGAAGGAGGTCAGGGCGCTGTGAACGCCGAAGAGAACCATAACCTGATACAGGCCGCCGAATACCGCTCCTGCCACCACCGGAGCCGCGTTCATCAGACTGGTGATCCCCATGTTGGCCACATTGCCCACCATGGCAACCGTAGGTCCGATGAGCGTATAGCCAAGGGGAATCACGATCAGCAGCGTGACCGCCGGCACTAGTGTATTGTACCGTTGATATTTGCCTAAATAATCATCGCTATTTTTCTCGCC
>CAJUPT010000117.1 GCA_910588405.1 uncultured Lachnospiraceae bacterium | reverse complement strand
TATCGCCATTTGCCGAGATATGAAAAGATAGGTTGAAAATTTGCTTGAGGTTTAAAGTAATAAATAACATAATAATATCAATACCGCGTTACCGCCACCCTTTTCCCCAGCTGTTCCATCAGCTTTTTTAACTGCCTTGCAATCTGGTTTCTTGAGTGAAGGCTGAATGCCAGGTCAGAGTTCTGGTAAGCGGCATTGACGGCGGTGCCCAGGATGATTTCCAGCTCGCTGCAGTCTTCCAGCAGCGTTTTGGCCACCATAGAGCCGCCGTTGGCCTTGTCCAGCTCCAGAAAATAGTCTTCTTCCATTTCGCCGTTGTTATCCGTATACTGGCGCAGTAAGGCCAGCGTCCGGCTTAAGGTCAGCACGCCCTCCGTGGTCAGGTCGATGCCGTCGATATGGGAGATGGGGGGAATATCCGGGTCCGGCGTCTGGTCCGTTACGTCCGTGATTTTTTTGCCCAGAACCCGGGAGACGATTTTGGCGCTGGTTCCGCCGCAGACGATGCGTAAGGAATCTCCCTCCATCAGCCGGAGGACTGCCGCTTCATCGTCCTCTTTACTGCGGGGCGGCCCGGTCATCAGCTTTACTTTTTTCACCTCCGTAATCCGCATAACGGCCACGGTGGTGTCGTCGCCGGGATGGCCTTCATATAAATCGTCGCAGGCCTGACAGAGCATTGTGGCCAGCCTTGAAGCGGATTTTGTGATCCGGGCGGTTTTCAGGGCGTAGGCGGCCATATTGTCCCAGGTCCAGTCAAGGTTCATCAGGTCGCCTGCGCCGGCATAAATGGTTCCGTCGCTGAGCAGGGCAAAAGCGTCCCCCAGCCTGACCTGGAAACGATATTCGTTAATCTGTTTCCCGGCGATCTCCCTTGTATTCTGAGGAATCGGCACAAGCGCTCCGTCTCTGATAAAGATACAGGATGGATTGTCATACTCCACCAGATAAGCTTCTCCGCTGTCAAATACCTGGAGAATGCTGAACGTGGCATAGGCCACCAGCCGTTCCTGGCAGATTGGCAAAGTTTTCGCGACGGTTTCCACACAGGAATCCAGATCGGCGCCGTTTAAAAACATGGTGCCCAGGATTTTTGAGGTAAGGGTGGCCAGGATATTCGCCTTTACGCCGCTTCCCATGCCGTCGGCCAAAATCAGGATTGTGGAGTCTTTGGTGCGCAGGATTTCCACTTTATCCCCGCACAGTTCTTCATGCATTTTATTCAGGCTTTTATATGCAACATCTACATTGATATTCATGGCTTTCTTCTTTCTGACACAGGTTTATACGCAAGAGTTACTCATCATCCTCGTCCAGCAATGTTTTGCACATATTGGTCAGCGTTACCTTGGTTTCCGCCGTGGTTTCTCCCAGAAGACCGGCAATCTGCTGGACCACTGTCATCTGCTTGTCGATCACCTTCTGCGCCAGCTCTACGGTTTCCAGCTTTTTCATATAATCTTCCATAGCCTGCTCTTCTTCTTTGGTGATGTCGATCAGAATCGCCAGCACGGCGTCATGTTTTTTGATATAGACCAGGTTTACGATAGCGGTAAAGCCGTAGTCCGGAAATTTTACCTTCTTATTATGTAACGATTGTTTCTGTTCAAATACCCATTCAAAATCATCGGTATCGATTAACTGGAACAGATAGGTTTCCAGCGCTTCTTTGTGATTCAGGTGAAAATGCTTTTGCGCAGCCTTGGAAAACTCCAGAATTTTCAATTCCCTGTCTACGACAATGGTCATGTTCGGCGAGGTCTCCAGAATCAGATTGGCCAGCGATTGTGCTTTTTCCGTGATATAAGGAATGCACATGGAAGCCTCCGCTTTGTCCTGGAAAACGGCGATGGCTTTTTCCCGGCAGGTGGGGTAGCCGCAGGCGCCGCAGTCAAGCTCATCCTCTTTGGTAAATTTTCCGACTTTGGACAGAATTTTCCGGATCTGGGCTTCCGTGGGCATGGCCTTGTTGGGGGAAAGGTCCTGAAAGGCCCTGGACATGGGGAAATGCTCCGTGTCAAAATGGAGCAGGGCGTCCTCGGCGGGAACGGGCTCTACATCCTCTTCCAGTTCCACCCGGGAGCGGAACCGGGCCAGTTTGGCTTTGCCGGTCATCGGCCCCTGGATACATCCGCCTTCGCAGGCGCTCATCTCGATAAAACAGCGGGACAGATCGCCGGTCAGCAGGTCCTCGCATAAATCGATACAGTTGGCCACGCCGTCCACGGAGAATTTCCGGTAGGTTTCCCGTTCCGGAATGCCGGAACATTGGTCTGAGCTGTTGATGGAGGTCAGGATGCCGCCAGTGATCGGATAGAGGCGGTTGGCGCCGGGCCCCTGTTCCGGCAGCGGCAGCGGATCGCAGGCTTTCACGGAAATTTGTTCCTTTCGGAGCCATTGTTTTACTTCGTGGAAGTTTAATACGGCGTCCACATCCATTTGGGGGTCATTTTCATAAGCCTCCGCTTTTTTGGAAATACAGGGGCCGATGAAGACCACTTTGATATCCGGGCCGTATTCCTGCTTCAGCAGCCGGGCGTGGGCGGTCATGGGAGAGATCACGGGAGCCAGATAGGGAATCAGAGCAGGGTAATAGGTTTCGATCAGCAGGTTTACGCTGGGACAGCAGGTAGTGATAATATTGGCCATGGTTTTCTGCTCTAAAAGCTTCCGGTATTCGTTGGTCACTAGCGCGGCGCCTTCCGCGGTTTCCCGCACGGCGGTAAAGCCCAGCCGTTTCAGGGCGCTGAATACCTGCCCTGGTTTTTTGTAAGAAAACAGACTGTGATAGGAAGGGGCCAGGGAAACAACCACGGGGATTTCCAGGGAAATCCACTTTTTTACTTTTTCCAGGTCGCTGACATAGGTTTTGGCGTCCTGGGGACATTCGTTCAGGCAGTCGCCGCATAAAATGCAGGAGTCCTCCATAATCTGGGCCTGCTGGTCTTTGACCGTGATCGCCCGGACCTGGCAGACCCGTACACACCGGTAGCAATGGCTGCACTGGGTCGGTTTGAAATTAATCGCTCGCATGGGATTGATCCTTTCTATTGTTAAATTCTGTTATATCATAGGAAAGTTCGATGAACTTCCCTATGATATAAAAAGCCCTCCGGGCAGGATCACACTGCGGCGGAAAGGTAAAATGTCGCCAGGGCGACCCGCCGCAGGCGGAGAATCCTGCGAAGCAGGATTCTTATTCATTTTTCGATTCCAGTATAGCACGTTTTTGTGGGATGTAAAGACAGATTGTTTCAGGAATTCCTCCGGCGGGAATCATTGGCGGCTTCCGTGTAAAATCCAATGGAACTGGGCATAATTTTTATCAGCGTGACAGAAAACTGTGAGAATAATACGGGAAGGGAAAGAAGCCAATGGATATTTTTAACGTACTTGCGCTGGTCGGGGGATTGAGTCTGTTTTTATTCGGCATGAGCCTGATGGGGCAGGCGCTAGAGCGTCGGGCCGGGGGAAGCCTCCGTGCCCTTCTTGGCAGGCTTACCACAAATAAAGCCGTCGGCCTTTTGACAGGACTTGGCATTACGGCGGTGATTCAGAGTTCTTCGGCGACCACGGTTATGGTAGTGGGGTTTGTAAATTCCGGTCTGATGACCCTTTCACAGGCCGTCAATGTGATTATGGGGGCCAATATCGGCACTACGGTGACGGCATGGGTGCTGAGCCTTGCGGGAATCGACAGTGGCAATCTGTTCGTAAAGCTTTTGAAGCCATCCTCTTTTACGCCGGCGCTGGCTCTGATCGGCATTATATTTTACATGTTCCGGGAAAATGATAAAAAAAGGGATACCGGAATGATTCTGCTGGGCTTTGCCACGCTGATGTACGGTATGGAATCCATGTCGGAAGCCGTTTCCGGCCTGGGGGATATCCCCGGGTTTCAAAATCTTTTTCTGATGTTCCGTAATCCGGTGCTGGGGGTGCTGGCGGGGACAGTTTTGACGGCTGTCATCCAGTCCAGTTCCGCTTCGGTGGGCATTCTGCAGGCGCTGGCCGTTACCGGGCAGGTGTCTTACGGCGCGGCGATTCCGATTATCATGGGACAGAATATCGGCACCTGCGTGACAGCCATGCTTTCCTCGATCGGGGCCAATAAAAACGCCAAGCGGGCCGCTGCGGTGCATCTGTCCTTTAACACTGCGGGCACCGCAGTCTGGCTCACGGTCTTCTGCCTGATCAAAATGATCTGGAATCCCTTCTTTCTTTACGGGGCCGCTTCCCTGTTCGGCATAGCCGTGGCCCACTCCGTTTTCAATATATTATGTACGATTCTGCTGCTGCCGCTGTCCGGAATGCTGGTAAAGCTGGTAAACCGGCTAATTCCCGACGCTGACCGTCCGGAAGCCCAGCCGGAGCTGGACGAGCGTCTGCTTGCCGCGCCCTCCATCGCTTTGGAGCGCTGTAATGAGGTGACGGCGGATATGGCAAAGACCGCCGTGTCCGCATTGAGGGAGAGTATGGTCTGCCTGCGTGATTATTCCCTGGAACTTGCGAAGTCTGTCCGCTTAAAAGAAGAAAAGACCGATTATTATGAGGATATTCTTGGAACCTATCTTGTGAAATTAAGCGCAAGACAGATCAGCAGTCCTGACAGCGCGAAGGCGGCGATGCTTTTAAAGCTGATCGGAGATTTTGAACGGATTTCCGACCATGCGGTGAATATTTTGGAGTCGGCAGAGGAGATGCGGGGAAGGGCGGTTAAATTCACGGAGGAGGCGCTGTCCGAATTAAAGGTGATTGTGGCCGCGGTCAATGAAATTATGGAATTATCCCTTGACGCTTTTTTGTCCGACGATCCGAAAACGGCTTTTATGGTGGAACCGCTGGAGCAGGTAATCGACCATCTGAAAGAGCAGATGCGCACACGCCATATTCTCCGGCTGCAGCAGGGCGTCTGTTCCATCGGCGCAGGCTTCGTGTGGTCGGATCTGCTGACCGACCTGGAACGGGCCGCCGATCACTGTTCCAATATTGCCGGATGTGTGATCGATATGCAACAGAACAATATGAATATCCACGAATCACTGCGCAGTATCCGAAACGACAGCGAGGATTTTCAGCGGGAATACAGGGCCTATGCCGCAAAATATTCTTTTATGGAGAAATGGAAATAAAAAAAGATAAAAAAGTCGAAAAAAAGTGTTGACAGGAAGAAAAAGCTGTGGTATTCTATATGAGCTGCCGGGGGGAACACC
>CAJUPT010000116.1:5043-5872 GCA_910588405.1 uncultured Lachnospiraceae bacterium | reverse complement strand
TGCCCCTTTGGGGTCAACGACGGCGTGACCATCTATCTTGACCTCTCTCTCAAGCGCTTTGACACTGTGTTCCCCGCATGTGGCAGCGGCAACAGCGCCATCGAGCTTTCCATAGAAGAACTGGAGCAATATTCCAATTATACAGAGTGGGTGGATGTGTGCAGGATCCCGTCCGCTCCGTAAGGGATTGATCTGTTTTACCCTGTCCCTGACACCAGTCAAAAAGCGTCTTTTTTTCCATTGTTCCATCAGTCCGATCCGATAGTGGAGCGGGGTTGTCCCATATTTTTTCTTGAATGCCCGGGAGAAGACTTCCGGGTTTTCGTATCCGCAGGAGTTGGAAATAATCTCAATAGAGTATTCAGTGCCAGCCAACAATTCTCTGGCGCGGCTTAAGCGGAAGCTGGTCATATATTCCCGAGGCGAACGACCGGTGGCTTCCTTAAACAGGGTAAACAGATAATTCCGGCTGATTCCCAGGTGATCAGCCATATCGGATACCCTCAGTTGTGGATCTCCGTAATGCTCCCGGATCCATCCCACCGCCTTTGCCACATAAAGGTTTATATCTCCTTCCAGGTAGTCTTCCACCCTAAAATCAGATATCAATACGGACAGAAATTCATAGAACAGGGACTGGCGCAGCAGAATTTCATCCAAAGTCCCTCTGGTAGCCAGAAGCATCTGTTTCGCGAGCTTTTCCAGACAGTCAGGACGGCTGCAGAAAAAGCGCCGCCGAGGCTCATAAAAATTCATCTTTTTGAGCACAATTTCCGCTTGTTTCCCGGAAAATCCTATGCGCAGACAGTGCCAGTCGTTTTCGTCCGCC
>CAJUPT010000116.1:0-5033 GCA_910588405.1 uncultured Lachnospiraceae bacterium | reverse complement strand
GACAGCGCCAGAAGATTCCGGGTATAAACAGCAGTCCCTGACCGGCCAAAAGCGTCAGCCTCCGGCCCTCAAACCAGATATTTCCTTTCCCCTTTATCACGTAAAAGATTGTGTAATGATCTCCTCCGAAAATCCTGGGAAGCATTTGGGGAGAACTGGTTTCTGTTTCACAATAGCAGAGATGAAAATTTTTAAAATAATCATCACTGAGCATGGCACCCCGCGGATCTCCCATCTATTGATCCTCCTTTTTCTTGATGGATAAGGCATATTCTGTAGGATTGATCTCTGGATGTTCCTGGCTGTATTTCTGGAACAAAGACGGCGGGATCATATATTTTCTTTTAAACGCGCCGGCAAATATGCCGGCATTTTTGTAACCGCACAAAAGAGCTATCTCACTGACAGAATAGTCGGTGGTGGTCAGAAGTTCCCGGGCGCAGCCGAGACGGAAGCTGGACAGGTATTCCTGAGGGGACTGTCCCAGATGCTGATAAAACAGGGAAAACAGATAATTCCGGCTGATACCCAGATAATTGGCAACATCTGATACCCGCAGACCATTGGAATAGTTGGCGCGGATAAAGGCCAGTGCCCGGTCAATGTGGTAATTGGCACGGTTTCCAAAGCCTTCCCCACCACCTCCGGCCTCAGGTCTGCCTGCCAGCTTGTGGAGAAAGGCCAGAAGCTGAGAGTGCTGGTACAGAGATATTCCGGAACCAGAGGCTTCAAACAGGCGGTCTAAAATCTCCTCCAGCCGTGTCCCATCCTGGCAGAAAAAAATGGGATGTTCCCGGGAAAGTTCCAATTCCCCAACGATCTGTCTCGCGAGGTCTCCATTAAAGCTGAGCCAGAGATAGCTCCACGGTTCCTCCTGATCCGCCTTATAAAAGGTGGAAACTCCTGGCTCAATGAGAAAACCCTGCCCTTTGGACAGAGAATATTGCTGTCCGTCGGTTTCAAAGACCCCTTTACCTGAAATAATATAGTGAATCAAAAAATTCAGCCGTACATCCGGCCCAAAGCTATGGCCTGGAAAGCAGGAGGATTTTCCTCCTCCGCAAAAATACAGATCGTCAAAGAGACGGTTCCCCGGTACCAACACGCGCGCGTTTTCCAAAATATACCCCTTCCCTGTCTGGATCATATCTCCTTTCAATATAACATATGTTCAGATAGAAATAAATAATTCTTAGCAAATTTCCCTTAAAATACGGATTTTTCTTCGTTCCGCAATTGTCTTTTTTTTAAATACATAACATTTTCAAGTATATATGTTACATTGGATTCTACCGCTTTCTTATGGAAAAATCTATAATGAAGGCATCAAACAAACATGAGCATAAGAAGATTTTGGGAGTGCTCAAATATAAACATGGAGGATAGGTTTTATGAAGATCATGAAAAAAGCGGCTGGAGCAGTCTTTGCTACCTTGGTTCTGTCTATGACCGCCTGTTCAGGGAATTCTCAGGGGAGCGGGGAAGCTTCGCAAACACAGGGGAACTCTGGAAACGCGGGTTCCGACACTCTGACCGTGGCTATCTGGGATAACGGACAGAAAGCCGGGCTGGATGCCATTATCGCCGATTATACGGCAGCCACTGGAAACAAGGCCCAGATTCAGGTAGTTACCTGGGATCAATACTGGTCTCTCCTGGAGGCAGGGGCCACAGGCGGAGAACTGCCGGATGTATTCTGGATGCACTCCAATGAGGCATATCGCTATATGTCCAATGGAATCCTTATGGACCTGACGGACCGGGTATCTTCCAGTGAAAAAGTGGATATGGATCAGTTTCCGGAGGACATCAAAAATCTGTACCAACATGAGGGAAAAGTTTACGCGATCCCAAAGGATGTCGATACTATCGCTCTGTGGTACAACAAGACCATGTTTGACGAGGCCGGGATCCCGTATCCAGACGACAGCTGGACCTGGGATGATTACTATGACGCGGCCGTTAAACTGACCAAGGAGGATGGAAGTCAGTTTGGAACAGCCATGAATCCCACCAACAACCAGGATGGCTGGATGAACATTGTATATTCTATGGGCGGCAAGGTGATCAGTGATGATAAATCCAGCTCAGGCTTTGACGACCCCAATACCCTGAAGGCCATGGAGTATGTGGACAAGCTGATCAAAAATGCCATGCCATCCCCCGCCTCCATGTCTGAAACAGGAAATGACGTGCTGTTTTCTTCCGGCAAAGTAGCCATGCTTCCCTTTGGTTCCTGGATGATCGCTCCACTGAAGGAGAATGAGTATGTTACCGCCAACTGCGGGGTGGCGGTTCTTCCAAAGGATGCGCAAACCGGCAAAAGGATTTCCATCTACAACGGACTTGGCTGGGCTGTGAGCGCCAAGACCCAAAACCCGGAAGCCGCCTGGCAGCTGGTGGAATGGTTCGGTTCTGAGGATGGTCAGCGGCGTCAGGCGGAGCTTGGCGTATCCATGTCAGCCTATGAGGGTGTGTCAGAGGGTTGGAAGAACAATACCGATATCTTTGATCTGCAGCCCTATCTGGATATGCGCCAGGATGTGGTCTTCCGTCCTTACAGCAAGAGCACGGTTATCTGGGAAAATCAGATCTCTGAGGATCTGAGGGATGCCTGGAATGAAAATGTTTCCATGGCAGAAGCCTGCGCGAAGATCACAGAGGATATGAATAAGATTCTGGCAGAAGAGAATTAATGGATTCTGGTTATAATAGGGACAGGATAAACTTACAAAGTTACAAAAATGTTACGGAACAGAAAATTTATTTTCTGTTCCATTTTTTGTTAAACTTTGATATATTTGTTTTATAACGAATAAAGCAGGAGGCTGTATGGCAAAGAAAACAACAAGGTTGGAAGAACTTCATAACACCTTTCAGGAAAATGGAGTATCCCCGGAAACAGTTATGGAGAATGACGTACTGATAAGGGAAATTAAAAAGCATGCAGATGCGGTACCGGATTACCGACATCCGTCCTATGTTCATCATCTGCTGGGAGACATCATCATGATTGTCTTTTTTGCGGTACTGGGAAACGCAAATGAATGGGGCGAGATTGAAAGTTTTGGGAAAAGCAAGGAAAAATGGCTGCGTAAGTATCTGGAGCTTCCATTTGGCGTACCAACTGATGATACATACCGTATCGTGTTCAGCAACATCAGCACAGATCATTTCTTCCAGGTTACAGTGGGGATTCTGCTGCGCGCAGTGGACGGGATCATAAGCCTGGCAGGGGAGGCAGGGAGGTTACATGAAAAGAGCGTGGTTTCTGTAGACGGGAAAGTAAGCTGCGGTTCCGGCAGAAAAGATACGGGGGCCGGGAAGGTGAAAGCCCTGCAGACGCTGAATGTGTATTCGGATGACTACGGCATGTGCGTGGCGCAGAAATATATCAGTGAAAAAACAAATGAGATACCCGCTGCCCAGGAACTGCTGCGCCTGATGGATCTGAAGGGCACTATAGTGACCGCGGATGCAATGAACTGCCAGAAAGGGACTGCGGAAGTGGTCATAGATGGGAAAGGCGACTATGTATTTGCGCTGAAAGGGAACCAGGCGCTTTTTTATGAGGAGGTGAAGTCCTTTTTCAGCAGGGAATACAGGAAGGAGCTGAAAGGGAAGGAAGGATGTTATAAAAAGACGGTGGAAGCGGAACATGGCGGGGTAGCCATCAGGGAATACTATATTACAGAGGATACAGGGTGGTACAGCGAGAAAAAGAAGTGGAAAGGGCTCAAAAGCTTTGGGATGGTACATAAAAGGCTGAAGAAACCTGACGGAAGCCAGGAAGAAGAGTACCACTGCTACATATGCAGTATAGGGGAAGATGCGGATGAGTTTGAAAGGGCATCCCGCAGGCACTGGGGCGTGGAAAACAAACTCCACTGGCAGATGGACTTTACATTCAGGGATGATAAGAATACAAGCATGGCAAAAACAGGGGCTAAAAATCTCCAGACCATGAAAAAGATAGCGCTGTCAATTTTGGCGCTGGTGAAAAACAGTTACAAGCTGAGTACGAAAAGGATCCGTTACGAACTGTCACTGGATTACGAGAATGGGGTAGAAAAAATGCTGTCCATGCTGGATGTGGACAGCATAAGGAAAGCATTAGAGTCAAAAGGGAAATCTCCCGTGAAACAAAGCATGTCTTTATATTTTTAGATTGCACCAAAGATGGTGCTGCGGTGCATAACAATTTGTAAGTTTAACCTGATAAGAGGGATTTTGGGTCTTGCGTGTCCGCTGATTTTGTGATAAGATAATAAACGTAGTTTCAGGTAATTCAAATTCAGCGGATATGGCGGAACTGGCAGACGCGCCAGACTTAGGATCTGGTGTCTTAGACGTGCAGGTTCGATTCCTGTTATCCGCAGAAGACACATGGGCAGTGGAAATAAGGCTCTCAGACAGAATTTCGGGAGCCTTATTTTGTTAGGTAAAAGGGATTAAAAGTATTGACAATATCCATGGTATGATGACCAGGTGACCAGGTTCTTTGAGGCGGAGGACTTACAGCATTGAGAACATCACGTTTGATGGCCTCACTGACCGCTAGTGTACTGACATGATGATATTTAGCCTTACTACCGCCTTTTAACAGGCGATAGTAAAATTGGGGTATAGGGACTTAAGCTTTATTCTGGCATCACCTGTCCTAAAATGCCAGTCAACCTTTGCTGCTATTGTATTACGCTCGGTTTCCCATACAGACAGCTCGCTGCGCAGCAGCTCAATGTCAGCTATACGGCGGGATAGGCACTGTCGGGTCATTACATTCAGCTCTATTTCGGCGATATCCAGCCAACTGCCGTGCTTTGGGGTATAATGTATTTCCAGTTTTTTGATGATGCATCTTGCTTCCTCCGGAGGATGCTTCTTATAGAGGGAAGCCGGCTTATGGGTATTGAGGTTGTCCATTACAAGGATGATTTTCTCAGCATCCGGGTACATGACATCCACGAGATATTTGATCTCCTCCGCCCAGTCGACGGCTGTACGGTGCTCCCGCACGCTTACATGGTGCGTCC
>CAJUPT010000115.1 GCA_910588405.1 uncultured Lachnospiraceae bacterium | reverse complement strand
TTCGCTGTCGGCCATCAAATATGCGAAGGTGAAAGCGGTGCGGGATCAGGATGGCCGACAGCGAATCCGCCACCACCGACAGCCCGGCGATTCCGGTGGCAAACCATCTGGTCACTTCTTTGTCGTGAAGAGCCATCTGAATCCGCTCATAGCTGTATTTGTCATGCATATAGTGAATGATATTCAGCGTATTCACATACACGCCGGCCAGCCAGCGCATCATGTCATGATACCGCTCCATTACCTGGTTATATTCCAAATATTCCGACGTGATGGACTGATACTTTGGCCCCACCTGCACCTTGCTGATTTCATCTACGCCGCCGTTAATGGCATAGAGCAGGCATTTGGCCAGGTTGGCCCTGGCGCCGAAAAACTGCATTTCCTTTCCCACCCGCATGGAGGAGACACAGCAGGCGATAGCATAGTCGTCCCCGTGGCTCACCCGCATCAGATCATCGTTCTCATACTGGATGGAGGAAGACTCGATGGAAGTCCTGGCACAGAACCGTTTGAAGGCTCTGGGCAGGTGTACCGACCAGAGCACCGTCAGATTAGGCTCCGGCGCAGGTCCCAGATTGGACAGAGTATGCAGAAACCGGAAGGACATCTTTGTCACCAGCGGCCGGCCGTCGATGCCCACGCCGCCGATGGACTCCGTTACCCAGGTAGGGTCTCCCGAAAACAGGGCGTTATACTCCGGAGTTCTGGCGAATTTGACCAGGCGCAGCTTCATGACAAAGTGATCCACAAACTCCTGAATCTCCTTCTCCGTATATACGCCCCGTTCCAGATCCCGCTGCGCATAAATATCCAGAAACGTGGAGGTGCGGCCCAGGGACATGGCTGCGCCGTTCTGCTCCTTGATCGCCGCCAGATAGCCGAAGTAAAGCCACTGGATCGCTTCCCTCGTATCCTTCGCCGGCCCTGAAATATCAAAGCCGTAAATCTCTCCCAGCTTTTTCAGCTCCTGCAATGCCCGAATCTGCTCCGACAGTTCTTCCCGCTCCCGGATTACCTCCTCCGTCATAATTTTTCTCGTATCCTGCTTTTCTTCCTGTTTTTCGGCAATCAGGAAGTCCACACCGTAAAGCGCCACCCTCCTGTAATCTCCGATAATCCGCCCCCGTCCGTAAGCGTCCGGCAGGCCGGTGATAATATGGCTTCTCCGGCAGGCCCGCATTTCATCGGTGTAGGCGTCGAAAACGCCGGCATTATGAGTCTTTCTATGGATCGTGAAAAATTTCCGGAGCTCCGGGTCCACATGGTATCCGTTGTCCTCGCAGGCTTTTGCAGCCGTACGGATTCCGCCGTAGGGCTGTAAGCTCCGCTTAAAAGGTTTCTCCGTCTGAAAGCCTACGATTCGCTCTTTCTCTTTATCCAGATAACCGGGTGCATGGGAGGTGATTGTGGACACCAATGCCGTATCCATATCCAGAACGCCCCCGGCCTCCCGCTCTTTCTTATACAGCTCCATCACCTGCCGCCACAAAGCCTCCGTATCTTCCGTGGGGCCATTGAGAAACGCCTCGTCTCCCTCATAGGGCTCATAATTTTTCTGAATAAAATCCCGCACATCCACCTCATGCTGCCAGTTGCCCGGGGCAAAGCCGTTCCAGGCGGCAGCGTCTTTCACCTGATTCATCCGCACACACTCCTTCCGCTTTATGATGTACGCCTAAAATCTTCTGCTCCTTCTTTCACAAAATCCTCTGCGTACATGACTGTGAGTACATCCGCCGCCCCATATATTACGACAAACGCCGGATTCTTTTTAAAGATCACCGATTTCCTCACGAATGTATTATGCGCAGAAAAATTATTTTTAATAATTGTTTCATTTGTAATGTCAAATGCTTTCGTTCATTTGCTCTGAATACCAAAAAATAGCAGACCCATGAGTAGACCTATCATGAATCTGCTATTACGACACGAAAACATTCAATGCTTTTTGTATTTTGCCTTCTCACCTGACCTCCCGGTACTGATACGCTACGGTCTTTTCCTCCAAATACTTTAATATCCAGTACGGATTCACACTGATTTCCTCACGGGTGCCGGCGTTTAAGTACATTCCCACATGAAGGTGGACGTCAAAATTCCCCGTCGTCCCCTCCACGGTACTGTATCCAGTATCCCCCATAAAGCCTAACAGCTGCCCGGCTTTCACCTCCTGCCCTTCCGCTAAGCCTTCGGCGTAGGAAGCCAGATGGGCATAATAAAAATAGCCACCCGAGGGAGATGTAACGCCCACCCGCCAGCCGCCAAGCTCTAGCCAGCCAAGCCTGGTAACGGTACCGTCCGTCATGCTGACGATAGGCAAAACACCCCTTGTATTCTCCCGATCCATCAAATCGATTCCCTCATGAGGACGCTCGCCGCCATAGGTCCTGGGATCACCCCAGCCATTTTCGTAATACAGGCGCTCTAGGTCCTGAGACGGACATTTCAGCACCGGAAAGCAGCGCAGGTCGGCAAGGGCCGCCTCATAGCCATTTCTAAGCTTCCGGTATTCCACCGGCTTCTGATTCTGCATACCTGTATACAGCTGCTCAAACTGCAAATGGGACAGCACCTTTGCTGTCCCTGCAAAACAATAGCCTGCGTCGATCATGGCCGTTGTGATCACATCATAAGGATTCTCTTCCCACTGGTACGCCAGAGAATACAGGCTGGCCAGGCCGCCATCAGGAAAGCTCATATTCCGAAAGTCTTCCCCGAACACCGTATCGTATGCCAATTGATAATATGATGTATTTACCAGAAAAAAATCATGTAAAAGCAGAATCATCAACCCCAGGACGCAGACTGGCGCCACGTAGCGAAAAACAGCTCGCCTTAAATATTTCCCCAAACCATACCCTCTAACAACTTTTTCTCTCTTATATTTATGCGGGGCTGTCTGGATTCATACTTGATTCCCCCTTTTGCCTCCATGATAAGATAGGAATAAGAATCCGACAGAATGCGCGAATAACGCATTTGCCGGATTCTTTGTAAAGAAAGACATAATAATCTGTATCCGATTCCTTAAAACCCGTTCTTCACAGCCGCCAGCACCTCTTTCAAAAAGGCATAAGTCCTGGCTGTCGATGCGATGCTCAGCCGCTCTGAAGGGGTATGCACATCCTTCATGTCCGGACCCATGGAGACGGCGTCAAGGCCAGGCATTTTTTCCATCAGCAGACCACACTCCAAACCTGCATGGATGGCCTGCACCACCATCTCGTTTCCGCTCACCTTCCGGTAAACGTCACAGACCAAAGCACGCAATTTGGATTCTTTCTGGTACTGCCATTCCGGATAGTCTGCGCCCCGGACATATTCGCCTCCGATAAACTGAATCAGATATTCCAGTCTGTCAGCAATCAGCTCCTTTCTGGAGCCCACGCTGCTGCGGACGGCGTAACGTATATGGAATGCCTCCTGCTCCAGCCTTAAAATACCCAGATTCAGAGATGTCTCCACCAGCCCTTCCATCTCCATGCTCATATGCTGCACGCCGTAGGGCGCTTCCATCAGAAGAAACAGCATTTTTTCCTGATCTACAGGGGAAACCACAGTCTCTGTTTTCTCCCCTTCGTCAGTCACGGTAAGGGTGATATCCGGATCTGTGCTCCGATATTCATTTTTCCAGATATCCCGCATTTCCTGAGCAGCCTGTTCAAAGGCCGGGCGGCTTGCGTCCTCCAGAGCGATCACCGCCTTGCTTTCCCTGGTAATCACATTGTCCAATGCACCGCCTGCCATCTCTTTTATGGCAAAAGGAACCTTTTTGGAAAGGAAGTACAGGAAGCGGCCCAGCAGCACATTGGCATTCCCCCGTTCCAGGTTGATGTCGCTGCCGGAATGACCGCCCACAAGGCCGCTAAGCTTCACAGCGTAAAAGTGGCTGCTGACCTGGACCCGGCGCACCGGAAGCTTCAGGTCACAGCGCATTCCCCCGGCACAGCCGGACAGCAAATACCCTTCCTCCTCGGAATCCAGATTAATCAGATAACGGCTCATACAGTCAGAAAGATCGATACCTTTGGCGCCGTCCATTCCCACCTCTTCCTCGGTGGTAAACACACATTCTAACGGCGGGTGAGCCAGCGTGTCATCCTCCAGCAGCGCCAAGCATAAAGCGATGGCGATGCCGTTATCTCCGCCAAGAGTGGTGTCCTTAGCGCCGATCCAACCATCCTCCACAAACAGGTCCAGAGGGTCTTTTAGAAAGTCATGAGACGAACTGCTTACTTTCTCCGCCACCATATCCAGATGCCCTTGCAGCATCACTGTGGGAGCAGCTTCATAGCCGGGCGTTCCCGGTTTTTTGATAATGATGTTATTCCATTCGTCCTGGCGGCAGTACAGACCCATCCGTTCCGCCTGGGCTTTACAGTAGTCGCTGACCCCCTTCGTATTCCCGGAGCCCCGGGGAATCCTGCTGATCTCCTCAAAATAATAAAATACCCTGGACGGTTCCAGACCTGCCAATTTGTACTCCATTTCATAGCCTCCTCATCGCATATATATTGAATTTGAAAGTTTACCTTGGATATAAGTTTTTTGGATTTCTCACAAAATAATATATCACGTTACCGAATGCATCGTCAAGGCAAAAGCCCGTTCTATCCGCCGCCCGATCTGAATAAAGTAAACTAATTGCATTTGATCATCCAGAGGCGTCGCTTGAATTATTGGGAATCTACCAAACAAGAACTGAAAAATACGGGAATCTACATACTGCTCTGTCTGGTTTTTATATTTCTGCTCTGTTTTCCCCAGACTGCCCGGACCGGCGCGTATGCAGGATTGACCTTATGGGCAAATACCGTCATTCCTGTTCTTTTTCCTTTTCTTCTGGCTTCCAATTTATTTGCCGCTTTGGGAATGGCCTCAGGAAAATGGTACGCGGTGCTTCTGGGCTTTCTGTGCGGCTATCCAATGGGGGCAAAAGCAGCCTGTGACCTGGTAAAAGAAGGTTCGGTTACAAAAAAGCAGGGCCAGTGGCTAATGTGCTGCTGCAATCTGCCAAGTCCTATGTTTTTAACCGGATTTATCCGGATTCCAGCGGTAACTTGGGCCGTCTATCTGCCTGCGGTCCTTCTTCTGATTCCGGTATTCTTTTTCTCCAAACAAACAAATGTGAAATCTTTTTCAAACATTCAGCCGGTAAATCAAGTAACACATCAGTCTGAAAAACAATTAAGCAATCGGCCAAAACGACAAATCAAAGGCCGGTTCAATAATCAACCGGAACTCCGGTTTGAAGCCCCGCCAAAAGTCATGCCACTGTTAGAACAGGCGATGGAAGCTTCCGTTAAAATAATGATTAAAATCGGTATTTATATGATGATTTTCTCCATACTATCGGTATGGATTCAAAATTTTCATTTTCTCAGCCCGTTTATGCGGACGCTGCTGCCTGGCTTAAGCGAAATGACCATTGGCATCAATGCCGCCAAAAACGCAGGCTTTCCTATCAGACAACAGGCTATATTATGCGCTATCTTCTGTACCTTCGGCGGCTGCTCCGGACTATCCCAGACGAAAAGCGTGACTGATGAAGCTGCGTTTTCTATGAAATTTTACATCATTGTTCGGCTGCTTCATGTAGCGGCCGCCGCTATGATCATATTCTGCTGGCGTTTTTAATGGGATTAAAAAAGATATCCAAAATCTTACATTGCCCCCAGAACCTTCTAGTGTATTCCCGGACAGACGGAACATACTATGGGTGTAACGTAAAGTTACAAAAAACAAAAAGAAAAGAAACCACACAAGAAGGAGGCGTTTCATTATGTCTAATACGACAAGAAACAGAATCGAAGTACCTGACGCAAAAGAAGCAATGGATAAATTTAAAATGGAAGTAGCGGACGAGCTGGGAGTACCCTTATCAAACGGTTACAACGGCAACCTGACCTCTTACCAGAACGGCTCCGTAGGCGGCTATATGGTTAAGAAGATGATCGAAGCTCAGGAAAAGCAGATGTCCGGCAAATAAGCTAAGAACAAAATCGAACACTGATTAAAAAGCTGAAAAAGGCACGGTCCTGCGGATCACAATATCCGCAGGACCGTG
>CAJUPT010000114.1 GCA_910588405.1 uncultured Lachnospiraceae bacterium | reverse complement strand
GGGGGTAAAGGCATCTGATATTGTTCTTTTTCTTAAGTTAATGACATTGTGATTTATAGGAGTTTGCAAATAAAAAGAGCATTGACCTCCCTTTTATGATATAATGTCCTCGACCAAAATTCCATCTACCAAAGGAGACAATGCGCATTGTCATTATACCATACTTGCTCTCTCTTATTCAATACCTTTATCAGCAAAACTGCTGGTTAATTAGCTTCATTTGCAGATATATCCCCCTCCCTCCATAACCGCCAAAATACAGATCCTGTAAACCCCACGCCGTCGCCTTTTCCTGCCGCAGCAGAACCGACAGGATGCCGATCATTCTGTCAAGCTTTATGAGAATCTTTCACCCTCCCCCCCATCTCAATCACCGTCTTCTCATACGCATTCACAATCACCGTCTCTCCAAACCGCCTCACCCGCTTCGCCAGCGGATTATAATTCAGATGCACATGTCCATGCACCATATAGGCAGGCTTCCACCGCTCCAAAAGCCCGCGGAAGGCCGTAAACCCCGTATGAGTCAGACTTGTCCCGTCCCCAAGCCCTTTGGCCGGGGCATGAGTTACCAGCACGTCGAAGCCCTTTGCGCGCCTGATGGAAAACCACAACCTGGCGGCACGCCTTGTCATCTGGGCCTGGGTATACTGATGAGGGCCCGGCTTGTACCGCATGGAACCGCCCAGACCCAGAAACCGGACCCCCTGATATTCATACAGCCGGTCCTCGATACAGATACAGCCCTCCGGCGGCTTTTCCTCATAGGAAGCGTCATGATTTCCGTGGACATAAAGAACAGGCCCCTTAAAAAAAGTTGCCAGAAAAGACAGATATTCCGGAGCCAGATCACCGCAGGAGAGGATCACGTCGATCCCCTCCAGCTGACTCTTGTCAAAATAATCCCATAGTATTTTTGATTCCTTATCGGAAATTGCCAAAATTTTCATCTCATCATCCGTCCCGCGATAAACCCACAAAGTAATTTTCACACATCACTGTTCAGAAACACTAAAGCAGTATCAATCATCAGAACAAATATCCTGACCATTCACCCGTTCAACTGTGTTTTCGGATATTTTGACAGGGTTAAAAATTCTTACGGCCGGATTTTAAATACCATTACATCAGATTCGCCGAATATATCCCCTGTATCTTCACCATCGACACCGCTTCCTCCACCAGCTGATCCTCCGTGGGGATCTCCCCCACCACATTGTCCGCCAGCCAGTCCATCCGGATAATCTCCTCAGGCGTCAGCGTCCGGTTTCCTGCGCAGCGCATTACGCCCTGCTGATCGGGAATGTCGCCGGAGAAGATCTGGAAGCTGCCGTTTACGATCTGCTTTCGCACCAGCTCCACCAGCGCCCGGGTTCGCTCCGGAATGGTCTGAGAACAGGCCAGGTCGATCATACCGGAGGAAATCCCCCACCAGTAATTCACAGACTCCCCCTCATGGACCTGGGAAGTCCGCTTCCAGTTCCCGTTTAATATCGTCTGGAGAATGCGCTGGTAAAATTTCCCCCAGTGCCAGATGGCCACGGCCAGCGCCTTACCCTTCTCATCCTCCAGGTCATACAGCCCGTATTTTCTGGAAGAATGCAGTGGGGCTAAAAGCTCCCTTCCCGAAATATGGCTGACACATGCATCCGTCAGCAGCTGATAAACGTCGCAGTCCTTCCGGGTGGACCAGGCCAGATGTACCTTCGCCGTGGGATTCACCATCTTCACCCCCAGAGAAAAGGCATTGACAGCCGCCGGCGTTCCGAAAATCGGGAAATCCGCAATATAACCGATCCCCTCGGTCCGGGTCAGAATACCCGCCAGCATGCCCACCAGGAACTTCGCCTCATAGAGCCGTCCGTAATAAGTACGCATATGGCCGCTGTAAGAATTCAGCGAGCAGTTCAGGATCTTCACCTGGGGATGCTTCATCCCGGCTTTCATGCTGGGCCCCAGAAAACGGGGAGAGGTGGTAAACAGCACCGTACACCCGTCTTTGACGGCCTGCTCGATCTGTTCAAGACACTGTTCATCCGTCTCGATCCCGTCATATACATGAATGTCCAGCTGCCCGGCCATATTGTTTTCCAGATACAGCCGCCCCAGATCATGATTGTAGGTCCAGCTGGAAGATTTGGCCGTTCTATAATAGAGAAAACCCACTTTAAGCCGATGGGGAAGAAACACCGGCTCGATCAGTTTCTGAATCAGGTTTTTTGACCGTTCCTCTTCCGGCTGCATGACCACATTCACAATTTCCGCTTCCGGCAGCGCCTCGATATCGTCCCAGAGAGGCGCAAGCTCCTTTTTCAGCATTTCTCCCGGCTTATCCACCATGCCCTCATAGCCGTACACATTCAAATAAACCAGCAGAGCATCTCCCGGGGTAATGCCGATTTTGCCGCCGCCTTTTTCCCTGAATACCTTGGTAAAATGAAGGAGGCAGGAGGACAAAAGCCGCCTGTCATCCTCGGACCAGGGCTCTCCCGGCTCCTTTCCCGTCAGCTCGCACAGCTTCCGAAAGCTGCCCGGCCTGGTGAAATAGATGGTGTTCATCCTGGAATCCCGGTTAAAATCCATAAATTCATAATATATTTTAACCTCTTTTGAATCATCCAACACCGGGATAATTCTGGTAACATATCCGGACACGGACACCGCCCCGGAGTATTTCAGCACGCTGACCCGTTTATTGCCTTCTATAATATAGTATTCATTCATAAACTCGCAGGCGATCACCGGCTCTCTGATCCCCTCTTCGATATGGGAATTGTACAGGGTAATCCATTTTGACGCGAATTCGGAAGATTCCGAAAGCAGCGGCATAAAATTGCTTGCAAAGGCTTTGGTTCTCCCCGCCGTTTTCGTTCCCACAATCCGCTCGATGGGAATCTCGATCAGACCCAGATCCCGCTCCCCCGCCGTCTTTACAAAGGGCAGAATCTCATCCAGCACCTTCAGATAAGGATACCGTCTCTCCGCCATATCTTGGCGGTAAATTTTCTGAGCCATTTTACAGGCTTTCGCATATTCAGCAGCAGACATATTTCAACTCCTAATTCCGTTTGCGGTTTTACAGCGGCTCCCCGATTCACTTTCCCTCGGAGCCCGCTTTGTTTTGCAGCCTCTTTAAACAAGTTTGTTTTTCTCCCGCCAGTGATTGGGAGATACTCCATAGATATTTTTAAAGGCCCTGGAAAAATGCAGCTGGTTCTGATAGCCGCACATTTTTCCGATCTCCCCCACTGTCATATCGGAATATTTCAGATATTCCGAAGCCTTTGTCATCCGATAATAAATAAGAAAATGCTGAAGCGTCTGATTGGTGTTCTCCTTAAACAGCTTTCCAAGATAGTTCCGGTTCAGGCTGCAGTAATCGGCGATATCCTCCACCGTAATATCGTCGCCGTAATTCTGTTCAATAAACGAAATCGCTTCCCGCACATAGGCGTCCCTCAGTTTTCCGGAGGACTGGGAGCCTTTCGCGATCGCCCCCCCTCCCCTGATCAGCCCGTCAAAAAAAAGATACAAATGACCGATCTGATTGACGTCAGAATTGTAAGGATTGTCTACCAGCTGCATAATCTCGCTTTTGATGTAAACATGCAGCTCCCGCTTTTTTAACCGGTATACCGGATGATCAAAATCCACGCCGGACTGCCGCATAAACTCCACGGCTTTCAGTCCGTCAAATTCCACCCAGGCATACTCCCAAGGTTTTTTGTCGTCGGCGTAATAGGTATTCACCTGCCCGGGACAAATCAGAAATCCCTGGCAGGCCTCCAGCTTATACAATTTCGTTTCCCCGGCCGTATTGTTGGAGCTTAAAAATCCTTTCCCTGACAGAACATAATGGAACAGATAATGATTCCGCTTGGCCGGGCCGTAGGAGTGCATGGGCAGACACTGTTCCCACCCGTACTGAAACATGGTTATGTCAATATTTTTACCACCTTGAAAAACATCAAACTTAACTCTTTTGTCCATGAACGGAGCCTCCCCTTCTTGCGTCAATCTGACACAGAATCAATCCATATACCAAAATGATAACACATAAACCAAAAAATGTATATATTTTTCATTTTGGTATATAAGTGTTTTTATGATTTATATACGTGAAATGGGTAAATTGGTACAATTTTTGTATAAAAGCCTGAAGTTTTTAGGCTAATGTACCCCCGGAATCTCACAGTGTTTGACTTTGTGAGATGTTTTTTGTCAGATATGCATAAATCATCAGACATACGTGGGGCGTATGCCGAATCATTTATGCAGAACCGACCGAAATCAGCCGCAGAAGCAGGCGTCAAGAGATTCTGAGAGTGCGCAAACTAACCAAAAGGAGGGAAGCTTGTGAAAAAGCTCAAAAAAGCAACGATACTGTCATTGGTATGTATCCTTGTGGCCCTGGCAACCGGCTGCAGCAACGGCTCCGCGGACGGAAAAACCCATCTTACATTCCAGATCTGGGATGTTTATCAGAGAGATGGCATGCAGGCCGTATGCGATGCGTACACCGCACAGCATCCGGACGTGGTAGTGGAGGTTCAGGTAACAAGTTGGAACGAATACTGGACCAAGCTGGAGGCCGCCGCCATCTCCAATCAGATGCCCGACATCTTCTGGATGCACACCAACGAAATCCTGAAGTATGCGGATTACGGAAAGATCGCCGATCTTACCGACCTGTATGACGAGGTCGGACAGCCCGGATTCTTCCAGGAACACTTTTCCGAAATATCCCTGTCCAATGTACAGGGCAGTGACGGAAGATATTACGGCGTCCCCAAAGACAAGGATACGGTAGGTCTTGTGTACAACAAAGAAATGTTTGACGCGGCCAAGGTACCTTATCCCGACGAAACCTGGACATGGGATGATCTGTGCGACGCTTCACAGAAAATCTACGACGCCACCGGAAAATACGGATATATGGCCTACGGCGACGATCAGCTTGGCTACTGGAACTTTGTATACCAGAATGGCGGCTGCATCTTATCCGAGGACAACATCACCGGCGGCTTTGACCAGCAGGCCACCATCGACGCCATGCGGTTCTACATGGACCTGCAGAAAAACGACTGGTGTCCCGACCAGAACTACTTTGCGGAAACCGCTCCGGGAACCGCCTTTTTCTCCGAGCAGGGCGCCATGTTCTTTGAGGGAAACTGGAACATCCTGCAGGAAATGAACAATTACCCTAACATGCAGGGAAAATGGGACGTGGCTGTTCTGCCCAAATGCCCCAATCCGGCCAACGGCGACGGACGTGCCACCATCTCCAACGGCCTCTGCTACGCCACCTCCCCCACCGGAAAAAATTATGAGATCGTAAAAGACCTGCTCCGTTTTATGGGTTCCGAAGAAGGCCAGCGGGTTCAGGGCGAATCCGGTGCGGCAATCCCCGCCTACATAGGGCTGGAAGATACATGGGTCAATGTATTCGATCAATTTGATTACAAACTGAATGTAAGCTGTTTCACAGATATGTTTGAATACGGCGTTCAGTCAGTCAACAATAAATATCGCCCCACCTGGAAAACACAGGTATCCGACAATCTGCTGAAAATTTATTCCGGACAGCAGTCCTTCGAGGACGGCATGAAAGCCATGCAGGACGCAATCAACAACGCTGCGCTGGAGGATTAAAAACTTGCGGATGCGGTACTAAATTCAGCATCGAACCGGACAGCGCTCAGAGGATTTACGGACACGGGTGGCCGAAATTCTCTGCCGGATACTGCGCTGGGAGGACAGATGCGGTACTAAATTAGGAGGTTATATATGGTAAAAGCAAGCAAGCATGCCAAGTCTGAAAGCATGTGGGCCTATATCATGGTCGCGCCCACCATTATCGGGCTTTTGGTATTAAACATATACCCGCTGATCGACACGATCAAGCTGAGTTTTTCCAAAACCCTGCCTTTCGGCCTTTATGAGCTCAAAGGTATCCAGAACTACGTTCAGATGTTTGCCAGCCCCGAATTCTGGCGGGCAAACCTAAACACCATTTATTTCTGTGTGCTGACGGTGCCTATCGGCATCCTCCTTTCCCTGGTGGTGGCAGTTATGCTGAACACCAAGATCAAAGGACAGACAGCATTCAGAGCGATCTTCTTCCTGCCTATGGTTGTGGCTCCCGCTGCGGTAGCCATGGTATGGAAATGGATGTTCAATACGGAATACGGCATTATCAACACCATGCTGGCACACAAGGTAAACTGGATTACCGACCCCAACATCGTTATGATTACC
>CAJUPT010000113.1 GCA_910588405.1 uncultured Lachnospiraceae bacterium | reverse complement strand
ATTTGATAGTATAGATTGTTCAACTTTTTCTGTCCACACTTATATACTAACACCAATGAGGAGTGGAACTGTTCGGTTCCCCATGGCTTGGCAGGAAGCTGAAACGGGAGGATGTGAAAATCCGGTATACGATGTCGGAATTGAACAAGGAGATGAAAGTCGTATACAGCAGCCGTATAGGGGCGGATACATTGGATGAGGCGCCTTTTGCCTATTGCTCCGTTACGGAGATTGCGGAGAGGATTAAGGATACTGTGTAGGTGACAGATCTATTGAAGCCTGTCTATAATTTTAAGGCGGGGAGTAAAAAGTAAAAAATACGAATGGAGAGAAACTATAATTATCTAATGATGGTTTTCATATTGCTATGATGCTTGTATTCCATTATAATGAAAACAGATTCTAAGTGTTCAGTTCAAAGTTATGGAAAAAAGCTGTGAAAGTATAAAATTGGAGGAAGAATATTTATGGAGATAAAACATGTAGCCATCTGCGGTATGGGCGCTTTGGGGATGCTTTATGGGAAGCATATCGCGGAGCATGACGGCGCGGACAGGATGCATTATGTGATGGACAGGGAGCGCCTGGAGGATTACAGGAAACGCACTTTTTCAGTAAACGATGTGCCGTGTCATTTCCCGATGTGTGACGGTATGGAGGATGTGCCTGCGGATCTGGTCATAGTGGCAGTAAAATATACGGGGCTTTTTGATGCATTAAACGTGATCGAGAAATGTGTGGGGCCGGAAACGATTATTATGTCTGTGCTCAACGGCGTTACCAGCGAGGAAATTATCGGGGAACGATTTGGAAAAGAACATATGATCTACACGGTGGCCCAGGGGTCGGACGCGGTAAAATCCGGCGGAGGACTGGCCTGCACAAATATGGGTGAGCTTAGGATTGGCGCAAAAGAGCCGTGCCAGGAAGCCAATCTGAAGGCTGTGCGGGAGTATTTCGACCGGATCGGTTTTCCCTATACCGTCGAACAGGATATCATGTACCGCATTTGGAGCAAGTTTATGTTCAATGTGGGCGTCAATCAGGTATGTATGGTTTACGAAACCAATTACGGGGAATGCGCGAATCCGGACAGCGAGGCGCACCGTATGATGGTTGCGGCCATGCGGGAGGCTATGGCGGTGGCCCGCTGCGAGGGGATTCCGATTGAGGAAAAAAATCTGAATGAGTATGTTCATATGCTTGATACCCTTGCCCCCGATGCCGTCCCTTCCATGCGCCAGGACGGCCTGGCCCGCCGCCGGTCAGAAGTGGAGATCTTTGCGGGAACAGTCAGGATCCTGGCAAAAAAGCACCATATTCTGGTGCCGGCGAATGAGTTTCTTTATAAGAGGGTGATGGAGATTGAGGCGTCATATTGAACGCCCAGACATACCGCAAACACAATCTTAAAACAAAGCGGCATTAATTATAAGTTTTGAAATAATACGGAGAAAGAATATTTGAAATATAGGAGAAGAAGCGAACAATGAAAATGGTACACGTTACAATCAATACATCAGACCTGGAAAAATCACTGAAATTTTATCAGGAAATTATCGGATTAAGTATACGGACTGACCTGCGCAAAACGGCGGGCAGACCCATTGTCTTTCTGGCAGACGGGGCGGAGGATGTATGTGTGGAGCTGATCGAGAACCCAAAGCAGCCGTATCACGGCGACGGACTGTCCATAGGGTTTCATGTTGACGATGTGGACGCAGCTTACGCGCGGCTGCAGGAAAAAGGGCTGACGCTTTCCCCTGTGATATCCCCTAATCTCCATACGAAATTTTTCTTTGTGGATTCTCCGGAAGGCGTGCGGATTCAGTTGATTTAGAAATTCGTTTTTGGAATGAGATATAGGGGCATTTATGCGGCAGTACTTTTTTCATATAAGGCGGTAGTAAATTTATGTGGTTATATCATGGCAGTAACGCGGTCGCAAAACAGCCCAAAATTCTTACGAGTGGATTTTAGAAAGACTTTGGTTATGGTTTTTATTGTACGATATTGGAAAAGCAGGCAAGAAGATGGGCGCTATGATATTATTTTATCTGTCGATGCTTTCAAATGATTTGCAAAAGCATAGGAGGAGAAAGAAATCAATGGGGGAAATCCGTTTGTCGCAGGAGAACATTGCGGAAAAAAAGAGCAGAGACTTTCATACCGGGATCGGACTACTTAGGATCTGGATGAGCCTGGAAGTGGTAATGGTACATTTCTTTTCTGCCGACAGTGCGCCGGGACTGCTGGCGGCGCTACATGCGACAGGGGGGATGGCGGCTGTTCCGGCATTTATGACACTGGCTTTCTGCCTGACGGGAAATCGACTGAGTGATGACCGGTATGTCCGGCGCAGGCTGACAAGACTGCTCATTCCCTATTTGGCCTGGCCGGTTATTTTTTATCTGGTTTATGCCGTCGTCGGCTGCTTTGGCCAGCAGGCTCTGCCAGAGGTCCATATGAGCGATTTGCTGTGGCAGTGGGCTACCGGCTCTAGCGGCGTACTGAATTCTCCTCTGTGGTTTACGGCGAACCTGATTTTGTTCACAATTATATTAAGGGGACTTGGCAAAAAGGCCAGAACGCCAGTTAGCGTCATCTGTTCTGGCGTTTTTTTGATTGCCGCTGGCCTGGCGCTGCAGTATTCGGGGTTTAACCTGTTATTCTGGGGAAATTTCGGGTTTGAACTTAAGTATACGGCCGGAAGAATCGCTGAGATGATGCCTTATGTGGGAGCCGGATGGATTCTAAACCAATACTGGGAAAACGAAAGGCTTTGCCGATACCGGCTGCCCATTGCCCTAGGCGGCGGAATGCTGTTCCTGCTGTACAAGAAATATCTTGGTTTCACTTATGTAGAAGGGTTTGGTTATCAGGGCATCCGGCTGTTCTGTCTGACCCTACTGCTGTGCATCGCCGCGTCGGCCGTCCCTCAGGGCCATGGACGCGCTTGCCTCGCGTTTAGGCGGCTGGTCATGTATGTTTCCAGGTACACACCCGGGATTTACTATATGCATGTCCTGGTCGGTACACTGTTTCGTGCAGTTTTCGACGGTGACAGTGGGAAAAGCGGATCATTTTTTACCTGTGTCGTGATCTGGATGGTCTGCTGGGCAATCTCGCTGGCGATTTCCAAATCTCGGTTTCAATTCTTTCGGTATCTGGCGGAATGACGTCACCTGACCAGTAAAACATCAAAACGGAAAATTTTTGAAAAAATCCAAAATTATGGTTGTTAATTTTGGAAATTCATGGTAATCTAGTCGGTGCAGTCGGTGGTATATGTAATCCATTTATATGGCATATATTCAAAAATGGCTGTTTTTCACAAAAAAGAAGAAATTATAATAGATTGTTTTCTCGTATCATTACTGAGGGAGTGACTTATGCAAAATATAAATCCGAAACGGGAAACTTTCATAAGACATTGTTTTCAAAAGCAAAGAGTCGCCATCAACTGTTCCTTGCAGCGATTGTCTGTCATTGGTATTTTATGTGCTTCAGCGCTGATTTTCTTTCTGTTCGTACCTGTTAAGCTAACCGCCATGTATAGCGGTGCGATTCATGAATATGAAAGCATATCGGATCAGCGGATCAAACTGACCGCCCACACCCTTTCCGGCCGTACCTATGAAATTTCTGATTTTTCCAAAAATATGGATTCGTTGGAGGATGCCGCTGCTTCTGTGACACTTAGATGGGGTATGCTTTCCACAAAGCTTCAGATTACGCCGGTTCCCTTCGATCATTATACGGTGACTTACAATGCCCTTCATTATGAAAAAGAAGACTTAAAACAGGAGAGTATGGTAGTAAGCGCCGTGTTTGAGGATGATTTTGTCCGGGTTATGGATTCGGACGAGTATACGTTTTCCAGTGAAGAGGGCAAAATGGATGTCGCTGTTATGGTTCATTCCATATTTGGCGATGGGCCGGCAGGGAATATTCCCACTGTCCGTTTTACGGGATATCGAATTGTCGGGCCGGCTGTTTATGAGGGAGATTTCATCAGTTCGGAACAATATGCTGCTTTTGCGGTTTTTGAGAACCATATGGAAAAGCTGGTTCATGGGGATCTTTTTCTTTCACGGGAGAGAGCCGGTGCGCATTCACTGGTACAAATATCTTCAAAATATGGCAGCTATGGTGAAATAGCTGCCTATATTCCGATCTCTTCGGTGCGGCCCAATGACGATCTTTCTCAGATTACGGTGGAATATGAGGATGGCAAAACCATTCTGGTTAAGCCTCAGGATAAGGATTCCGATTTTATGGCCCCGGTTTTGCGTTCTTGTATGGTCAATGGGGAAAATATCGTGGTGGAGCTGGACACGGACGCGGAAACGCACTGTATTTATGCGCTATTTGAAAGCAGTGATGACGGTATAGCAGGGGAATGTCTGGGTGCCTGTTATGGCAGCGGCTCCGTTCAGATTACGGTGCCCTTTAAACAGGAATATATGCTGGATGAATTCCGGGCGATCAGTGTATGCGCGGATGCAAAAGCCTGTCTGACCGCTTCCAGCTATATTACAAACCCAGAGAAAGAGGCCAGTCGTACCTTCGCTTATCCAAAGCAGCCCTCCAAAAAGGGCCTGCAAGTAGATCTCCGCCGGTTAGGGGAGGCGCGTGAGCTAGGAGTGAACCACAGCGTGGTGAATGTGCTGCTGGATAAACTGGCGGGCGGAAACAGCTATCCATACAATTATAACGGTAAAACCTACTATTTTAATGGAAATTATATCTGGGAGCTGGACAGGGATATCAGGCAGCTTGGCAGCGCAGACATCAATACCACGGCAGTGTTGTTGATGCGGTATACGGGGGCGTCGGCCGATTTGATTTATCCCGGCGGACGGGTATCCGGACATTCCTATTATGGTCTGAATATGGTCGATCCTGACGCCAGGGATGAGCTGGCCGCCATGTTTACCTTCCTGGCGGAGCATTACTCCAATGACGAATTCCGGGTATATAACTGGATATTAGGCAACGAAGTGGGAAATTACACGAAGTGGAATTACTGCGGCGGACTTTCCTTTGATGAGTATGTCGCAAATTATGCGGAGTCTTTCCGTGTGCTTTATAACTGTACACGGAGCGTTTACAGCAACAGCCATTGCCTGATTTCCTTGGATCATTGCTGGAACTTTACGCGGAGCGGTGCTTATACGAGTCGGGAAATGTTAGACGCTTTTGCAAAAGAGATAGAGGAGCACGGCGATATCGAATGGTGGGTGGCCTACCATGCCTACTCGGAGCCGCTTACGAACACCCGGTTCTGGAATACCACTGCGCGGGTGGTCGATTCTCTGGACAGTAAAATGATCACGATTATGAATCTGAAGCTGCTTACCGACTACGTAGCCGATACATATGGAGAGGAGCATAAGTTTATTCTCTCTGAAAATGGTTTTTCTTCCAGCTCCGGAGAGGAAATCCAGGCGGCAGCCATCGCCTACGCCTATCGTTTGGCTGAGACCAATGATATGGTGGACAGCCTGATTATTCACCGCCATACGGATGCTTCCGCAGAAATGGGAGAGGGCCTTTATTTTGGTCTGCGCAACAGCTCCGGAGGGCAGAAGCGTTCCTGGACCGTATATCAAAATATGGACAGGAATTCTTCCAGTACCGATTTTGCGCTGGACATCATCGGCGGCACAAGCTGGAAGGCGCTGACGAAGAGAGCAGGATTTTAGAAAACAGGACATCGCATTTTTAAGGCTTTTTAGCGCACATTATAAAAATTATTTTCGAGCATATAACGAATTGGAATAGGGTAAATGAGCCAAAAGGGTAGACAATTTTCCCAAAGATGTTATAGTGGTGAAGAAAGATCATAATTGGTTCGTTTGCGAAATATTCCGGACGAGATATCCGGCAAATGATATTTTACTGGTGTCTTTTGACTGACCGTAACAAGATGTTGCGGTCATTTTAATATCATATGTATACGGCCAGGCAGTAAGATACCACTAACGTGATTTGTTGCTCTCAGCACCTGTTTTTGCGGTTGATTTTCCGCCGGATGTACACAAAATCAGGCACTGTGGGACTCCGAGAGTACATATATACAAGGAGAGGTATAAAATACATGAAGAAAAAAACCCTTGACCTGACAGAAGGAAATATCTTCCTTGCGCTGGTACTGTTTGTTCTGCCTATTCTTTTAGGCAGCCTGATTCAACAGCTTTATGTGACGGCGGATGCGGTGATTGTAGGGCAGTTTAATGGGAAAAACGGTCTTGCGGCGATAGACAGCGTACATACACTTTTTAAATTTCCTTTAAATTTTATGAATGGGCTTGCAGCTGGGGCGACGATCCTGATTTCCCGGTTTTACGGCGCAAGAGACAGAG
>CAJUPT010000112.1 GCA_910588405.1 uncultured Lachnospiraceae bacterium | reverse complement strand
ATTTCTCAAATCCGCGCCACGGGTGAATGTGTCGCTATTGAGTGGAAAATCTGACATTCAACTATTCATCGCACTTGACTATGGGCTGTATGCCCTTGTCAAAAGATGTAATCCAGTTTCATTAAATCCTCCACTATCGCTGATACCTGGCCGGGATAGACGTTCCCCTCATCAAAAAAATCCTTCGGCGAAACGCCAAAGTATTCACAGATATAAAACAGCCCTGATAAGGACGGAAGCGCTTTCTTATTTTCAATGCGGTTGATATAACTGTCATTCTGCCCTAAATCCAGCGACATCTCACGGGCCGTGACACCCTTCTGCATACGCAGCTGCGTGATTCGGTTTTGCGTAAATTCCTCATACATTTGCGTTCCCTCCTCACGCACTATTTTATACCGCGCGCTATGAGTTGATACGATTTTATATGCCAGTAATATTTTATATATAAGATATTAAATATCATATATGGAATGGCACCCACAAACCCTCTGCCAAAAATGCCCCCAAACGGCCACGGCTATGCCTTCCTTTTCCCAGACAGTTCCCTTACCATTGCAGCGACATGGTCAAAAGTCACAGAATCCAGCTTCTTTAAATCAAGCACGACCGCGGAAAGCCGCTCCGAATCATTGTTCCCTTCATCAAAAAAATCCCGCGGAGTGACGCCGAGATACTCACAGATATAGAAAAGCCCCGCTAACGAAGGGAGTGCCTTTTTATTCTCTATACGGTTAATATAGCTGCCATTCTGCCCTATGGCCAATGACATTTCACGGGCTGAAACACCTTTCTGCGCGCGCAGCTGCGCGACCCGGTCCTGTATAAATTCCAACTGCATCATTACGCCCCCTCCCATACAATATTTTATATCGTTTTATTTCATTTATACGATATTAAAAACTCTATTTCGCTTGACTAAGGATATTATACATCCTATTATTGATATAATTAGAGCATTAAATATCATACCGTGATGAAAGTGGACATTTCATGAAAAAACAAAAACTCATCCTGCACGTTATCGTCCTGGTTATCTGCTTACTCATAAAATATTTCCTACCCGGGACAGATCCGGGGCTTATTTCGCGGGTCATTTCCGATGTGCCAAAAGACGGGTGTTTTATATGCGGCAGCCGCCCTGACTGCCTTATATCCCGTTACTCACAAAGAGACTCCGTCGGCATTGTGTATTGGAACCAGCCGGATATGAATGACACGGGAGTCAGGGCATTCGACGATTCCGGAAATGAATTATTCGCGCAAGGCGCTATCCATTTACGTTCATTCAGTTACGGCAAAGACCATGGCACAATATCATTAACTGAAAACCCTGACCGCGGCATTTCCCATGTCACGGTACATTACACAGGGGCCGACACAGCCGATATTGGCCGCTTAAAGTCAATCCTCTGCCAAAAATGTCTTGATAAGGCAGCCGGTTTCTATACTGACCAAAAAAATCACGGGACAGCCAGTTCGTCGGGAACAACCGGCTTTTGCCTGATAGATTTTAAAACGCGGGAACTTTACGCGCTGTCAGACCCCTGCCGCGGATACTCCATCCGCGACTACTATGTCTCCTTTTTCATTAATGAATGCCCGGTTAAAGAAAACGTCGGCATAACGGATGGCGTGATGGATATCCTGATCTTTTACGCGCCCAGGCGGGAGCCCTGATCCAAAGTACGCCAGGCGCCAGCTTTCCTTTACATGATATTGCTTGTCCCTTAACGCGCGCTTTTACTTATCACGAAAATCCCTTACACAACAAAAGCCCCCCTGGCCAGGACTCCGGTTATACCGGTTCCTTTTCAGGGAGGCCTTAACATATTATTCTGCCTTATAAAATTTTCCGTAGGATTTACCCGGCATGTATCACTCCATACGGGCCTCCGGCTCCGTCTGATCCATACCGAGCCGTCTGGCTCCTTCTTCCACAGTCAGCAGACCTTTCCGGATCAGTTCCAACACAACCTACAGCCTTCCCTGTCCACGGGCCTCCTTTAGGCTCTCTTCTTTAAGCATCTGGATCGCATCGGCCTCATTATACTCCGTTGTGCATATATATCAGCGTCAGCTAAACTAAACCTCCGCCCTGTTTTCCAATAGAACGGCTTGAGCCCATATCCTTGCGACATTTTATCCAGTATTTTCAGTATCTTAGCCTTACTTACTTAAATATACACAAAAATTATTTGAAACTTTATAAATATTTCTCAAGGTCAGTCATGGCCATATGAAGTTGTTCCGCACCCGCTTCCAATGTAATCAAGCCATTATGAATTAACTGTATAATTATCTCCAGTTTTCCCTCTTTTCGTCCCTCTGCTTTAAACATCTGCATCGTCTCAGCCTCATTATACTCCGTAATACACATTTGTTTCACCTCCGCCCTGTTTCCCATCAGGAATGGCCTGATTTCATATTCCTGTGGCATTTCATTAAGCGCCCTGTCTACCGCGTCCTCGATCCTCATGTCCTTTTTGTATTCACGTATTCTGTCGATCAGCCATGCGTACTCAGACAGCGGCCTGCAGGCATCCAATAGTTCCTTGTTTTTTCCATAATTGATATTGATCATCCGCACCCGCGCGGAGATATCTGACTCCACAGACGGCCTGAATGCGTCCTTCAGTTCCAGCACCGTGTCATCAATCTCATCTATTCCGTTATAAAAAACTACTAACCTCGGAACAGGAAGCGTAATCAATTCCGTCCCATAAATATTCAGCTTGTGCTCATGGACATACTTATCGTAAAACCTTGCCGCATACATAAATCCCCTTAATGCCATATTGGGATTGTATGTCGACTGCTGTTCGTAAAGGCTTACAGAGTTTTCAAGAATAAATGATATATCATTTTTCATCCCCATATACAGCACATCTGACATGGTCGTGATCCGGATTGCTTCCGGGTCACTATAGGATGAATGATTGACCGCGTTATACAGGCTGAGTGTCCATTTTTTGTTTTCTTCGCTGCCAAATAAATAGCTGAATAACCGGTCTTTATGCTTATTATTTATCATATCTGGTATAATCTAACCTGCCCTTTCTATTCACAAATTATCATATCATTTTATAATGTTTACTCCATACGGGCCTTCAGCTCCGTCTGATCCATACCGAGCCGTTTGGCCCCTTCCTTTACGGTCATTATCCCTTCTCGAATCAGTTCTAAAATCATCTCCAATTTTCCTTCCTCCAATATACTCTGTCCTAATCCGTCCATATCTGTGACCTCCTTCCACAATTCCTTATTATCAGAAAAGTTTAATATACCGGTCTGCAGCTTTCATAGGCCATAGCTGTTTATACCTCTAAGAAAGGTATAAATTCTCTCGCATCCATCTCCCGGACAGCACATATTTGCCGCTTCACAGATACGCGTTACCAATGTCAGGTCCTCATCCAGTTCCTCAGCAATCTGCTCCGGTGATTTTCCCTTATCCATCTTCCTGCGCACCATACGGATAAGCTGGTATAGTTCACCCTGTTCCCTTATGGTTTTTGCCTCATATTCCAATATTTTTCTACCCATGACTGATTTCACTCCTTCTTGGACATTGTCATATTTTTTCGCGATATGTTCCAATACTTTATTTGACATATCCATAATTGTACGTTTCACTTGACAAATCCATATAGGATATAGAGTGTATCACCTCATACGAGCCTCCAACTCCTTTTCTTCCATGTTCAGCCGTTTGGCGCCTTCCTTTACGGTCAGTATCTTCTCCTGAATCAACTCCAGCACCATTTCCAGTTTTCCCTGCTCAATTCCATGCTCCAGCCCTTCTTCCAATATACTCTGTCCTAATCCGCCCATATCTGTGACCTCCTTCCACAATTCCTCATTATCGGAAAAGTCAATATATTTTTTCATCACATCCATAAAATCCTCTTTATGGGGATACATCAGTACATTCAAGAAACGCAGCAGTTCATATCCTTCATCACCCTCGTTTCCACAATACTCCGGCTCCCCCAGCCTGACTATCACCATCGTCATCAGGTCATAAGATGCCTTCTCCGTTTTGTCTATTCCGATATTTTTTGTATTTGCCATCTCATATACGGATATGCTGTACCGTTCTTTTTTCGGGACACGGTCACGGCACAGCCAAATGCCGTAGCATTTTTCCAGCTTCCCGTAATCCGTCTCATCCGTGGCCAGCGACAGTTGTGACGACAGCCGTCTCGCCAGATAGTAAAGCCCTCTCTTTTCTATAGGATATCCCGGCCTGTAATCCTTCTGCGGTTCCAGATCGACATGCAGGCTTACCAGCACGTCCCGGCTGGAAAGCGCGGGATTTTTCGCCCGGAATACCAGGTCAAAGTTCGATGTCTTTTCATTCAGATGGATAAACTCCGCGTTATCTCCCCGTACCTGGGTATTCGTCCGTCCGGGAGACACTTCCTTTGTTTCGCTCATGGAATCCACCTCAATAAAATCCATGATCTCCTTCCGGCTGTATCCTTTATACTCTGAAACAGTTCCCTGAAGGATGACTGCCAGAACCTCCCTGCTGTGCAAGACCGACTTGCTCTGCGCGTCCAGGCCTTCCATGTCCGCCGTGATCTGCATGGCGCTCAGCGTCTCCATGCTTCCTTTTATCTGATCCATATTATCCTCATTCTTTTCCATTTGCTGAATCTCCAACGTCCTGGCCGCAAAGAATATCATAAATCTTCTCGCAGCTGTCATCCGGATGCCCCGCGTTTATTGCGTTGTGGATCTTCTCCACCAGCGCCAGTTCCTCATCCAGCTCCGACGCGATCTGTACTGCCGTTTTTCCTTTTTCCATTTTCCGCTTTACCATGCGGATCAGCTGGTATGTCTCACCCTGCCTGAGACCCCGCTCCAAGCCCTGCTCCAAGCCTTGCTCCAAGCCCTTTTGTTCTGATTCAAACATCATCTGGTTATAATCAAGCACCGCCTTTCCACGGGCCTCATATTCCAGCCGTTTTTCCCGGTCACGGCTGACAGCCTGCAGCTGCTGGTACGCGCTGCTGATATATGGGTTCTTCTGCGCCAGCATGTCAAATTCCTCCTTCTGCCGGAATCCTTTGCCCCGGCCCTGTACTCATGCCCATGCAAAACGCGCCCCACATAAGATACGCCTTCGATATGGCGCGCCCCGCCTGGTACCGGGCAGTCCGGCACAGGAAAACGGGCGGACCGTCCCCGTTTCCGTTCCCCTGTGTCCATTATACCAGACCAGGCCCCCTTTTAACAGGGGAATCCGCCGATATAATTTTTATCATTAAAATCTTTTCGCGGTATAATTTTTCCGCATGTTCCTGTCCGGAAATACGGCCTGCCGCCTTACCAATGCTCCCGCTCTTTAAAACTGTAGTAACCGTTACCGACAATAATGTGGTCAGTCACACCCACGCCGACAATCGCGCCGGCCTTCCTGATCCTTTCAGAAACGGCACGGTCTTCCTTGGAAGGGCTGACATCCAATGAGGGATGGTTGTGGACCAGGATCAGGCTTGCGGCTCCGCATAAAAGCGCCCGTATAAAGATTTCCCTGGGCTGGCACAGCGCGGAGTTCACCGTCCCATGGGACAGCTCAAACACTCCCAGCAGCCCGCTCTTTGTGGTAAATGCCAGCATATATATATGTTCCTCCGCCTGCCTGTTAAGCCCGTACAGGGCATTCATCATCTCCGCTATCGCGATCGGCGAATTCACGCTGCCTCCCGGATAATTGCGGCTGCTCTCCCTGACCAGGATATTGTGCTGGTTCTCATCTAGTTCCGCGCGGTATGTAGTCACTCTCATTCCTGTACGCCCCCTGTCCCCGGCTGGTCCCGGCCCGCTTTATTCATAAAGTCCGCCAGGGTATTCCTGATGGCGGCGGCATTTTGCTCAAACTGCGGCATGAAGTCTTTATGGGTATCATACTCCAGGTACATAAATTGAAACACCACATCCCACAATATCCCCATAAGGCATTCATGCAGGTCTTTCTCAATGGTTTGGATAACGCCACTTATGTGAGCGATTAACTGGGTCCACTGGCCGAAAAACGGGTCGTCCAGGGGAATGCCGAATGTGCCGAACCATTCCCGGACAGTCTGTGTCCTCGCTCCGTCACCACAATCCGGGTTCACAAAAATAAATTCCACTTCCGGCAGGCCGTCCTTTTTAACCTCCCCATCTTCCTTGCCAAATGAAAAGCACCTCCCGATGGGGAACATGGCACACACGGTCGGTTTTGCCCCGTGAATGGCACATTTGCGGCCCTTTAACATCGGGCAGCGCCTGCCTGCGCCTTCCGGCCTAAGCCTGATGATCGGGACGCGCGAATCATTTCCGATATAGGCTTCACAATACCGGCCCGCGGCCTCCTCCGCCGTGAGCCCCAGCGCTTTTGACATCCTGTATATGTCCCATGCCGACAGGATAATATCCTCCCTGTTCCTGCAGCAGTCACCGCACTGCGTGCAGTGGAACCGGAACGGCTCATCCAC
>CAJUPT010000111.1 GCA_910588405.1 uncultured Lachnospiraceae bacterium | reverse complement strand
CCTGACGCACACATCCCGCTGATGATATAAAACAGTTCCACCAAATATCCGAAATAAAATCTGCCTCCGAAAAAATTTATCATGGGCCAGCCCCATCGAACCTCCAGCGCCTGCTGGAAATGATGGCAGCGATCAGAATCGTCGCAGCTACCTTAAGAAAATCGAACGACACATCACGCTTATCATGTCCTGTTTTATTTTTTAACACTCTTTACCCGCCTCATTTCGTACCGTAAATCCAAACATGATCACCAGTCCCGCATTTACTGTCATATACAGCAGTGCAGCCCCTGTCAGTCCGCCTTTCTGGCATATCATTCTGCCAAAAGTGAGGGCAAATGCCGCCGCTCCTCCGTATCCGGCCGCAATCATATTCTGTTTACCCAGTATTGTCAGCGGTATATTCAGATACGCGGCCAGCGCATACAGGCTGCCGCCGGCCAGTATAATGGTAAATTCAGAATAATATCCATTCAGATTCATATGATAGATCAGCGACAGTAATGGCAGACCTGCCCAGAGAGAAACCAGAAGCACGATAAGCGCAGTGGCAAGAATAAAAATGGCCTGTTTTTTTACCCTGCTTTTAAATTTGGGGATCAGTCCGGTATCCCATAAGTCACCCAGTTCTTTGACAAATGGCTGATAAACAAACTGGCTGGCCAGTGTCACCATAAAGACAGGCAGCATGATATATCCCAGTATCGCCTGCGTATCCCCATCCATATACAGGTCCGTTATATATTTCGGCATATTCCCTACATACATAGCCAGAGTTGATCCCAGGAAAAGCGGAAAACATTTACGCATAAGATAACTTATAGAATCTGTATTTTTCCGTTCTTCTGCTTTTTCCCATATCAGTTCTTTTTCAGAAGCCAGCATGCAGATCCCTGTTAACAGCGAAACCGCTATACCGGATAACAGGGAAGCCTGTATGGAATCCCTACAGATAATACCGATGCATATCAGCGCGGTTACTGCCATCTGCCGGAGCGCCATGATCCTGGCTCCCGTTCCAAAATGACCTGCCTGCTGCAGTCTCCCGAGGAAAACATCCTCCAGGGCATCCGTCTCCTTTAAAACCACGATCAGAAAAATAATCTGGCATTTATGAGAGTCATAGCGGCCGCCCATATAAAAAAAAGAAAGAAACAGAACCGCTATGAATAACGCTGCACTTACCGAAAGAAGTCTTCCTTTCAGATAATTCTGAAAACTTACCTTTCCGCTATTGTCAGTCGCCTGAAAATTCCGCACACCATACTTTCCGGCTGTCAGGAAAAGGTTTCCAATGGCATAGGCGATTGTAAGAATCCCGGCTTCACCCGTACCATATTCCCTGGAAATAAATACAAGAAGTATCGCTGCCTGACCGGCGCTTAACCCGCTTCCGATGATATTCCATATAACAGCCGCAGCGCTTTTATTCCCTGACATTTTCATGCATAGCCATACCGCCTGGCTTCTTCAAAATTTATCAGATCATTACGGATCTGTTCCGTAATATTTTCCGGAAGCTGCCTTTTTTCCCTTTTCTCATTTTTATTTCTGAAAACGCTGTACGGGTCATCCACGGTTTTGTTCTGCGACTCATATATAAAATATTCTGTCTGTTCTTTGTATGGAATACCGGAATAATCAAACAGCTCCTTCACCCGTTTCACAGGATCCTTCAGAAGCTCTTCATACTTCATAATTTTTACCCGGTCAGGATATTTTTTTTCCAATACTTCAATAATTTTGATGTATTCTTTCCATTTGTGATAACCAAAATAACGTTCCGGAAGAAGTTCATTTCTTGACGGGGCAAAATACCACTCTTTCTGTATGTCCAGAGACGGATCAAACTCGCGTGGTGCGTTCCAGTAGGAAGAAATGACATCCACCGGATTCCTTACAAGTGCAATGATCTTTAAATTGTCATCCATCTCCAGAAGCACAGGCATCATATAATGAAACATTACCTCCTTAAATACCATTGTTTCCGGGTTTTCCGCCTTTTCCTCAAATACAGGATACACCCCGTCCCTTTTTCGGTCCGCCTGCTCCAGATACGGATCCCCGGATAAATACAGATCTTCAAAAAACTTTTTTATTTCCCCGCTGGCTGAACGCACATGTATTCTGTCCCTGAACGCCCAGGAGTAAAAGGGCTGCATACGGTACAGTACATCCGGGGCACTGTCAAAAATCTGACCTGTCCATGATGTCCCGGATCTCGGTGTTCCGATAATGCCCACTATATTTTTATACATCGTTCTCATTCCCTTTCAGATATCTGTTTTTTTCTACATGCCGGATTACGTACTGGGGCGAAGCATTCATACAGATATAAATCCGCCCGATATACTCCCCGATCAGTCCCAGCACAACCAGGATAACGCCTCCCAGAAAAAGCATCAGAGCCATTAAGGATGTCCATCCCGTAACCACTGTGACATTCCGTATTCTTCTGAAAAGCAGGTATATTCCATATATGATCCCGCCGAATGAACTGCACATTCCAAGGGCAATTGCAACCCGTAATGGTTTTACCGAAAAACCGGTCAGTCCGTCCAGCCAGAATGCGACAAGTTTTCTTAAGGTATAACCGCTTTTCCCGATTTGACGTCTCCGCTCCTCCATCGGAACACCCAGAATATTCTGTGTCGCGCGCAGCATCAGACCATGAAGATACGGGTACGGGTTCCTGTACTGCATCATTTCCCGGACAATAAATATCTTTATGGCATAAAAATTGCTTAACTGCAGATTTTTCGGCTTGTCAAGCAGCCAGTGAAACATGACGGAATTCATCCGGCTTCCCATATTACGGAACAGACTCTGCTTCTTTTTCCCGTACTGGGCCATCACTATATCATATCCGTCCTCAATGCCGTCCACCAGCTTCCACAGCTCCTGTACCGGACACTGTCCATCATCATCCAGGCATACAACAATTTCACCGCTGACCATGGAAAACCCGGCCATAACAGCCGACTGCTTTCCGGCATTTTTTGCCAGATCAATGATTGTAATCCGGTTGTCCTTTTTCTGTTCATATATCAGAACCTCATATACACGGTCAGGAGACGAATCGTTAACGGCCACTATCTCATAATCATATGTTTCGCTGTCTTTCATCACGCTGCGTATTTCATCAAGAACTCCGGTAATTGTATTCTCACTTCTGTAGCATGGAATGACAAAACTGATCCTTTTTTTCATTTCAACCTCAGGCGGTACGTTTATTTTATTGATAAAAGTTCAGCCATCCTCTGCGGGATGGCGAATCATGCTCGCATGAATGAGCACATGTTACAGAGGATGGCTGAACTTTTAGGAAAAAAAATTCCTGACGGCATCTGACACTTCGTAAACAGCATCCCCCATATTATAGTAGAGAGGAAGCCGCACAAGCCGTTCGCTTTCTTTTGTCGTATAAATATCATCACCACAAAACCTGCCATACCTGCACCCGGCAGGAGAGGAATGCAGCGGTATATAATGAAAAACGGCACTGATTCCTTTTTCCTTTAAACTGGATATCAGTGCTGTTCTTTCATGTATGTCCTTTACTTTGATATAAAAAATATGGGCATTATGCTCACACTCATCAGGTATATGGGGAACTTCGATCCGTCCCTTCTGTGCCAGGGGAGCCAGTTCCTGCATGTAAATATTCCAGGACTTCATTCTGTCCTTTATGATAAGGTCGATGGATTCAAGCTGTCCCAAAAGATATGCGGCATTCAGCTCACTTGGCAGATAGGACGAGCCGATATCAGCCCATGTGTATTTATCAATTTCGCCCCGAAAGAATTTACTCCTGTCTGTTCCTTTTTCACGGATGATTTCTGCACGCTCAAAGTTCTTACTATCCCGGAGAAAAATGGCTCCTCCTTCTCCCATGGAGACATTTTTTGTTTCATGAAAACTCAGACATCCGAAATTTCCCAGTGTTCCCAACGGTCTCCCTTTATACCGGGATGTGATGGCCTGTGCGGCATCCTCAATTACCTGAAGGCGATACGTCTCTGCAAGATTCATGATCGTATCCATCTCACAGGATACGCCTGCATAATGAACTGGAACAATTGCTTTTGTATGTTCCGTTATCGCAGCTTCGATCTGCCTTTCATCGATATTCATGGTATCAGGACGAATATCGATAAACACGATTCGGGAGCCCCTGATGACAAATGCGTTTGCAGTGGAAACAAACGTAAAAGAAGGCATGATGACCTCATCGCCTTCTTTTATGTCTGCCAGGATTGCCGCCATTTCAAGAGCAGATGTGCCGGATGTGGTGAGCAGTGCTTTTCCGCAACCGGTACTGGCTTCCAGCCAGTCGGAACATTTTTTTGTAAATGCACCGTCACCGCAGATTTTGTGTGAATGTATTGCAGTACTGATATGACCGAGTTCCGTCCCAAGATACGGAGGGCGGTTAAATGGTATTTTAATTGCACTCAACGATTTCATATCCTTCTTTCGTTACATGAATGATTTTTTCTTTCCCCATTTCGCGGGCTTTTTCAAGGGCTTCGTCAAAAGACAGTTTTCCATTATGAAAACTCTTTAATCCATAAGCCCCTCCTACCTCTTTCCCTGTAAAAATATAATACTTTCTGTTATGATAATAGGAGGCATTGATGGCACCAATTCCAGTTAATGCAGGATATACATATAATTTAGAGATATCGTAAAAAAAAAGTTCTTCTGATTTAGCATCTGGTTCCAGGTAAAATGTATATAATTCAGGGCTATCTCCTGCCATTTCCCGAATATTCATTAATTCATCGTAAAATCCTGTTTTTCTATCATCTATAATCAAATTTCCTTTTTGAAATATAGTTATACATACATTACTTCCGATTATTACACACCACAAAGTAATCATAACGAGAAATAAAAACCTTCCTTTATGAATACGATTTATGATTTTGCTTATATAATCTTTTCCACAAAGCATAATTATTGCGGGGGTTTCCACAAAATATGAAAAGTAAACGGCGCTTCCCCCATTTATAACCAACATTGCACCTGGAAGAAATGCACACAAACTGATAATAATAATTTCTTCTATCCAAATAGTTTTCATATTTTTAACATCCGTAAAATCATATCGGTGATATTTTATTTCAAAAATAATGAATAATATACCCAGTATTGACAATAACAGATAATGTCCCGCAATACCTAATGTGCCAGTGCAATAATCACTAATAGCAAATAAACGAAACTGTTTTTTTATATTAGGCTGAATACTCGCTCCATTATTAAATAATTTTAAACATATAAGAAAACTCAAACCATAAAAAATATTAAGTATCCAATATTTTATACTTTTCATTTTCATGCGAAAAAAATAATATAAAACGGAAATTGTAAAAAGCATACCGATAGATATCTTTGCCCATGATATCAAAAAAATCATGGAAGGTATTCCAACGATAAAAAGAAAGTACTTATACGCTTTTTTATGCTCAGTTTTAATATTTAACAATAATATTGCATAAAATATAAAGGCTAACGTATTTCCTATAAGATATGATTCACTGGCAATGTAATCATATTTCCATACTCCATATTTATCTAATACACTATGAAAAAATAATCCTATATTGAAAAAAGCTATTATCAGCAAATCAGATATGTTTAATTCGAAACTATCGCCTAAGAATACTTTTTTTGCAGAAAATACAGCAATTATTTGTGCAAAAAGATAAATTGGGAGAAAAACAATTGGAAATATATAATTATACGCAATAAAAGCAGGAATAGAAAGTAACCTTGCAAATATACTCATCAGCAGATGGCTGAATGTATGATAATGGAGATAAGTTTCATCATTAATAAGTGCACTTGGATATGACCGTCTAAAACTTTCCGCAATCGTGCTATGATATAAAGTATCTTTATGTTGAATTCCATTATTTATCCTGGCTATAGGTGACAAGGACAAACAATCTATTCCCCATATTGTAAAGGCAAAATAAAATGCTATAACAAATGCTATAATAACAAAAATTATATTTATAAGTAGAAGCTGTTTTTGTTCACTTGCGGAAAGGAATAGATTTATTTTTTGTTGTGACCACAATACTTTTATGGCAATAGTAATCCACAAAAATAGCACAAAACAGGCAAAAGGAATTATCTTATTTTTATAGGGACTGTCCGTTACAAATAAACCATAGAAAAGGAAAGTTGTTAACACTGCGGATACTATAACGGGCAGAATAATGATATATCTTAGACCGTATTTCATAATTGAGACCCTTTCTACTATTTTAAATGGCCGCTCGCAATAAGACAAAACTCTCCGCCATTTTAAATCCGGCATTGCTTCCCCGGTATCTTCCCAGTGCCCTCAGCGCTTCTGCACTCCGTGGATGCGGATATTCTGTACTTTCAGTCCGGTAACATGCCATTCCGCGGATCTTCGCCTCCAGCGTATCACTCACATCGACATAGACATTTGGTGTAAACGGCTCCGTATAATTAAAATTCCACTCCGTGGAGCTTGGGGTTTCAAACGCATAAATCTGTTTCACACAGTAATTTCCGACCGGCCTG
>CAJUPT010000110.1 GCA_910588405.1 uncultured Lachnospiraceae bacterium | reverse complement strand
TGCTTTTTTGATAACAGTATTGTAATTTTGGGGCTGTAAAAAAGAATGAGTAAATTACGCAGATTCTTATTCATAATCGAAGAAATGGGGAGTTTCCATGACTGAATACTTGACCGAAGAAAGTTTGCCCAATTAAGTACCAAAGAAGATCGCATTGCTTGCCGGTATGTGTTGCCCAATGGTTGAGTGAACATGGAGACGGTGAAAGTGATGAAAAACATTTTTCCAATATTTTCCGTGTGGTCTTGTATGTTGTGATTGAATAAATAGCAATGACGTGATAAAATGCGGATATGACAGAAGAGTTTTAATGGGGGGTATTATTTTGAAAATGACTTTGCATACATTGGAATATCTGTTATCTTTTTCACTTCCGCTTTGTCCCATAAACGAAGAACATGAAAAACATCGTTTAAAAGGAGTTAAACTTTGGGATGAGCAGGCTCGGTTCTGGGATGTTCTTTATTTGATCAGCCCTGAAGGGTTGCGCATACTTCGTCAGTCTAATCCAAAGCAGGCGCAGATTTTGTCAAAAACCTGTTGTTTCGCATGCCCGGAGCCTATGTCTGACGGCAGTATTCTCTGTCCGCAGAAGCCTGTGGACAGCGTGGATTTTTTCAATCGCATTCAGGATTGCTTTTTTCTCATGAGATGTGGATGACGGAAATCAGAGAAACACTGTTTCAGACCTGCAATCCTCAGAGGATTTTTCCTTTTTGCGGGGCTTTTCTGCATTTTAATATTGGATTGTTTGATGACGATTACAATGTTCTTGCTTCCAGCGTCGTACCGCGGATGAAGAGACTGCCTCTGGATCAAATAACTTCTCTAACTCAGGAAGAAGAATTTCAACATGTGAAAGAGTTGAGTGGTGTGTTTGAATATGCTTCTGCTTTTCCGGATACGGTAAATTTGTGTTATAACATTTTTGTGGGCGGCAGCTATTTTGCACGATTGGTGGCAACCTGCCCTGCAAATATTTCTTTGTCCGGCCCTTCTGCTCTTGTGGAAGAACTGGGGGAACTGCTGACTGATTTTTATGAGCACAGATGTCCGGAAGTTTTAAAGCATACTGTCAATGAAGAATTCAGACGCGTTTTGACTATGCTTCTGACCGGAACCCATATTGACAGTGCTGTTGGAAACAGGGTTTTGGAGCAACGGGGAGGGTGGAAAGCAGATCATTCTTATTTGGTGGTATGTTTTGAGTTTCAGATTCCGGTTTCCCTGGATTATTATTGCGCGCAGATGGAACAACAGTTTTCGGGCAGCAGTACGGTTTTGCTGGATCAGTGTATTTACTGCGTTATTAATCTTTCCGTTTCTGAAACTGCTGAACAGGATTTTTGGAGCCGCATTCCGGTTTTTTTGCGGGAGTGTCTGTGTAAGGCCGGTATCGGCAGCATTTGCGATGATTTTTACCGTCTGTATGACTGCCGTTTGGAGGCCGATGCGGCATTGCGTCTTGGAAAGCAGAGGCAGGAATCATTTTGGTATTATCGTTTTTCTGACTATATCATGGATTATATTGTCGAAGCAGCCACAGAGCGTTTACCTGCGGGCGATCTGTGCCATCCGGCGGTTAGGAAGCTTAAACAAAAAGTATGTACATGCCCCTAATGTGATATTTGCTGAGTCCGAATGGAAACCGTATGTGGAAGAAGCTGAAAAAATTGACAGGGATGAATACTTTGTAACGGCAATGGTCGCGCCTGGTATATTTGAGCAGTGCCACTACCTGCTGGAAATCCAGAATTGTCTGATTGATTTTTATGAAGAACCGGAAGCTATGCATGAGCTGGTTGATTATATTACGGACTGGGAGCTGCAATATGCAGAGCAGATGTGCAAATATATCAAGCCGGATGCGCTGTTCCATCATGATGACTGGGGCAGCCAGATTTCTACGTTCTTATCACCCGAAATGTTTGAGGAATTCTATGTTCCTGCTTACAAAAAAGTTTATAGTTATTATAAAGAACACGGCGTGCAGGTGATTGTGCATCATTCTGACTCCTATGCTGCTACGCTGGTGCCATTTATGATCGATATGGGAATTGATATCTGGCAGGGCGTTATGAACTCAAACAATATTCCGGAATTAATCCGGAAATACGGCGGCCAGATCAGCTTTATGGGCGGCATCGACAGCGCTTCCGTAGATTTCGAGGGCTGGACGCCGGAGACTGTGGCAAGAGAGGTACGCAAAGCCTGTGAATCCTGCGGTACAAAATATTTTATTCCCTGTACTTCTATGGGAGGGCCGATGAGCACTTTTGACGGTGTGTATGAGAAGTGCGGAGAAGAAATTGATAAAATGAGCGGAGAAATGTTTCGTTGAATTTATTTTATCGTTGCCTGCGCCAGCAGATACAGTCCTTTCGCCTGTGTGATTTTTATATGTGATATGCAGACAGAATGGTGTTACAGAAAACCCCGTCAGCCGGAATAGTTTTCCGGCTGACGGGGTTTTCTGCGTGTGGGCACATATGCAAATACAAAATCAGAATTGCGGGGGATAGAATCAGGGCAGTCTAGTGTTCTGTCTCATACTGCAGAATATAGCGGATCAGGCTCGTTTTTTTCATCCTGGTGCGGATTGTTTTTTGCAGCTTTATGCCATTACAATAAGGCTATTGAAGCAGAAGGTATTCAAATTATTCAGGGAGGAACTAAAAAATGGAAAGAAAACCTTTTAACGCAAATGAATTGGAGATTGCGGGCGTTTATCCCGCAGCGTACAACAGCATGGGTATTCCCGCGGTTGAGGAGCCGAGACAGAATCGTCCCATAACCCCAAAGGAAAACCTGAAACTGGCTCTGAGTGGTGAAAAGCCCTGGTGGGTTCCTTTTACCGGCTGGGCTTTCTGTGATGTTCTTGTTTTCCGTCCCCGGCTTCATCCGGATAATGTGGTTACACATCTGATTTTTGACGGTGGGGAGCCTTATCCTTATACGGCAAATTCCATGACCAGCAGCTGGTATGATCTGGTCTGGGATTTTGTCCCCCAGGTAGGAGGGGCAACCGTACACCCGGGAAATCCGAAGGTTTCGGACATGAGTTGCTGGGAGCAATACATTTCTATTCCTGATCCGGACGATCTGGACTGGGAGGCATGTAAACGGGAGAACGAAGTTTACTGCAATTCGGACAAACTGGTACAGCTGGGGATTTTGTCCGGCTGGTGGGAGCGTCTGATCTCCCTGATGGATGTGGAGAATGCCGCTGTGGCGCTGATTGATGAAGAACAGCAGGAGGGTGTGCACCGGTTTTTCGATCTGCATACTAATCTGCTCATCGGCTATGTAGATCGTATGAGCAATATTCTTCCGATAGACAATGTTCTGGTTCATGATGACTGGGGACATCAGAATGGGCCTTTCTTCTCTCCGGATGTCTGCTGCGAAATGATTGTACCTTATTTAAAGCGCCTGATTGATTTCTGCCACAGCAAAGGGATTTCCTTTGAGCTTCACAGCTGTGGGAGGAATGAGACAAATGTGCCCTGCATGATTGAAGCTGGCGTAGATATGTGGGGCGGACAGCAGGAACTGAATGATTTTGAGAAACTGGCCGAACAGTATAAGGATTCCCCCATCGTATTCGCATTCAGTCCGGATCATATTCCGGAAGGCGTTTCTGATGGAGAGTTGCGTGAAACCGCACGTCAGTGGGTGCTTAGGCATAAAGATCACCATGTCGCATTCTGCGGAAAAGATATACCGGCTGTTTTAAAAGCAGCCGTATACGAATTCAGCAGAAAATTGTACGCAGGAGAGGAGATTTAATATGGCGCAGCAGAAGAAACCGTTAAGTAAGGCACTGAAAACCTTTTTCGGAGTCGGCGATCTGGGATTTGCCTGGATGACGAATATATGTATTTGGTGATCTTTTGTATGGCGGTCGGCCAGTTCGGGTGCGCATGCAGCTCCGGTTTGTCCGGAGCAATCTATTCCGATATTATTATCTACAGCGAGTGGAAAACCGGAAAAAACGCAGCTGGCTGGATTATGGGCCTGCAAAATGTTCCGCTGAAAGCTAGCGTAGTATGCCGGGGACTGCTGATTTCCGCAGTATTGGCTGCAGGCGGTTTCGCAACAGGTATGGATGCGGCGGCCGCTACTTCTGAACTGATCAGCTCGATCTGTTTTGGTTTTATGCTTGTACCCGCCATTGCGTGCGCGGTGAGTTTTGGCCTGTTTAATTTTGGTTTTAAGATTACGCAGGACAAGGCGGAGCAGTACGCATTCACATAAAGTGGAGGGAGGGATGAAAAGAAAAGTTTTCCGATATTTTTAATAGAATTTGATGATAAATGGAAAGCGCAGCCGCAGCTGAAAAACGTATTTACTTGATGTTGATTTCAACGGCAAGTTATTGAGTTGTTAACTGAATTATTGTAGGCTCGAACTTTACTTGGGGAATCAAGAAAAACCCATCAAACGTCGGCGTTTGTGGGTTTTAGAAAATACTGTTGGCAGCGTTCAGGCGAGTATGGCCAGGTTATCCTGGCGGATTGATGAAAAAAGACAGCGCCAGCCATATTCTGTCCTTTTTATTATCGAAGTTAATATGAGTCAGTTCCTGGATTCGGCTTAATCTATTTAAAAAGGTGGATCTGTGGATATACATGGCGTTCGCAGCAGCGGAGGCGCTGAATTTTTGTTCTGTGAAAATACGCAGAGTCTCCGTTAGGCAGCTGCGATGTATTCTGTCGTGTTCCCGTAAAATACGGACAGCATTATGTTCAAGCTCTTCCGGTGTATATTTTTCCGTCATAGTGTCTTTTAAATAATCCAGAATATAATCGGAAAAATGAAAGGACCAGAGCATGGGATGATTTCTGGGACCGTAACATAAAGCGTCTTCCGCCTCTTTTGCCAGCATGGGCAGGCGGAGGATGTTTTTTTGTTCATTGCTCAAGCCGGCATTGCATAAGTTATCCCTGAGAAATACGGATAGGTTTTGGTTGAACTCCTGCGGCTTATTTTCCAAAGAAACATTTCTGACACAGAAAATATGCATATCAATCTGTAATGCGCAGCAGGAAGGAAACTGTTCATCAATGGAAGAACAGAAAAATTCCATAGCGTATCGATTTTTTCCAAGATTATCCTGGTTGAATTTAATTACCTGATAAATATGATCTTCCCGCCAGCTATAAGGTTCCAGCAGGTTGTGCAGTACCTGGGACTGGATTTCCCCGGCCTCTAGAAGTGTCCGAATTGCCGAGAGAAACTGTTTGCTTTTTTGCTGTCTGTATTTGTCTTTATAATGCCGGATATATAACTTTTCCGCATATACGGAAATATACCGGAACAGACGCAGCTGCCCGGAAGCAAAAGCGTTGTCCGGAAAAATCCCCAAAAGACGGGCCAGATATTCGTCTTCCAGAAAAAAATTGTAGTAATATACCAGTCCGTTATAAAGCTCGGGATATGCTTCCACACTGTGGGAATAAAAGCTTTCTGAAAACTCTTTCTGTGTGTTTAAAAAGGCCATCATTTCATCGGGGGGAACGGCGTAAATCCCCATAGGGTCACAGTCATTTTTTTTGATCGTGGCATAGTCAAAACTCTTTTTCTGCCCTGCGGCCAAAGCGATTTCCATCTGCATATATCCGGCAAGGCGTTCAAGCATCACTTCCGGAGAAACCTTTTTTTCTTCTGTGCAATGTAGCTTTTCATGCCAGTCTTCAAATTCAGCAAAAATAACAGAAGCGGCATTAACCAATTCTTTCAGTTCGCATCTGCCGGAAAGTATTACCATATTTCCTTTTGGGAGCATTTGATTTTCAGGCATATTGAAAAGGAGTACGGGGCAGTCAGCGTATGTTTTCAAGCTGTTTGTATATTCCTCCCAGGATAATAGATACAGATAATGCCTGTCCGGGCGGGCATCTCCGAATAACCGTATATTTTTCAAGCGTCTTCCCGTGGTATACTCATTGCAGGGGATCAGAGGATATTGCTGCGAAAGTTTGAAACAAAATATATCAAATGTCATAATATGTTTCATAAAATAACCTCCATAATGCACATAAATCCTGATAAAATCAAATGATTTTTGAAATCAAAAGAGATAGTACAGATTGTATCAATTTGCCTGTTATTTGTCAACATCTGTCGGCTTCCCAAATGAGTGCGGGCATGCTATATTTTTGGTAACAAAAAATCATTAGGAGGGGAATTGGATGACACCAAAGGAAAATTTACTTGCGCTGCTGCAGGGAAAAAAACAAGATGCTTTTGTCAATGAGTGGGAGCCCTATGGAAATGTATTTGATCCGCTGATGGGGGCGACACTGACTGCGAAACCCGGGGAGTATGTGACAGACCCATGGGGAATGACAGTTTACTGGGGAGAAAATGAGCCGGGCGTTATGCCGATTATCAATGATGAGACAAAAGTATTGAAGGATATTACGGAATGGAAAAAGTATGTCCATGCGCCGGAATTGGCCAAGATGGAGCTTGATTGGTCAGGAGCGAAGGAGCAGGCGGAACAGATACGCAGCCAGGGAAAGCTGGTTATGTCCCTGATGGCTACGGGTTTGTTTGAACAGTCCCATTATCTAATGGGATTTGAAAATATTAGACCGATATCGGTCTAATTTTTTAAAAGTACATTGAAATGGTCGCTTATTTTGGGTACCGCAATCATGTTTGTGG
>CAJUPT010000109.1 GCA_910588405.1 uncultured Lachnospiraceae bacterium | reverse complement strand
CTGCGCCTGCGTCGCCTGCCAGCTTGCCGCCCTGGATGGAAGCGCCGATGGCCACACACTCATCCGGGTTCAGGTTTTTGGACGGCTCCTTGCCGGTCAGCTGTTTTACCTTATCCTGTACGGCGGGCACACGGGTGGAGCCGCCTACCAGCAGCACCTTATCCAGCTCAGAAGGTGACAGTCCCGCGTCTCTCAGCGCATTCTGCACAGGGCCTGCGGTACGCTCAACCAAGTCATGGGTCAGCTCATCAAACTTCGCCCTGGTCAGCGTCATATCCAGATGCTTGGGGCCTTCCGTCGTCATCGTGATAAAAGGCAGGTTAATATTCGTCGTGGTAGCGGCAGACAACTCTTTCTTCGCCTTCTCCGCTTCCTCCTTAATTCTCTGCAGAGCAATCTTATCATTGGACAGGTCTACGCCTTCCAGTTTCTTAAACTCAGCGATCATATAATCGGTCAGCTTCGCGTCGAAATCATCGCCGCCCAGACGGTTGTCGCCAGAGGTAGCCAGCACTTCGATCACGCCCTCGCCGATCTCGATAATCGAAACATCGAAGGTACCGCCGCCCAGGTCGTATACCATGATCTTCTGCTCTTTTTCATTGTCCAGGCCGTAAGCCAGAGCTGCGGCCGTAGGCTCGTTGATAATACGCTTTACATCAAGGCCGGCAATTTTGCCCGCATCCTTGGTGGCCTGTCTCTGGGCATCGTTGAAATACGCCGGAACGGTGATAACGGCTTCCGTCACGGTCTCTCCCAGATAGCTTTCCGCATCCGTCTTCAGCTTCTGCAGAATCATTGCTGAAATTTCCTGAGGGGAATATTTCTTGCTGTCTATCTCAACTCTATAGTCGGAACCCATATGTCTCTTAATGGAAGAAATGGTCTTCTCCGCATTGGTCACGGCCTGACGCTTTGCCAGCTCACCGATCAGACGCTCGCCGTTTTTGGTGAATGCCACTACGGAAGGGGTCGTTCTCACGCCCTCCGCATTTGCGATTACAACGGGCTTGCCGCCTTCCATAACCGCTACGCATGAATTTGTCGTACCTAAGTCAATACCTATGATCTTTCCCATGATTCATTCCTCCTGAATATTGGTGAATTTGATTTTATCATTGAACTGTTCCATACAGTTTACTGCCAGTCTAATTTGCCACCTTCACCATACTGGGGCGTATGACGCTGTCCCGGTAGGTGTAGCCTTTCTGGAATTCTTCCACTATCACATTGTCCCCGACTTCCTCGTCGTCCACATGCATCACCGCATTATGGAGATTCGGGTCAAATTCCGCGCCCACCGCCTCGATGGGCTTTACTTCCATTTCCTCCATCAGCTTTAACAGAAGCTGATAGGTTTTATCCATACCTGCCGCAAAGGGTTCCTGCTTTTGCTCTTCCTCCAGCGTGGCAAGCCCTCTCTCGAAATTATCTACAACGGAAAGCAGCTTTTCAAACACGCTCTTTACGCCGATCTCATACATGGCGGCCTTTTCCTTCTCAGTCCGCTTCCTGTAATTGTCAAACTCCGCCATCGTGCGCTTTACCCGGTCTGTCAGCTCCTCGATCTGCTCATCCTTTTTATCTTTCTTCTTTTTGAAGAAAGACTTCTTCGCCGTCTGTTCCTTACCGTCGGCTTCCGAAGCAGCTTCGCCGTCCTCCGGCTCTTCGCCATCTCCCGGCTCTTCACTTTCCTTATTCAGCTCTTCTTCCTCAGCTGCCTCTGCGCCCCCGGCTTCCGAAACCTCACAGCCTTCTTCCCCGGCCTGAGCCCCGTCCCTTTCCTCCGGGATCACGTCTTCCGGAGCAAGCTCTTTTTCATCCATCATTTCTTCTTCCTTCCGGTCTTCCACTGTTCATCCACCTTTCTATCGATCCGGTTCACCTGGCCGGAATAATATATCAAGCTGAGCCATCAGGGTTCTTAATGTGTCCATGACCTTCACATAATCCATACGCTTGGGGCCAATGATCCCAATGGTGCCCCGTACGCCCTCGCTCAGCTCATAATTCGCTGTCACCACGCTGCAGTCCTTCATGGTCTGCACCGGCATCTCATCGCCGATAAACACCTGCAGGTCTTCTTTGTCATCGGAATCCAGGCTCTCCTTCACCAGGTTTCGAAGCTGATCCTTTTCCTCAAAGGTATGAATCAATTCGCTGGCCGTCTGGCCATCGGACAGCTCCGGATACTTGAAAATATTCGTCGCACCGCTGGTGTAAATCTGCATGCCGCCTTCCTCGGTCCGCACCGCCTCGGCCACCGCGTTCAGAATCTCCCGCATCAGCATGCCGTGGGGACCCGCCTGTTCCTCCAGCTCCTTCACGATCCCCAGATTGATATCATTGATCGTCAGCCCGTTCAGGCTGCTGTTCAGCAAAAGGTTCAGGGAAAGGATATCCTGGTCGTCCAGCGTACGATCCAAATCCAGGATGGTGTTTTTCACGATATTCCCCTCCACCACGATCACTGCCAGAAGCTTCTGGTTATCCATCTTGGACAGCTGGATAAATTTCAGCTTTGTGCTGCTGTAGACAGGGCCTGTAATCATCGTGGCGTAGTTTGTGTTCACCGCCAGCAGTTTGGCCATCTGCTTTAACAGAAGCTCTACCCGATCCACCCGCTGAATCAGAAAATCCTTCATCTGCGTGACTTCCCGGTTCTGGGCCTCCATCAGCTCATCCACATACAGCCGGTAGCCCTTATCCGTGGGAATCCTGCCCGCCGACGTGTGGGGCTGTACGATCAGTCCCATCTCCTCTAAGTCTGCCATCTCGTTCCGGATAGTAGCCGAGCTTAAACTCAGGTCGGAATACTTGGAAATGGTTCTGGAACCCACCGGCTCGCCGGTTTCCTGATAATTCCGTATGATCGCCCGCAATATCTTGGCTTTTCTGTCATCCAGATCCATGGCCTTCCTCCTGAATTTCATTCCTGTCAGCAATTTTAGCCGCAGCCTGCCCGGCTTCTCCGGTCCTTTCAGCTCACAGATTTTACTCTGTTCCCATATTGTTAGCACTCATCTTTTTAGAGTGCTAATACTTTCATAACATAAAATACCACTTGCACCTGTCTTTGTCAATAGTTTTGGGAAAAAAATATAAAATAGGAACAGGGGCGATCAAAGCATTTTACTTTATCATCCCCTGTTCCAATTATTTCATACCTGCGGCATCTTCCGGCGAAATCAAAAGAAGATTTCTTTCCACCACAGCCTTTAAAATCAAATCTCCCGACAGAATCGAGCATTTTCCGACAAATTAAAAAGTGATAGATATCAGGAAAACAGATACGCCTCAAACACATAATTACTCACGTCAATTCCATAATCCGTGAGACGGATACCTTGTTCCGTTTCCGCTACCAGTCCCTGCCCTTTCAGCTTTTCCGTAACCTCCCCGTAAATCCGGTCAAAAGGACAGCCGAACCGACGCCGGAAATCCTGAAAAGAAATCCCCTTCTCCATCCTGAGCCCCAGAAACATAAATTCCTCCATCCGGTCTTTTGCAGTCAGTTCCAGCCGTTCCTCCACAGGGGAAAGGCCAAGCTGCATCTGCCGGATATATTCCGCCGTATCGGCCATATTCCGCAGCCGGATATAGGTTTCCGCTGCCGTTTTCAATTCCGGATTTCCCATGGCTTCTATTTCACATATTTCTGTCGTTTGTCCGGTTTCCTCCATTATATAGGAAGCCGCACCCGCTCCAAAGCCCAGATACCGCACGCCCTCCCAGTAACCGCAGTTATGGCGGCAGGCAAAGCCGGGGCGGGCATAATTAGAAATCTCATAGCGCTGATACCCATACTCTTTCAGTTCCCGGCAGGTCAGCCGGTACATTTCCCGCTCTGCCTCCTCATCCGGCAGCAGGGCAAAATCCGGGCATTCAGGGTCTGCAAACCGCTGGTAAAAGGGGGTTCCTTCCTCGATGATCAGGCTGTAAGCCGACAGATGCTCCGGCTTCAGCGCCGCCACGGTTTTCAGCGTCCGCTCCCAGCTTTCCACTGTCTGCCCGGGCAGCGCCGACATCAGGTCGATATTCCGGTTCTTATATCCGGCTTCTGCCGCCAGCTCCCAGCTTTCCAGGAACTGCTCGTAAGTGTGTATCCTTCCCAGCAATTTCAATTCCCGATTATCCGCCGACTGCAGACCAAAGCTTAAACGGTTTACGCCGGCCTCCTTCCAGAGCGCCAGCTTTTCCTCCGTCACCGTTCCCGGATTGGCCTCCAGGGAAATTTCAACATTACTGTCAAAGGAAAAACGCTCCCGAAGGGCAGCCAGAATCTCCCCGACCGCCTGTCCCGGCAGGATGGAAGGCGTTCCTCCGCCGAAAAATACGGTTTTTACCAGATAATTCATCCGAGCCATACGGATTTCATTGAGTAACGCTTCCACATATTCCTGCCGCACCTTTGCCCCCGCCGGACCGGAAAGGAAATCACAATAATCACATTTTTTTATGCAAAACGGAATATGGATATAAATGCCAAGCGGCATTCTCCCCGGATTGTTGTGTTCCATAATGTCAATCCCCCATATCAATTTTTCTCCCATTATACAGGATGCCGCTTTAAAAGTCATCCACGATCTGTTCGTATACCGTATGATTGTATTCCGGCCGAATTTTTCCCGGCAGCTTTCGTCTCAGCGATACATACCTCCGTCAGGAAAAGCGTGCTATAATAGAAGTACACATATTCCAATCAGGAGGCATAAAGTTCTATGAAGATTGTCGTTGCGATAGACTCGATGAAAGGAAGTCTTTCCTCCATGGACGGAGGAATGGCGATAAAAGAAGGAATTCTGCGGGCAATGCCTGACGCGCAGGTAACGGTGATGCCTCTGGCCGACGGCGGAGAAGGAACCACCGAGGCGCTGACCCGGGGGCTGGGCGGCAGACAGATTTCCGTTGCGGTAACCGACCCGGCGGGGATGCCGGTAACGGCCTCCTATGGTTATCTGGAAGAAAGCCGTACCGCCGTAATGGAAATGGCTGCGGCGGCCGGCATCACCCTGGTTACGAAGTATCCGGCAGCACAGCCTGGCCAAATCCGTCAAAATCATGAGCCGCCTGCGCATCCTGCCGGATATTCCGTCATGCAGGCCACCACCCGGGGCGTCGGGGAAATGATTCTGGACGCATTGAACCGAGGCTGCAAAACCTTCCTGATCGGCATCGGCGGCAGCGCCACCAATGACGGCGGAATCGGGATGCTGAAAGCGCTGGGATTCCGGTTTACAGACAACCAGGGACAGGATGCGGGGGAAGGCGCACAGGCACTGGGAAAGATCTGCCGGATCGAATGCGGCAACGCGGATCCCCGGCTGGCGGTTCCGCATCGCCTGCGACGTAACAAATCCACTGTGCGGTTCAAGAGGAGCCACTTATATTTTCGGCCCGCAAAAAGGCGTAACGGAAGAACTGAAAGAACCCATCGACCGGGACATGTCCCATTTCGCAGACGTGACCGCCATGACGCTTAAGAAAGACTGCCGCGATGCCGCAGGCGCAGGCGCCGCGGGAGGGCTTGGCTTCGCCTTTTTAAGTTACCTGAACGGAGAACTGACCCCCGGAATCGATCTGGTGCTGGATGCCGTCGGACTGGAGGAAACATTGGCCGATGCCGATATCGTGGTCACGGGAGAAGGCCGCCTGGATGCCCAGACCGCCATGGGAAAAGCGCCTGTGGGCATAGCCCGGCTGGCCAAACGATACGGCGTGAAAGTCATCGCCTTCGCCGGCAGCGTCACCCCTGACGCCAGAGCCTGCAACAAGGCCGGAATCGACGCCTATTTTCCGATCCTGAGAAATATCTGCACGCTGGAAGACGCCATGAACCCGGAACAGGCCCGCCGGAATCTGGCGGACACGGCGGAGCAGGTGTTTCGTCTGTTGTAGGACAGACGAAATGCCTGCGGCATTTCATTATATAAAATTAAAACAGATTAAACGACACTCGCTAAATAAGCTCTTTGTCCAGAAGAAAATCAATCAAATTGATATTCAAAATACCATGATCGTCATACCATCGCTTTCCTGTGTTCTTTCTCACTGCGATTTTAGGGAAGAAATCGCCTGTAAGCGCAAAAGGCTTAAGCTCTGCCTCCACCTTTTCTTCTGCATGCATCGCATAGGCCGACTGTATATAAGTTCTTTTTTCACCGGAATTTACTACAAAATCAATTTCTCTTGGGGTACGGACTGAATTTCCGTTATCATTAACAGTCCTTGCATAAACAACGCCGATATCAATATAAAGGAAAAAAATTGCTGCTCACTTCGTGACCAATAGCAAAAAAAATTCCAGCTTTTTATCGTTTCTTATCAGATCAACCCCATCATCTTCAGCAAAAATACCCACCCAAAAATTGTAAATCCGGACACCGCCGTGCTGACTGCCACCAGTTCCCCTGCCAGTTCCCCGTCGCCGCCCAGATGCTCCCGGTTACCGTAGATATTATCAAACATCAAAATCGGGGCTGGATTTTCACATTATAACAGAGCTACAAAAAAGGAAATGAAAAATGGAATGGAGAAACGAGGGGGGATGCGTATACTCATCTGTACATTACGCTTAAATCGCCCTGTAAATAATTAACTGGTATTGACAGTATTTTCGCAATCAAATATACTATTTTTATTACTATAAATGAGTAAATACCAAATATTGCACAAAATAAAGACACCCGCTG
>CAJUPT010000108.1 GCA_910588405.1 uncultured Lachnospiraceae bacterium | reverse complement strand
CTTTAGACCCTTACGTGCGATGCATACAAAATAGTTAGCGGGTGTCTTTTAGCCGCTTACTATTTTGTAGTACGGGCTTCCGCTGTTTTTATAAATTAATATCCATACTCCCGGAACGGAATCCTTCCAAATCCATAGTAATATAAGGAAATCCCAGTTCCTTTAATTTTTTCACCACAAGATCACTGTCCGCTGCCAGATCGGACAGCCTGTCCGCCGGAACCTCAAGCCTAGCAATCTCCCCATGGACACGGACACGAACTACCGGATATCCCAGCTCCTTTAAAAAGGTTTCCGCCTGATCGATTCTCTCAAACAGATCAAAATCCAGCCTGGTTCCATAGGGAATACGGGTAGCCAGACAAGGCGCGGAAGGCCGGGAAGCTACGGACAATCCCAGCTGCTCTGCCAGCTGACGCACATCAGCCTTTGTAACGCCCTGCTCTGCCAGCGGGCTGCGGATGCCCAGCTCTTTCAAAGCCTGCAGACCCGGCCTGTACACCTTCAAATCATCAGCATTCGTTCCGTCCAAAAACAGGCTGACACCTTTGTCCCGCCCAAAAGCAATCAACCGGCTGAATAAATATTTTTTACATAGATAACACCGGTTTACCGGGTTGTTCAGCAGCTCCTCATTTTCCGATTCGTCTACCGGCAAAATACAGTGAACCGCACCGGTCTCCTCTGCCACCCTTCCGGCGATCTCCACGTCAGCCGAGGGATGGAGCCTGGTCTGAAAGGTCACTGCATAAATACGGCCGCCATGCTCCATCCGGCCAGAAGCATCGCATAACAGTTTCAGCAAAACACTGCTGTCTACTCCCCCGGAAAAGGCCAGGCAGACGTCCTGTCCCGCCATTTGTTCTATTTCTTTTATTAACGTATAGTGATTCATGATGTTTTTTCTTCCGGAAATCATTTTGTCCTATCGCTGTCAAGCCAAGACTCTACAATTATATAGCATCAGCAGGATATTTTATCTCTTCCTCAATTCGTCTCATGGCCGCCTCTTTCATCAGGTGATACACCGTCTGATAATCCTGCCCGGAGCTCTGACAAATCAGTTTCACGCTCTCAAATTCGGGATATGCATAAATCCGATTTTGATGGCGGCACAGCTTCACCGTGCCGGTTCCCAAACTGGTTTCTACCTCCATAAAAGAGCGGTTCAGCACCGTCCGCTCCATCCTGACCCGTCTAATTCCGATCGTAGTGGTGCCGGAGAAAATGATATGCTCCAGCTCCTCCCGTTCCTCCTCGCCACAGATCACATGGAGCGTATAGGCAGGACGGTTCTTTTTCATAAAAATCGGTGAAAACCAGGCATCCTTCGCCCCCTGGGCAAAAAGCAGCTCCATCACATAGCCCATGGCCTCCCCGCCGCAGTCGTCCACATTACATTCCAGCATCCAGACGGTATCGGTCTTTGGAAGGCCGCCTCCGGCCTGATTCAATAAATATGTTATTTCTGTATCCATCTCTATTCTCTCCTGACGCCCATTGTAGCACAAATCCGGCTAAATCACAATCATTACGGAACCGATTCCCACACAGGCCAAGGCGTTCAATAATCCTGTTTCCTTCATTTTATAAAGAACCCTTGTAAAACGGTTTTTTCTGGTGTACAATCTGATTATATAGCAACGCATGAGAGGAACAAACACAAAATGAAACATACCCTGATTGGATTCCTCGCCCTGTCCGGCGGGATCTTTGCCCTGGATCAGTCAATCAAAAACAGAATTGAGCAGACGCCCCCTGCGCAATTTCCCCGAAAAGTGGAATACCCTGCAGCAAGCTGCGGGATATTCCACCCTCGCGGCAGTCGCCAAATATCCGTGCAAGCACGTCTACTTGGCTCGTTGCCCGCGGGAATAAATCATTGTGAAAAAATACCGGTGACCCTGCACCGCTCTCATAACCAAGGCGTCTTTATGAACATGCTGGAAGGCCATCCAAAGGCTGTGGCCGGGCTGTCCTCAGGCGCCCTCGGCCTGTTCTCCCTGGCTTACCTGCCCGCCCTGTGGAAAAAATGCTCCGCACTTTATATGGCAGGCGCCGCCCTGATCACCGGCGGCGCCTTAAGCAATGTCTATGACCATCTGAAAAGAGGATACGTGATAGACTATTTCAGCCTGCCCATAAAACCCATCCGCCATGTTATTTTCAACATCGGAGACTTTTCGATTTTTGCCGGACTGTTTGCTTTTTTATGGGATCAGATCCATTGCTGACAGCCCCCGAAACCCAATCACCGGCCCGCCCTTTTTCTCGATATAATCCTTCGTAATCGTAACGCTTCCGATATTGCTGTCCTTAGGCACCTCATACATAATGTCCTGCATAAAGCCTTCGATGATGGCTCTGAGCGCCCGGGCTCCCGTCTTTTTCACCAGCGCTGTCCTGGCGATCTCCGTCAGCGCATCCTCCTCAAAAATCAAATCCACCTCGTCCATCCGCAAAAGCTTCTGGTACTGCTTGACAATGGCGTTTTTCGGCTCCGTAAGAATCCGCACCAGGTATTCCGCAGTCAGCGCCTCCAATGTCACGATCATGGGCAGGCGCCCCAGGAACTCGGGAATCATGCCGAATTTGCGCAGATCCTCCACCGCTGCTTCCTGCAGCAGATTCTCCTTTTCCCCCTCGGCCAGCTTTAGCGCCGAGCCAAAACCGATGGAGGACTTTTTGTTCAGCCGTTCCCGGATAATATCCTCCAGATCAGGAAAAGCGCCGCCGCAGATAAACAAAATATGATTCGTATTCACCGTAGTCATGGGCACCATCATGTTTTTACTGCTGCCCCCTACCGGAACCTCCACATTGCTGCCCTCCAGAAGCTTCAACAGCTCCTGCTGCACCGACTCTCCACTGACATCTCTGGTGTTTGTATTTTTCTTTTTCGCAATCTTGTCAATCTCATCAATAAAGATAATTCCATGCTCCGCCCGGTCTACGTCATTGTCCGCGGCGGCCAGAAGTTTGGACACCACGCTCTCAATATCGTCGCCGATATACCCGGCCTCCGTTAAAGATGTGGCGTCGGCAATAGCCAGCGGCACATCAAGAAGCCTGGCCAGCGTTTTCACCAGAAAGGTTTTTCCGCTGCCGGTGGGGCCTATCATCAAAATATTGGACTTTTCGATCTCCACGCCGTCGGAAGGATCGGCGATCACACGCTTATAATGATTGTAAACAGCCACGGAAATCACTTTTTTGGCCGACTCCTGCCCTACCACATACTCGTCAAGCCTCGCCTTGATCTGATGGGGCAGCGGAATCGCCTTGAGGTCAAATTCCGGCTCTGTCTTTTCCTTATCCTTCTCTTTTTTCTTTTTCAGCTTTTGCTTCTTTGGCACCTGCATCATTTCCAGGCTCTGCAGATCCATCCCCGGCGGCAGCACCGTCATCCGCAGCAAATCCGAGTACTGCAGGCCGCTGTTTTCAAAAGACTCGAAAGCCCTCTGCATACAGTCGCTGCAGATATGCAGGCCGCCGGGCAGACTCATCAGCTTGCCCGTTTTGCTCTCCGGGCGGCGGCACATATAACACAATTCCTCGTATTCGCTGTCCTGCTCTCCATCATGGCCACTCTTCATTTCATCCTCACCAGTCTCCTGGCCACGCTCCGCCAGCGGTTCCTTTTCCTGACCGCTTTCGCCTTTTATCTCATCTTCCGTAATTTCACGAAAGTCCATATCCGCAGTTCCACGAAACTGCCCGTCCGATTTATCCATCCGCCGCCTCCTGTGATTTTGAAACATATTATAACCGAATTTTTGAAATAACACAACTCCTGGCTTGTAACATCAGTTTTGACCCTTGAATTTCTGTTACCGTTCAGGTGCCCCAATGTCATTATATTTTCTTCCATCCTTTATGTCTCCGAAACCACTTTGTAAAATACATCCGCCGCCAGACTCTTCCCACGGCCCATATGAGAAATCACCTGAACCGAGCGTTTCGGAACACTGCATTCTACAGGAATCCGCACCAGCTTTCCTTCTTCGATCAGCGGCAGTGCCAGCTGCTCGGGCACAAAGCCGATTCCGAAATTATTTTCCAGAAGCGGCAGCATCAGGTCAGAGGTGGCCACCTCCATGTCCAGCTCCATATCTATCTTGCAGGATACAAAAAAGTTTTTATACAGCTCATAGGTGGCCGTTCCCCGCCCTAGTCCCACAAGCGGATAATTCTTAATCTCCTCCAGCGTCCTTGGCCGCTCGCCCAGCTTCCGGTACAAAGGCCCGCCGGCCAGTATCTCTCTGAACTCCAGCACTTTCAGGCAGGAGACTGTTTTTGGCGCCTCAAAAGGCGTCGTGACCACCGCGAAATCCAGCTCTCTGCCGACCAGTCGTCTGACCGTTTCCCGTGTCGTATGGTTATGAATCTTAATCCTGATCCCAGGATACTCCTGTTTAAACTTACGCAGCATATTTAGCAGAAATAGATGGAGGGCCGACTCCGTCGCGCCGATCTCTATGGTTCCGCCCTGCAAAGAATCAGAGGAACTCAGCCGGCATATCTCCTCCTGGGCATTCATTAAATTTCTGTACGCAACCTCCACACGCTCATACAAAAGCCGCCCTTCTTCCGTCAGACGGACGCCTCTCGCCTCCCGATAAAACAGCCTGCAATTTAACTGCGCCTCCAAAAGCTTCATCGCCCGGGTCACATTCGGCTGATTGCTCCCCAGCGCTGCCGCCGCTTTCGTAATGTTTCCGTATTTCCCTACAAAATAAAAGATTTTATAGTATTCAAAGTTTATATCCATATCAATTTTATATATTTTATATGTATTATATATATTTTTCATATTGTGCCGAAGGTATTATAATACTTTTTTGAAAAGAAGTAAACTACATAACAGAAGGGATCTGATTTGATGAACAAAGACCTGACAGAAGGCAAAGCGGAAACAGTGCTGTGGGGATTCTGCCTTCCCCTGTTCGGAAGCATTGTCTTTCAGCAGCTTTACAATATCGCCGACTCTCTGGTAGCCGGCAAATTCATCGGCGAACAGGCGCTGGCCGCCGTGGGCAACAGCTATGAGATCACCCTGATCTTTATTGCCTTTGCTTTCGGCTGCAACATCGGCTGTTCCGTGATTGTCTCCCAGCTGTTCGGCGCGAAAGACTTCGTACGGCTGAAAACCGCCGTGACCACGGCATACCTGTTCAGCGGAGCCCTCTGCGGGGCGCTGATGCTGGCCGGCATTCTCGGATGCGGTCCGCTGCTGCGTCTGATCCGCACACCGGAGGAAGTGTTCGCCGATTCCGGACTGTATCTGGATATCTATGTGTGGGGACTGCCCTTCGTATTTTTCTACAATATCGCAAACGGGATTTTCTCGGCGCTGGGAGATTCCAAAACGCCTTTTTATTTCCTGGCCGTCTCCTCCACTGCGAATATCGCCGTGGACATCCTGTTTGTCAAAGGATTCCATATGGGTGTGGCCGGCGTGGCCTGGGCTACGTTTCTCTGTCAGGGAGTCAGCTGCGTCCTGGCCGTTATTACCCTGTGGGTAAGACTGAAACAGATCAGGGTAAAAGAAAAACCGGCGCTGTTCGATCCTTTTATTCTGAAGAAAATCGTGGTGATCGCTGTTCCGAGTATCTTACAGCAAAGCTTCATTTCTGTGGGGAATATTCTGATTCAGAGCGTAATCAACGGATTCGGCGCTTCCGTTATGGCAGGTTATTCCGCCGCCGTAAAGCTGAACAACATGGTCACTACCTCCTTCACCACGATCGGAAACGGCATCTCCAATTTCTCCGCCCAGAATCTGGGCGCCCGGAAATACAACCGGATCGGGGAGGGGTTCCGGGCCGGCTTAAAGATGGTCTGGTGTCTGTGCGTTCCCTTCTGCACCCTCTACTTTTTCTTCGGAAAATACCTGCTGCTTCTGTTTATGGAACGGGATTCTGCCGCGGCGCTGATGACAGGCATGCAATTTTTACGCATTCTGTCCCCCTTCTATTTCGTGGTCGCGGCCAAACTGGCGGCGGACGGTATTCTCCGGGGCGTCAGCGCCATGAGCCAGTTTATGGCAGCTACCTTCACCGACCTGATCCTACGGGTAGCTCTGGCATTCCTTCTTTCCGGACTGACCCGTTCCGCCACAGGGATCTGGTTCGCATGGCCTGTCGGATGGACCATCGCCATGGTGCTGTCGGTGTTCTTTTATCGGAAGGAAATGAAAAGGCTGGCGGTTCATTTATGATAGGGCTCCCCATTGATAATCCGATAGCACCGGTAAAGCTGTTCCAGCGCGATCAGCCGCATCAGCTGGTGGGGAAAGGTCATTGCGGAAAAGCTCAAATGAAAATCCGCCCTCTTAATCACCTCGTCAGACAGCCCCAGAGAACCGCCGATTACCAGCATGATATGGCTGACGCCCTCCACGCCCAGCCGCGCAAGCTTCCGGGCCAGCTCCGGCGAGCTCAGCTGCTTTCCCTGAATTTCCAGCGTGATCACGTATGCATCCGGTTTGATCAGGTTCAACAGCCGCTTCCCTTCCTTTTCCCGGATCTGCCGTTCCAGGTTTTCCGAAGCCCCGTCCGGCGTTTTCTCATCGGCTACTTCCAGAATCTCCAGTTTGCAGTATCGGCTCAGCCGCTTCACATATTCTCTGATTCCGGCTTCCAGATAACTTTCTTTGATTTTTCCCACTGTCAGAAGTGTAATCTTCATCCTTGTCTCCATATCTAATAGATTCGGGTGTCAAAAGGTCCATTTTCATTGCAGAGCAAATTTTTTCAAGATTG
>CAJUPT010000107.1 GCA_910588405.1 uncultured Lachnospiraceae bacterium | reverse complement strand
GCCAATGCATATAAGGCTTCTATCTGAACGCCTCTTGGCTGAAATAGCGGACTGACATTTACGTTTGTGTTTTCGTCAGCATTGTCATATCTGGTTAAATCTTTCAATATGGCCGGTTTTCGCCAGTTTTTTGAATATCTGCGCAATTCTTCATCGTCTATGACAATGGAATGATTAAAAAATAATTCATTGAACGTATCATAAAACAACTGGAAATTTTCGCGGTCAGTTAAGTTGTTAAAGCGATAATTCCATTCTATTCCTGATGTCAGTGCGCTTCTTGAAATATTTGAGGATCCTATATATATTTCGTCCATATTTTCATGGTGGAATATGTATGACTTTGGATGGAAAGATCGTGCTTTGTCATTGTAAAATCTTAAGTCAATGCGATCCCCCAATTCTTTTTTGATGAGATAGAGCGCGGACGGTTGCGTGATGCCCAAATAATTTCCCGTCAGAATTCTGATGGAGGCATTTCTGTCCAGGGCGTTTCTGAGATCATTTAATATCATTTTGACGCCGGATTCCATAAGAAAGGATACGATAATATCGATTCCCCTGGCAGTCACCATACTTCTTTTGAGTTGGTATATTAAAAAACGATGTATATTCTTGTCGCCGGTCATAACAGCAGTCGGTTCAATTGCAAATTCATCAAATGGAATATGATCTGTCCACTCATCAGGATTGTTTATCTTTTCTGCAAAATTAAATTGAGCCATTTTTCCGTACCTCGTCCTGGCCTTACATCCGATGTAATCCACTGATCTTCGATGGTTGCATGTTTTATCTGTTTGAAAAAATCTGAAAAGGTGTCTTCTGTCATATCTGTAAAATATCGGCCATTTCTCTCGCCTGAAAAAGTTCCGTATTTGAAAGAAGTATAAATAATACCATTGCATTTCAGAGCGGTCAGCATTTTTGCCATAATATCGGCAAGATTGGCCAAAGGGACATGTAAAATGGAAGAACATGCCCATATACCGTCATATTTTTCTGTTTCCGCCAGTTCCTGAAAATACATATGCTGAACTTTAATTCCCGTATATTCACTGGCCAGTTTACATAGCTCAGTGGAACCATCGATTGCGTCTACCTGATATCCCTGTGATAAAAAGTATTTCGTATCTCGTCCGGAACCACAGCCGAAATCCAGAATTTTTGCATTTTCAGGAAGTTTGTCCATGAATTTTTTTTGTGTGGAGGTAAAGTCCACGGATATCGTATTTGACACAAAGTTTTTTGCGTTTGTATTATAATATGAGATTGTTTTGTCGTTTTTCATATTCATATCATATCATAGCTTTTAATGTTCAGCAATATTGATTGCATTGACTTTGCAAAACCCCTAAATTGCAAAACCTGACGGAACACTTGTTGGAGCTTATTCCATATATAGTATATGGAATAATATATGTATGGTGCTTTAAATAAGTCGCACTGCTTCAATCATATATGACATATATATGACGCTTTTCAATAATCCCATATGATATCATCTTCTTATCAAGCGTACATTGCTGCGAAAATATGATCAGGTGGAGGATGATCCCCCTGCCGGTAACACCAAAAATGTCGGAGACAAAGGAGGAAAGCCGGAAACCGGAATCGAGAAGGTCTTTCATAAAGTAAAACTCCTTTCAGAATATAGTCAGGCAGGAGATTTGCCTGAGATGATAGGAACTTTGCTACCCGTGCTACCAAAAGGTGCGATCAAACTTACATCTGCCTAACGTCATTATAAACCTTCCGGGCAGCCAGTACCCCTATTTTCGTGATAGACTGTGATGCGCTTTCATGGTTCGTTGACAACAAAATATGTAAATCTATGTCGATACGAGGAGGTTCAGCCTGAGGCGAAGCTGGCCTGTCTGAGGCTGGAAGATGAGATGGTTTTTTATATTACGGTGCAGGCGCAGGATGGGTGATAGAGATGGAACAGAATGCAGTGTGAGTATAGAGCAGAATAGAACAAATAAAGTGGATAAAGTAAATATGGCTAAAAAAGAGGGACAGTGTGGTGCGCTTATGTTATACTGTCGGTATGATGCCGCAGTCAAAGAATTTTCATCAGAAAAGTAGTTTTAATTATGTTTAAAATCAGAAAAAATCCGGAAAGAAAGTCATTGGGAGGAATTGATAAATGTGTGACATATCCCAGCAGGAAAGAATTGCGGGAGGCCTGTATGGCCTTTTGATCGGGGATGCCCTTGGGGTGCCCTATGAATTTTACGAGGCGGAGGAATTGCCTCCCTATGAGCAAATCGAGATGGCTCCGCCCTTCGGGTTTCGGAAAACTTATCCGAAGGTGGCCGCCGGAACCTGGTCAGACGACGGTGCGCAGGCGCTGTGCCTGATGGACTGTCTGATCAAGCAGGGGGAGTTTTCTCTGAAAGCTTACGCCGACGGCCTTTTGGCCTGGTATGGGGAAGGTTTTTGGGCGGTAGACGGCGTGGTGTTTGACGTGGGAATCCAGACGGCAAACGCATTGACCGCATATAAAAGGGGCGGCGCTCCGGAAGAATGCGGTCTGGTGAATCCGGAGGGAAAGGGAAACGGCGCGTTGATGCGAGTGTTGCCTCTGGCTTTATGGCATGCTGCGCAAGGTGCTGCAGATCCGGAGAGAAGGAACAGAGAGCTGGTACGGGATGCCCACAGCCAGTGCCTGATTACCCATGGGCATAAGTGTAACCAGGTTTGTTCCGCATTATACAGTCTTGTGGCCTTGGAGCTGCTTAAGGGTGCGGACACCCGGGAGGCTATCCAGGAGGGCGTCCGGGCACTTCGCCGTATTTACCGGGAAGAGCCGGAGTTCGAACAGGAACTGGAATGGAGCATCCGTCCTGACTTTCCCTGGGAGGGCAGCGGAACCGGTTATGTGGTGGATTGTCTGCGCAGCGCTTTTATGATTCTGGAGCAGGCGTCTGGTTATGAGGATGCGGTAAAGCGTGCTGTTTTGCTGGGGCACGATACGGACACAACGGCCTGTGTGACAGGGGGACTGGCCGGGATTTGTTACGGGCTGCAGGGGATTCCCAAACGGTGGCTGCAGGCGCTCCGGGAAAAAGAGAAAGTGGAGGTTTTGCTGGCGGAATTGTGGAGGAAGGGATATTAGATGGGGAGGAGCGCATGGTTGATTTTTGTTTGGAAGGATAGTATGATCTGTTTGTACGATATATTTTTTTGATAAAGAGAAAAGGAAAGAGACAGGATTATGGCTGAGCAAGTGAATGGTCTTATGAAACAGCTCAAAAAATGGGTGGTTAACGACTATTTCACGCCCAACATCAAGGCGGAAGTCATTTTAGACATGCTGCTGACTCCATATGTGGGTCAGCTGCTGAAAAACGAATGCGGTATTGACGCGGTTTTTTTAACTAAGGAGATGTCGTTGGAGGAAGCTTTGAAACCGTCAAATGATGACAGAGGGTCTAAAATCGACTATATTTTTTGGGGAGAGGATGTCTACCTGGTGGAACTCAAGACGACTTCCGGCAGTATTAAGGCCAAGCAGGCCAAACATTACATTGACTGCTGTTATGATAAGAACGCCGGATCTCCCAAATCCTTTGGCGATGTGTTCGGGGAAAAACTGCTGCGGATTTTGGGGAAAAGATACGGTTCCGGTTCTTCTTGGGAAATAAAAACGTTGGAACAATCTTTTTTCAAAGCAATTGGCAGTGACGAAGAAGAGGATTACGCAGCCCGGGCAAGTTGTTATCTAAGGGATCACAATCGGGTTTCCACGTATAAATACATATACACGGCGGGGCAAATATTAGACAGCTGTCGTAACGTGAAAGCATTGGAAGCATTGTGGAAGAAAAAGCTGCGGCTGATTTATATTACGCCATATGGCAAGTCGCCTCACAGCGACCTCTTAAAATATGAAAATTTTTATATTCAGCCATGTTGTCCGCTTAACGCCAAAAGCATCAAATTGCAAACTGCCGTACAAGCCTTAAAACCTGAATCCGGTGAGTCTGGCGGCGAAAAATATCTTGAATTGCTTAAGGATATCATCAGGGAGATCTATGGGGAGGAAAAAAACGAATGCCTGACCTGACCATTCACCGTGGCAGCCACCAGATCGGCGGCTGCAGCACGGAGATTAATATTGGAGACAGCCGCATCCTGATCGATTTCGGAGCGAATCTGCCGGGTACCGATGAGGCTTCCGAGACAAAGGACAACGATATGGCGCGGCGGGTGTTCGGCTCCTGTCAGGACGGCGGGAAAGACGATCCTGTTTACCGGGGACTTCCGGGAACACGGCATTGTGGGGCAGTGGAACCGTATGGAGCGGGTGCTGAACAAATATGTGCCCGGGCCGGTGGATATGCTGATTACCGAGGGCACCATGCTGAGCCGTGAGGGTGAGATCGGACATACCCTTGTTAAATCAGAGCAGGAGCTGGGCGAGAGAGCGGAGGAACTGTTTCAAAAACATAAATATAATTTCGTGCTGGTCTCTTCCACCAACCTGGACAGCATTATGGAGTTTTACCACAGCACACCTGAGGGGATGCATTTCGTCTGTGACCTGTATCAGGCACGGATTCTGATTACCGCCATGCGGGATATGGAGAGAAAAGGAAAGTTCCCCGAATACCAGCCTTCAAAAAAGCACCCTGTGGTGCGGGTACTGGGTAAAGGGGACAGCCGGTGGGCAGAGCTGCAGGCGATTGGGAATACGATGCAGAACCCGCTGTATTTTAAAGCTGCCAGAGAAGAAGAATTGGAGCGGGGCGGACAGATTATCTACTCCATGTGGACGGGATACCTGAAAGGGGAACACGCCGACAAGGCTTTGATCCGATTTATCGGCGGTCGGCCCGTAGAATTTTTGCACACCAGCGGCCATGTCTATGTGGAAACCATCGCCAAACTGATAGAGACGGTAGACCCCAAATGGATTATCCCCATGCATACCGAGCGGGCGGAGGAGTTTTCCGCCATTCCGGAGTTTGTCCGTTGGAAGAGTCAGGTAAAAGTTCTGAAAGACGGGCGGCCTTTGGATTTAGACACGCTGTAAATTTTGCGCAAAGTGGTAAAATTTTGATTCCGGTTTATCCGGGTCAGGATTAAGAATATACTTTCGGAATCTCTCAGTCGCAAAAGCAGGGATTGCGAGACTCTGAGAGTACATTACGATATATAAGGAGGATTTGATTACAGTGGAAAAAAAGAAATTGATTATTATCGACGTCCAGAATGATTTTGTCACCGGAAGTCTTGGAACAGAGGAAGCCCGCCGGATGCTGCCCCGTCTGCTTGAGAAGGCCGGCCGTTTTCCGGGGGAGATTTTGCTGACCAAGGATACGCATACGGATAATTATCCGGAAACCCAGGAAGGAAGGCTGCTGCCTGTATCACACTGCGTCATCGGGACGGAAGGATGGGAATTTCCTCCGGAGCTTGAGAAAATCAGAGCGGAGAGAAACGCAAAGGTATACGAGAAGCCCTGCTTTGGGAGCGTCAGCCTGGTGTTTGATTTAAAGGAGGCCTATGCGGACGGTCAACTGGATTCCATTGAACTGGTTGGGATATGCACGGACATTTGCGTGGTGTCAAACGCGCTGATGATCAAATCCGCCCTGCCGGAGCTTCCGGTATACGTAGACGCTTCCTGCTGCGCAGGCGTTACGCCGGAAAAGCATAAGGCGGCCTTGGAGGTAATGGAAAGCTGCCAGGTGATTGTGGAGGGGAAGGACAGCGTGTGATGGTCTGTCCTGGACAACAGTAAACACAGAAAATGGAGCGGCGAAAGGAAATCCGGATTCTACGCCTCATACGGGAATCTGATCAAATTAAAATATGATGTCGGGGATATGTATGGCTTGAACGAGAGCCTCTCAAATCAAATTCTGTTAAAAGACAAGGTGATTGGGAGGCTTTTCATTATCATATTGATCCAGGTCATCAGCGATTTTTCAAAACCAGTTTACAATTTAGTAACATTTATATGGTATATTTTCATTAACCCTGTAAATGTAAAATCATTAATCTGTTTACTTTCCCGGGTTTTGTATACAACTATATAATCTGAAAGGTCGTGAATAAAAATTGGCTGAAATATTAATCGTGGAGGATGAGTTTTCCATCAACGAGCTGATCCGCAGAAATCTAAACCTGACAGGTCATCGCTGTACCCAGGCTTTCGACGGGGTTTCGGCGGTTAAACTGCTGGAGGATGGGAAATTTGATTTGCTTGTGCTGGATATTATGCTGCCGGGGCTTGACGGTTATCAGGTGTTTGAGCGGGCGGCCGGGACGCCCACCATATTTCTGACGGCGAAAAGCGAGCTGACCGATAAGCTGAAAGGGCTGGCCATGGGGGCGGATGATTATTTGACCAAGCCTTTCCAGATGTTGGAGCTGGCGGCGCGGGTGGAAGCGGTGCTGCGGCGGACGAAAAAGGTTGAGACGGAATTTGTGCTGGGGGATCTGAAATGTGATTTTGACAGACATCAGGTTTTTCTGGGTGAAAGAGCCGTAGAATGCACGCCAAAGGAGTATGAGCTGCTGGAGGTGCTGATCAGAAACCGGAATATCGCTCTTTCCAGGGAAAAGCTGCTGGATCTGGTATGGGGATACGAGTTTGACGGGGGTACCCGTACCGTGGACGTCCATATCCAGAGGCTGCGCCGCAAGCTGCGTCTGGAGGATCATATTAAGACGGTGTATAAACTGGGATACCGTTTAGAATCAAACGATCTATGAGGACAGCAACGAACCGTACTACAAAAGAGTAAGCGGCTAAAAGACACCCGCTAACTCTTTTGTATGCATCGCACGTAAGGGTCTAAAGGACAGACCCTAAGTGCTCATTGCA
>CAJUPT010000106.1 GCA_910588405.1 uncultured Lachnospiraceae bacterium | reverse complement strand
TTGGCATTTTAGGTTCATTGCTCGGAGACTTTTTCGGCAATACATTTAACAGCCATTGCGACAGCCATATCGATCCGCCGGCCACAACCATTTTTATTTTAACGATTGTTGTGAACCTGATTGGCATGGCGGTCGCTTAGGAAGGACGGGCGTATGGGAAAGTCGATTGGATTATTGGAGCTGAAAAGCATCCCGGCAGGCGTCCGGTCCGCGGATGAAATGCTGAAAGCCGCGGATGTGGAACTGCTGGTGGCCACCGCTATCTGTCCGGGAAAATATATGATTATGATCAGCGGGCAGGTGGGAGCGGTGAAAAGCTCTGTGGAAAGAGGCAGACAAGTGGCGGGAACCTTCCTGATCTGCCAGCATATTATCAATAATGTTCACGCATCCGTGCCGCCGGCTCTGGTGGGAACGATTGACGTGGAGCATATAGCCGCCCTGGGCATGCTGGAGACGATGTCGGCGCTGACTGCGGTGCGCGCCGCCGATATCGCCGCGAAGGCGTCCAATATTACGCTGATGGAGGTCAGGGTGGCCAGAGGCCTGGGCGGAAAGGGGTACCTGATGTTTACGGGCGAGGTTTCCGCCGTGAAGTCGGCGCTGAATTCCTGTGTCGCGCAGCTTGAGGAAACCGGCGATATTACGAGCAGCTGCGTCATTCCGTCCCCGCACAAGGGTCTGCTGGAAAAGCTGATGTGAGGGCGGCGGTGTGTCGCTGCTGTTTCGCAAGGCTGCCTGACAGACGGGAACGGCTGTGTTACAGAGTAGTGGAAGGAAAGGAATGAGTTGGAAATGGATATGAATCTTTTGGATATCGGCGCCTCCGCGGAAGGCAAGCTGCGTATCATTCAGGAAACAGTCCCCGGCAAACAGGTCACGCTGGCGCATATTATCGCCAGTCCCGGCGAGATTATTTACCAGAAGCTGGGGCTGAATCCGGAGATCGACTATCAGCAGTCAGCGATCGGGATTTTAAGCATGTGTCCGTCAGAAGTATCCGTGATTGCCGGCGATATCGCGCTGAAAACGTCCTCGATTGAGATCGGTTTTATCGACCGTTTCAGCGGAACCCTGATTTTTACGGGACGAATTTCCAATGTCCAGTCCGCGGTTTCCAATATTCTGGCTTATCTGAAAAACCGTCTGGGATTTACTGTCTGTGAGATTACGAGAACATGAAAAAGATTATTTTAATGGGCCGCAGCGAATGTGGGAAAACGACTTTGACGCAGGCGCTTAAGGGCGACGTGATTACTTATCATAAGACCCAGTATATCAATCATTTTGATGTGGTCATCGATACGCCAGGAGAGTATGCGGAGACTGCTTCCCTTGCCCGGGCGCTGGCGCTGTATTCCTATGAGGCGGATGTGGTCGGCCTTCTGCTGAATGCGGCGGAGCCTTATTCTCTTTATCCGCCCTGCTGCGCAGCCTGCTGCAACCGCCCCGTGATCGGGATCGTTACGCAGATCGACCGCGAGGACGGCAATCCGGATCGGGCACACCACTGGCTGGAGATGGCCGGATGTAAGCCGATTTTTCGGGTCAGCTCTTATACGGGCGAGGGGATCTGGCAGGTTCTCAACTATCTTCGGGAACCGGGTGATGTGCTTCCATGGGAGTCCCAGGAAGAAGCCGACCGGCCGCGCACGGTTGTTTCCGATAAGTTTGGAAAGGTATAAAAAGATAGAGGATAAAAAAAGGACGAAAATTTGTTTTGGATTTTCGTCCTTTTTTCAGTCTTTGCTGTCTGTGCCTGTGTGGGTCTCAAAAGTGCTTGCGCCTAATTTACACTTTATCAGGAAACATTCACGTTTGTCCCGGAACCGTCAGTGTCTGTTCCGGAAGTATCCGAGTTTTCGGAAGAAGCCTTTTGGTATCATAGGAAAGTTCGACGAACTTCCCTATGATACCAAAAGCCCTCCGGGTAGGATCACACTGCGGCGGTAAGGTAAAATGTTGCCAAGGCAACCCGCCGCAGGCGGAGAATCCTGCTTCGCAGGATTCTTATTCACTTTCCAGAGCCTGCGGGGTGTCGGCGGATGACTTTTCCTGTGTGCTTTCGGAAAGAATATAGCCGTCGCTGTCATGGATGCGGGGAATCCGGCGGCTGTCATTCCTGCGGTAAACGACGGCGGCTCCGGCAGTCAGCCCGCCGATCAGGACGCCGCCTGTGATGCCGATAGCCGGATTGACGGCCAGCAGGCTTCCGAACATAAAGTTTAACGCCACAGCGCCAAGGGAAACCAGCGTCAGGAGCCGGGTGTTGCGGCTGATGTTGTTACTGACGATGGAGGTATAGGTGTCGAGGTCTTTGATGATCGTATTTTTATTCAGTTCATAGCGCTCTTCCAGGAAACGGAAATTCAGCGTTGCCTGTCCCTGAAGCACATAGCTGTTTTGTATCTGCATGGGGTAAGAGCCCTTTTCGATGCGGGTGATGATTTCCTTGAGCGAGATGATCTGGCTGCCGTATTCCGTATAGCGGCGCCGGAAATCCAGGATCTGGTAGGTGACGCTGTTATCAATGCGGTTGTCCAGAGAATCTTCAAGAACCTTCATATCTTTTATGCCGTATTCGATCAGGGTGTTCAGATTCTCGATTTTAAACAAAATGGCATACATGAAAGCCTGCCCGATATACTTGATGTCTTTTTCCATCAGGAAGTTCCGGAACAGGCCTGCGGGAGATTCCTCCACCACCAGGTTCGTGCCGGCCTGCCGGAGGCGAAATTCATTTTGCCCGGACCCCTCTCCGTAGTTCAGCTCCAGAAGCAGGAAGGTTTCGTCTCCCTGGATACGCTGGCTCAGAACCGGTTCCTCGATGGGACGGAAAAAAATGCAGTAAGAACTGTCCGCAAGACCTGCGCCCTCCGGGTGGCGGCCTCTGTTCATGGATTGAAGATAGGTACAATTTTCCATAGGGATACTCCATGATGGGAGCGTGGTGGAGGACTCCCATTTTCATTTTATAGTGTTTGGCAAAACGCGTTGGGAATGCGTTTTGTGGTGTTTTTTCAATTGTATGTAAAATGTTTTTTGATGTAGAAATTGTACCATATTTTGTGCTGATTGTCTATCGTCCGGTTCTGTTTCTCTGCGCGTTTTTACGTTTTATATTACATTCCTCCGTATAGCAGTCTTAAAAGTTTAGTACCCAACTTTTAAGACTGGTTTTAAAGTTTTGTCTATTTTCTCATATTTTGTATGAATGGTTTAGGCAGTTGGGAATGTCTGTCCTACACCACCAGCACCCCTGAAAACACCAGACTATACACCAGAATAATCCACGGCTTCCCCAGCAGGATAATCCACACAAATTTCTTTGACGCCATCGTGGTCAGCCCCGAAAAATAGCACAGAAAATCATCGGGCGCCAGCGGGAGCAGGATGCATGCGAACAGTAGCAGCGTGAAAAAGCGGCTTTTTCCCAGCCAGTCTGACCATTTGCCGTATTTGCTGTCAGGGAACATGGAGTTTACCAGGCTGCTGCCGTATCGTCTGGCCAGGTAGAAGGCGATGAGGGAGCCTGCGCAGATCCCCAGATAGTTGTACCAGAAGCCGCCGGAGGCGCCGAACAGCAGCGCGCCCGCCGCACAGCCTATCATGCCGGGCAGGATGGGGAATACGACCTGCAGCGCCTGAAATACAATCAGGATCACTGGCCCCAAAACGCCGAAGCCGTTGATATAGGATCTTAATGACTCTACGGATTGAAACTGACCGTTGAAATAAGCTCTGATAAAAAAGAGCAGAATGGCCAGCAGGGAGAGCAAAGCTGTGACGGATACGATCCGTTTCCATTTATCGATCTGCGGTGTTGCCTGTCCGGGTAGTTGATTTTGCTGCATTGTAGTACCTCCATTAAAACGAAATCAGTATTATACTTTTTCCAGGGGAAAATAACAAATTGTTTCGTAAATCATGCAAATTTTCTTACCGCGCGAAAGCTATTCCCGGCGCGGACATTTTACCGAATATTTTGTAATAAACTGGATATTTTGCAATCTTTATGTTAAAACTGTTTTTGAGTATAACAGGCAGTTCTTAAATTTTTCTAGTCAGTTTGCTTAACGATTTTTAACGGATTTTAAAAGCATTTTCGAAAAAAAACTGTTGGTCAGGATTAAACTGCCGATAATTTTTATCTTAAATTTTTATGAAAAGAATTGCATAATTCCGTTTTTTCTATTAAAATGAATATCGTTTATGAAATCGATCTCAAAATATACAATGAATATTTACATGTATATGGAAAAGGTAGAAAGATGAAACGTGCGATGGTATATTATGTAATCATGGCAGTGGCGTTTCTGGTGCTTCTGCGGGCGCCGTTTATGCCATATGTGCATTCGGAGCTGCTGGCCTCTTATCTGGATTATGATTTTCTGACGGCTACGGGGCTGGTGGAGGAGATGCATGTGCTGAACACGATGCCGGGAAGCGTCAGCTTTTTCGGCTATGAACACTATGACCTGATTACGAAGCTTTTGATGGCGGCGGGCGTGGTGATGATCGTGCTGCCTCTTCTTTTGGAAGCAGGAGGTCTGGCGCTGGTCTTAAAGGGCAGGACAGAGAAACAGAAAAAAGCGGGGCTGATCCTGTCGGTGACAGTGGTTGTTCTGTTTGCGCTGTATCTGTTTTTCTTTTCGATTGCGGGTGTTTTCGTGGGAATGCCCACCCGGCCCGGTTATGGGATTTATGCCGCGCTGGCGGCCAGCATTGCCGCTGTGGCGGCGGTGATCCTGTATAACAGAGAAGCCGGGAGGATACATGTCAGGTAATGCTGTATCTGCGTCAGCAGACATGTCCGTTCAGGAAAGAGGATATGCATGGACGATGTGATCGTCATAGGCGGCGGTGCCGCCGGTATGATGGCGGCATTGACGGCTGCGAAAAAGGGCTGCCGCGTGCGGCTTCTGGAAAAAAATGAAAAATTAGGGAAAAAGCTGTATATCACGGGAAAGGGCCGGTGCAACCTGACAAATGGGGCGGATATGGAAGATGTGCTGAACCATGTGGTAAGCAACTGGAAGTTTCTGTACAGCGCTTTTTACGGATTTTCCAACAGGGATATGATGGAACTGCTGGAAAGGGCCGGGCTGCCGCTGAAAACGGAGCGGGGAAACCGGGTATTTCCGGCGTCGGATAAGTCCTCGGATGTGATCCGGACGCTGCAGCGGCTGCTTCAGGAGGCCGGGGTTCGGATTTGTCTGGGTTGCCAGGCGGATGCCGTGCTGACGGAAGGGTCTGTCTGTACAGGCGTGAGGCTGACGGACGGCCGATTTTATCCGGCCGGTCAGGTGATCGTAGCCACCGGAGGGCTTTCCTATCCGTCTACCGGTTCTACGGGGGATGGCTATCGTTTCGCTTCTGCCTGCGGCCATAAAGTGACGGAGCTTTCACCGGCGCTTGTGCCGTTTTGCGCTGAGGAAGACTGGATCGGCAGACTGCAGGGACTGTCTCTGAAAAATGTTTCGGTAAAGCTGTCTCAGGGGAAAAAGGTTTATTACGAAGAATTTGGGGAAATGCTGTTCACCCATTTCGGGGTCAGCGGTCCCGCCGTTTTAAGCGGCAGCAGCGTGACGGCCAGGTATCTGAAAAAGGGGCCTTTGACGCTGACCATCGATTTAAAACCGGCGCTGACGGAGGAACAGCTGGACCAGCGGCTTGTAAGAGACTTTGCCGCATTGCAGAATAAACAGTTTAAAAATGCGCTTCAGGGGCTGTTGCCGGCCAAACTGATTCCTGTGACGGTGGAGCGAAGCGGAATTGATCCGGAAAAACAGGTGAATGCCATTACCAGGAAAGAAAGAGAGCAGCTTGTCCGGCTGATTAAGCATTTTACGCTGACGCTGACGGGGCTGCGCGATTATCATGAAGCCATTATCACCCAGGGAGGCATTTCGGTGAAGGAGATCGACCCTGCGACGATGGAGTCGAAGCTGGTGAAAGGGCTTTTCTTTGCGGGCGAGGTACTGGATGTGGACGCTGTGACCGGCGGATATAATCTGCAGATTGCCTGGTCTACGGGGTATGCGGCGGGAAGCCACTGCAGGGCGGCGGTATTTGATTAGGAGTGAGAAGATGGGGTATAAAATTGCCATAGACGGCCCTGCGGGAGCGGGAAAAAGTACGATTGCGAAGGCAGTGGCGAAAGAGCTTAACTTTGTCTATATCGACACGGGAGCCATGTACAGAGCCATGGCTCTTTATTTCGCGGAAAACGGAATCGATTTGTCTGATGAGAAAGGCGTGGCGGTGGCCTGCCAGGCGATTCGGATTGACATTGCCTATGAGGATGGCAGGCAGCAGATTTTACTGCAGGGAGAAAATGTAACTGCCCGGATCAGGACGGAGAGGGTCGGAACCCTGGCTTCCCAGGCGGCTAAGAATCCTGACGTGAGGAAAAAGCTGAGCCAGCTGCAGCGGGAGCTGGCGGAAAAAACGAATGTGGTGATGGATGGCCGGGATATCGGCACCGTGGTGCTTCCGGACGCGGAATTGAAGATTTTTCTGACCGCCAGCGTGGAGACAAGGGCATCCAGAAGATATAAGGAGTTGACAGAACGGGGAGAATCCTGTAATATTGAAGAGATCGAAAAAAATATCCGTATGCGGGACGAGCAGGATATGCATAGGGAGATCGCGCCTCTTACCCAGGCGGAGGACGCGGTTTATCTGGATTCCTCGGATTTGCGTATAGAGGAAGTGACGGAGAGAATATTGTCTCTGTACCGCGAAAAGGCTTTCTGATCTTCTTTCCGCAGAAGACGGGAAATGCCGCAAAGGAGCATGGATTGTTTTGCGGAACCTTTCAGGATAGGAATACAGGATACTGAATGGAGTGTGAATGGAAGTAATACTGGCAAAAACCGCAGGTTTCTGTTTTGGCGTGAAACGGGCTGTGGATAAGGTATACGAGCAGGTGGACAGCGGCAAGCCGGATGTCTATACGTTCGGACCCATTATTCACAATGAAGAAGTGGTGCGGGATCTGGAGGAAAAAGGAATCCATGTATTACATACGGAAGAGGAGCTGTGCCGGCTTACACAGGGAACCGTAATTATCCGGTCTCATGGCGTCAGCAGGAGAATTTATGAGCTGATGGAGAAAAAGGGGCTGGAGGTAATCGACGCTACCTGCCCGTTTG
>CAJUPT010000105.1 GCA_910588405.1 uncultured Lachnospiraceae bacterium | reverse complement strand
GAGGAAACCGGGATTAGCTGCGTTCAGTATGTCACGTCTCTCCGGATGGAGAAGGCGAAAGAACTTTTGTGGCTGTCCGGGAAAAGCGTGACGGAGATCGCGTCCCTGACAGGTTTTAACAGCTCCCAGTATTTCAGCCGGATATTCCGGCAGTATACCGGACAGACGCCGGTGGAGTACAGAAACCGCTGGAAAGGGCGCAGGGCGGAGGAGCGGTGCGTGATAGAAGAAGATGAGCTGCGGAACTGAAATCAGCAACGGACCGGACACGCCCCCGGAAGGATTTACAGACGCATAAAAGCGGCTGGAAATTCTTCCAGGTGGAGGGGGCTTGGGAGGGGAGTTGCGGAACTAGTAATAGGAGGTTTAAAGATGACGAACAGAGAAAACTTTTTATCATTGCTGCGAAGAACAGGCTATGAAAGGGTTCCCGTGGAATTTGTATTATGCCCCCACCAGCAGGAAGTGTGCCGCAGGGAGCTGGGCGCCGAGGATTATGAGGCATATTTCGGAATGCCTTGGCGGCGGGTGGAGGATCTGCGGCTTAAGGATCATAACGTGGACCAGTACAGAAAATATTTTACGGACGAGCCGCTGAAAGAGGGGGCCGAAATCGACGTGTGGGGCGTAGGCCATGAGAAGTACCCCACATCCATGCATATGACCCGGATGCGCTATCCGCTGAAAAATATGGAGACTTTGGAGGAAATGCAGGCATATCCCTTCCCGGATTACGGAAAAGCGGATGGTTCCCATCAAGCGGAGCAGGTACAAAGAATCAAGGATCAGGATCTGATCGCCCTGGGGGATATGCAGATGACCATCTGGGAATGCGCCTGGTATATGCGCAGCATGGAACAGCTGTTTTGCGATATGATGACGGAGGATGAGAAAGCGGAATTCCTTCTGGATAAAGTGACGGAGCAGTCTCTGATCCGGGCGCTGGCTTATGCGAAAGCCGGCGTGGACGTGTTGTTTCTCGGGGACGATATCGGCACCCAGCGGGCAATTATGATGAGTGAAGTGCTGTACGGCACATGGCTGAAGCCCCGGCTGAAAAGAATCATCGACGAAGTGAAAAAAGTAAACCCGGACATTTTGATCTTTTATCATTCCTGCGGATTGATCGAGCCGCTGATTCCCCAGCTGATCGAGGCGGGGATCGATGTGCTGAACCCGATCCAGTGCGAGTGTATGGATTTTGAGGAGATCTACAAAAAATACGGCAGTCAGGTGTCTTTCCATGGCACCATCGGTACCCAGACCGTGATGCCCCATGGAACGCCGGAGGAAGTCAAACAGGCGGTGTGGGAAAACCTGGATACCGCAGGGGAAAAAGGCGGATTGTTTGTGGCCCCTACCCATATGGTGGAGCCGGAAGTGCCCCTTGAAAATATTCTGGCCTATGTGGAGGCCTGCCGGACATACCGGAAAGCATGATTTCTAAATTAAAAGGCAAAAAAGTTTAATGAATCCTATGTAAATATCCGGTATGATAAAACAAAATGCGAAAATAAAGACGTAAATGCAGGGGGAGGGGAACCGCATGGCAGGAATGTTGGAATTTCAGCATATATGTAAATATTTTCCTGGTGTGAAAGCATTGGACGACGTGTCGTTTCAGGCGCATGCCGGCGAAGTGCTTGCCTTTTTGGGGGAAAACGGCGCGGGAAAATCTACGCTGCTAAAAGTGCTGAACGGGGATTATCAGCCGACCAGCGGGAAATATCTGCTGGACGGGGTGGAAAAGCATTTCCATTCGCCCCATCAGGCGATTGAGGAAGGAATCTCCGTCATTTATCAGGAGCGCCAGATTCTTCTGGAACTGTCGGTGGCGGAAAATATTTATCTGGGCAGGATGCCGGTGAGCAGATTTGGCATCATCGATACCCGGAAGGCAAATGAGATGGCGGCAAGGATTATCGAGGATTTCGGCCTGCCCATCCATCCGTCCACGAAGGTAAAGGATCTGAGTATCGCCTACCAGCAGATGGTGGAGATTATGAAGGCTTATTCCAGGGAGAACTTGAAGGTAATCTGCTTCGATGAGCCGACGGCGTCTCTTTCAGATTCGGAAATCGAGATGCTGTTTAAGATTATCGCAAAGCTGAAAGCGGAAGGGAAGATTATCATCTATGTATCCCACCGTATGGACGAGATTCAGCGGATTACGGACAAGGTGGCGATTTTCAAGGACGGCCATTATGTGGATACGGTAAAGACCGGCGTGGTTCCGGAGGATGAGATGATCCGCATGATGGTAGGGCGTGATCTGGGCGATATCTACAAAGATCTCGACCGGGACAAGGAAATCGGCGACGTGCTGTTGGAGGTGAAAAACGTATCCTCCGATTATGTGAAGGAGAATTCCTTTGTCCTTCATAAAGGCGAGGTGCTTGGCTTCTCCGGTCTGGTAGGCGCGGGCCGTACCGAGCTGATGCGCGCTATTATCGGAGCGGACGCGATGAGAAGCGGGGAGGTGCTTCTGGAAGGGGAAAGCATCCGGAACCGTTCGCCTCACGAGGCTATGGAGCACGGTATCGTCCTGGTGCCGGAAGACCGGAAGCTGCAGGGCATTTTGGCGAATTTAAGTGTCAGCGACAATATCAATATTTCTCTTCTGGACCAGCATTCCAACAAGCTGGGATTCGTGAGCAGGGAGAAGGAAGCGAAGGCGGCGGAAGAGGGAATCCGGAACTTTAAGATTAAGACGCCGTCTCCCGATAAAAAGATCGTGGAGCTTTCCGGCGGCAATCAGCAGAAATGCATTGTGGCCAGATGGATCAGCACCAATCCTAAGGTTCTGATTCTGGACGAGCCCACCAAGGGAATCGACGTGGGGGCCAAGTCAGAGTTTTACCAGATGATCTGCCAATTCGCGAGGCAGGGGCTGGGCGTGATCCTGATCTCTTCGGAGCTGCCGGAGGTGATCGGGCTTTCCGACAGGATTATTGTAATGAAATCCCTTAAGATCGTGGGAGAGGTGGCCGGAGCGGAAGCGACGGAGAGTAAACTGTTAAGTCTTGGTATGATTGGGGAGGTACAGGGGGCATGAATACGGAAAAGAAATTCAGGATACCTATCAGCGGCGACAAGCTGGTACTGCTTGCGGCCAATATAGCGGTATTTATTTTGTTTACCGCCTTAAATAAAAATTTCCTTACGGTGGCGAATATGATTAACATTCTGATTGCGGCGTCCCTGGTGGGTCTGGTGGCAGTCGGACATACATATTTGATTATCGCGGGGCAGAACGATTTGTCTCCCGGTTCCCTGGCGGCTTTTTCCGGCGTGATGGCGGCACTTCTGGTCAGCAAGGGGATTCCTTTTATCCCGGCAGTTTTTCTGACGATTGCCTGCGGTGTGCTGGTAGGCCTTTTCAATGCGTTTATGGTGAATAAGATTCATCTGGAGGCATTTATCGCCACACTGGTAACCCAGTCCATTATCCGTGGCTTTGCTTATATTATCTGCGGCGGAAAGCCTGTTTCCGTCAGCGATAAGACCTTTGTGGCATTGGGAAAGGCAAGAGTGCTTTATGTGCCTGTTGCCGTGTGGATTATGATCATCTGCCTTGTGGTTTTTGGCATCATCCTGTCAAAGACGAAATTTGGCCGGAGCATTTACGCCATCGGCGGCAATCAGGACGCGGCCAGGCTGGCCGGCCTGAATCCCCAGCGGATTATCACGATTTGTTACATTATGATGGGCGTTCTGTGTTCCATCGGCGGCATTATCTTTGCGGCCCGTATGAATTCGGGGCAGCCGGCGGCCAATGTAAACCTGGAGTTTGACGCCATTACCGCCGTAATTTTAGGCGGCGTATCCTTTGTGGGCGGCGTCGGTGATATGGGCGGTACGGTTCTTGGCATTATCCTGATCCAGGCTTTCAATACCGGCCTGATCATGGTAAATGTCCCTACCTTCTGGCATTATGTGGCCAGGGGCGGCCTGCTGTTATTCGCGCTGACCAGCGATTATGTAAGAAAGCAGAAGAGGGAGAAGGATCTGCTGGCTGCGTCTATGAAGAACCTGTAAAAATCGTATCTAATTGGACGGCTTTGATGAAAAGGAAAAGCTTTATTGGAGCCTCCATGATGATAAAAACATGGAAACATGTAAAAGGAGGATGAGCAACATGAAAAAATTAACAGCTTTGTTCCTGGCAGCGGCTATGACCTTCAGTCTGGCGGCATGCGGCGGTTCAGGAGACGGCGCGAAGGACACGACTGCGGCTCCTGCCCAGACCGAGGCACAGGGTGAGGACACCACGACTGCGGCGGCAGCAGGAACCGAGGCGGCCGGAACCCAGGCAGCGGCATCCGGAGAAAAGGGTGTGGTTTATGGCATCTACAAAGCAGGCGATCAGACCTGGTTTATCGATGAAGGCGCAGCGGCTCAGGCGGCAGTGGAGGCAAACGGTGACGAGTTTATTTTCGTAGACGCGAAGATGAGCCCGGAAGAATACCTGAAAGCTATCGACAATGCTATCGCGAACAAAGCAAAAGGCATCGTAACCTGTATTCCTGACCAGACCATGTCTCAGGCAGTGGTTGACAAGTGTGCGGAAGCAAATATCCCGATTGTGGCAGCCGATGACGCCCTGCAGACCGACGCAGGCGACAAAATCGCTCCCTGGGTAGGCATCAACGCCTATGTAATCGGCCAGGCCAACGGCGACTGGCTGGCAGCTTACGCGAAAGACAATAACCTGGTAACCGACGAGGAGTGCGGCCTTCTGATTATGACCATGGATACCGTATCTTCCTGCGTACCTCGTGCAGAGGGTGAGTATGACAACTTCACCGCGGCATGCCCTGACTTTGATACCGCCCGTATCTTCAAGGCAGACTATGACGGAACGACCGATAAAGGCAATACTGCCGCAACCGCAGTGATCACCGCCCATCCGGAGATCAAAAAGTGGCTTGTAACCGGCGCTAACGAAGAGGGAACCATCGGCGCGGTACGTGCCTTGGAGACCGCAGGCCTTGATAAAGACGCATGTGTAGTCGGTCTTGGCGCTTACATGGCGAAAGACGAGTGGAATGACAAGGGCGCTGACGGCACCTGCATGAAGGCTTCCGCATACTTCTCCGCGGATTCCGTAGGCGCAGGTTCCGTGGAAGTGCTGTACGATATCATTGCCGGCAATGAGCCCGCAATGGAAACCGCGGTAGACGCAGTCGTTGTTACTCCCGAAACTTACAAAGAAGTGATGGGTAAGGCAGCAGAATAAAAGATTTCGCGGGAATAAAGATAGGATTTTTATCGGTCAACCGCTGTCAGGCGGCAGCGGTTGACCGTAACCCGGGAGGCGGCTCGAAAGAGCCGCCTTTTGTGATACAACGTATTGCCTTGTTTTGTCGGATATAAATAAATTTGGAAAATTTTAGAAATTTATCATGATTTTTGATTGAAAATTTGAGACAGATCGGTTATAATGAAAACGATCATAAAAATTTCATAATATAGGAGGATATAAGATGAATGATGAAATGAAAATGATGGTAAATATGATCATTGATGAGATGGGAAAGACGGAAGAACGGACCAATATGATGATAAATACGGTCGTCGATGAAATGGGAAAGACGGAAGAGCGGACCAATATGAAGATAAATATGGTCGTCGATGAAATGGGAAAGATGGAAGAACGGACCAATATGATGATCAATACGGTCGTTGATGAAATGGGGAGGATGGAGGAGCGGATGAATAAGCGCTTCGAAAAAATCGAAAAACACATGGAATCCATGCAGCATGACATTAACGCCTGCAAGATGACAAAAGACACGGTGGAGATCCTGATCAGGAAGATCGACCAGCTGGAAAAACGGATTGAGGAACTGGAACGGAAGACGGCTTAGAGCATTCCATTCATACCTTCGATTCAACGGCTCATTTGATTTTATAAAGCAATCAGTTCATTGAACCAATTCGCCGAATTCACCGCATTTCAGATTTGTGCTGAATTTATGAATGATTTTTAAATAACGAATACACTTTACATATTTTTATCCGGATATTTTTTCATATGTTTTTCTGCCCCATGTTATTTTCTGGCCTGTTCCCGGTATTCCGAAGGCGTAACGCCCGTTTCTTTTTTGAAGCAGGTGCAAAAGCTGCTCTCGCTGGTAAAGCCTGTGCTGAAACAGACATGCTTAATGGAAGCGTCGGAGGAACGAAGCAGAAATTTGGCGTTGCTGATACGGGTGGTGATAATATAATTGTGGGGAGAAAACCCGGTTTCCTTTTTAAACAGCCTGCTGAAATAAAAAGGGCTAAGAGAGGCCTGGGCGGCCAGCTCGTTCAGAGAGAGTGGGTCTGTCAGATGCTCGTTGATATAGGCGATGCTGTCGGAAATGAGATCGGCGGAAATCATGCCGGGGTTTGCCGCCTCCTGGCTGACCAGCAGTTCCGTTAAAATATTGACGATATAATTGTTCAGCAGCGCTTCTTTTACGGAGGGACTGTCTTTAAACTGCAGATAAATTTTATGCAGGTATTTTTCAAAACGGTATGTATTTTTCAGCGTGATCACAGGGGCCGCGCCGGTCAGGGCGGCTTCATAATAGCCTCTTGCGCCGTTCCCGTCGAAATGAAGCCATTCCGCCTCCCATCCTTCGGAGGAATAATAGGAGTGAGGGGCATAGCAGTCCAGCAGTACGATCTGGTTTTCGCGGGCCTGGTAGTGGCGGTTCGCGAAATCGACTTCGCACTGTCCTTTTTTCATATACATAACCAGAAAGCTGTCGAGGGAGGTCCGTTTCAGGCAGTAGCCGGGAAGGTAGCGGAAATATCCCGTGATAACCGGATAGAGGAACAAGCTTCTGGCCTGAGTGCTGGGGGTATAGATATAGTAATCGGAGCCGGGAGCAACGCCCTGTTCTTTTGAAAGCATGATACATTCTCCTGATATAAGGTCTGCCTCTGTTTTTCCTGTATTTTATTATAATGTGACGACAGAGATCAGTCAACAAAATGAGAGCAACTTTTCAAAATGATATGGCAACTAACACGAATGAAAATCAGATTGAATCTCTGTATAGTGTAGACAAGAAGTGAAAATGGCAAGACCAGAAAACAGCAACGGGCCGGACAAGCCCCGGGAGGATTTACAGACGCATTTGCGGCAGTAAATTCTCCCAGATCCAGGGGGCTTGGAAGGGGAGTTGCGGAACTGTAAAACAGCAACGTACCGGACAAGCCCCGGGAGGATTTACAGACACTTCAGTGGCAGTAAATTCTCCCAGATCCAGGGGGCTTGGAAGGGGAGTTGCGGAACTGTAAAACAGCAACGTACCGGACAAGCCCCGGGAGGATTTACAGACACTTCAGTGGCAGTAAATTCTCCCAGATCCAGGGGGCTTGGAAGGGGAGTTGCGGAACTGTAA
>CAJUPT010000104.1 GCA_910588405.1 uncultured Lachnospiraceae bacterium | reverse complement strand
TAAAACAGGCTGCAGAGAAATGGGGGATTTCTGACAGGCGTGTACGCATATTATGTGCGTAAGGAAAAGTTTCCGGCGCCACCCGTGAAGGCCGCAGTTGGATGATCTCGTCAGACGCAGGAAAACCGGAGGATGGACGGCTTAAAGCAACAGAAAGTTTGCTGACAGCTATAGACAGGAAGAAAAGAGAACTGGATACCAGACGCCCGCTGACAGAGGGTGAATTCGTTAAAATACCATATGGAGGCAGTCGGGCATAAAGTGGCACTTGATTTTGTGAAGGATTTGGAAAAAGATCAAATACCTTTATCGGAGCGTGTCATCAAGCAGATTCATTATCTTGTGCAGGCTGATAAACGACAGCTTTCCCAAAAAGATGTCTGAATTACCGGCCTGTCTGAAAAAGCTCTACACTGTAGGTAGCAGGATTGTCTTTGTCGATATAAACATTCGCATATAAATCTTCTTTTCGCTTAAATGGCGTCAGAACATAATAGTTACTTACTGCTCTGTATTCCTTGCCCTCATAGATAAACCGGCAGACAATTCTGCAGCTGGTGTAGTTTCCTACTCTGATCCAGGCGGCCGGAATCATGTCCTCTATTTCGGAGTCCATACAAATGCCTGAATGCTTCAGGTTTTTCAGTTTTTTCCTGTCATATGCCAGTTTGCTTATTGAAGCCAAAAACAATATCAGCCATACAGAAACATTGATTAACATGGGCTTCAGTATCGTTGAATTGAAAAAATTCCCGACAAGACCAACGGCTAATTCAGCCACTGCTACAAACAAAGCGGCATTCGCGCATATGGAGAATAGGTATTTTACAGGCTTAAGATTGGCAAACTGTTTTTCTTTAAAAAGATTGGAAATATTTTCTTCTGCCTTTCCTTTGTATTCCTCCGCCGAGATATGCTCCCCTGAAAAAAGCTCGTTTAAACTAATATCCAGAGCATTGCACAAAGGCTGTAAAAGCGATACGTCTGGCATTCCTCTTCCGTTTTCCCATTTGGAAACTGCCTGATTGGTAATTTCTAACAGTTCGGCAAGCTGCATCTGTGTCAGATTTTTTTCTTTCCTGCACTGCGCAATAAATGCGCCTGTTTTTTTCTGATCCATACAATCAATCTCCTTGCATTGCTATATTTGACCGCAGTATATCAAAAAGAGAATCTATTTAGAACATACGAAGCGTTGATTCAATACTAAACGCTTCGTTGAGTGTCGCAAATTCAGTTGATTACCTGTCGAATCCGTATATTTTTCTTCACATTCCAATTATACCACAATTATAGTACAGAAAACCTGATGGCTGGAGGATTGGGCTGGCGGCAATGGGCGACACTGTTACGCAGAGGCTTGGGGCGCTTGTGGATTTCGGGCTGGCGAATGTCACGCTGATAATAGAGATGTTCGGCGTCTGTCAGGTTTTCAATGGATTCTCTTGTTTTATTGTTATCAAATATAAACGTCCCTGATCATAGGGGATCAGCGTGCTAATCTGATTCAGCATTTCTTTACTAAACTGTTCATAATCTCTGTTTTACACCAGCGTCCGCTTCTCATCCGCCAGCTTCGTAATCCGCTTACTGTCAAAATATTCCAGAACCATCTGGGTATACTTTCTTGAGCTGTCCATAATCGTCCGGTATTCCGCCAGTGTGATGCTTCCATTCTTTTGGATATGGGCTTTTAAAAGCCCCAGGGCGTTTTCATAGCAGTCCTTGTGCATATAGTAGGCAGGGGTGATTTTCACCAGCTCCCCGTCCTTTACCAGCTTGTCCAGCAGCTGCCGGGTGACTTTGGCGTTTTTGCTGTTCTGAATAACGTTGTCGGTTTTCGGCATGGCAAAACCGGCGTCCCGGTATAATTGCAGAAGTGTCTGCACCTCCTGCTTGTTATCCGTGCTGTGTTTCGGCACAAAGGCATAGAGAGAGGTCAGGCCGTCCTTTTCCTTGATCAGCTTCTTCTGAATCAGATAATCATACAGCCTGTCGATCTTTTTTGCGTCGGCGCCGTACAGCTTAGAGGCCAGCCTGCTTTTTACTTCCTCTTTGGAGAGCCCTTCGGTCAATGCGTTCGCCTTATGGAAGGCTTCCAGGATATCTGTGATAAAGGGAGGGATGCCGTCATAAAAAGTCTGATGGAGAAATAAATCCTTCCCGATTTCCAGAACCCGTCCGGTGCCCTTTAATTTTTTCAGAATCGCTGCGGTATCGGCCGGGGGAAGATTGGTTTTTAAGGCCAGATAATTGATATCCGGGAATACCTGGCTTTCCTCCTCCAGAAATTTTTCCAGCAGTTCCTCTCTGGTTCCGGTATCTTTGATCCGCAGGGATGCAAGCACTGCCTCCTGGTTCCGTTTATGCCGCCTGGGACTGGCGTCCAGGACGATGCCGCCGCCGATGGTTTCCATCGGAGAGTAGAAGCGGATCGCAAAGTAATCAAGCCGTTTTAAAGCGATTTTCCGCTCAAAGCGAAGCTGGACATAAGCCGTCTCTCCCGGCAGCAGCTCGTCCCGGTCGAGTAAAATCACCCTGCCTACGGCCTCGTCGGAGCCGTAGTAGAAATGAACCCGGCTGTTGTTCAGAACGGTACGGCCGGTGGTTTCCAGCAGGTACAGGCGCACGTCCACCATATAGGTTTGGAGCATGGAACCGGGACGGGCGGCCACGAAGCCCCGTTCGACGGTTTCTTTTTTTACGGTAAGGTTCAGCGCCGTCCGCTGCCCCGCAAAGGCATAGTCGGCATCCTGTCCGTATACCTGGATGCCCCGGATTTTCGCCGGGATTTCCTCCGGCATCAGCACGATTTCGTCGCCGGTTTTGCAGCTTCCCTCCACCAGGGTTCCGGTGATTACCGTGCCGTGTCCCTTCATGGTGAACACCCTGTCGATGGGAAGGCGGAAAGCGTCGGGGTCATTATCGTGAGCCGGCAGCGTCCGGATCGCCTTTAAGATTTCTTCCCGCAGTTCTTCGATGCCGTCGCCGGTATGGGAGGACACGGCGAAGATGGGAGAGTGCTCCAGAAAACTGTCTTTCACATATTCGGAAATTTCCTCTTTGACCAGTTCGATCCAGTCCTCCTCGCAGTTGTCGCATTTGGTCAGAACCACAAAGCCATGCTGAATATCCAGCAGCTTCAGGATATCCATGTGCTCTCTGGTCTGGGGCATAATGCCCTCGTCGGCGGCGATAACCAGCAGCACGAAATCGATGCCGCCGATGCCCGCCAGCATATTTTTGATAAACTTTTCATGGCCGGGAACGTCGATAATACCGATTTTGATATCCTCGTCGCCGCTTTCCAGCCGGGCAAAGCCGCATTCAATGGTAATGCCCCGTTTCTTTTCTTCTTTTAACCGGTCGGTGTCCGTGCCGGTCAGCGCTTTAATCAGACAGGTTTTTCCGTGGTCGATATGGCCGGCGGTGCCGATAATGATATTTTGCATGGGTTCCTCTTTCTGACACAGATGATGGATGGGCAGTGTCGTGTATCTGGGAGTTTGTCCGAAGCTTTTTTCAATCTATTTGTGATTCTGTGGCGATTTGTGTGCCTGCTGCGTCCGGTATTGCCATGAATCTGACAAAACAGAGGGATCTCTGATGCCATTCATTAGCTGCTTTGTAAAATCCCGTCGGCAAGCAGTTCTATTTCTTCCTCCTGAACCGTCCGCATATGGAGCCAGATCTGATCTTGGCATATATGGACGATAATGGGGATGTCATTTTCCCGCAGACGGCGCTCCAGCGCTTCTGTGGAAATGGTGTCGGAATCCAGAGTGACCGCATATCCTTCCAGCAGCGTATCGGGGGCGGAGCCGCCGCCCACAAAATCCTGGCAGGAGCGGATCGTTACATGGAACCGGTCGGACAATCCGGACTGGGTAAGGCAGGTTTGCAGTCTTACCGCTTTCGCGTAAAGGCTTTCTTTAGAGCAGGTCAGCATCTGCAGGGCAGGGACACGCTCTCTGGCTTTTTCCATGTCCTGATAGTCAAAAAACAGAGTTTCCAGCGCAGCCAGCGTCATTTTGTCAATCCGTACCACCCGGGCCAGGGGATGGCGTTTCATCCGGTCGATATAGGTTTTCTTTCCTATGATAATACCGGCCTGGGGGCCGCCCAACAGCTTGTCGCCGCTGAACAGTACGATATCGGCTCCGGCTTTGACGGCGTCGGGCACTGTGGGTTCAAATATTTTGCAGTCCTTTAAATCCGTCAGAAGCCCGTTTCCCATATCGTAGATGACAGGGAGATGGTGCTGGTCGCCCAGCTTTCGCAGCTCTGAAAGCCCCACATCCTCCGCAAAGCCGTGAATCCGGTAATTGCTGGTGTGTACCTTCATCAGAGCGGCGGTGTAAGGGAATCCCTGCCCGCCAGGAGCCTCGCATGATGAAGGCGTTTTGGCGGCGGAGTATCCGGCAAAACAAACCTGTGCCTGCGGTGCTTTTTGCCGGATGGCATTGACATAGTCGTACAGATGGGTTTTATTGGTAGTCCCCACTTCCCTTAAAACAGCGCCGCTTAAGCTCATAATATCCGGAATCCGGAAGGAGCCGCCGATTTCCACCAGCTCGCCCCGGGAGACGATGACCTCCCCGCCGGCGGCCATGGCGGACAGCACCAGCATGGTAGCGGCGGCGTTATTATTTACCGCCATAGCCGCCTCGGCGCCGGTTACTTTACAGATCAGGCGCTCCACATGGTCATGGCGGGAGCCCCGTCTGCCGGCTTTCAGGTCATATTCCAGGGTGGAGTAGGAGCAGGCGCATCTGGCCGCATGCTCCATGGCGTCTTTTCCCAGCAGGGCGCGCCCAAGGTTGGTGTGGAGCACCGTTCCCGTGGCGTTGATGACAGGGCGGAGGCTGGGCATGGATTTGGCCCTGATGCGCCGGATGACCTGATCCAGAAATAACTGTTTGTCCGTCAGGGCGTCAGGGCAGTTCTCATCATGGAGAATGGCAGTCCGCAGAAGTTCGATTTCCTCCCGCACACAGTCTGCGATCAGAGAGTGGGGAAGGCGGTTTTTAAAAAAAACAAGGCACTCGTCCTGAAGCACCTCGTCTACTTTGTAAAGAGAGCGCAGCCTCTCTTTTTTATGATCCATATTCATATTCGGTTTTTCTTTCTTTTTTCTGGCGAGGGTACGTGAGAATCGAACTCACCTGAGAGGCTCTTAACCCCTCACAGCGGTTTTGAAGACCGTGAGACACACCAGCGCCCATCTACCCCCATAAAAGTCTTTTATCAGAATACCATAAATCGGGATAGAAGTAAAGTATTATACCATACATTCATGGATATCCTGTTCTTCTATGCCCGTGCGCTCCATCAGCTGCCTTAAAATATCCCGGGTTTCCGGTCCGGCGCACCAGGCCAGGCCGCAGCCGGCGGAAATTGCCCTGGGGACGGGAATCAGCCGCCCCGGGGCATTTTCTTTTTTGCAGGCTTTTTCCATGGCCATCGCGTCGGCGGTGGTGTGGAAGGTCACAACCAGCTTTAATTCTTTTTTTCTCATAATTTACACACAAATTCACTCAATTACAATTTCAAATTCCGATCCCTTTTCCGTTGTGGTGGCTTTTTTGCCGTGATCCTTGGCATATTTCTCCACATTGGTTCTCTGATGGGCCTCGCTGACCAGCACCCTGACAGGGCCGTCGGCATGTTTCAGCGCCTCGGCGGTCAGCATAAGGGGTTCGGGACAGGAAAGTCCTCTTGCGTCGATTTCTTTCATATCATAATACCTTCTTTCATAGGGATATTTATGATACCTGTGGGTGTAAAAAACATCAACATATGTTTTTTGCTTAATCGGTATCATACCATATTTTGCAGTGAATATCCAGGGCAGGGGATAAAATTTTTTTTAACCTTTTTCTTTAATCCCGCAGGATATTTCACTGTTTTCCGGTTCTTCTCTTATTTGTAAATGCGATCACAAAGCATACGATAATGCAGATGATACAGGCCACCTTGCCGTTCATCGGTACGGCGCCGGCTACCAGTTCCTTTGTCTCCGCGTTCAGGGCAGTTCCGCTGGCGGCCAGGCCCAGGTTGTGGCAGAGGGCGGCGCCGAAGAACAATCCCAGCACGGTGACTGCGGCGTCGGAAGAACCCTGTCCCGCAAGGATCAGCTGGCGTAACGGACAGCCGCCTGCCAAAACGGCGGCGAAGCCGACCGCGTACATGCCGAGGATATTCCATAAAAATTCGGAGTGGGCGATTACGCCGGGCGTGTTGAAGCCGAGTATAAATTTGCCCCGGGCTACATTGTATACCAGCATGACGGCGAACAGGCCGATAATAACGGTCAGCAGGTCGAAGTTTTTCATCAGAACCACGTCGCGGATGCTGCCTGCGAAGCACATCCTGGATTTCTGTGCCAGAGCGCCGAAGATTAGTCCGCCGCCTAAAGAGAGCAGGATGGGCGCATGCATGCTGCCGGGGCCTGACTCGCTGAATTTAAGCAAAGTGGTGCATACGGCCAGCAGCAGAATCCCCACCATAACGGCAGGCAGTACCACGCCGCTGGCAGCGTTTGTTTCATGAGAGCGTCCCAGGCTGAATCCCTGTTTCAGGGCGAAGGCGCCGGTGGAAACGCCCAGGATAAACCCGATCAGGGCAACCCATGCGTTTAAGTCGCCTGCCGACATACGGATCACCATCCGCAAAGGACAGCCTAAAAATACCAGGGAGCCGATCATAATTACCATGCCCAGCACAAACCGGATCAGCGGCGAAGAACCGGCCACGGAGCGGTATTCTTTTGTGGCAACCGCAATGATAAAGGAGCCGCATACCAGGCCGACGATCTCCGGCCTTGCGTACTGGACGGCCGCCGCCTGGTGCATCCCCAGGGAGCCGGCCATGTCACGGACAAAACAGGCGATACAGAACGCCATATTTGCCGGATTACCGAAAAAGGCCAGGCAAGCCGCCACAAGCCCGCACCCCAGGCCTGCCAGCGCAAGCTTTTTCTTTGAATCTGCTAAGTTCATACTCATTCCTCCTAAATTAGTTCCGCTACAGTCCTCCCTGACCCTCTGAATCCGGAAGAATTTCCGGCCACAAAAGTGTCCGAAAATCCTTCCGGGGTCAGTCCGGACTTCCGCTGAAGTTTAATTCCGCAAAGGGAATCTTTATTCTTCGTCAGCAAGTTCCTTTACTGCCCGTATGGCAGTATCCACTTCCTTTTCCGTATTGTAGTGAGAGAAGCTGAATCTGACCGCTCCCTGTTCCGCCGTTCCAAGCGCCCGGTGCGCAAGCGGCGCGCAGTGGCCGCCGGAACGGGTGGAGATATTATATGTAATAAGAAGCTCGTCGCTTACTTCGGAAGAATCATAATCTCTGATATTCAGGGTTACAATGGGGCAGCGTTCCCGGGAAGTGAAGTCGCCGTAAATGATAACACCGGGAATATCCTTCACCCCTTCATAGAATCTCCACATCAATTCCTGTTCCCTGGCGCGGACAGTAT
>CAJUPT010000103.1 GCA_910588405.1 uncultured Lachnospiraceae bacterium | reverse complement strand
TGGAACAGGTTTTAAATGCCAAAGACCGTCAGGCAGCAGGTATGCTGGTTCCGGCCAAAGGGCTGACACTTGAGCGGGTGTATTATGCGGGGGAAGCTCTTCCGGCAAGCCATATGGAAGATGAGAGAGAAAAGAGTAGTTAATGAAGAAGCCGGTAAAATGCATGATCAGCGCATTTTGCCGGCTTCTTTCAATGTATATGGTTATGTGATCGATATCTGACTCAGAACATCAGTCAATAATCGTCTTCTCTGTCTCGAAATCAAAGATATGAATCTTTTCCGTATCCATAGCCAGACGAATCTTGTCGCCGGTTCTTGCGGCGGTTCTTGCGTCTACGGAGGCTACCCAGCCGGCCTCTGCGATATCGAAGTAGAGCAGGGTGTTGGAACCCAGCATTTCGTATACTTTGATCTCGGCGTCGAAAGCGGATTTCGCGAAGGTTTCCAGAGCGGCCTGGCCCTCGTGGATATCTTCGGGACGGATGCCCAGAACCACTTTCTTATTGATGTATCCGCCTTCTTTCAAAGCATTGGCTCTTGTGGGGTTCAGCACGATCTGCTGTCCGGCGAATTTCAGGATTATTTCGCCGTTTTCTTCCACGGCGTCGGCCTCGATCATATTCATTTGAGGAGATCCGATGAAGCCTGCCACGAACTTGTTGCAGGGATGATCGTACAGGTTCTGAGGGGTGTCGATCTGCTGTACCACGCCGTCTTTCATAACAACGATTCTGGTACCCAGCGTCATAGCCTCGGTCTGGTCATGGGTTACGTAGATGATGGTGCTGCCCAGACGCTGATGCAGTTTGGAGATCTCCACACGCATCTGGCCTCTTAACTTGGCGTCCAGGTTGGATAATGGCTCATCCATCAGGAATACCTTGGGGTTTCTCACGATGGCACGGCCCATGGCCACACGCTGTCTCTGGCCGCCGGAAAGGGCTCTGGGCTTTCTGTCTAACAGATGCTCTAAGTCAAGAATTCGGGCTGCTTCCCTTACTTTTTTGTCGATTTCATCCTTGGGCGTTTTTTTCAGCTTTAAAGAGAAGGCCATATTATCGTAAACGCTCATATGCGGATACAGAGCATAGCTCTGGAATACCATGGCGATATCTCTGTCTTTGGGCTCCACGTCGTTCATTACCTTGCCGTCGATGATCAGCTCGCCGGAAGAGATATCCTCAAGACCTGCCACCATACGCAGGGTAGTAGACTTACCGCAGCCGGAGGGGCCAACGAAAATGATAAATTCCTTATCTTCAATATCCAGGTTGAAATCCTGAACAGCTTCAAAACCGTTGGGATATTTTTTGCATACATGTTTTAATTGAACACTAGACATAAATTAATCCTCCTAATTTAAAGTTCCGCATTATTTGTTTTTATTTTACAAGCAGCATCCACCGGATTGCGTAAGGCGGCATATGTACGTCCTTTGCGCGAATGGTCTCCCGGGAGAGGAGATCCTGGTATATGCCTTCCTCGCTGATCCATGCGGTTCGTTCTGTCGGGGCGAAGTTAAACAGCGCGATCAGTTTTTCGCCATTCAGTTCTCTTACCAGACAGAGAACGCAGGGGTCGCAGGTTTCTCTGGTGGATACCGAAGCAGTGTTTAGAAATACATCCTGGTTCTTTCGGATTTCCAGCATGGCTGTGATGCCGGTAAACAGCCTGCCCTGAACCGTGTCGGGACTGTTGCGCAGCCCGGCGTTTTCCCAGAGGAACGGGCCTCTGTGGAGATAGCGGGAGTCGGCGGCTTTTCTGGGGTCGTTCTTATAGCCGTAATCATTGAGCTGGCCGATTTCGTCGCCGCTGTACAGCATGGGAATGCCGGACTGGGTCAGCATATAGCCATGTAGCATCAGGTCACAGGCAACAGCCAGTTCAAGCTGTTCGTCGTCTTTCTGTTCGATGGCTGACTCGACGCCGCAAAGAGAAGCGGTGGTGCCGCAGAGTCTGGCGTCTCCCGATGCTGGATCGTTATTGTACAGCTCGCCTCTTGCCAGGGAGCCGTAGAATCCACCGGTAAAATAGCTGCTTAAAAACTGTTTGTGGGGAACTTCGCTTACCGATTGGTTTTTCAGCCAGTCATATTCCAGTCCCCAGCCGATGTCATCGTGGCATCGGAGATAGTTTAAAAAGACATATTCTCTCGGCAGGCCGCTTATGATTTCCATCTGCCGTTTCAGCAGGGAAGTGTTCTTTGTAGCGATGGTGTGCCAAGTGGTGGCCATTGTGGTCACGTTGTACAGCATATGGCATTCCGGCTTATCCACCGTTCCGAAGTAGGGAACCACCTTTACCGGCTCCATCACCACCTCGCCCAGCAGCAGGACGCCGGGGCAGACAATCTCGGTGATCATCCGCAGCATACGGACAATATTGTGAACCTGAGGGAGATTCCGGCAGTTGGTCCCCAGCTCTTTCCAGATATAGGGAACGGCATCGATCCGGATAATATCGATTCCCTGGTTGGTCAGGTTCAGCAGATTTTCAGTCATGGCGTAAAATACCGCTGGGTTTCGATAATTGAGATCCCACTGGTAAGGATAGAAAGTGGTCATCACAAATTTCCCGATATCTTCCAGCCAGGTGAAATTGCCTGGGGCCGTAGTGGGGAATACCTGGGGGCAGGTTCGCTCAAACTGAGAAGGAACATCATAGTTGTCATAGAAAAAGTATCGATCCTGATATTCCTTTTCCCCGGCTCTCGCCCGTTTTGCCCACGCATGCTCCTGGGAGGTATGGTTCATGACGAAATCCAGGCAGAGGCAGATTCCTCTGTCATGGCACTCCTCGGAAAGACCGGCCAGATCCTCCATGGTTCCCAGATCTTTTCGCACTTTCGTGAAATCAGATACCGCGTAGCCGCCGTCATTATCCCTGTCGGGGGAGTCCAGAAGAGGCATCAGATGAATACAGTTTACACCGCAATCCTCTATATAATCTAATTTTTCCCGGATTCCTTTCAGGGTTTTGGCAAAAGCGTCAGTGTACATCATCATGCCGACAATATCATTTTTCCGGTACCAGTCAGGCTGTTCAAGCCGTTTTTCATCCAGCTTTTTTAATGCTGCGGGCCGTTTTGTAAACTGGTCTTCCAGCATGTCGCGCAGCCTTTGGAACTCAGCCTCGCCGCCCTCGTACAGTTCGCAGTAAAGCCATTTCAGCTCGTCATAGTGGCGGGCCAGGCGGCCTTTGAATTGTTCCTGCTTTGTCATCTTCTCTACCTGCCTTACATTTGCGTAATAGGTTTTTTAGCCGCCCGTGGGGCGGGAGCGGTTTACAGCCCGCGGTAATATTTCCTCATTTCGTCCAGAAAATCCTCGCTGGGCTCGATGTAAACCAAATGCTCGGCTGTCTTTATGGTGTAGACCAAAGCGTTCATCCGGTTAGATGTGAAGTCCTTCACTGTTTTTCCCGGTGCCGTCGCGCGGCCTTTCACAAAGTCGTCAAAGCGCAGCCTGTCTGTCTGATAGACATCCTTCCGCTTGGATTTGCGGATGATTTTGGAGATGGTAAAATCTCCGTTTACATAGACATATTCATATTCGAACTTCCAGCTGCGGAACAGAAAGAAGCCGAAGACGGCCAGCGCCAGAGCCAGATAGATCATGCCCGGAGCGAAGACAAAAGCGTCAAACAGAAATACCAGAACAGCTGAGGTAACCACTGCCTTTAACAGCAGTTGTTTCTTTCCGGGAATATAGGGGATATACCATTCAAAAACCACGTCCTTCATAATATGCAGTCATTCCTTTCTTTTCCCTTCGCTCCGGGCCGGCGTGTTGTCCGAACAGGTCAGACCGTACGCCAAAAGCCGTGTCATAGAAGCTTTTTTCTGAAATCTTTCGTCCGGACTTCAGATTTCTCAGATCATTTCCAGGCAGAACTGAATGCCTTCATATTCGCCCAGTTCGCCGGGAACCGGCAGGCCCGCGTACATCAGCAGGGTGCCGGAGTATTGTCCTTCCATGCCCTCCACGGCGTACATGGCATTTTTGTCAAGCCCTTTTAACCGCAGGTACATCTGGGCGTCGTTGCTTTCTTTGTCCGTAAGAACCAGGCTGACCAGAGATTTTTTCCTGTCTTTTGACACATGCTGCCATGCAGTATAGTACGGATTTTCGTAAGGGCTTGACAGCCGGTAGTAGTCTCCGTCCGCGATAATGTGATAATGCTTTTTGTAAAAGCGGATCTGTTCCCTGCAGGCATCCTTTTCTTCTTTTGTCAGTTTAAGTGAATCCAGCTCATATCCCAGGATACCGTCCATAGCTACGATTCCTCTCGTCTCGATGGGAACGGTTCTTCGGGTCTGATGGTTGGGACAGATGGATACATGGGCTTCCAGGCTGTTGATCGGGTAGGCAAAGGAGGTGCCGTACTGGATTTTCAGCCGGGCTTTGGCATCCGTGTTGTCGCTGCACCAGATCTGAGGCTGATAATACAGCATGGCTGCGTCAAACCGGCCGCCGCCGCCGCTGCATCCGCAGAAGATCACTTCGGGGTGGGTCAGAATCACATGATCCATAATATAGTACAGTCCCAGGATGTAGCGGTGGAAGGTTTCTCCCTGCCGGTGAGAGGGAAGCTGGGCCGACCACACGTCGGAGATGCTCCGGTTCATATCCCATTTGACATACTCAATTTTCGCATCCTGCAGGATGGAGTTGATGGAATCGATCAGGTAATCGCACACGTCCTTCCGGGAGAGATCCAGCACCAGCTGATTTCTTCCCCTGCTCATGGGACGGCCGGGGACTTTTAAGCACCAGTCGGGGTGAGCCCTGTACAAATCGCTGTCCTCGGATACCATTTCCGGTTCAATCCAGATGCCGAACTGGAGTCCCATTTCATGAATCCGGTCGGACAGGCCGCTGATTCCGTTGGGCAGTTTGCTTAAGTTCACTTTCCAGTCGCCCAGGCCGGAATTATCGTCGTCCCGCTTTCCGAACCAGCCGTCGTCCAGGACAAACAGCTCCATGCCCATCTCCAGGGCGTCTTTCGCGATCTGCAAAAGCTTTTCCTCGTTGAAATCAAAGTAGGCGGCCTCCCAGCTGTTGATCAGAATGGGACGGGGCTCTTTGATATAGGGAGAGCGGCACAGGTTTTCCCGGAATATATTGTGGTACAGGTGGGAGAGGGTGGTGAATCCTTTTCCTGAGTACGCCAGAACCGCTTCCGGCGCCTGGAACTCCTCTCCGGGTTCAACCACAAAAGAGAAACTTTTGGGGTTGATGCCCGCATTGAGCCGAACCTGTTTGTACTGGTCTTTTTCCGCTTCGATGATAAAGTTTCCGCTGTAGATCAGAGCGTATCCATAACAGCGTCCATAATCCTCGCCTGCATTCCTTTCGCACAGGATGGCAAAAGGATTGTGCTGGTGAGAGGAAGCCCCCCGGCAGCTCTGTACGGACTGAACGCCGCTTCTTACGGGAGTTCTGGTGAATTCCCGTTCCATGGTATGGCGGCCGTCAAAGGTAATCAGGTCATAATCGGAAGTCCTGAAATCCATGGTAACGGACATCAGCTTGTGCAGCCGGATGGACTCACTGCCCTCATTGACGAAGCGGGCCGCTCTGGTGATAATGTTTTTTTCCTCAAAGACGCTGTAATAAAGAATGACGGCGGCTTTGCTTTCATTATCTTTTAAACGGATCTCCAATGTCTGAACGGAATCCTCCGAGATCGCCCGCAGGGATGGCATCCCTGTGGTACAGTATTTTCCCTTATAGATTTTATATCCATCCACTTTTCCGGAGAAAATCCGGCTGCCGTCCCCGTTAATGACTTCGATGCTGGGAATGCGGTAGTCGCCTTTTCCGTCGGTGGAAAACTCCTGGGCCAGATAATCCAGGGAGAATGTCCGGTCATTGCCTGCCTCATTGGGGTTGGGAGAAAATCCTCTGTCCTGGATTCTGATCAGATAGTCCAGATTTTCATCAGGAATCCGGTCTCCGTAATATAAGTGCAGCAGGTTGCCGTATCTGCTGATTTTCATCAGATAGGAGCTGTCTCGGGTTTCCAGTATAAAAGTTTTGCTGTCTGCATTATATTTGATTGCCATAAATGATCATCCCATGTATTGAATAATAAGTTGTATATATATGTTGCTGATAACCGGTTTGTTCCCGCGGGGTATTTTACTTTCCGCCTGTCATGGCCACACCCTCGATGAACTGCTTCTGGAAGAACAGATACAGAACAACCATGGGGATCATGGCAAGCAGGGAGCCTGCCATCATAACAGGGAAGTTGGTGCTGAACTGTCCTCTTAACGTAGCCAGGCCGGAGGACAGGGTCATCATCTTCAAATCAGTGTTTACGATCAGGGGCCACATCAGGTCTCCGTAAGCGAACACTGCCGTAAATACGGCCAGGGCTGCCATGGATGCGGTGGTCAGGGGCGCCATTACCTTATAGAAGGTCTGCCACTGATTGCAGCCGTCCAGATAGGCGGCTTCCGCGATTTCGTCCGGAATGCCCATGTAGGCCTGGCGCAGGAAGAAGGTTCCGAAAGCGCTGACCAGTCCGGGAAATACCAGCGCGAAAATCGTATTGGTCAGGCCGACTTTTGCCAGCATCTGATACTGAGGGGTGATGAAAATCTGGGAAGGCAGCATCATCTGAATCAGTACCAGGGAGAACAGAATGTTTTTGCCCTTGAAATTCAGCTTCGCGAACGCATAGCCAGCCATGGAGGAAAATGCCACGGCGCAGACCACTCTCCAGATAATCATCAGGATTGTGTTTTTATACAGTGAGAAGAAGGGCAGAGACGCCATGGCGTCGGTGAAGTTTTTTATCTGCCAGCTCTGAGGTAAGATGGTGGGAGGAACGATCATACTTTCTTCCACGGTCTTGAAGCTGGTTAAAAACATCCACACAAAGGGGAATATCATAATGATCGAACCGATGATAAAAAACGCATATACGCCGCCGGTCCGTATCTTTCTTGCTCTTTCTAGTGATGAATTCATATACAAGACCTCCTAAATTAGAGTTCCGCTACAGTCCTCCCATGCCCCATGAATCTGAAAGGAATTTCCGGCCGCCAAAGCGTCCATAAATCCTTCGGGGGCTTGTACGGACTTTTGCTGTTTTAGACTTCGTAGTTGACCCATTTTTTCTGTCCCACAAACTGTACCACCGTTACGAGTCCGATCAGGGCCACGGTCCAGATGACTACGGAAGAACCAAGGCCTCTGTTGCCGGTGACATAGGACTCACGGTAGAACAGGTACATCAGGGACTGGGCGCTGGTCAGCGCCGGGTTAGCTTCCTCGATCATCATATAGATCAGGTCATACACTTTAATGGAAGCCATCAGTCTCATAATCAGTACCACGAACAGGGTGGGAGATACCATGGGCAGCGTGATATGGAAAAACTGCTGCAGCTTGGTGGCGCCGTCTAAGCTGGCCGCCTTGTCCATGCAGGCACAGGGGCGCAGCACCGGTGTGGTGGTCACCTCGTTGAT
>CAJUPT010000102.1 GCA_910588405.1 uncultured Lachnospiraceae bacterium | reverse complement strand
CGTTGCTGTTTTTTCATAGCTCACTTGACACTGTCATTCATTTTCACCAGTTCTGCTTTTTCGCCCGTTTGATCGAGCGGACAATCAAATCGTCCGTAGACGTTCCCTGATAAGCCGCTATAGCCGCGGTAATGACCGCCACCAGCTCCCTGTCGTCGATATAATCCTTATCCTCCGCCTTTGCGGGCTCCGCCGTTTTCGACCTGAACTTAAATCCGCCGAAATGGGCTGCGGAGGCGCCTTGCTGAACATTCGACGGCTGACCGGCCGTCTCCTGTTTTTTCCCAAAGCTTTGCTGCAGCTTCGGGATATATTGAAACAGGGAAATCAGCAGGCTGATAAAAACCAGTACGGCAAAAACCGTGCCCATGCCAAGCAGCGTATTCAGCAACGCTCTCTGAAAAATCTGGCCTAATGTCAATTCTACCATTCCGCACCTCTATCAGACCGTCCCGTGTTTTTTCGACGGCCTGTCTTCCCGTTTGGTGAACAGCATCTCAAAAGCGCCGATCACATATTTTCTCGTATCACCAGGCTGGATAATATGGTCGATATATCCCCTTCTGGCCGCTGACAGCGGGCTTCCCTGCAAAGCTGCGTATTCCGCCGCTTTCTCGCCGATCAGCGCAGGCGCATTTTCCGCCTGGCGGATTTCTTCGGCGTAGATAATTCTGGCGGCGCTCTCCGCATCCATCATGCCCACCGCCGTATCCGGCCAGGCATAAACCAGATCCGCGCCGATTCCCTTGCTATTCATCACCGTGTAGGCGGTTCCGTAGGCTTTCCCCACAATCACCGTCACCTTCGGCACCGTTGCGCCGGCATAGGCGCAGGTCATCTTCGCCATGGACTTCGCGATCCGCAGTTCCTGATGGAAGTCAGCCTTCATGCCCTCGGCCTGAACCAGCGTGAGCACAGGGATATTGAAAGCGTCGCAGAAGGAAATAAACTCCGCCGCTTTCATACAGCCATTAGAAGTCAGCCTTGGCTCAAAAGTTTCCGCCACGTTTCCTTCTTCGTCACGGCGCTCCGTCCGGTTTGCCACGGCGCCAGCGGTGACGCCGTTCAGCCGGATAAAACCGGTGACCATGTTTTTAGCAAAACCCTCTTTTACCTCATAGAAAAATCCGTCGTCGGAAATCATGGCAAGAGCCTTGGCCCCATCCTGTACACAGCCTTCAATGCCCTCGCAGACTCTGTTCAGGTCGTCCCCGCATTCGTCATAGGACATGTCATCCTCGTTATTCGCCGGCAAAATGGAAATCAGCTCACGGATGGATTCCAGAATCTCTTCCTCGCTTCCCACCTTATCCACGGAACCGGCTTTTTCACTCTGGAACTGAGCCGAGGCCGTATCCTTTCCGGCTCCGTCCTCCAGGGTGTTGGGGGCGTTTACAAACATCCTGGCTTTTTCCGCCTCCATAAACACAAAATCAGCCAGCGCAGGCGCCAGCGCCATCCCGCCGCCGCAGCTGCCAAACACCGCCGTGATCTGCGGAATCACGCCTGACGCGTTTACCTGGCACAGATACAATTCCCCAAAAGCGTTCAGAGCGTCCGTGGCCTCCTGGAGCCGCATGCCGGCACAATCGATCATGCCGATCACCGGCGCGCCCATTTTCATGGCCATCTGATACAGGTGAACAATCTTTCTGGCATGCATTTCCCCTACGGAACCGCCCAAAACAGCCGAATCCTGGCTGTACACATAGACCAGGCTCCCGTCGATCGTCCCGTAACCGGTTGCCACGCCGTCCGCCGGCGTTTCCTTTTCAGGCAGGTTAAAATCCGTATTCCTCGCCGTGACATGGCCGCCGATCTCAATAAAGCTGCCAGGATCAAGCAGCTTCTCAATACGCATGCCTGCCGATGCTGAATTACTCATGTCGCAAACCTCCGTCTTCTATATTATAATTCCGCAACTCCATTTATTCACCCACTATTTTATTATGAATCCTCATTTTTTTCAACGGTAATCTGTACAAGAATTTATACAATCCGAAAAAAATACTGGACTTTTTAGCAGTTTCCCCACATAATAGAAACGTGAATCGTACTAAAAATATTTATCCAGTGTCCTCTCAGAATTTTGCCGTTCCTGGTTTTATATTTACGGGTATACAAAATTCTGAAAGTACATTCCGGAAAATCGGAGGCCATTTATGAAATATATTGTAATCTTAGGCGACGGCATGGCGGATGAGCCATTAGATGAGCTGAAGGGAGGAACCCCGCTTCAGTGCGCCAAAACCCCGGTGATGGATGAGCTGGCAAAGGTATCGGAAATCGGCATGGTGAAAACCATCCCCGACGGGATGAAGCCGGGCAGCGACACTGCCAACCTTTCCGTGATCGGCTACAACCCCAAACAGTATTACACAGGCCGCTCGCCGCTGGAAGCGCTGAGCATCGGCGTGGACATGAAGGATACGGACGTGGCGCTGCGGTGCAATGTGGTGACGCTCTCGGAGGAAGAAAACATTCCCTATGGAGAACGCACCATTTTAGACCACAGCTCCGGGGAAATCACCACGGAGGAGGCTGACCTGCTGATTCAGGCGGTCAAAGAAGTATTCGAAACAGAAACCTATCATTTTTATACCGGCACCAGCTACCGGCATCTGCTGATCTGGGAGAACGGCCAGATTGCGGAGGCCACGCCGCCCCACGACGTGCTGAACCAGACCATCGGCCAGTATCTGCCGGAAGACCGGAAACTGCGGGAAATGATGGAAAAAAGCTATGATATTTTAAACAGCCATCCGGTAAACCTGAAACGGGCCGCAGAGGGGAAAAACAAGGCCAACAGCCTCTGGTTCTGGGGAGCAGGCACAAAGCCGATCCTCACTTCTTATTTTGAGAAAACCGGGAAGAAGGGCGCTATGGTTTCCGCCGTAGACTTGTTGAAAGGAATTGCCGTAGGCGCGCATATGAAAGTGATCGATGTGCCCGGAGCCGACGGTTCTTTACATACGAATTATGAAGGCAAGGCCATGGCCGGCGTGGACGCCCTGTTAAAGGATGGATGCGATTTCGCCTATATCCATCTGGAAGCCCCCGACGAGATGGGACACCAGGGCAGCATCCCCGATAAGATTACCGCCATCGAAAATCTGGATCAGCGCGTAATCAAAGTGGTGAAGGAAGCCATGGACGCCTCCGGCGAACCTTACCGGATGCTGATTATGCCTGACCACCCTACGCCGATCTGCTGCAGAACCCATACCTCAGACCCCATTCCTTATATGCTTTATGACAGCACAAAAACAGTGGGTGGCGTAAGTGAGTACTGTGAGAAGGCCGCCAGGGAAAGTGAGATTTTTATTCCGGAGGGGTATACGCTGATCGACAGGTTGTTTGCAGAAAACTAAGTTTAAGGAGAAAAATAACATGGCAAAATCAAAAGTTTACTTTACCGACTTCCGCACCAAAGCGTTTGGCGACGGACTTCCCACCAAGCTGCAGAAAATGGTGAAAAAAGCCGGCATCGGCGAAATCGACATGGAGGGCAAATTTGTCGCCATCAAAATGCATTTCGGGGAGCTGGGCAATATCAGCTACCTGCGCCCCAACTATGCCAGAGCTATCGTGGATCTGGTAAAGGAGATGGGCGGCAAGCCTTTCCTCACCGACTGCAACACCATGTACCCGGGCAGCCGGAAAAATGCCCTGGAGCATCTGGACTGCGCATGGCAGAACGGCTTCACGCCCCTGACCGTGGGATGTCCCGTGCTCATCGCCGACGGCCTGAAAGGCACTGACGATATCAATGTGCCCGTGGCTGGCGGCGAATATGTGAAGGAAGCCAAAATCGGCCGCGCCGTTATGGACGCCGATATCTTTATCAGCCTGACCCATTTCAAAGGCCATGAGATGACCGGCTTTGGCGGCACAATCAAAAATATCGGCATGGGCTGCGGCTCCCGTGCCGGCAAGACCGAACAGCATTCCAACGGGAAACCCCATATCGACGAGGAAACCTGCCGCGGCTGCAAGAGATGCCAGAAGGAATGCGCCAACAACGGCCTTGTATTTGACGAAAACACCAAAAAGATGCACGTAGACCTGTCCCACTGTGTGGGCTGCGGCCGCTGCCTGGGCGCCTGCAACTATGATGCCATCGCCTTTAACGACAGCAACGCGAACTCCATCTTAAACTGCAAGATGGCCGAATACACCAAAGCCGTCGTGGACGGACGGCCTCAGTTCCATATCTCCCTGGTTGTGGACGTGTCCCCCAACTGCGACTGTCACTGCGAGAACGACGCGCCGATCCTGCCGAATATCGGCATGTTCGCCTCCTTTGACCCGCTGGCTCTGGATCAGGCCTGTGTGGACGCCTGCATGAAGGCAGACCCCATGCCCAACAGCCAGCTGACCGACCAGATGGCCGCTCCCCATTTCCACGACCACCACGACCCCTTCACCAACTCCACGCCGGAGTCCGAGTGGAGATCCTGCTTAGAGCACGCGGAGAAGATCGGGCTGGGCAGCAGGGAGTATGAGCTGGTTGTCATCTGATAGGAACCGTATATAACTGCTGACAAAGAAACAGTATCATACCCACAACACAAAGGGCTGTCCATTTTAAAGTATCGCAGGATACATTTTAGGACAGCCCTTTGTAACCCTTTGTGGTATAGCATTTTATTCCTTCATAAGATCTGAAAACATACCCGCCAATCCCATAATTTTTTTGTAATGGTATTCTCGCCATCCTTTATCTTTTGATTCGGCGCTTTCAGACTTAACTGCTTTAATCTTTTTTATATTGCCATTCTTCCATAAAAGAACCGCCATCGCTGCATATTAATCTGCGCGGCAAACCAGACCAATTCAGAATAGGTCATCTTATATTTAGGAACTAACACGCGAACCGCGCTGCCGCCATTCCCTCTTGCCATAGGATAAAATAAATCTCCCGGCAGGCTGATCATTCCAAGGACAGTATGCTTTTTTAAAAAATCATTTCTCCACCGCGCATTGTCATCATCCGCAAAAATACCGGATTTCACCACTACTGCCATTAATCCCATTGTTTGCAGCGTATTCATCGACGCATCGATAAAATCTCTCTCCGGTTCTTCCGTTTGAGAAAACGGCGGATTCAGTAATGCCTTTGTAAACTTACCCGATACGCTGGCAATACTTTTTTCATCAAAACAACTCACATTTTCTATATGGCTTTTTCCGTCGCCTCTGAAAAACATGTTCAGGGCGGCCAGCGACCATACGGTTGGGTTTGTATCAAATCCGTAAAGTGATTCCCGCACAATTTCCGAAGGAATCCCCATCTTCCTGGCCGTCTTCATCATCCTGTCAAATGAAGAAACCAAAAAACCACCTGAACCGCATGCGAGATATATCGTAGTGCTGTCTTTGATACAAAGCTCATCTGTAACTTTTACGGAAGAAGGGCATAAAAAGACTTGAAATAAAGGCGTTTTCGCTCTGCGAGACCTGCCCGCCGCCGTGAACGAAGTCCTGCGGAGTGCCGGTCTTGTTCTGTAAGCTGTCTGTGCCATCGCCATTTTTGCACCCTCCTTCCTGTGAGACTTCTGCTATCGCTAAAATGTATGGCTATCGCTGAAAAGTGTATAAACGCTGACAGGTTTAAGCCAGCGAAGCACCGAACGCCTGCTGAACCTCATCAGAGTCCTTACCGGATATCGTTCTGCCTGTAGCTGATTCAATCGCACTCAGCAGTTTCTTGGCACGATCAACAATGAAATCCTGAAACTCATCATTTCTCAGCATGGTATGATCAATCCAATGCGTCTCCACATATCCATCCAAGTCGGAAGGCAACACAGAGCCTTTCTTTTCAAGTTTGCCAAGATATGCGGATGGAGCAACACCTCCTATCTCTCGATTGCTGCTTGCAGAAATCGGTGTCTTGTTCACGATGCTGTTCCACTTGGATTTATCGTATCTCTGTCCAATACAGTAATCCTTCGGGAAGATATGGTGAATATCAATCTTCTCGTTAGAATATGTGGAGAAATCCATCTCCGCTCCAGATATAAAATCGCGGGCATGGTTCTTCAAAATCAATGCCATGATACCTTTGTACGCTGCGGACTGCCTTGATTGCAGACCAAGTAGACGTGTCGGATTAAAGAAGAAGTCCGTGACAGTCTTCGGAAGATCGCCGCTGTCTGTAATCCATTTGACAACCTGCGTTATGTCATTGGCATATCTCGTTTCATTCGCTGAACCGTACAATTCTCCAAATACACCGCACCAATACCACTGCTTCACCATGTTCTTGATAGTGGTGGTGTAAATCTTGTTTCCGTCCATCAGCACGGTGCAAATGGCGGCAAGGGGAATAAGTTGTGTGCTGTACGGCAGGTCACGACTTGAAAATATTCGTTCTTCCTGCAATAGTTTATCGGCAATAGAGAACCCCTTACAAAGGTCATCTGCATATTGCTTGTATGCTGCCAATGAGAGTGCTAAAACATCCTTCTTTTTGCAGCTTACCGTTCCTCCTGCTTTGAACGCCGAAAGTAGAGTGAGTGCTGTGAGAAAATCCGTGGCTGTCACAATGTTCAGCAAATCACCTGAAAAATACGTCTCTTTACGCTCATCCCAGTCTTTGCGCAACGGGAAATTATCCATTGCAAAAACAGCAGTCACAAGCTCGAACACCGTCAAAGAAACTCCGCCGGTGTTGACATTCTCAAAGACCTGGCAAACAGCCTCTTTCGGAGTCTCTTTATCCAGCAGAATAACCGGCATGGCATATTTCTGTGTCGGCATAATGATTTTAGAGAAAAGCTCCGTAAATTGCCTTATAACATCCGGGTCATAGTTGTAGTAGGCGTAATATTCGTTCTGCCAGCCCTGCTCTTCACCGGAATTAAGGATAATATTAAGCGGGAACATCTTCTGCTTGAATTCATCCTGCCTTGTGGAGAGATCCATCTCGATTTTCCGACCGAAGTCGGATGTTATCTGCCTTGTTGCAGGGATAGAGATAACCACTTCATCGTCATCGGCACCGGGGCTGATTGCCTTCTCTATATTCAGATAGTAATACCTATCTATCTCCTTGCCCTTGTCAGTTTTTGTATGTACGGGATTTTTGCTATACAGAGCATTATAAAGAGAGGTCAACCTCTGCTGTCCGTCAAGAATAAGTTCATCCGGCTCAGTGTCGGGATTGGCGTCAGAGCCTTCTATAGGCTTATGCTTGAAGTGGATACTTTTGTTCCCGTACTCCAGAAACATCGCCGCTCCAACCGGGAAGTTGTGTATCACGCTGAGTATCAAAGCCTTAATCCGTCCGTCATCCCATACCCATCCTCTCTGGAAATCGGGCAGTTGTGCCGCACCGCTATCTACGGCTTTCATTAAATCTGTTAGTGGTCTGTCATTTGTCTTCATCTATTTCTGCCTCTCAATCATCGTTTGTCGCATTATACGGAACCGTATCTTCTGCTACCATTGAGAGCGGTGGTTCATAATCAGAATATCTGTACACCTTCTTTTCAGGTGTGTCGGATGACGGTTTCTGGTAGGTGGCATTAAATATCAGGTCAAGCAGCCAATCTCTGAATGTCTGATTCCGTCTGCTGCGGGTATCACCTTGGTAAGCCGTATACAGTTTCATGCCGCTGGACATATTCCGCAGAATGGCCTCCCATGTTGCGCGTTCGCTTTCGTCACGAGCATTTTGGATATCAGAAAACTGCATGGCATTCCGATAACGCTCATCCTTCTTGACTTCCTCGGCAATTTCCTGAATCTGCTTCTTAATCTTGTCCTCATCTGTCCAGTCGCAATTACCCCATATATCATGGAACGATTCAAGTATATGAGTTAATGTATCAAGCTCCGGAACATCACTCCTTATTCTCTTGATTATATCTCAAATCCTTGAGAATGGGCTGTCAACT
>CAJUPT010000101.1 GCA_910588405.1 uncultured Lachnospiraceae bacterium | reverse complement strand
GGAGGATTTACAGACACTTCAGTGGCTGAAAATTCTCCCAGTTCATGGGGCTTGGAAGGGGAGTTGCGGGACTAAATTATGAATTATGGAATGCAGGTGGAAACATATATGCTGAAAGGCTGCTGCTGTGCCGAGGCGATTGTGCGGGGGGCGCTTATGCTTATGGGAGAGGAAAGCGAGGCGCTCTGTGCCGCCGCTGCGGGCCTGTGCGGCGGCATCCGAACAGGACATGACTGCGGTGCTTTAAGCGGCGGTGCCATGATGCTGTCTCTGTTTGACAGGGGAACTGCTGCGCAGGTGATGATTCCGGAACTGGTGGAGTGGTTTGACGATAGGTTTGGAATGGAATACGGTTCTGTCAGCTGTGAGGATATCGCGGGGGAAGGGCTGCGGTATAAAGCCGAAAGATGCAAGCCGATGACCATTGCGGTATATGAAAAATGCGTGGAACTGCTGAGGGATAACGGTTTCCTGTAAATAGCAACTGTCAGGAAAGGGAAGCGGCTGATCGCGCAATATGAACCGTTATCAGGAAAAACGAAATACGGGAGGGTTTGTATGTATATAGCGGCAATGACAGAGAAGCCGGGGATGGAGGGAATCGTGTCTTCGCTTTTTGGGGATGCGGAATATCTGACGATTATGCAGGCGGAGACGGCTTCCGTATATAAGGTATATGGCCGTGAGGATGTGGGCGGAGACTGCGGTTTTGCCAGAAAAATTGTGGAACATGACTGTGAGGCGGTGCTCTGCGGACCTGTTGAGGAGGCGCCCTTTGTGATTCTTGCGGATGAGGGCTGCGTGACACGGTATCTGGCTTCAGGGCTGACCGCAAGGAAGGCGCTGGAGGAAATGAACCGGTATCGGCTGCCGATGCTTCCAGACTTTATCGGAGGGAGCGGGTGTCATTCGGGAGAAGAAGGGCGGTGTCTCTTGGAGGATGAAAATGAATGAGAGAACACGTTCTGTCTGTCCGGTCTGTCTGCGCCCCGTAGAGGCGGCGCGGATAGGGCGAAAGGACGGGATTTATCTGCACAAGAAATGCCGGGAGCACGGTGCGTTTATGGTGCCGATCTGGCGAGGCAGACTGGATTTTGACAGCTGGCGAGGCGGCAGTAAGGGTCTGCCAAAAGGGCAGGGACAGCACTGCCCGGAAAATTGCGGCATTTGCGATGAGCATGAGCAGGGAACCTGCTGTGCGCTTTTGGAAGTGACCCAGCGCTGCAATCTTCACTGCCGGTTCTGTTTTGCTGACGGCGGCGGGGAAAGGGAGGAACCCGGTTTTGAGGAGCTGAAACAGGCTATCGCTCTGATTATGGAGCGGTGCGGCAGGCCCCTTCTGCAGCTGTCCGGCGGTGAACCGACGCTGCGGGATGACCTGCCGCAGCTGATTCGGTATGCAAAGTCTCTCGGCTGCCCTTATGTACAGCTGAATACCAACGGCATCCGTCTGGCCGAGGATATGTCATACGTACAGGCGCTGGCCCAAGCCGGTCTTTCCTTTGTGTTCCTGCAGTTTGACGGTGTGACAGAGGAGGTGTACAGAACGCTGCGGGGCCGCGATTTGTTTGAGATAAAGCGAAAAGCGATTGAAAACTGCGGCAGATGCCGTCTCGGCGTCACCCTTGTGCCGACGGTGGTGCGGGGGGTGAATGAGACGGCTCTGGGAGATATCATCCGTTTTGGCGCGCTTCTGTCTCCTGTGGTCCGCGGCATTCACTTTCAGCCAGTTTCTTTTTTCGGAAGGTATCCGGAACGTCCGGAGGAGGGGCAGCGGTATACGCTGGATGAACTGTTAAGCGATATTTGTCGTCAGACCGGCTTGCCCTTTGACGCCTTTCTTCCCTCCTGCTGTGACCATCCTCTATGCGGCTTTCACGCTGCTTTTCTGACATCCTTTGACGGAACCTTGACGCCAGTGAATCACAGGAAGAACAGCTGCCAATGTGGCCGTACCACTGCCGCGCAGAACCGGGAATACATTGGACGGCACTGGACGCGAAGAGACAAGACAATGACTGATGCGGAAGGGACATTGGCAGAGGGGGCACTGTCTGCGGGTATTCCGAATATGGAATTATTTTTGAGGCAGATGCGCGCCGGTTCCTTTACATTGACCGCGATGGCTTTCCAGGATGCCATGAATCTGGATGTGGAAAGACTTCACCGGTGCAGCCTGCATGTATATGACAACGGAACAATCAAGCCCTTCTGCGCGAAATATCTGACTGCGGTGAAGGATTGAAAAAGGATGGTAATGTCAGGTAAGCTATGAAAAAACAGCAACGAACCGGACAAGTCCCGGGAGGAGAGTGGAGGAACTGTAAAGGAAAAAGGGGCGGGGAGGGTATATGAAGTTTAGTCCATCCATTTTCGACGTGATAGCCGCCTGTCTGCCAAAGCAGGGCTATGTGCTGGAAATCGGCTGTGGCAGCGGTGAACTTTTAAGACGACTGTCAAGGAGCAGCCGCTGTGTTTTTTTCGGCATCGACCCAGATCCGAATCTGGTGAAGCAGGCAGCAGGCGCGGGACTGCCGGTAAAAGCCGGAAGGGGCGAGGAGATCCCTTATAGGAGAAATTATTTTGACGCCGTTGTGATGGAATGCGTTTTTTCTCTGTGTGATTCCCGCCAGACCGTCCATGAGCTGTGCCGCGTTCTCCGTCCGGGCGGCATTGCGGTTATTGCCGATCTGTATTCCAATACCTGTGATCTGACATTGCGTCACAGCCCTATGCTGAAGCATCTGTACCGGCCGGAGACTATGAACTGTCTGTTCCGTCCCGCCATGGAGCTGAAAAGCTATGGAGATTATACAAAAGAACTTCGCGCTATGTTTTTTCAGATGATGCTGGAACGGAAGCTGTGCGGCTGTGTCGGGATTTCTGACGTGCCTGTCTTAAAAGAGGCGAGAGTGGGATACGGATTATGGGTATGGAGAAAACCGAATATCGGAGGCGGATTGGTATGAGACGGATAGAAAAGGAAAATCCGGATTTTTTCCCGGAGGGCGTCAGCATGGTTCAGCCTTTGTCTCCGGAGCAGCTTTTGGAGGCATTGAACAGGCAGCTGACTTATGTGAGGGCCAACAGCCCTTTTTACCGAGAACACCTGCCAGATACGGAATTGACTTCGCTTGACCGGTTGTCCACCCTGCCCTTTGTCACTGCCAGGGATTTGTCAGAAGACGGGCAGCGGATGCTGTGCTGTCTGCCGAAGGAGATTCGCCGAATGGTTACGATGCGGACCTCCGGTACGACGGGGAAACCGAAAAGACTGGCATTTTCACAACGGGATCTTAGGGATACGGTATCCTTTTTCCGTGATGGAATGCGTCTGCTGTGCAAAAGGGGAGATACCGTGATGATTTTTATGCCTGGCAGCAGGCCGGACGGACTCTGCCGGCTTCTGGCGGAGGGGATCGAAGCTTTCGGCGGCATTCCGGTAATATACGGTGTGATTTTGGATTATCAGGCTGCGGCCCGGGTCTGCCGTGACCGACAGGCCGCCGTAATGGTAGGCGTTCCGGCTCAGATACGCCGTCTTGCCCTGACTGCGCCGGATCTGAGACCTGTCAGGGTTTTGCTGTCGGCGGATTATCTGTCATCCGCGCTTGCCGGGAGCATTGAGCGAATCTGGCGCTGCCAGGTTCTGAATCATTATGGCCTGACGGAAAGCGGGCTGGGATGCGCCGTGGAAACGCCGGAGAGGAGGGGAATGCTGGTGCGCCGGGATATTTATCTGGAGGCTCTGCCTGAGGGGGAATTGGCACTGACGACCCTTCGCCGTCAGGCCATGCCGCTGATTCGTTACCGTACCGGTGATCTGGGACGGATGCTGCCCGACGGGAGACTGGGGGAAATATTCGGCAGGAAAGCAGATTTGGCGCCGGATGCCTGTCAGAGCTTTGGCTGCGGAATTTCAGTGCCCCTGCTGGATCAGATTCTGTTTGCCGAGGATACTGTTCTGGATTATCAGGCCCTGCGGGGGACGAAGGGATTGCAGATTAAGGTCGCTGGCGGGGAGGCTGCGAAACAGGCAGCCTGCGACGCGCTGGATCGGGCCGGTTTTGGCATTTCTGTTCGGGTAACGGCGGATGAAGGCGTATGTTCGGACGGCATTTCAAAACGGCGGATGATTGACCAGGTATAGTGGATGGCTGGTATGGCCATAGCCGCCGTGTGCAGCAGAACAGGAGAAAGGAGCGGCGTCATATGAATTTTGGTAAGAAAGATGATAAACAGATGGCTGGAACAGCCGCCGTGATCGCCGCTGCCGGTCTTGCTTCCCGGATGGGGGCTTTGAAGCCGCTGCTGCCGCTGGGAGACACTACCGTCATCGGCTACGCGGTGCGTACGCTGAAACAGGCAGGCGTCAGCCGGATTATCACGGTGACAGGACGGGATGCGAAACGGCTGTGGATGCATCTGATACCGATGGGGGTGGAATGTGTTCACAATCCGGATTTTGAAACGACGGATATGTTTCGGTCAGCCTGCATGGGAATGGAGAGGCTTAAAGAAAGCGGGGAGCGTTTTTTCTTTTTGCCGGCGGACTGTCCGCTGTTTACAGGTCAGACGCTACGGACAATGGCGGCCTACATGGACCGGACCGGCTGCGGTATGGCGCAGCCCCTTTGCGGCGGGCGAAAAGGACATCCAATCCTGATAAGCGGCGCACTGCTTCCGGCGATTTTGTCATACCAGGGAACGGACGGTATGCGGGGGGCGGTCAGAGCGCTGGACATTCCTTCCTTTTGTGTGCCCGTTTCGGATGAGGGTGTGACGATGGATGCGGATACGCCGGAGGATTATCATAGACTGCTTAACTTTTATGAGAACAGGCTGAGGGACGCAGCAGCCGCGTCGGAAAAGAGGAACCTATGAAGCTGATGAAAACAGAGGAAGCTGTCGGGCAGGTACTCTGCCATGACATTACACAGATTATCAAAGGCGTCACCAAAGACGCAGTATTCAGAAAGGGTCATGTAATCAGGGAGGAGGATATTCCGGTTTTGCTGCGCGTAGGCAAAGAGCATGTATACATATGGGAGAAAAATGAAAACATGCTTCATGAAAATGAGGCCGCCCATATTTTGCGCGCAATCTGTCAGAACCAGGACATGCATGCCACCGAGCCGAAGGAAGGGAAAATTGAGCTGATTGCCGATCAAGACGGTCTTTTGCTTGTGGATATTGACCGGCTTCGCGCCGTCAATTCTCTTGGGGAGATGATGATTGCCACCCGTGCTTCCGGATTTCCGGTCAGAAAGGGGGACCGGCTTTGCGGCGTCCGTGTGATCCCTCTGGTAATTGGCAGGGCGAAAATGGAGCAGGCAAGACAGGTTGCCGGACCGGTTCCTCTTTTGACCCTATATCCCATAAAGCAGAAAACCTTTGGCCTTGTCACCACCGGCAATGAGGTGTTTCACGGCCGTATTCAGGATACGTTTACACCGGTTATTGTAGAAAAGCTTGCGGAGTACGGAGGACGGATGGGTGCCCATGAAATCGTGGATGATGACCCTGGTCACATCACGGCCGCCGTCAAAAAAATGTTGGAGGCGGGTCTTGATATGGTGTTCTGTACCGGCGGCATGAGTGTGGACCCCGATGATAAAACGCCTCTGGCGATCCGGCAGAGCGGAGCAAATATCGTGTCCTACGGCGCTCCCGTTCTTCCCGGCGCGATGTTTCTGGTCTCTTATACGGATGACGGCCGCCCAGTCTGTGGTCTGCCAGGCTGTGTGATGTACGCGAAGAGAACAATTTTTGATTTGGTTCTTCCCCGCCTTTTGGCCGACGTACCCGTCACTGCCTCCTGGCTGGCCAGTCTGGGGCACGGCGGACTCTGTCTGAATTGTCCGGACTGTCATTTTCCCAACTGCGGTTTCGGAAAAGGAATTTGAATCAGGAATGGGGACAAACTTTATAATATGTATGCATTTATGGAAAGGGGATTGGGATGAAAGAGATCTTTACGACATTGCTTGCGCTGATGGAGCGGGGGACGGATGCCGTTCTGGTTTCCATTGTGGCCAGTTCCGGGTCTGTGCCCCGGGGAGCAGGCGCGCATATGCTGGTGACAGACAGTGGCCTTGTGTGCGGCACCATCGGCGGCGGTGCGGTGGAATACAGGGCCCTTGAGATGGCGGCGCAGATTTTGGAGGAGAAAAGCTTTTTTGTATGGATGTTTACGCTGCGGAAAAAAGAGGTGCAGGATATCGGCATGATTTGCGGCGGAGATGTCACAGTGTATTTTCGTTACATTGGGGCAGGAGATAAAAGAGTCAGGGAAATCGCGGAGCAGACTGCAGTCTGCGACAGGGCAGGAAAGGATTGCTGGCTGGTATGGGATATCACCTGTGATAGTCTTGCTTTGTTTACGAAGAGCGGAAGTAGGTATGGGGATGAGATTTCGCCGGAAATTCTGACGAGGTACAAAGGCGGCACAGGTATCATCGAGACTGAGAGCGGAAGGTATTTTATAGAGCAGGCCGTACAGGCCGGACGGGTCTACATTTTTGGCGGTGGCCATGTGGCCCAGAAACTGGTTCCGGCGTTGAGCGCCATACATTTTCGCTGTGTTGTGTTGGAGGATCGGGAAGAGTTTTGTAAGCCGGAATTGTTTCCGGGAGTGGAAGAGGTGCGGCTGATTTCTTTGGAGCATATCGATGAGCAGGTGGAGATTACAGACTGTGATTATGTCTGTATTATGACCCGGGGGCATAAGGATGATATGGCGGTACAGGCGTTTGCGGTGAGAACACCGGCACGGTATATAGGTGTCATAGGCAGCCAAAGGAAGGCTGCAGCCGTCAGGGCAGCGCTACAGGAGCAGGGATTTACGGACAGTGAGCTTGGGCGTGTGATAACGCCGATTGGACTTGACATTGGAGCAGAAACACCAGAGGAGATCGCGGTCAGTATTGCGGCACAGTTGATAGGCGTGCGTGCAGGGACTTTTAAACTATATTATTCGTGAAAATTTGGATAGTATTCTCAATGAAATAAGGGGATTAGATAAAATAAAAAGCAAAAGAGAAAAAATTTGGTGAAAAATATAAAGAAAAAATAAATAAAAATAGAATTTTTACACAAAAATATGAAATAAAATTTGTAAGAGGTGAAAATCTTCTTTTCATTGACAAGTAAAATAAATAAAATTAAGATACATGATAGGCAGATTTTTTGGAGGAGAATAATCCTGACACAGCAAAATCTGCCCTATATTTATTATTATAGAAAGGAAGCGAATCAAAAGATGAAAGAGTTGGCCCAGAAGCTCTTAGAGGAGCTGAACTGCGAGACCGCGTTCACCATACCGGTATTCGGCGGCGTCGATATTTTGGAGTCGGTGGCGGTCACTTGGATCATTATGGCGGTTCTGGTTCTGCTTTCGGTGTGCCTGGTGCGGAACCTGAAGGTGGAAAACCCCGGCAGGCTGCAGCTGGCGCTGGAGATGGGCGTCAGTTTTTTGTATGATTTTTTTGGCGGCCTGGTAGGAAAAAAAGGGCGACGGTATGTGCCCTATCTCTGTACGGTGATCATCTATATCAGTATCGCCAATATGGTCGGTCTGTTCGGCTTTAAGGCGCCTACCAAGGATCTGAATGTTACCGGAGCGTTGGCGCTGATGAGTATTGTGCTGGTGGAATATGCCGGTATTCATGAGAAGAAGGTGGGCGGCTGGCTGAAAAGCTTTACACAGCCGGTGGCAATCGTGACGCCGATCAACATTCTGGAGGTGTTTATCCGGCCGTTGTCGCTGTGTATGCGGCTTTTTGGAAATGTGCTTGGCGCATTCGTTATTATGGAGCTGATCAAGCTGATTGTTCCTGTGATTGTGCCACTGCCTTTTAGCTTGTATTTTGATATATTTGACGGGGTGATACAAGCGTATGTGTTTGCATTTCTGACGGCTTTGTATATTAATGAAGCTGTGGAAAGTGAAGAATAGTGTTATTTGA
>CAJUPT010000100.1 GCA_910588405.1 uncultured Lachnospiraceae bacterium | reverse complement strand
GGGTGGCCGAGCAGATGACAAAGGACATGGGCACTAAAACGCCCACCATTGAGCAGAATGTGGGCAACCTGTCCGGCGGCAATCAGCAGAAGGCTTTGCTTGGCAAATGGATGTTTACCGAGCCGGATATCCTGATTATGGACGAACCTACCCGGGGGATCGATGTGGGCGCCAAATACGAGATTTACTGTCTGATTAATGAGATGGTAAGTCAGGGCAAGTCGGTGATGATGATCTCCTCCGAGATGCCCGAGCTCTTAGGCATGTGCGACCGCATTTATGTGATGAACGAGGGCCACCTGCTGGCGGAGTTAGATGCCGGAGAGGCCACCCAGGAAGGAATCATGGGTTATATTATCCGCGATACCAATCAGGATTCCCAATCTGCTTAAATATGAATAACAGCAACGTACCGTACAAGCCCCGGGGGCTTGCCAAATAGTAAGCGGCTAAAAAACACCCGCTAACTATTTGCCATGCATCGCACGTAAGGGTCTAAAGGACAGACCCTAAGTGCTCATTGCAATGGGAGGGAAGTTGCGGAACTGAAACAGCAACGTACCGTACAAGCCCCGGGAGGATTTACAGACACTTTAGTGACTGGAAATTCTCCCAGAACCAGGGGGCTTGGGAGGGAAGTTGCGGAACTAAATTAGGAGGAGACAATGACTGAATCCAAAAAGCAATTCAATCTGGTAAGTTTTCTGACCAAATATGCCATGGTAATCGCCCTGGCAGTGGTCTTTATTCTGTTTGCCGTTCTGACCAAGGGAACCCTGCTGTCTCCCCAGAACATGACAAACCTGATGCTGCAGAACGGCTACGTTCTGGTTATGGCCTGCGGTATGCTGCTGTGCATCCTGACAGGCGGTAACATCGACCTGTCCGTAGGCTCCGTCGTCTGCCTGGTAGGCGGTATGGCTGCCGTTATGGTTTCCAACATGCATATGCCTGCCATTGCCGCCATTCTGACCGGCCTGCTGATCGGCCTTCTGGTGGGCTGCTGGCAGGGATACTGGATCGGCTACGTCCGCATTCCGCCTTTTATCACTACCCTGGGAGGCATGTTTATTTTCCGTGGACTGGGACGGTTCGTGCTGAACAGCAAAACCGTGGCCATTCAGGACCCTGCTTTTCTGAATATATTTACCGCTTATATCAAGGTTCCCGGTCTGGATGACGGAGCCACAAAGCTTTCCCCCATTATCGTGGGTGTGGTGGCCGCGGTTCTTGTGATTTTCAATACGGTGAAAAACCGCCGGGAGCGGGCGAAAAAAGGCTACCGCCAGAACAGCGCTTTAAGCGATTTTGTAAAAGCCGGCCTGATTGCCGCGCTGGTTCTCTATTACTGCTATCTGCTCAGCCAGTACAGAGGTATCTCCGTTATGCTGGTATGGGTGCTGGCTGTCTGCCTGATCTACAACTTTATTACGGCAAAAACCGCTTTCGGCCGGTATTTTTACGCCGTAGGCGGCAATGAGAAAGCGACCCAGCTGTCCGGTATCAACACGAACAAAATTTATTTTGTCGCCTATGCCAATATGGGCCTTCTGGCCGGCCTGTGCGGTCTGCTCTGCGCGGCCCGTGTCGGTTCCGTCAACGGTTCCACCGGTCAGTCCTTTGAGATGGATGCCATCGGTTCCTGCTTTATCGGCGGCGCTTCCGCTTACGGCGGCAGCGGTACGGTAGGCGGCGTTGTGATCGGCGCTCTGCTCCTTGGCGTTATCAACATGGGCATGTCCATTATGGGTCTGGGCGATACCTGGCAGTATGTGATCAAGGGCGGCGTGCTTTTGCTGGCCGTTATCTTCGACGTAGTTACCAGTCGTAAATCCGGAAAGAAATAAAGAGGGACGTTATGCTGTATATCGGAATCGATCTTGGCACCTCCGCCGTCAAGCTGCTGCTGTCGGACGGGAAGGGCAGGATCAAAAATATTGTATCGAAAGAATACCCGCTGGAGTTTCCGGAACCTGGTTGGAGCCAGCAGAATCCAGAGGATTGGAAACAGGCGGTGCTCACGGGCATCCCCGAGCTGCTGAACGGCTTTGACGCCGGCGAGGTGGAGGGAATCGGCGCAGGCGGACAGATGCATGGTCTGGTGGTTCTGGACAAAGAAGACCGTGTGATCCGCCCCGCGATTTTGTGGAATGACGGCCGTACCGCAAGGCAGGTGGAATACCTGAATGAGACGGTGGGAAAAGAAAAGCTGTCCGCCCTTACCGCAAATATTGCCTTTGCGGGCTTTACCGCGCCCAAGCTGTTGTGGATGCGGGAAAATGAGCCGGAGCTTTTCCGGAAAATCCATAAAATTATGCTGCCGAAGGATTATATCAACTATGTCCTGACCGGCGTCCACAGCACGGACTATTCCGACGCCAGCGGCATGCTTTTGCTGGATGTGGAGCATAAACGCTGGTCAGAGGAGATGCTTGCGTTGTGCGGCGTCAGGGAAGAACAGATGCCGAAGCTGTTTGAAAGCTATGAGAAGACAGGGACATTGAAGCCTGAGATCGCAAGGCAGCTGGGGCTTTCGGAAACCGTGGCGGTCTGCGCCGGCGCGGGGGACAATGCGGCCGCCGCCGTAGGCACGGGAACCGTGGGAGACGGCGCCTGCAATATTTCCCTGGGCACGTCGGGCACAATCTTTATTTCCAGCGGGAAATTCGGCGTGGACCCCAACAACGCCCTTCATGCCTTTGCCCATGCCGACGGGCATTACCATCTGATGGGCTGTATGCTTTCCGCCGCCAGCTGCAATAAATGGCTGATGGAGGACATCTTCGGGGCGAAGGACTATGCGGGAGAGCAGGCCGGCATCACGGACGAAAAGTTGGGACGCAACCGGGTTTATTTCCTGCCCTACCTGATGGGGGAGCGATCTCCCATCAATGACACCAACGCCAGAGGAACCTTCGTGGGCATGACCATGGATACCTCCCGTTCTGACCTGACTCAGGCGGTGCTGGAGGGCGTGGCCTTTGCCATCCGGGACAGTTTTGAGGTGGCAAAAGGGCTTGGAATCGATATCCGGCGCAGCAAAATCTGCGGCGGCGGAGCGAAGAGCCCGCTGTGGAAAACTATTATGGCAAATGTGCTGAACATACAGTTAGATGTGCCCGAATCGGAGCAGGGCCCGGGGATGGGCGGCGCCATGCTGGCCATGGTGGCCTGCGGGCGGTATTCGTCAGTGGCGGAGGCCTGTGAGAAGCTGACCCACACTGCCGAGACCGTAAGCCCCGCGCCTGAGCTTGCCGCCCGGTACGAGGAGCGGTATCAGCAATTCAAGCACATTTATCCTGCATTAAAGCCTGTGTTCTCGGCGATGAACGGGTGACAGAATGGAGCATAAGCACTATCATATGGTTCGGAAGAACCAGGCGAATCTGCGGGTGTTGTTCCGCGGGGTGGTAACGCTGGCACTGTTTTATATTGCTTTCCGGCTGCCCGCCATGAGCGCGGCAGACCCCACATTCCCGGCGGCCCTTGGCTTTGCGGCCGCAGGGGTATTTGCCATAGTGGCTGCCGGTTTCGGCATCTATGCCTGGAAAAGCTACCGGACAGACCGGAAAAACGCATTGCTCACGCCGGAGGAAGAGGCGGTATTGTATGAGGAGCAGGAGGAGTGAGCCTTGGCGCTGCTCCGGGCTTTATATCCACGGGGCTGGTAGGGCCATGCGCGCAGGTGTTTATGCCCTTCAGCGGGAAGCTGTGCGGCGGGGCTCTCGGAAAGGTTCTCAGGAATCCCCGATGAGGCGATGCCCTCAGGGCAGGTTAGATAGAGTCTGCCTCGGTGAAGCAAGGGTACCTGCCGCAAAGCCCGCATAATTGTAAACCGTACCGGCGGCTTATTAAAACCCGCTTTCATTACAGGGTGTCCGGCAAAACATAACGGTACTTAGCGATATGTTTTCGTGAGGACACATTTTGCCGGATTCATGGTATGGCTGATATGCGGGTTATTACATAAATATTTGAGAGGTGATACGCCATGAAAATTTATTCGATCCATGATCCCGAATTTGCCCGTTATGGCAAGGTACTTTCCGGCTATGACACGGAGGCGCTTTTAAAAACGCTGGATGCGGTTACGCCGCTGCCTGCGGGTGTGGAATATGTCCCCTCCCAGCCGGAGCTGGAGGCGCTGCCCATCGCCGGACAGCTGGCCGCCAATGCCTATGGCGGGATGCCGATCCAGCTGGGATGGTGCAACGGGCACAACACCAGGCTGAACTGTCTGGAATATCACAGGGACAGTGAACTGAACTGCGGCACCGAGGATTTTATTCTGCTGGTGGCCAGAGAGGACGAGGTGATCTCCGGAAAGCTGGACACGGCGAAGGTTAAGGCATTTCTGGCTCCCGCCGGCGAGCTGGTGGAGGTTTATGCCACCACCCTGCACTATGCGCCCTGCTCCGCAAAGACAGGCGCAGGCTTTAAGGTGCTGATCGTCCTGCCCCGGGGAACCAACGGCCCGAAGCCGGACATCCTTCCCGTGAACGCCGAGGACAAAACCCTCTGGGCCCGGAACAAATGGCTCCTTGCCCACCCCGACAGCAGCGAGGCTGCCGCAGGGGCTTATGTGGGGCTTGTGGGGGAGAATGTTGATATCTGTGGTGAGATTTAAGAATAGACATCTGTGACGAAAAGCTGAAAAATTCTAAGAAATATAGTATCCGTGATGAAATAAAAAAATAGTATATTTGTGAAAAAATTTTAGATATATTGGTTTAAACCGTAGAAAAATTTTATCTGTAAGAGTATACTCATTCTTTAGAGAATCTTCGTTTTTTGTATCACAGGTATAAAGAACAGTTTTTTGATTTTCCTTTATCACCAAATGTATTCCCGGAGTCTGCCGTATCGGATTCTTGTGCTGCTCCGGGCGTATAACTAAAATAACAGGAGGATTTTTGTATGCTTACTAATGTTCCCGAAGTAAAACTGGGATTGATCGCCGTGTCCAGGGACTGTTTTATCATTTCCCTGTCGGAACGCCGCCGGGCGGCTGTGGCCGCTGCCTGCAAGGAGCAGGGGCTTGACATCTATGAGTGCAAGACCACGGTGGAAAATGAAAAGGATATGCTTGCGGCAGTTGCGGATGTGAAACAGGCCGACTGCAACGCCCTGGTGGTTTTCCTGGGCAATTTCGGCCCTGAGACGCCGGAAACACTGATTGCCAGAAACTTTGACGGCCCCTGTATGTATGTGGCTGCCGCCGAGGGCGACGGCGACCTGATCGACGGCCGTGGAGACGCCTACTGCGGTATGCTGAACTGCTCTTACAACCTGGGTATGCGCCATCTGAAAGCCTTTATCCCTGAGTATCCGGTGGGCACCGGCGCCGAGATCGCAAAGATGATCAGTGAATTTAAGCCGGTTGCCTGTGCCCTGATCGGCCTGTCCCAGCTGAAAATCATTACCTTCGGCCCGAGACCTCAGGATTTCTTCGCATGCAATGCACCCATTAAGGGACTGTATGAAATCGGTGTGGAGATCGAGGAGAACTCTGAACTGGATCTGCTGGTGGCCTACAAGGCCCATGCCAATGACCCCCGTATCCCGCAAGTTTGTGCCGATATGGCAAAGGAGATGGGCGAGGGCTGCTATTATGCCGATATGAACGAGCGGATGGCGCAGCTGGAGCTTACGCTGCTTGACTGGGCCGAGGAGCATAAAGGTTCCAGGCAGTATGTGGCTTTTGCCGACAAGTGCTGGCCGGCCTTCCCCGAGGCTTTCGGCTTTGAGCCCTGTTATGTAAACTCCCGTCTGGTAAGCCGTGGGATTCCGGTATCCTGCGAGGTGGATATCTACGGCGCATTGTCCGAGTATATTGGCATGTGCGTTTCCGGTGACACCGTGACCCTTCTGGATATCAATAACTCGGTTCCGGCTTCCTTATATGAGGAGGATATCAAGGGCAAATTTGACTATCAGCTGACCGATACCTTTATGGGCTTCCATTGCGGCAACACGCCCTCCTGCAAACTGTGCGCCGATCGTGCGGTGAAGTATCAGCTGATTCAGCACCGTCTGTTAGAGCCCAAGGATTCCGAGCCTGACTTTACCAGGGGTACGCTGGAGGGCGACATCGCTGCCAGCAATATTACCTTCTACCGTTTACAGTGCGACAGCGAGGGCAAGCTGCGGGCCTATATCGCTCAGGGCGAGGTTCTGCCGGTGAAGACCCGTTCCTTCGGCGGCATCGGCGTGTTCGCCATTCCCGAGATGGGCCGGTTCTACCGCCATGTACTGATTCAGAAACGGTATCCGCACCATGGGGCGGTGGCGTTCGGACATTATGGTAAGGCTTTGTTTGAAGTGTTCAAGTTCCTGGGTATTGAGGATATCGCTTACAACCAGCCGAAGAGCCTGCCTTATCCGACGGAGAATCCGTGGGCATAAAAGGAAGGAAATCTCAATAGGTCAGAAAATGTTGCGTGATACATTGAAATGATGTGGTGCGTTGAAATGAATGCTGTTAAGCCCGCCGTCCGGCGGGCTTTCATTCAGTTAGTCCACTTTCTTTTTTATCTTGAGCAGCAAAAGAATGATGCGGACTCCCGTCAGAATATGCCCGATCCCTGCGATTCCGGAGATAGAAGCGTTCGGTCCTCTGCTCAGTTCCGTTCCCCACACCTGCGTCAGCCCTCTCAAAAGAAAGCCAAGTCCGGTAATATTCAGACCAAGCTGACAAATACCATGGCGGTAACCGCGTAAGCTATGGTCATATTCGCGTATTGTTTAACCATTGTGATTTTCTCCTTTCTATAGGATATTAATGGCCTCTATGCCGTCTGTGTCCGCAATATTTTTCGCTGAACCCAGCAGCGTATCGCGCAGGGTATCATCTTTTTTCTCATCAATGCCTTCATTTTTGTTTGATTCCCGCAGGCAGCGAGCCAAGTGGCCTCGCTCCATGTTGACCTTGCTCCTGTCAAAGATATTGTTTCCTTGCAAAGGCGGTGTGCGAATAATCTCAATCAAATAGCTGTCCGGTGAAGAAATACGTTTTTAGCTTCTTTGGCAAAAGTGGGCTTGACAAAAGAATGACAGCGTGTTATATTTTTATAGTCAACACAGTGTTATACATTGAGGAGGTTAAGCCTATGATACAGCAAATTTCCGATGCCGAACTTGAAGTTATGAAAATTGTTTGGGGGAACCGGTCGGAAGTAACGCTTTTTCCCTATATCATGGATGGGCTGGCGGCCAGGGGCAAGCCGTGTCAAAAGAATACCCTGATTGTACTGCTGTCGCGGCTGATGAACAAGGGCTTTTTGAGCGCCAAGAAAGTCGGACGCCGCAATGAATATACCACGCTCGTTTCTGAAACGGTATACCAGACAGCGCAGACAAAAAATTTTCTGGATAAGATTTATGAGGGAAGCGCGAAAGGGCTGGTTTCCAATTTGATTTTGGGCGATCTGCTGGCAGACGAGGAATATGAGGAATTGAAAAGACTGCTGGAGAAAGGGAAAGTGCAACAATGAACGCAGCTTTAAAAATTTTCCTGTCTATGTCCTTTTCCGGCGGATTGCTTATTATGGCTCTGATTTTGGGAAAACGGTTTTTGAAAGATAAAATCAGCCGACAATGGCAGTATTACATTTGGCTGGTTGTTGTTCTGCGGCTGCTGCTTCCGTTCGGGCCGGAAGTAAGCCTGATGGGAAAGGCATATCAGGCTGTCGATCTGGCAATATCTCAGGTTGCTCCTTTACCGCCGCAGCAGCAACTCCCAGCCAATGCTCCGGGAGGCAATCTTTCTCCCGCTGTTGGAACGGAGCAAGACAGTGAACCTGTGAATAGTCCGGCAGATGATATAACGACTGTCCACCCATTTCAAAATATTGGGACGATGCTAATAAATTATATCTGGCTGGTGTGGCTAGTGGCCGCGCTGGGCTTACTGATACGGAAAATAACAATCTATCAGGGCTTTGTACGATATATCAAGGCTGGATTAACTCCGGTTTCTGATATTGAGCGGTTAGACGAACTTTCTATTGTTGCGGAGCAGTCAGGCATTAAAAAGCCGATTGAGTTGTGCGTCAATCCGTTGGTTTCTTCCCCACTGCTGATTGGATTTTTCCATCCATGTATCGTACTCCCCAGCGTGAATATTCTCGAAAAGGACTTTCGTTATATTGTCCTGCATGAATTGACACACTATAAACGGTGCGATATGTTCTATAAATGGCTGGTTCAAGTTACTGTCTGCCTGCATTGGTTTAATCCGCTGGTTCATCTTATGAGCCGGGAAATTACC
>CAJUPT010000099.1 GCA_910588405.1 uncultured Lachnospiraceae bacterium | reverse complement strand
GGCCTCCGCGTCCCGAACACGGCGCTCTACCAAACTGAGCCACGCCTCGATGCCTGTTCAGTATAGTATAAATTGCGCCAATTGTCAACATTTTTTTGAAAAAATTTAAAAATATTTTTTCGCCATTAGGAAAACAGGATTTCTCTCACCTTCTCCTCCATCCGCTCCGCAAACTGCCGATGCCCCTGCTCGCTGAAATGGCAGCCATCGCCACACAGTTGAATCCCCGCGCTGCCTGCATCCCAGAAATCCACCTCCAACTCTTTTGCCAGGGTCTGATACAGAGGGGCCAGCCGCCGGGATTTTTCAACGGACGACAAATCAAACTCTATACCGGAGCAAAGCACGGAGGTTGTCATCGGAACCGGAGAGATCAGCAGTACACGCCTCTTTTGCTCTTTAACCTGCAAATAGTTCCGGACCCGCAGCATAAGCCTTCTCATGGAACGGGCGATCTCTTCCGGGGACGCGTTAAAAACTGGCTTCGTATCATTGGTGCCCAGCATAACCGCCACCAGATCCAGCGGCATATGGGAAAGCATACAGGGCGCCAGATAAGGAACTGGGTCCCTGTACTTCTTCCCATGTTCTGTAAAACCCGTAGTTCTTCCGTTCAACCCTTCCTCGATCACCCGGTATTCCGGTCCCAGCCTCCGGGCCAGTATCCCGGTCCAGCGCTGTTCCCAGGAAAAACGCCCTTGGGTCTCTCCGTTATATCCATGAGTATTGGAATCCCCAAAACATAAAATCTGATACAATATTTTTCTCTCCTGATATTTTTGATATTTTCCGCACATCCTCTTTATTACCGCGGGCAACGAGCCAGGTGACTGCTTGCAGACATCCGGCGACTGCTTACTGACATCTGCTGACTGCCGCAAGGGGCAAATGCTCTGTTGTCTGCGGCGAGGTATTTGATTAGTTATGGGCATACGCCCCCTGTCCGACAAAACCAAATTATTTTTATATTTTTTTAAGGATTCTGTCATGAATCTATTAAAATTGTGTGCTATACTTAATTTTACTACAAAACCAGTTATTTCTCAAGTTTTTAATCACAGTTATTAAGGAGGCATCTTATGTATCAGGCCGGACTGATTTTAGAAGGAGGAGGGATGCGGGGCGTATTTACCGCTGGAGTCCTGGACTTCTTTCTTGATAAAAATATTGAATTTTCATCCTGCTACGGCGTATCGGCAGGGGCATGCAACGCATGCAGCTATCTCTCAAAACAAAAAGGGCGTTCCTACGACGTGATCGTGGACTATATCGGCGACAAACGATATTGCAGTCCTTACAGCCTGCTCACCACAGGAGACTTGTTTGGGGCAGATTTTCTCTACAATGTAATTCCCAATCAGCTGAATCCCTTTGATTATGAAACTTTCCGCTCCTACCGGGGAAAATTTTATTCGGTTATGACAGACTGTAAAACCGGGCTGGCCGTTTACTATCCGGTTAAAGACCTGCGAAAGGACATGAACGCCATACGGGCTTCCAGTTCCCTTCCGCTGGTTTCCAGAATGGTCTCCATCAACGGCCGCAGGTACTTAGACGGCGGAATCTCCGACTCTATCCCTCTGCGCCGCTCCATCAAGGACGGCAACCGAAAAAACGTGGTGGTCCTGACCCGTTCCCCTGACTACCGAAAACCGCCTTTTAAAATGAACGGTCTGGTCAGTCTCCGCTATTTTGCCCACCTCGAGCTGGCCAAAGGGGTCCGGCACCGCTCGGACCGGTACAATGACACCCTGGATTTTATCAGAAGCGAGGAGGAAAAAGGCAGTACCTTCGTCATCCGCCCTGACCAGCCGGTAAATATCGGCAGAATCGAAAAAAATCCGAAAAAATTACGGCAGCTTTACCGAGAAGGCTACCGGTGCGCCGCCCGGTGTTTTGATGAATTGCAGGATTTTTTAAACGCATGAGAATCAATAGTAGCCGGCGAAAGAACAGACCCTGAGCGCCCGCAGCGCCAGGAGAAACGCGGCAGAACCTTACGATCAAGAGGAAATCAGGATGAACCATGCAGGAATTGTGGAAATCGACCTTCACGGGATGAATAAATATCAGGCTAAAATCTATATTGACAGCCAGCTTAAGAAGGCAAAGGGCGGCGTTTACCGAATTCGGGTCATTCATGGCTATAACAGAGGAACCGAGTTAAAACAGTTTATTCAAAAAGAATACGGTAAAAAACATCCCCGGGTGCTGCGGGTGGAGCACGGCCTGAATCCCGGAGAAAGCGACCTGGTTTTGAAGGAGTTTTAAAGAGGAAAAGCGCTTTAGCCGGTTCCATCGTTAAAATCACAATTATCTGAACAGCAATCTTTTTGGGGAATGTTCAAAATGCCGAAAGAAAATCCGATTTTTTTTACAAAATTGTGCACACTTTTTCTTTGTCCGACAGTATAATAAGTATCGTAAATCCCCCCCAATACATTTTAGTAGTTTTGCTACACCCAAATGAAATACCTTCTCCTTAAAAAGGCCGCGTTCGACAGCGGCCTTTTTATTTATGTATCAGATTGACTGAATCAGAGGATGTAGAGTATAATAAAAACACTTGGGAGAAAATGATATGGACAAAATACGTCTAAATAAATATTTAAGCGACGCCGGCGTCTGCTCCCGTCGGGAGGCGGACCGGCTGACGGAACAGGGTAAGATTCTGGTGGACGGCATTCCCGCCCTGGTGGGCATGAAGGTCAGTGACGAAAATGACATTCTGGTAGACGGCCGAAAGGTTGCAAGACAGGAGCGTCCGGTACTGCTGGCCGTCTATAAACCGGAAGGCATCGTCTGCACCACCGCAAAAGAAGAGAAAGACAATATCATAGATTTTCTCCGCTACCCCGCCCGCGTCTACCCGGTGGGAAGACTTGACAAGGCGTCGGAAGGGCTGATTCTGATGACGAACCAGGGCGACCTGGTCAACAAAATTCTGCGGGGCGGCAACGCCCATGAAAAAGAATATATCGTCAAAATCAACCGTCCGGTCACTCGGGAGTTTTTACAGGCCATGTCTCAGGGCGTCCCGATTCTTGATACCATCACCAGACCCTGCCGGACAGAAAAACTGGACCAGTATCGTTTCCGCATCATTCTGACCCAGGGACTGAACCGGCAGATCAGGCGCATGTGCGAATTTTTAGGCGTCCGGGTCCTTTCTTTAAAGCGGGTACGGGTGATGAATATCGGTTTGGAACAGCTGAAACCCGGCGAATACCGCCAGATTCAGGGAACGGAGCTTACGACTTTCCTGGAACAGCTGAAAGATTCTCTCAATGAGCCGGGAGGCAAAGGAGGAAGCCCGCATCCGACGACAGGCCGGAGCAACGAAACGCGACAGACGTCAGACAAAAGAACAAAAGACAACGGACATCGAACTGAAACAAAATCCAGAAAGGAAATCGGTTAATGGACACAGTCAAACGAATCAAAGAGCTGACAGAGCTTTTAAATCAGGCGGCAAAAGCTTATTACCAGGAAGACCGGGAGATCATGAGCAACTATGAGTACGACAAACTGTACGATGAGCTTGCGGCACTGGAACAGTCCGCCGGCGTCACCCTGTCCGGCAGTCCCACCATGCGGGTAGGCTATGAGCTGCTCAGCGAGCTGCCCAAGGAGGCCCACCAGAGCCCCATGCTGTCCCTGGATAAAACCAAGGATATCGCTGCCCTGCAGGACTGGCTGGGCGATCAGGATGGGCTTTTGTCCTGGAAGCTGGACGGCCTGACCATTGTCCTTACCTATGAAAACGGCCGGCTGGCAAAAGCCGTCACCCGTGGAAACGGCGAGGTAGGCGAGGTCATCACCAACAACGCCCGGGTATTTGCCAATATTCCGTTAAAAATCGCCTGTCAGGGCCGCCTTACGCTGCGGGGCGAGGCCGTCATTCCCTACAGCTCCTTTCGGCGGATCAATCAGGAGATTGAGGATGTGGAATCCCGGTATAAAAATCCCAGAAACCTGTGCAGCGGCTCGGTGCGCCAGTTAAATAATGAGATCACCGCCAAAAGAGACATCCACTTTTACGCTTTCAGCCTTGTCACCGCAGAGAGCGCGGACTTTGAAAATTCCCGGGAAAGACAGCTTCTCTGGCTTCAGTCTCAAGGATTTGAAACGGTAGCATACCGCCGGGTAAACCGGGAAACCGTAGCGGAGGCCGTCAGCGCCTTTTCTGAGGAGGTCAAGACCCAGGATGTGCCCTCCGACGGCCTGGTGCTCCTCTTTGACGATATCGCTTACGGACAGTCCCTTGGCCGGACCGCCAAATTCCCCAGAGATTCCATCGCCTTTAAATGGGCGGACGACACCGAGGAAACCACGCTGAAATATATTGAATGGAGCGCCTCCCGCACCGGCCTGATCAATCCGGTGGCCGTCTTCGAGCCGGTGGAAATCGAGGGCAGCACCGTCAGCCGGGCCAGCGTCCACAATATCAGTATCCTGGAGTCCTTGGAGCTGGGCAGCGGCGATAAAATCACTGTATACAAGGCAAATATGATTATCCCCCAGATCAGCGAAAACCTAACCCGAAGCGGCGTGGATGAGATTCCCTCTCACTGTCCGGTCTGTGGGGAACAGACAGAGATCCGGGCTGTGAACGACGTGAAAGCCCTTTACTGTGTCAACGAAGCCTGTCCCGCCAAAAAGCTAAAAAGCTTTGCCCTCTTTGCCAGCCGGGACGCCATGAATATCGACGGCCTCTCAGAGGCTACTCTGGAAAAATTTATCAGCTGCGGTTTTATCCATGATTTTACCGACCTGTTCCACCTGGAACGCCATGAAAAGGCCATTGTCTCCATGGAAGGCTTCGGAGAAAAATCCTACCGGAACCTGATTGCCTCCGTGGAAAAAGCCAGAGATACGCAGCTGTGGCGGCTGATCTACGCCCTTGGCATCGCCAATATCGGCCCTGCCAACGCCAAGATGCTCTGCCGGGCATTTAAAAACAATGTGGAGCAGCTGGCTGGCGCTGCTGCAGCGGATTTTACCGCTATCGACGGGATCGGCGAGGTGATTGCGGAGGGCATTGTCTCCTATTTCGCAAAGGAAAGCAACCGGGAACTGCTGTCCCGATTATTAAAAGAGGTGCGCATCGCCCCGGAGGAGTTCTCTGATGAAGAAAAGGCGCTGACCGGCAAAACCTTTGTGATCACCGGCAGCCTGGAACATTTTGACAACCGGGACCAGTTAAAAGCGCTGATTGAGGATGCGGGAGGAAAAGTAACCGGCTCCGTCACCAAAAAAACAAGCTATCTGATCAACAATGACGTAACCTCATCCTCCTCTAAAAATAAAAAAGCCAGGGAACTGGATATTCCGATTTTGTCGGAGGAGGATTTTATGGAGATGACGGGAATTGGGCGTTAGCGTATCGAAGCCGGTATTGAAACTTCACCTGTTATAAAGCTGTTTTTCATCGGATACACGTAATAATGCATGAGACATTCGCACCAGATGCGAAAAGGGTATGCCGAACGTCCACCAATGTTTTCATATTTGCCAGGAGCACCGGGCCTGCCGCGTCCATGTACACTTGGTTTGCTTTTACAGAGAATATAGAAACCACAAACAACCTCCACACTATAAAACAGTGCGGCAATCTTTATAGAAATCAGGGACAAAAACTATGCCTATCAAAATACAAAACGCCCTGCCCGCCAGGACAGTGCTGGAAAAAGAAAATATTTTCATCATGGACGAGAACCGGGCGCTGACCCAGGATATCCGTCCGCTGGAGATTCTGATTTTAAACCTGATGCCCATCAAACAGGACACGGAGCTGCAATTATTGCGGGCGCTGTCCAACACGCCTTTGCAGGTGGACGTCTCCTTTCTGAATCTGACCGGACACGTGTCAAAAAACACGGCGGCCAGCCATCTGAATAAGTTTTATCAGGTATTCGACGAGGTAAAGGGCCGGAAATTCGACGGTCTGATCATCACTGGCGCTCCGGTGGAGACGATGAAATTTGAAGACGTGGACTACTGGGGGGAGCTGACCTCTATTATGGACTGGAGCAAAACCCATGTCACCTCCACCGTGCATATCTGCTGGGGGGCCCAGGCCGGCCTATATTACCATTACGGTATCAAAAAGTACCTGCTTGACAAAAAGCTGTCGGGCATTTACCTCCACACCATCACCGACCGGAAGATTCCGCTGATCCGCAGTTTTGACGACGAGTTTTTCGCGCCCCACTCCCGCTATACCACCGTAGACCGAATGGAGGTGCTGAACTGCCAGGATCTGATCGTCTGCGCCGAGTCAGAAGATGCAGGGGTCTATCTGCTGGTCAGCGAGGATGGAAAGCAGGTATTCGTCATGGGCCATCCGGAATATGACCGCATGACCTTAAACGACGAATACCACAGAGATCTGGCAAAAAGAATCGATCCTGCCGTGCCGATCAATTACTACCGGAACGACGACCCCGCCACCTTCCCGCTGCTTCGGTGGAGAAGCCATGCCAATTTACTGTATTCGAACTGGCTGAATTTTTACGTGTATCAGGAAACGCCGTACCAGTGGGAGTAAAATAGCTGAAAACATAGGGTTTATGCGGGTTTGCGGCCATTTCAAAATTTTGCGAACTTCACGTATTTTCACGTAAATTTACGTATTTTCACGGCAAAATGGTGTAGTAAAATTATGCTCTTTTGCGTTTTATATCAATGATTTTATTTTTATTCTGTGGTACGATTTTCTCAATATCTGCCACAGATTTTTCTTTTATTACATGAGTGTATAAATCCATCGTCATTTTGATACTTGCATGTCCAAGATAACTCTGCACCACTTTCGCATCCACTCCGTTTTCAAAACCTCTTGTCGCAAATGTATGACGGAATGTGTGGCCGCTGAATACCTCAAACTGATTATCAAGAGGCTTTGTCAGATTTATCTGTTTTATAACCGCTTTTATCGCATCAGAGTATATTAGCGAATTAAGCGGGGTATTAAATTTTGTTACAAACAGATATTCATTCTGCTGTTTTGGTCTTTTTTGTGAAAGGACCGTCTTTAACTCCATCTGCTTTTCAAGATATGTTCGACATACGCTGTTAATTGACACTTTTCAGTAACTCTGTTTTGTTTTTGGCGGTTCAATATGAAACGTTTTTTTACTGTCCTCAAGGTACTTTTGATATACAAGCGTTTTATTCACGTCAATAAACCCCTTTTCAAAATCTATATCAGAAACCTTCAAAGCAAAAAGTTCACCGGGACGCAATCCGGCATTGATCGCAACGTTAAATAAGTTATCATAAAATGTATTGAGGCAGTAATCAAAAAATATTGATTGATCTTCTACAGTCAATGCCTTTGCTTTGATTTCCTTATCTGCCCTTAATTTTACACCGCTCACAGGGTTATTAATAACAAGATTATCCTCAACAGCCCTTTGCAGTATATCACGCAAAACCACTCTTATCTTATTCTGCCTCTCATAACCATATCCATCATCACTTGCCCGGTCAATCAGCTGCTGAATATCTGATTTAATTAAAGAATTAATCAATCTTTCTCTCAGATATGGGAATATGTTTTTGGTATATATATGCGTATACTCCCTTTTAGTGTTAGGTCTTATACTATTTTCTTAATAAACCTCCATATTCTGAATAAATATAATCAGATAATTTATAAAACTTTTTATAATATTATCATCTAATACACTTCCATTTGTGACAACTCCAAAATTCATTATTCTAATTTTTCGCCGGATAATCCCATCAAATAAATAATCAATCATTTTTGGCTCAAGGAATGGTTATCCTCCTGTCAACAACAAATGTGCAATCAAACCAACTTGATCTAGCGCTTTATCAATAACTTCTTTTGAAATTGTATGGTTTTGCGCTTCGCCTCTCATACAATGTTTACACGCCATATTGCATTTCCGAGTTATCTCAAAACTCAAACTTTTATATGGTAATTTTAAACAATCTTTATAAATCCGTGCTTTATTGTTATTCAGGCACAGGCGATATAAATAAAGCCTTTTTAATATCACAATTCCGTAATGTATACATTGCAAAATAAGCCCCTATACTATTTGCAATCACATAAATGTAATCGCACCTTTCTCGTGCTTCATTATAGACCAACTGAATTTGATTTTGTACAATCCAAGGAAGATACTCATTGATGTCAATTCCGACAATATCAAAACCAATACAATTTTTCTTGTACTGTTCCGCTTCTAAATAACTTTCACCTTTTCCATGAATATATAAAATTATCTTTTTCAAAACAGCACATATCTAATTTATAACCATACTCCCCAATCACCATAGCGAAATGTTCCACTGCCATG
>CAJUPT010000098.1 GCA_910588405.1 uncultured Lachnospiraceae bacterium | reverse complement strand
GCCAAATACCACGCCTAAAAGCGCTCCCGCAGGCCCCCATGCGCCTATGCCGACTACGGCGGCCAGACCGGCCGGAAGGCTCATATGGTGGGTGGCAGGGCAGGCCAGCCCCGCACAGGCAAACAGCAAGGTCACCGCGGAAAAGCCAAAGCAGATAATCGGCAGAATACCCAGCGCCGCAGCGTTATCTGCCAGCGTCGCCGCCACAAAGCTCACCGCAAGGCCCACACCGGCGCCCAGAACCACATTATTTACAAAGCCCTTGCCCGTGGAAAACCAGACACGGGGGCCGTTTCCGGTATATTTTCCGGTCAGTCCGGTAGAGCCAAACAAATACCTGGCGATAATACCCAGAATCACTACTGTAATACCCGGCAGGTCAGTCAGCGGGCCAAGGGGCGTCATCCCAATCAACGCCGCAACCACATAGCCGATCACACCGAATACACCGCCTACAATCAGCACGTCAGGAGCCGTCAGCCCGTTCAGGCTGCTGACCACATCTGCGCCGGATTCCAGCTTCTTTTGTTTGCCTGCGTAAGCAGCCGCTGCCACGCCGCCGGCAAAAGCAACATGCGGGCCCAGAAAAGAACCGAACGCAAGGGAATTGATGATCACACTGCCATCTCCCCCGCTCGCCGTAATCGCGCCGCCGACCAAAGCAAAAACGCCGGTCATGACAAACGCCGGAACCGCTCCCATATAAGCGCCGATCACGCCGCCACCAAAAGCTGCCACAAGTGCTAAAATATCCATAATCCCCCCTCACTTTCTGATTGCCCGGCAATCTTTCTCTTATGTCTGAATCACAATACTCTCATCACTGACAGCCGTCACCGTACCGGAAATACTGGCATGGAGATTCGCCCCCAGCTGACCTTGCGGGATACACGCGAGCAGATCGCCTTTCTCCACCCGGCTTCCCGCCTTTACCACCGGTTCCGCCGCCGCTCCCACGTTCTGCCTAAGCGGCAGTGTGACCCTGTCATACGAAGGCACGGCAGCTTCATCCAAAGGCGCGTCCACATCATAGGCCGTAAGACCCAGCTGATGGATCAGCTTATGTACCGGATAGCGTTTGTATTCCCGGAAAGGCGCGCCATGCTCCGGCTTGTTGTTCAGGCTGTTGCGGATACCCTTTCCGCCCAGAATCCCTTTCAGATTGCCATTCAATTTCCAGGGCTGAAGCTCCATCACGCAGGCATACTCGCACAGACGGCAGCCGCAGCAAAGATAAGCGTTCATCGGCGTCTGCTCCGGATCACACATGCTCCCGTAAGCCGCCAGCCGCATCAGCTTGTGGGGCTGGATACGGTGCCCTAAAAGCCCCCTGGGGCAAACCTCGGAGCACAGGGAACACTGCATGCATGCGGTTGCCGCCTGCCGCAGGGAAACACCCAACGGGCGCTCTAAGCTGTTTAAAAGCGGATGTCCGGCGGGAACCACAATCAGCCCTTTCGTCGTCTTTGTAATCGGACTCTCCGGCGAAACCATTCGCCCCATCATCGGACCGCCATTCACGACGCGGTAATCCGCCACGGCAGGGCCTCCGGCCATTTGAAGCGCCTCGGCCACGGTAATGCCAAGCGGAACCTTCACCGTTTTCGGCGTACGCACGGCTCCGGTCAGGGTCACGTATTTTTCCGTAACCGGATGCCCGTCTATGGCGTCCAGCACGTTCAGAGCCGTCTCCACATTTGTCACGACGACGCCCACATTCATGGGGATGCCGCCTTCCGGGACAACCCGCCCCGTTACCTCGTAGACGATCACCTGCTCGTCGCCCGCCGGATAAAAGGCGCCCAGCAGATGGAGCCGAAGCTTCGGATACCTGGGCAGCTCACGCCTCAGCGCTTCCGCCGCGGCATGGTAATGCTCTTTGAGCGCCACAACGCCCTCTTCCGCCCCCAGATGCTCCGTAATTTTGTCAAGAGCCGCCAGCAGTCTTCCGGCCTGCTTTGCCATAAGCTGCTGATCCACCCGCAAAAGGGGTTCACACTCGGCTCCGTTGATAATCACGGTCTTTGCTTTCCCCTTCAGCTTTACATGGGTGGGGAAACCTGCACCTCCTGCTCCGACTACGCCGGCACTTTCTGTCAAAGCCGTCAAATTTTCCTGCATAAGGGTACCTCCCCCCGTCAACGGACATCCATTCCGCCGACCAGTACACATCTACGCCGTCTGGCAAAGGATTTGGCTGAAGTCAGCCCCTCACCGGTAGGCCCGGCGATGGTAAAGGTCGTATGGCCTTCGCCGCCCACGCCGATTCCGGCATAGGAGGGCCCGTTCTTTACAAAAATCGTCGTTTGGATCAGCTTCGCCATCTTGGTCAGCTTATCCACATTGCGGGAATGCATCATTGCGGTATGGCGGTTGCCGTGCTCTACGCGGATTGCCATCTCAATACCGGCGTCCACATCCGGCACCCGCACAATCGGCAGAACCGGCATCATCAGCTCCACCTGCACAAAGGGATGATCCTCCCCGACCTGCATGATGATCACCTTTACGTCGTCATCCACGGAAACGCCCACCTGATCCAGAATATATTTTGCGCTCTTGCCGACAAAAGCCGTAACCGGGCTTTTCCCGTTCTCCTGCACCAAAAGCCTTACCAGTTTATTGATCGTCGCCTGATCCTTCACCTCATAAGCGCCGTTTTTCTTCATGTTGAAAATCAGATAATCCGCCGCGGAATCTACGACGATTACCTCTTTTTCCGCAATACAGGGCAGATTATTGTCAAAGCTGCAGCCATCGACGATATCCTTTCCCGCCTTCTCGATATCCGCCGTCTCATCGACTACGACAGGCGGGTTGCCGGCGCCTGCGCCGATCGCCTTTTTGCCGCTGGACAGCACGGTTTTTACAATGCCGGGGCCGCCTGTCGCCACAAGCATCCGTATCAGCGGATGGCTCATCATCGCGTTTGTGTTCTCGATGGAAGGCTTTGACACCGTTACCACCAGGTTCGCCGGCGCGCCGGCCTTTGCCAGGGCACGGTTAATCAGCCGTACCAGATGCAGCGAAACGTTTTTTGCCCTCGGATGAGGGCTGAACACAACGCTGTTTCCGGCAGCCAGCATTCCGATGGAATTACAGATAATCGTCTCCGTAGGGTTCGTGGTCGGCGTAATCGCCCCGATCACCCCAAAAGGAGAATACTCCACCAGCGTGAGCCCGTCGTCGCCTGTCAGCGCGTCAGTCGTCAGATCCTCGATCCCCGGCGTCTTTACGGCCGCAAGCCGGTTCTTGATCAGTTTATGCTCATAGTTCCCCATTCCGGTTTCTTCCACGGACTGACGGGAAATATATTCCAGGTTCTCCTGGTTAAGCACCACGTCCCGGATCGCCTGCACATACGCCGCCCTGTCATGCATCGAGCAGCTTAAATATGCCCGCTGGGCGACAGCAGCCGCTTCGATCGCGTCGTCCATGCTCTCGAAAATACCGTCGCCTCCCTCCGGCGCTTTTGGTTCTTCCTCCGCCTGTGAAGCGGAAGACCCGTCCAGGCGGCCCAGGACTGCGTTAACTATGTCCACTACTACGCCTTCATCAATATTCATTGCATTTCCTCCTTAAACAGACATCGCGTAACGCGCAATCTCCATGTCCTGTTCTACCGTACCGCCGGATACGCCGATGCCGCCCGCAACCGTGCCCCCTGACACATAGGGGAAGCCTCCCCCAAAGAGAATAATCTTCCCGGGGGCAGCGTTTCCGATCCCATAGAGGGAACCACCCGGCTGCGCCGCCTGCCCCAGCTCGTGAGTCGGCATATGGAATGCGTTGGCCGTATACGCCTTGCCGGCCGATACCTCCACGCTGCCCGGCAGCGCGCCTTCCATCCGCTCCAGCAAAAGCAGGTTCCCGCCGCTGTCAACGGCGGAAAAGACCACCGGAACGCCAAGTTGTCCGGCTCTCTCCTTCGCCCGCCCTGCCATGCGCTCAAGAACCTCCAGGGAAATCGGCGGAAGGCCGTCCCCCTGCCCTGCCAGCGCATGCTTTACCAGATCCGTCACCTTTTCCCGCATCCGCGCCTCGGCCACGGTTTCCTCCTGCAGGCGTGCCAGCGCGTAAATGGCGTCGGATAAACGGTTGGTATAGCGCATCAGCGTCTCACGCACGGGACGGATGCCTGACAGCTCCACCATGCGCCGTTCCGCCCGCCGCACGATGGTTCTGGCCACATGGAGGGCGGAGGATGCCGGATCCACGCCGGGAATCACAAAATGAGTCATTTTTCCCGTGGTCTCCGTGCATGTGTCAACCACATTCTCCAGGAAAGACACATCCTCCTCACCGATCAGGCCCTTTAACCCGGAAATGCCTTCCGCGTCGCTGGCCAGCTCTGCCGCCAGGGAAAACAGCCTTCCCTGAATCGCGTGTATCGTATTTCGGATATACTCCTGGCCGGTATGGGAATAAGCCAGGCCCAGCATGGAGTTCGCCTCGTCAATGGTGCCGTAGCACTCTACCTGAGGATCCGATTTGCTGATCCTCGAACCGCCCACCAGACTGGTCTGGCCTTTGTCGCCCGTCTTTGTGTACAAATTTGCCATCAGCTCACCTCCACCGTATCTACGATGCCCACGATAGACGTGTCCACCGGAGCCGAGCCGTCGCCGAACACATAGCGCGCCGAGCTGCCCTTGCAGACAAGAACCAGCTCACCGGTACCGGCTCCCACGGAATCCACCGCAATCTCCGTAGAGCCCTCCCGCTCCAGCCGCTCATTCAGCTTCTCCACCATCAGCAGCTTCATGCCGACCAGGCTTTCATTTTTACTGGTAGAAACTACTGTTCCGATCACTCTTCCCAGATACATTTTTTACCACCTATACTTTGAAAGTAAGCCAAGTGGACTTAGATGCGACATGCTAAGTGCCCTGCGGGTATGCATGAGAGCATCTATGGACATTTGGCGCACCCCGGGTATGAGCAAATAGTGCGATAGCACGGATTGCGAATATCCGGGGTAGATCGCGGGAGTGCGTAAGCACGGAGCAATCTACTTTCATATTTGATAATGTCTGCGTCAGCAGACATGTCCTTTTGCTTTCAAGCTTTATAAAGCTTCAATTTCGATGCGAATGTCCCGCCCGCGCGCCTCGTCAGAGGCCAGCTGGGTAATAATCGTCCGCGGGGGAACCAGAATCGTGGAATGGTCGGGATAAGCCCTGACATGCTTTCCGCTGAATACCCGCCCTTCCATCGACGCATGGAATATGCCGGCAGCCGTCTTTGTCTCTGTCCGCCGGTTCACTCCTTCGCCGGCCTGCCCCTTCGTTTTTTGGAGAGCAGGTTTTGCGGCAAAGGAGGTGACGGCCTTCAAAGCCGCTTCCCCCAGACGATCCGAGGTGGTCAGAACCGCGCCAAACTCTCTCAGCGCATTCTTGTTTTCCCGCAGCTTTTTTTTCAGGGCTTCCGTCATATGAAACCCTCTGCGGATACGCTCCGGATTGTCCGGGCAGCAGCCATCCACCGCCGCCACCACATTTTTCCCCCGCATCAGCCCATCCAGAATAATGGCCGCGGCCGGGGTGTCCGCCATACACCCGGCCACATGGGCCGCTGTATTCACCGTTAAGGCAGGCACCAGAATCGTGTCATAGCGGGCGGTCAAGACTTCCGGTGAATCGCCGGGCGTCTCCGTCCACATTTCCTCTGGTTCCAGGGCTTCGCGGATCGCCGCCGCGTCCAGCATCCCGGCTGCGCTGCGGGTAAGCAGCACCCGATAGGTAAAGCCTTCTTCCTGGCGCAGCGTCCGCAGACACTTAAGCCCCGCCTCTATGCCCATATTGGAACCGGTATAGACTACCAGCGCCTGCTTCTGGCGTTCCAAAAGCTTTTCCACGACCCGCTCGGCAATTATCTGGGCGATAATGCCGCGGATATGTTGCTCCCGCTCCTTCAATGGCCTCACCCCCTTACCCGGTACAGTTCATGGCAATGCCCAAAGGCGTGACCAGAAGCGGCGCCGCCGGCTTTATCACCGGAATGCCGAGGCATTTCTCAAAAACCGACTCAAACTGGGTAAAACAGCATGCGCCGCCTACCACATAGACCGTGTCCGCAGGGCATTTATCCAGGCTCTGCCTGACAATCGAGGCCATTTTTTCCACGACCGGCTTCACGACCGGGAATACGTTTGCCTCCTGGGTAAGATCCCGCTTCATCAGCTCTGCCTTCTGGGTGCCGCATCCGTAAAAGCCTGCCAGCACCAGCGTCATATGGGTTCCCCCCGTCGGCTCATCGCTCGTATAAATGACTTTCCCGTTCTTCAGAATGCTGATCCCCGTGGTTCCGCCGCCCACATCCACCACCGCTCCGTCCGTAATGCCAAGGACAGAGGCGGCAGCGGTAGGTTCGTCTACAATTTCAGTCAGCCGGAACCCGGCCGCCTCCACCACGTTTCCGATAGCTTTCACATTTCCGGCAAGAATCCCCGGGGGAATCGCGCAGGCGCCTGCCTCCAGCGTCTCGCCAAGCAGTTCTTCCAGCTGGCTCTTCAGCTTTGTCACAGCCTGCACGGCTCCTATGTAATCCACCACAATGCCGTCCCGAACCACGGTGGACGGATAAGTGGCGCCGGCCACAGGCCGGTTCCCCTCATCCACCACCGCCAGGACGATGTTTGCGGTACCCAGATCCACACCAGTGCGCAAAGTGCCTTCCCAGTCTTTCTTTTCACCGTTTTCTATTAAACGTTCAAATTCCAGCAGTGTCTCATTGCACTGCGCCAAATCGCGACTCATAAGCACCATTTTCTTCCTATATACAGTTCCGCAACTCCCGTCGCTTGTACGTTCCGTTGCTGTTTTCTAGTCCAAAACAATGTATGCCCGATCGCCGTTTTTCACGCCCAGGGCATTGGCTTCTTCCACGTCAATATGCATCTCCGGCGCGAACACATCAGATACCCGCAGCAGCACATTGTTTAACGTCGCGCCCCGCAGGCCCCCGATCTCCACCCGTACCATCTGCTTATCATGTACGCCCATCCGTTTTGCCGTCGCCGAATCCAGATGAATATGGCGGAGGGCGGCGATGGTGCCCCGTTTCAGCTCCACCTCCCCCTTCGGCCCGATCACCCTTACGCCCGGCGTCCCTTCCAGCATTCCGGACTCCCGGACAGGCAGGCGGACGCCAAGCACATAGCTGTCTCCGATGGAGATTTCCACCTGGGCTTCACTGCGCAAAGGGGCAAGCACGCGCACCCGTTTCAGTTCGCCCTTCGGCCCCTGAAGCGTCACCGTTTCCGCAGCGGCATACTGACCCGGCTGAACCAGGTCTTTTATCCTCGTCGGCTCACTGTCAGCCCCAAACAGGATATCCATATCCGCCCGATCCAGATGGATATGGCGGTTTGAAACGCCGATTGGAACGGAGCGCTCCCATTTGCGCAGTTCTTCCATCACCAGCCGCACCAGAAGGATCAGAAATTCTTTCTGGGCGAATTGACTTTTCTCCACGGATTACCCCTCCTCTCACAAAGTCTTCGGAAGGATTTTCTCCACATCCGTATGGGGACGCGGAATAACGTGCTGTGATACGATCTCACCCACTTTTTCAGCGGCGGCGGCGCCTGCGTCTACCGACGCCTTCACTGCGCCTACGTCTCCGCGAACCATCACGGTCACCAGTCCGGAACCAATCTTCTCATAACCAATCAGCGTAACATTCGCTGATTTTGTCATGGCATCGGCCGCCTCGATGGCTCCCACAAGGCCTTTTGTCTCAATCATGCCGAGCGCTTCACCCATAACAATGACCTCCAATCTATATTATTCTGTCGTTTCCCGTTTATTGTTACGCTTTCCTCCCCTGCGTCCCTTCGGGGCCGCCGGCTTTTCGTCCGGCTCCGCCGGGTCAGATTCCTCCGCGGGTTTTGTTTCCTCCGCAGCCATTTCCGCTTCAGCAGGTTTTACTTCCTCCACAGGCGCTTCCGACTTTGCGGGCTTTTCTTCCTCCGCAGGCATCTCCGCCTCCGCAGGTTTTGCGTCCTCCGCAGGCATCTCCGCCTCCGCAGGTTTCACTTCTTCCGCAGCCGTCTCCGGCTCCGCAGGTTTTGCGTCCTCCGCAGCCGTCTCCGGCTTTGCAGGTTTTGTGTCCTCTGCAAACGCCTCCTCCTCCGCAGGTTTGACGTCTTTTACAGGCTTCACTTCTTCCGCGTATGTTTCTGTCTTCGCAGGTTCCGCCCCCTTCACAGGCTTCATTTCCTCTGCGGACGTCTCTGTCCCTTCCGGCTTCGCGTCTTCTTTTTCTTTCGCCTTCTTCAAATTATCCGGCGGTGTGGGCGGTTTCGGCGCATCCGGTTTCTCCGAAGAATCCCCGACGGTATCCGGGTTATGCACCAGCATGTCAAGTCCGGCGGAGGGACGGGGAATCACACGGGTGCTCACCACCCGGTTTACTTTGGCGGCTGCCATCCTGGCCGCGTCCACGGCTGCCTTCACCGCCCCTACGTCGCCCTGAATCTTCACGGTCGTCCAGCCCCCGCCTTTTGTCAGCTCATAGCCGATCAGCTCTACGTTGGCCGACTTCACCGCCGCATCCGCCGCTTCGATGCCTGCGGCCAGCCCTTCTGTCTCTATAAGCCCTAAACTCTTATTCATGCTCCCACCTCCCTTCTATTTACAGTTCCGCAACTCCCCTACCATCGCAATGAGCACTTAGGGTCTGTTCTTTAGACCCTTATGTGCG
>CAJUPT010000097.1 GCA_910588405.1 uncultured Lachnospiraceae bacterium | reverse complement strand
AATCTTCGTCGGCGACATATAATTCCACGGGGAGATGATAATTCCTCTTCTGGAATTCGCCGCATGGATAATCTGTCCATTTCCAATATAAATCGCCACATGATCGATCCCGCCGCCGGAGCTGTAGAATACCAGATCACCAGGCAGCATCTCCGAAGAATCCACTCTTGTGCCCACGCCTGCCTGTGCAGCAGCAACCCTCGGAAGGTAAATTCCATAATTTGCAAATACAGACAGAACGAAACCAGAGCAGTCTGCCCCATTGGTCAGGCTGGTGCCACCCCATACGTAACGGTTGCCCAAATAATTCATCGCAAAGTTCACAACGCTGTTTCTCAACCCTGTTGAACCGGTCAGCGGAGAGAATTCATAAGCCTCAATCAGCGCATAGCGGACATCCGCATATTCGGCAGAAATATATCCATAGCCTTCCTCCGCGTCATCATCCGCTCCTTCCAGGGCAATCTTCACCCATCCGTCCACTTCTTCCAGAACATCATAGCGTTCCTCACTACAGATCTTCGTAATAATACTGGACTCCGTGGATGGCTGCTCTCTTACATTCAAGTTCGACTCTGCCGTTACCACCGCTCTCAGCTTGGCCATCTCAATCGCCTTGATTTTGGCATCCTCACCTGTGAGAATAAATTCCTTCGATACATAGCCAGTTACCGGGCCGGACTTGATCTGATACCAGTCTCCCTCTTCACCCAGGATCTCACAGCCTGAATAACGAATCATCTTACCGATGATTGCGCCGTCCGGCTCCTCTCTCACATTCAAATAGCTTTCAACGTTCGCCACGCCCAGATTCTGATAATTATCCAGAACGGAAGCAACCTCCGAGGAGGTCATTGTCGCCAGCGCAATGGTGGCGGATTTGGACACCTCTCCGGATTCATAGGCCATATAATAATCGTCCAGCGAAACAGATACGCCTGCCACGCTGGTATTCACATCGGACATGTCTACACGGCTGTCCACAATGTTACGATATTCCGTTACGGCTACGGAAGCTCCTGCAAGGGCAGCATCGGCCTTCAAAGGCTTCTCGGCTGCATACACGCCCTGTCCGGCCACCAAAGAACCGCACAGCGCAATCGTCAGTACTCTTTTCCCGGCTGCATTTTTCATATAATTAATCTCCAATTTTATGCATATTAGAATCTTAATCTTTTATTGCAATTGTTACATATTTGTTAAATATTATTACAAACTCATTATAACAACTGTGCCGGACTTTGTCAACTGCTCTTTGTACATTTTTCTGACGACAGAAAGTTGATTGTTGCTGTTCATGTGCCACTATTCCGCGAGGTTTTTCCGCATATATGCTTCCGCCTGCTTTGCATCACGACGCATCTGTTCCGTCAGCTCCTCCACGGAGTGAAACTTCTGCTCTGGCCGCTGGAACGAATAGAGCCGCACTCTGGCGGTTTTTCCGTAAAAATCCCCGCTGGTATCCAGAAGATATGTCTCCACACCGCAGACATGCTCGCCACTGACCGTAGGCTTGTATCCAATATTGGTAACGCCCAGATATACATTTCCCTCTATTTCCACATCACTGGCATAAACGCCGTTGGGTGGAAGCAGCTTATCGGCACCAGGGCGAAGATTAATGGTAGGCATGCCGATGGTTCTGCCCAGCTGTGCGCCGTGAATAATTTCTCCGGTTACATGGAAGGGGTATCCCAACAGGCGGTTTACATGCTCCATATCGCCTTGAGCCAGCTTTTCCCGGATCAGCGTACTGCTGATTACCCGGCCACCGTCCATTTCTTTTTCCAGAGCCGCCAATTCATACCCGTAAATTTTGCTCAAATCCCGGAGCATCTCCACATCGCCGCTCCGCTGGTAGCCAAACCGAAAATCCACCCCTGTCACAATTTTTTTTGCATGAAGCTGCTGAATCAGGATTTCTTTTACGAACCGTTCGGCTGCCATATTTCGAATCCGTTCCGTAAAAGGACAGACAATCAGCCAATCCACATGCATGCGCTCCGCCAGATCGCACTTTTCCCGGCTGCTTAGCAACGCCTTGAGCGGCTCCCCGTTCATGCAGGCTTTAGGCGGCGCGTCAAATGTAAATGCGACGGAAAGGCACCCCTGCTTTTTGGCCTCACAAAGCTCAAAAAGCAGCTTCTGGTGTCCTCTGTGAAATCCGTCAAATTTCCCCAATGTAACCGCCGTCTGCCGCTCACTTTTGATCTCATCGATTTCCTTGATGCATCTCATTTTCAGAAAAATCCTTTCCTGTTTGTCGTCCTTATCTGCTATCAGCCGTCATAAAACATTTTCCAGGGCTTCAGTAACGGTGCTTTTTCGTCTTTCTCATAAACGCCGATAAAGCTGCCTGACGAATCATATACCCGGACATATGTGCTATGACCTGCCGACGGAAGCGTATTCCCATTATGCGCCGGCTTATCCAGATTTTCCGAGAGCGTAAGCATCGGCAAATCCGAAAAAAAAGCATCCACCGGTAAAATATGATCATCCAGACAGCCTTCCCGGACAAGTGCCTCAATCTGTGCAAGCGTCAGGCTATTCTCCACGGAAAACTGTCCTGACCGAAGTCTTGTCAGCTCTGCCATACAGCCGCCACAACCTGCAGCCTGGCCGATATCATGGCAAAGGGTACGGATATAGGTTCCTTTTGAACACCGAACTCGAATTCGCGCAAAAGGCAGCGCAATTTGACAGATATCGATCCCATAAATCCAGATCCGTCTGGCCTGGCGCTCCACCTCTTTTCCGGCCCTTGCCAGCTCATACAGCTTCTTTCCGTTGACCTTTATGGCAGAATACATAGGCGGAACCTGTTCAATCTCTCCCACAAAGCTGCCAATCAGCGCCTTGAGCTGCTCCAGCGTTACCTGAACCGATTTTTCAGCCAGTACCTGGCCGGAGGTATCCTGGGTATCTGTCTCTGTCCCCAGCTTCAGCAGCGCTTCGTATTCTTTATCCTTATCTGTTAAAAGCTGACACAGCTTAGTTCCCTTGCCCAGGCAGACCGGCAGTACACCTTCGGCATCGGGGTCCAGCGTACCAGTGTGGCCAATTTTTCTCATATGCAAAATTCCGCGCAGCTTGGCCACAACGTCGTGGGAGGTAAAGCCTTTTTCTTTATACACATTCAGAATTCCGTCTGTTATGTTCTTTGCTCTATTTTGTGCCATCTCGCAAACATTCCTTTTCCAGCCGATTTAATAGTCGGCACATGACCTCCTCCCGGCTGCCATGCAGCGTACACCCTGCCGCCCTGGCATGGCCGCCGCCCCCAAAGGCCGCGGCTATCTCACTGACATCCACATATTCCCGAGAGCGCATGCTGGCTTTAAATGTTTCCGGCTCCATTTCATATAAAAACGCGGAGACCTCCACGTCCTCCACCAGCCGCAGCTGCTCTACGATGCCCTCCATATCCATGGAAGTAGCCTGAAAACCCGCTAGCTCCTTGGCGGTAAGCACAGAGCAAATCAGTTTCCCCTGCGCATAAAGGCTGCTGTTTAAAAGAGCCTGCCCCATCGCCTTACTCTGGCGGTAATTTTTCTGATAAAATGTTCTGTCGATAATGTCCGTAAAAGGAATTCCCGTGGCCATCAGCTTTCCGGCGATTTCCATTGTTCTGGCCGTCGCGCTTTGATATTTAAACACGCCGGTGTCATGAATCATACCGGTATACAGACAGGCTGCGATCTCACGGTCTACCTGGTCCTCCTCCATCAGCTCATAGAGAAGCTCACAGGTGGAACTGATGTCCGCCTGCATAAGTGTCAGGCCGGCAAATCCCGTATTGGTTTTATGATGATCGATACTGATGGTGCGTCCCGCTCTGTCAAGAATTTCCGCGCCACCTCCCAGCCGTTTCCGATCACTGGCATCACAGACGATACAAAGCTCATATACTTTCTCAGTCTCAAACCCATAATGGACCTGGTCCGCCCCTTTCAGAAAGGCAAATTCTTTCTGAAAGGGTTCCAGATATATATCCGTTTCCATTGCAGGATATCTTTTTTGGATATAATTATATAGTCCCAGGCAGGAGCCTACACAGTCGCCATCCGGATGCACATGCCCCAAAATGGCCACTGACCGGCATCCTGAAAGAACCTGGTCAATCTTCTCCATCCTGCCCCTCCTCAACAATTTCTTCCAGGTCTCCGGCCATTTCTGCCTTCTCCTGATCAGAAACAGTCACTTCATTGATTAACCGGGACATATTCACACCGTACTCGATAGACTGATCCAAAATAAAGGTGATCTCCGGCGTATTCCGCAGATTTACCGCTTTGGCCAACTGGTTCCTGATATACCCGACGCCGCTTTTTAATCCGGCCAGCGTATTTTCCGCTTCCTCCTCGGTTCCCAGAACGCTGATATAAGCCTTGCAGGTTTTTAAATCCGGCGCCACCTCCACGGAAACCACGGAGGTCATGGAATGGATTCTCGGGTCTTTTACCTCCCTGCGGATAATATTGCTCAGCTCCCGCTGTACCTCCGCATTGATTCTGATATTTTTAATGCTGTTTTTTCTCATGCTTACCTGGGCACCTCTACCATGATATATGCTTCTATTGTGTCATCCTCTTTCAGGTCGTTGAATTTCTCAAATACCAAGCCGCATTCATATCCGGCTGCTACTTCCTTCACGTCATCCTTAAACCGTTTCAGGGACGCTAACATGCCATCGTAAATCTGCTCGCCTTCCCTGCTGATCCGGCAATGGCAGCCTCTTAAGAACTTGCCGTCCGTCACATAAGAACCGGCAATGGTTCCCACATCGGAAGCCTTGAACAGCTGCCGCACAATCGCGTGACCGACAACCTTTTCCTCAAAGATCGGATCAAGCATACCCTTCATAGCCGCTTCTACATCCGCAATCGCCTGATAGATTACTTTATACAGTCTGAGATCTACCTTCTCACGCTCCGCAATGGAATGTGCCGTAGCGTCAGGCCGTACGTTGAAACCGATAATGATGGCATTGGAAGCGGAAGCCAGCGTCACATCGGATTCGTTGATCGCGCCTACGCCGCCATGAATGATTTTTACCACAACCTCGTCGTTGGACAGCTTCACAAGGCTTTGCTTCACGGCTTCCACGGACCCCTGCACATCCGCCTTGATAATCAGGCCCAGCTCTTTTACATTGCCTGCCTTGATCTGAGAGAACAGATCATCCAGAGACAGCTTCGCCTTCGTATCCTCAAGAAGCTTCTCTCTGCCTACCTTGATAAAGGTCTCCGCAAAGTTTCTGGATTCCTTCTCCGTATCGGTGGACACAAATACTTCGCCGGCATTGGGCACGTCGTTGAGACCCAGAATCTCCACAGGCGTGGAGGGCGTCGCCTCCTTTACTCGTCTGCCCCTGTCGTCGATCATAGCCCTGACCTTACCGAAACAGGAGCCGGCCGCCACAAAGTCGCCCACATGAAGAGTACCTTTCTGTACCAGCACGGTAGCCACAGGACCTTTTCCTTTATCCAGCTCTGCCTCGATGACCAGACCTCTCGCGTTCCGGTTAGGGTTCGCTTTCAGTTCCTTCACCTCAGCCACCAAAAGAATCATCTCAAGCAGACTCTCGATGCCCTCCTTCGTATGAGCGGATACCGGGACAAAGATGGTGCTGCCGCCCCAGTCCTCGGGAATCAGCTCATATTCAGACAACTCCTGTTTTACCCGCTCGATATTCGCGCTGGGCTTATCGATTTTGTTAATGGCCACAATGATTTCCACGCCGGCAGCCTTCGCATGATTGATCGCCTCCACGGTCTGGGGCATAACGCCGTCGTCTGCCGCCACCACAAGGATCGCGATATCCGTGGACTGGGCGCCTCTCATACGCATAGCCGTAAATGCCTCGTGTCCGGGCGTATCCAGGAAGGTGATGCGCTGACCATTGATCTCCACCACATATGCACCGATGTGCTGGGTGATGCCGCCCGCCTCTCTGGCGATTACATTCGTCTCTCGAATCGCATCCAGAAGAGACGTCTTACCATGATCTACATGACCCATTACGCAGACTACAGGAGGTCTGCTCACCATTTCTTCTTCGTTTTCCTCAATATCTTTTAACAGCTCGCCGATCACATCGACCTTTTCCTCCTGCTCGCACAGGAAATCAAATTCTACAGCGATATTCTCTGCGGTTTCGTAATCTACCTCCTGGTTGATCGTAACCACTTTACCCTGCATAAACAGTTTCTTTACGATGGCGGAAGGCTGCAGCTTCATCTTCTCTGCCAGCTCTTTGATCGTCAGGCTGTCGGGCAGCACCAGCGTCTTAATCTCTTTTTCAGCCGGAGCCTGCTTCGCCGCAGGCGCAGATTTCTGACCCTTTTTCGCTCCGATCTTGTCTAACTTACTTAAGAAGCCTTCTTTTTCCTTCTTGTCAAATTTATCCCGTCCTTTACTCTCCTGTTTTTTATTGCCCTTTCCATTCTGTGACTGGCCGGGCTTTCCGAAAGTATCCTGTTTCAGCATGGAAGGAGCGGCGGAACGACGATCGCCCTGAGGACGACGGTTGTTTTGATTTCTGTCGCCCGGACGATTTCCCTGAGTCCTGTCACCCGGACGATTCCCCTGGGGTCTGTCGCCCTGACGGCGCTCTCCCTGAGGTCTGTCGCCCTGACGACGCTCTCCCTGGGGCCTGTCACCCGGACGGCGCTCTCCTTGGGGCCTGTCGCCCTGACGGCGTTCTCCCTGAGGTCTGTCACCCTGACGGCGCTCTCCTTGCGGTCTGTCGCCCTGACGGCGTTCTCCCTGAGATCTGTCGCCCTGACGACGCTCTCCCTGGGGCCTGTCGCCCTGACGGCGTTCTCCCTGAGATCTGTCACCCTGGCGGCGCTCTCCCTGGGGCCTGTCACTCTGAGATTTCTCGCTCTGGGGCTTCTCAATTTGAGACTTTTCACTTTGAGATTTCTCACTCTGTGTTTTCTTGCTCGGCAGCTTTTCATTCTGTATTTTTTCATCCGGAATCTTTTCACCGGACAGCTTTTCACCTTGAAGTTTTTCTTCCTGTGATTTCTCCTGTGCCGCTGTCTTCGCCTTCTGCGGACGCTCAACTGCCGGTTTTACCTCTGCCGCAGACTTTGCTGCTGTCGCTTTTACAGCTGCTGACTCCTCCTTTGTGGAGATAACAGCTTCTGCTGCCTCCGTCACAGACTTCTCTAATACTTTTTCTTCTTTTGCAACTGGCGATACTGTCTTTACGGCGGCCGCCTTATCCTCTGATTTCTGAACCGGTCTGACCGTTGAAACGGTTCTCACGCCGGTTCTCTGTCCGACTGTCCGACCCTGGCTGCTCTGACCGGCTGGTCTCCTTTGACCAGACGACTGTTGACCGCCTCTGCTCTGGCCTTTTCCCCGGTTTTGAGCGCTGTTCTGCGGACGAAATACCACAGACGCCCTTTTCTTAATCCCCTCTCCTTCTTTTTTTGGCGTCATCGCTCTTTTCACCGCCGCCGCCTGATTCTCCTCCAACTGCGTATCCTCTGTCGCCTCTACGCCTTTGCTTTGGAGAAGGGCTATAATATCGCTGCTCGATTTATCTAATTGCACTGCTAATTCACTGACTTTGATTTTTGCCATACTTTCCTCCTTCCTGACGCAGCTTGCTGCGTCATCTCGCTTCCAACCTGTTCTATCTCTTTCATCATTGCTTTCGCAAAGCCTTCGTCCGTTATTGCCAGGGATGCCCGATACTGTCTGCCTATGGCAGCACCCAGCATCTCCTTATCACTGTAAATATACACTGGCACTTTATAGTAAACACACATATTGGTAAACATTTTCTTTGTGTTGTCCGAGGCATCCCCCGCTACCAGCACCACTCTGGCCAGACCGGATTTCACTGCTTTTTCCGTGGCAAATTCTCCGCTTGCCACCTTCCCGGCCTTCATCGCCAGACCTGCCAGAGAAAGAATTTTATTCTGCTTCAAGATGCTTCAACTCCTCCAGCAATTCTTTATAAATCTCTCCAGACACCGCACACTGAAAGGAGCGCTCCAGCCCTTTGGCTTTCTCTGCTGCCACAAAGCATTCCTCACTTCTGCACAGATATGCGCCTCTTCCGTTTTTCTTTCCGGTGGTATCGATCACAAACTGTCCTTCCGGCGTCCTGAGAATCCGAAGCAGCTCCCTCTTACTTTTCATCTCCCGGCAGCCTATGCACTGGCGCATCGGAATTTTGCGTTTCACGCTCATATCCACCCTCCCCCGAACTACAGGTTTTCCCCGTCGTATGACATCTCCTCGTCAGTATCCTCTTCCTCCGTATACGCCGCATCTGCTCCGGCTTCCTCTGCATATGCCGTTCCGGTGTCATCTTCTCCATATGCAGGCTCTTCGCCGACTTCTTCCATGGTCATTCCGTCTTCCTCATCGAGCGTTCCGCCTTCTCCATAGAAATCCTCATCGCCGAATTCATCCTCGTAATAAGGATCATCCTCAAAAACCTCATACTCCTCATAGCCCTCATACTCGCCTGTCATATCATCCAGACCCAATTCCTCTAACAGTCCGGACTCTCTGGCCTGAGTTTCGCTCTTGATATCGATCTTAAATCCGGTCAGACGGGCGGCTAAACGAGCGTTTTGTCCCACCTTGCCGATGGCCAGCGAAAGCTGATAATCCGGAACGATCACCTGAGCGGTTTTTTCATCCTCGTCGGCTACCACGCAGATTACCTTAGCCGGGCTTAAGGCATTCTCAATCAATACCGCCGGGTTTTCATCCCAACAGATAATATCGATTTTCTCTCCCCGCAGCTCATCCACGATAGAATTGACTCTGGCGCCATTTAAGCCTACACATGCACCCACCGGGTCTACATTTGGATCATTGGACCAGACAGCCATCTTCGTTCTGGAGCCTGCCTCTCTGGCGATCCCTTTGATTTCCACCGTGCCGTCCTTCACCTCGGTTACTTCAGCCTCAAATAGCCTTTTCACCAGCTCATTCTCCTGCTGGGGCGGCAGCTCCTGCGTGGTGAAGCGCAGGACATAGATT
>CAJUPT010000096.1 GCA_910588405.1 uncultured Lachnospiraceae bacterium | reverse complement strand
TGCGAAAAAACAGTCTTTCTGTCAATTAAACATATAATTTGCCATATCCGTATAGCCGCTAACTATACGGATATTTTTATATTACAATGCGTTCATAAAAAGCGAATACGACGAGATGTATTTTCGGCCGTGTCTGGTATCTGCCAGGCGCGGCTTTTTTCATGTCGTTTTATGCAGGAACTTGTCATTGTTCCAAGATGCCGTTCTCCGCCTCTGGGATTCTGAAACCCGTCAACATTTCAGAATTTCGGAGGAATATATGGCAGAAAAGGATTTTTATTTATACATAGAGGGACAACCCGTGAAGGTCAGTGAGGAAGTCTACCGGGAATATAAACATGCGGAAGAAAAAGAGCGGTATTTTATGAAGCGGCTGAAAAAAGGAAAGTTTGTTGTGGATCCGGAAAAACAGACGGTAGAATACGTTCCCAGCCGTGAAGCATCATATGAGCATCTTTTGGAAGCAGACTGGGATTTCCCTGCTCCGGACGAGCCGGTGGACGGTGCTGTAATAAAAGCACAGACGCTGGAAACGCTGGACAGGGCATTGCAGAGCCTGACGGATGAAGAAAGGGAACTGATCCATGAGATCTTCTATCTGGAGAAATCAGAACGGGAAATAAGCGCGGTTTACAATCTCACACAGGCAGCTATCCACAAGCGGAAAAAGAAGATTTTGGAAAAATTAAAAAAGTTTTTTTAAAAATCTGGTTTTCAAACTGCTTTTTCGTTACCGAACCTTATGAGGGGATATTTTTATTCCCTCTTCATGCACATTGAAAAACAACAGGACAAGTTTCTGTTCATGGATAATCAGTATTCAAGTTTCTCCCACTGCGCGGGGCTGTAAAGCAAGCGGCCCAGGCACGGACGCGACGACTGCCTGCGGGAACGGACGGGGAAAGGGCTTATCTTCTGCCCCTCCCTGCCCTGCTCCGTCAATAAGATAACATCAAAGGTACGAGCGGGAACCCGGAGGGCCTGTGACCGGCACTGGTAATGCCGGAACCGCCATGAGCCGCCAGTGAGTGGAGAACCAGAAAATTCCCGTACCGCAGGGTGAAAGGGGGATACTGTGGGCATGGCCTGGGCAGCTTAGTCACCTGCCGCCACCTGCCGTCGGTATCATGGCGCTTACTAACCATAAGCGGCTTGGATATTCCCGTGCCGGGGGTGAGAAGCAGGGCGATCCCGTCGCCTGATAATACGGCACAAGAATGAGATTTGATGGAATTATGGGAACCCGTACCGAGGAACAGGGCATATTCTTTGTCCTGACCGGAGGTTCCTGTTTGCGATAGCTCCGGCAGCCAACGCAAAATGCGCCTGCCGGATTCTTGCGGGATGCAAGACCTGCCGCCATAAGCTGCTGGCGTATCCGTTTCTATAGCGGTACATCGGCTTGTGGCGCATGGTGTTTCATCCAGCAGGCACTGAGATAAAACAAAAGGAAAATAAAGGGGGTGCCGCTTATATGCAGGTTTCCATAAAGAGAATCCAGATAAGGGAAGGGAGGCGCAGCCTTGATATGGGGCATGTAAAAGAACTGACAGACAGCATACGAGAGCTTGGGCTTTTGAATCCCCTGACCATAGACAGGGAGAATTTTCTGATCGCAGGGCTGCACCGCCTGGAAGCAGTGAAAGCACTGGGATGGACGGATGTGGAATGCACTGTCAGCAGCCTGGAAGGGCTGGCGGCAGAACTGGCGGAGATTGACGAGAATTTTATACGCAATGACCTGTCACCCGTGGAATATGGGGAGATGCTTCTGCGCCGCAAGGAAATTTATGAAACACTGCACCCGGAAACAAAGCGGGGAGGCGACAGAAAAAGCAAAGAAATCAAACGGACAAAATGTCCGTTTGATCCGGCAAAATCATTTGTTGATGACACTGCCGACAAATTAGGTGTAGCACCCCGTACCGTCCGGCGGCAGATACAGACGGCAAAAAACCTGACACCGGAAACCAAAGAGATCATCAAAGGGACAGACACAAAAATATCAAAAAAAGCTGCAATGAAGCTCTCTAATCTGAAACCGGAACAGCAGAAAGAAGCCGCCGCGCTCCTTGCCGCAAAAGAGATACGCACGGTGGATGAATATACCAGAAAGAGGGAGACAACACCGGATGACGGCAATGAAAGACTTAAAGCTCCGGAGACCGGAGCAGCAGGACAGCCCGAAACGGAAAACCGGACAGAAAAGGCGGCAGGATCTGTGGCATCAGCTCCTCTTTCTCAGCCGGTCTCGCAGAAAGCCCCTGCCGCCAGTTTAAAAGATGTGGTAGCGGAACTGAAAGACCCGGACAAAGATTGCAGCGGCACCCCGGACAGCTTCCTAGAAGAATATGAGGCATTTGTCCGGAAATTCCATAAAGAGATCGGCTGGTACAGCGACCCGTATTATGACGCGGTATTTCCCTTTGTCAGCCCGGAGCAGCTCTCCCATCTCCGCCAGCTGACGGATTCCATCTGTTCCGCCGCCGGACAATTATTCCATAAAGTAGAAAGGACAATGAAGACATGAGCAGTTACAGAAAAAAACGAAATTCAACCAAACCGATAAAGCCAAAGCCAGAACAGATGACACAGCCAGACCCGGAGTACACTAATCCCGGCGTGGAGCGCTCTATCCATACAGACCGGCTGACTTCCGGCCTGCCTTACCAGCGCCCGGTAAACCCGAAGGAGGTTGACCGGCTGATCCGGGAATGGGACGAGCGGCTCCTTGACCCGATCACGGTCAGCTTCCGCGACGGTAAATTCTATGTAGTGGACGGTCAGCACCGCATCTCTGCCATGCGCCGGATGAACGGCGGGCGGGGCGTCATGGTGGACTGCAAGGTCTATGACGGCCTGACCTATGAGCAGGAAGCCGATCTGTGCTACAAACTGGACAAGGCCAAGAAACGCCTGAGCCTGTCACAGTCCACGAACGTACTGGCGGAATCCGGGGCGGACGCGGAGATCACGGAAGTCAAGCGGCTGATCGAAAACTGCGGCTTTATATGGGCATTGGGAAAAAGCCATGGAAAGACCGGGGAGATCGTGTCAACCCGTGCGCTGGTGAACGCTTACCGGCTGCTGGGTGGGGCGTCCTTCACCCGCATGTTGCAGCTTCTCTGGGACACCTGGGAGGGGGATCCGCGTTCCCTGACCGCTGCTGTTCTGGCAGGCATGGCGCTCTTCATAAAAACTTATGACACAGAGTTAAACGACAAGACCTTTGTCTCCCGGCTTTCCCAGTGCGACCCGGACGAAATCAACCGCCGGGGACGGGCAGATTTTTCCACAAGCAACACAGCCCTCCGTTTCGCCCGTGTCATTTTAGAGAAGTATAACGGACAGCGTGGGGGCAGGAAACTCCCTTACCGCTTCCGTGGGTAATCAGATCGGAGGTATGGATATGAAGGAAACAGCAAGTATGGATACTGCGCCCCTTGTTGACATCAGGGACGTATCCGTAGACAAAAATCTTACCAGAGAGGAAAGAGTTGCCGAATTTATCCGGCAGATCAAAAACCCCTACTGTTTCAAGTGCGGCAGGTTTACCGTCCGGGCGCAATTCGCGGAAAACGGTGCTTCGCTGGAGGACTGTCTGAAACGGATTTTAATTTGACGCTTTAAAGCGTTGACTTTCCCATGGGATTATGCTATCATCGGAACTGGAAAAAGAATAAACTGAATAAGGCAAATCCGAATCACTCTTTGATTTATGGGGGAAGTCCGTAAAAAGAAAAGGAGTGATTTTTTAATGCCTGAATACAGAGCAACGGAATACCTGCGGCTTTCCTACTCCATGGACAGGGAGAACGAAAGCGACAGCATTACCAACCAGAAAAAACTGATTGAAGATTTCCTGAAAGGGCATCCGGAAATCGAGCTTGTATCGGAACATGTAGACGACGGCTACAGCGGAATCCTGTTCGACCGGCCCCAGTTCCAGGCCATGATGCAGGACATACGGGAGGGGAAAATTAACTGCGTAATCGTAAAAGACCTCTCCCGCCTTGGACGCGAATACATAGAAACAGGCCGCTACCTCCGCCAGATATTCCCGGCTTACGGCGTCCGTTTTATAGCGATCACGGATGGGATAGATACCGCCCATGAAAACAATGGCGATGACTTGAATATTTCTTTGAAAACCATCCTGAATGACGCTTACTGCCATGACATTTCTGTAAAAACCCGGAGCGCCCTTCTGACGAAGCGGAAAAATGGCGACTTTGTGGGAGCCTGCCCTATATACGGCTATCAGAAATCAAAGGAAAACCACAATCAGCTGATTGTGGACAGTTTTGCCGCCAAAGTGGTGCAGGATATCTTCCGCAAGAAGATAGACGGCTACAGCGCCGCTAAAATCGCGGAAAGCCTGAACCAGTCCGGCATACTCTCCCCGCTGGCCTATAAGGAAAGCAGGGGGCTTCCCCATCCCAGCGGCGGCTTTACTGACAAGGAAAAAACGAAGTGGTCGGCTACCACAATTATCCGTATTCTGAAAGATGAAACTTATACCGGTACACTTGTGCAGGGGCGGCAGACCACCTACAACCATAAAGTAAAAGATTTGGTTGAGAAGCCTTCTGCGGAATGGATACGGACAGAGAACGCGCATGAGCCGATTATACGCAGGCAGGATTATGACCTTGTGCAGAAGATCCTGGGGCTTGACACGCGCACCGCACCCAATGGCAATAAAGTATATCTTTTTTCCGGCATCCTGATTTGCGGCTCCTGCGGTGCCCGCATGACGCGGAAAACAGTACCTTACAAGAATGGCAAATATTTTTATTATTACTGCCCGACCGGGAAAAAGAACGGCTGCACCCACCCGGTCATGCTCCGCGAACAGGATCTGACAGACTGCATTACGGAAAGCCTGAAAGCGCACATCGGGAATGTGGTTTCCCTGGAAGAGCTGCTGCGGGACATCAGTGAAGAACAGGTCAATCAGGAACTGGTGGCTGAATATAAGGCCCGGCTTATGGAAAATGAGGAACAGCTCGCCAGCCTGACACGCTTCCAGTCCACCCTGTATGAAAACTTCGTGACGGGGCTGCTGGATAAGGAAGAATATAAATCTCTGAAAAACAGTTACCATGCGGATATCAGCCGCTTGAAAGAAGCAGCTTCTAAACTCCGGGAGGAAATGGACGCTGTAAAAGGAAGCTCCCATGACCGTTTACGGTGGATCCAGCATTTTAAGCGGTTTTCCGGCATGGAAGAAATTGACCGGAGGGCTGTGATCGCTTTGATACAGTCGATCCGCGTTCTGGAAAAAGACGACCTCCAGATTACATTCCGCTACCAGATGGAATACCAGGCGGTTGTGGAACGGCTCTCGGCCCATGCCGCCGCACCGCTGCCCGGACAAAACACCAGGGGAAAGGAGGCCGTATAAATGGCACGGAAAAGCAGAAAAAATACCGCACAGACACCTGCCGTAAAAACTGGCATGAAAGTATGGAAGGCCGCCCTTTATATACGCCTTTCCGTGGAGTTTAACGGGCAGCGCGGGGATTCACTGGAAACACAGAAGAAGATTATGGAATCCTTTGCTGCTCTCCACCCCGATATCCAGGTATCCGGGATCTACACGGATAACGGGATAACCGGACGGACGTTTGAACGTGCGGCTTTCCAGCAGATGTTAGCAGATGTTGAGGCCGGTAAGATTAACTGTATCATTGTTAAGGATTTATCCAGACTGGGGCGAAGCACGATAGACACCGGCTACTATATCGAGAAATATTTTCCTGTCCGGCAGGTACGTTTTATCGCCGTCAATGACCAGTATGACAGTGAAGCAGACCAGAACAGCGGGGAGCATATTATCCTGCCGTTCAAAAACATGGTAAACGAGGCATACGCCGCCGACATCAGCCGCAAAGTCCGGTCGCAGACCCGCCAGAGCATGAAATCCGGCGATTATGTCGGCGCACGTCCTCCCTATGGCTACCGCAAAGATCCGGAGAACTGCCACAAGCTGATCGTGAATGAAGAAACCGCGCCGGCTGTCCGTGACATCTTCCAATGGGCGGCAGACGGGGTATCCCTGAACAGGATTGCCACACGGCTGAATGAGCAGGGGATCATCACTCCCGGATTTTATCTGGTGAAATGCGGCCTGATCAAACCAAGCCGCCTGATGGGAAGCGGGAACTGGCAGACATGGACGATAACAAAAATACTTGCCGATGAAGTTTATGTCGGCGATATGGTGCAGGGAAAAACAAAAACAATAGGCCACAAACAGGTTCCAACGGAGCCGGAGGAATGGATCGTTGTGCGTGATACCCATGAGCCGCTGATCCGCCGTGAATTATTTGAAAAGGTTCAGGAACTGCGCAGGCAGGCAGCCGAAAAAAGCAGAGATCAGACCGGTATCCCTTATACAGAAAATGTCCTGCGCGGCCGTATCTTCTGCGGCCATTGCGGAAAGAACCTCCACCGCAAACGCTCCCATGGGGTATATTATTTCCACTGCATCTCCAACGGCAGGATTGCCAAAGACTACTGCCCCGGCGTATGTTTAAAGGAAACCGACCTGTTTGATATTATCCTTGCTTACATCATGAAGGAAGCAGAAACTGTTATCGGGAATAACTTACGCCTGAAAGAGCAGGATCCCAGAATAGCAGAACGGAAAGCCTCGGCAGAGAAGGAACAGAAACGCCTCCTTGCGTCAGTGGAACAAAACAGAAGCTTCCTCCGAAGCCTCTATGAGAACCTTGTGACGGGCATACTGACCAGCGGGGAATATGCGGAACTGAAGCAGGATTATGAAAGCCGTATAACGGCTGATATGGCGCAGGCGCAGGCTCTGGATGAGCAGCAGAAAGAATTGCAGAAACAGCTGCACAAATTTTCCAGCCTTGCCAAAAAGCTGGCCATGATTGACGGCAATACAAAGCTTACAGCGCGTCTTGTGGATGAACTGATTGAAAAAGTCATTGTCCGGGATCGGCAGAATGTTGAGATCGTTTTCCGCTTCAGATGCGGCTTTGAACAAGTGCGGGAGGTGCTGGCACATGAATAATGCTTCCATGGATTATGTGATCGCCCTTTATGTGCGGCTTTCGATTGAGGATTTAAAGGTGGACAGCCTGAGCATCCAGAGCCAGCTTGCCCTGCTTCACAGCTATGCGGACGATATGGAAGGGATCCCAAATGCCCAGGTGGAAGAATTTATCGACAACGGACACAGCGGAACCAATTTTGAACGTCCGGCAGTCCAGAAACTGCTTGACCGGGTACGGGCAGGGGAGATCCACTGCATCCTCGTAAAAGATTTTTCCCGATTCGGGCGCAATATGATTGAAGTAGGATACTTTATGGAGCGCGTATTCCCGGTATTCGGCGTCCGCTTTATCTCTATTGAGGACGGTTTTGACAGCGCACAGCACCAGGGTGATACCGGCGGTATCGGCATGGCTGTAAAATATCTGATCAGTGAATTTTACAGCCGGGATATGTCTGTAAAAACAAGAACGGCCAAATATGTAAAAATGAAGCGCGGGGAATACCAGAGTGTTGTCTGCCCTTATGGTTATCAGAAAGGGGCAGATGGCAGGATGGAAATTGATGAAGAAACCGCACCGAACGTCCGTCTGATTTTCCAGATGGCCCTTGACGGACACGACGCCCACCAGATAGCCGAAGTGCTTTTCCAAAAAGGGATAGTCACTCCGGGCGAATATAAAGCGTCCAAAGGAAAACATTACCATGATGTTTCCAGATGCCAGGGAATATGGCAGCGTACCACAATCCTGCGGATTTTAGGCGATGAACGCTATGCAGGCACTTACATCATGGGAAAACGGAAGGTAAGGGAGATCGGCGGAAGGTGCCTCCATTTAAAAGATGAAAGCGAGTGGTTTAAAATCCCTGACCACCATCCGCCCATTATTGATAAATCCACATATGAGCAGGTTCAGGCAAAGCTGCTGCATTTTAAGAGCGTCAAGAGGAAGGTACACCAGTATCCCCTGCGCGGCAAAGTGTTCTGCGGATGCTGTAAACACGCCATGGGACGCATACCGGCTAAAAAACCCTATTTTATCTGCCGTTATACTTCCGTTGACAGCATGTCGCCGTGCCACGGTATGCGGATCCTGGAAGCGGAACTGGAAAGCCTGATCTACGAAATCCTTTTAAAGCAGGCAGGCATTATTTTAAACATTGACAGTCTTTCCGTAGCCGGCGGCCTGGATGTCCAGCTTGCGGAGCAGACAGAATACCAGAACCGGATCCGGCAGTGCCAGACAGAAAAACGCCTGCTTTATGAGCGCTTTCTTCTGAAAGAGATTGACAAGGACAGCTATCTGGAACAGAAATCCGTGTGTGATAAAGAATTAAACCGTCTGAAGCAGGCACATTCCGCGCTCTCTGCGGAGATCAGCCAAAAGCAAATGGATAGCGACACAAAATCACAGCTGAAATCCATTGCCAGTGATATTAGTGGCGCGGATGGTCTGACGGAGACGTTTGCTAATGTGCTGATTGAAAGGATTAGCGTATTCCCAGACAGCCAGATAAAAATTGAATGGAAAATGAAAGATTTTTGCAGGGAGATTTCCTGAATGGAATAAGGAGGCTGACAATGAACAGAGAAAAAGTATGGCTTTACTGTCGCATAGATAAAGGCGGTAATATGAGTGAAGAACTGCTGGAAACACATAGGTATCGCCTTGAAGAATATGCAGCGGAGCATGGATTATCTATCATGGGAATTTCCAGAGATATACAGAATGGCATAAATTTTGACCGTCCCGGCCTGCTGGAAGTAAACCGGGCAGTTGAAGAACATCTGGTGGATATCGTTCTTGTATTCAATCTTAATCGCCTTTGCCGGCACACTGAGGACATGATCCGATACTGGAACTTCCTCAAGCAGAACGAAGTCCGCCTCTGTACAGTGGCAGACGGTTTTGTGAATCCGATTATGGATTCAGGGATTGCGACAGCATAAAAAGCACCTGAAATGAAAGCAAAAAGACTGGCCGGGCGGGTTTGTCCTTTGCGGATAACCTGTCCGGCCAATAATCTGATAAATTTTTTAGTTTGTGCTTGACATACGGGTGTCTGAAATCATGTATACGGATTTCAGGTAGCTCATAACCACGGCGATTTGCC
>CAJUPT010000095.1 GCA_910588405.1 uncultured Lachnospiraceae bacterium | reverse complement strand
ATATTCAGGCAAACCTCCTTGTCTATTTTCCTGATAGCACTGCTCCACAAGCCTCGGCGTAGCCACCGCTACGCCTACGTTTGTGAAACAGCACTCTCGGAAAAATATTCTGCGGAGTTTTACCAGATATGAACCAGACAATACACCAGGCTTTGATATAAATTATATATGCATGAGGCTTCGCAGGATCTGCGTTCATGCATAGAGAGATTAAAATCAGGAGGAGAAAACTATGAAGAAACTATTTGCCATGCTTCTGGCGCTGACATTGTCTGTTTCCCTGCTGGCCGGCTGCGGCGGCAAGGATGACAAGCCGTCGGATACCAAAGCGGCCGGGGAGAGCCAGACGGAAGCTGCCGATGCCGGAAAAGAAGAGGGAAAGGCAGAGGGAAAGACCACCTTTACGATTGCGCTGGACAGCGATATCGTGGCGCTTGATCCGGCCTTTGCCTATGACTTTACCACAAATCCCGTGGTAAACCAGATTACCCAGGGGTTGCTCACCTTTGATGAGAACAATGAGCTGATTCCCCAGCTTGCCAGCAGCTGGGAGGCGACCGATGAAACCACTTACGTGTACCAGATCAGGGATGACGTTACATTTTCTGACGGAAGCCCTATGACTATGGACGACGTGCTGTTCTCTATCGAGAGAATCATGAACCCCGACACGGCTTCCTACCTGCTCTGGATGTTTGACAATGTGGAATCGGTAGAGCAGACCGGAGATTGGGAGCTGACCATACATCTGAAAGAGGCTTCCGCGTCCTGGAAGTACATTATGGCTACCACGGCGGGACATGTGATCAGCAAAGCTCACTATGAGGCTAATCAGGACAGCTTTGGCACCGCAGAGGGCGGCCTGATGGGAACCGGCCCCTATGTGTTCGACAGCTGGACAAGCGGCCAGGAAATCGTGCTGAAAAGAAATGAAAATTATTGGGATAAGAACCAGACGATTGCTATGGACACCCTGGTATTTAAGATTATCCCCGAGGATACCACCAGAGTGACAGCGCTGCAGACCGGAGAGGTAGACTTTACGGCCAATACGCCTGCTGACCTGCTGGATACCTTAAAAGCAGATGAAAACCTGAACGTACAGGACGTAGAGACCATGGGCGTCGTATTCCTGGCCTTCAATACGGAGCGGGCGCCTTTTAACGATGTAAATGTGCGCAAGGCCGTGGCTTCCGCCATCGACCTGAAGTCCATCCATGACAATATCGTAAAGGATGCCGGCCAGGAGGGCGGCTGCATGCCCAACAGCGCTACCTTGTTTACGATCAATCCCGACGAGTGGATCAGCTATGTGGAAGGAGCGGAGGCATGCACGTATGATGTGACGGAGGCGAAGAATTATCTGGCTCAGTCCGATTATGCGGGAGGCTTTGACTGCACGATGATTATTTCCGAGGATTCCATGCGCTACTCGATGGCGCTGGCCATTCAGGAATATCTGAAAGAACTGAACATTAATATGGAGCTGGTGAAGGTTTCCGCAGACGAGCATACCAGCTACCAGTTCGGCGGTATATTTGATGCGGACGGCAACCGGGATTATGATATGATTATGGCCGGATGGGAAGCAGATTATCCCGATGTGGCCAGCAATATCGAGCCTCTGTTCGCCGCCTACAACGCAGGCGAGGGCGGTTCCAATTCCGCCGTATATCAGAATGATGAGGTGGATGCCCTGATCAAGAAGCAGTCGGCAAGCCTGGATGACGCAGCCCGCAACCAGGATCTGTTTGCGGTGATGGATCAGGTCAATGCGGATACTCCTTATGTATTCCTTACCTATCCCAACAGGCAGGCGACGATGAATAAAGCTTTCACTGGCTATACAATGAGTCCGTCATGGCTTTGGAACATGTTCTTTAAGGACATCCGTCCGGCAGAATAATCGGAAAGGGTTGGAGCGGGTATGGCAGATTTGATTTTTTATAACGGTATTGTCCATACCATGGCTGACGATGCGGCGGAAACGAAAGTTTCCGCCGTAGCAATATCCGGGAATCTGATACAGGCTGTGGGGGATGATGAAGAAATATTAAATCTGGCAGAGGAAAACTGCCGGATGGTGGATTTACATGGGAGATGCCTGGTTCCGGGCTTCCAGGACAGCCACTGCCATCTTCTGTTGACCGGGCAGAGCTTTCGGAACCTGGATCTCAGAGGAGTGAGGTCTGTGCAGGAACTGGTGGAAGCAGGGCGGGCATATATAAAGGAGCATCAGGTTCCCGAGGGAGCATGGGTACTGGGAGACGGCTTTGACCATAACCGGTTTTCCGAACCGGTACTGCCTGATATCCGGGTTGTGGATGCCATTTCCACCTGCCATCCGATTTTGATTCAGCGGGTGTGCGGCCATGTGGGGACAGCGAATACTATGGCATTCCAAAGGGTGGGGTTTGATGCCCACACCAGTTTTTCCGGCGGCGTCATCGACCTGGATGGGCAGGGGGAGATTACCGGCGTTTTGCGGGAGGTGGCGCTGGATCAGTTTAAAATGCGGATTCCAAAACCGGGTGTCGCGGCATTAAAAGAAGCCATTGTGGACGCCGCGCGGCATGTAAACCAGTATGGCGTTACTTCAGTGCACACTGATGACCTAGAGGGCGGAGCGCTGGAGGATATTCTGTGCGCTTACCGGCAGCTGGAGCAGGAAGGCCGGCTGAACGTAAGGGTATGGGAGGAAGTCCAGGCCGCCAGGCCGGAGGTCTTAAAAAGGTTTTTGGACAGGGGACTGCGCACCGGGGACGGCAGCGACTATTTTAAGATCGGGAATATCAAACTGATTCTGGACGGCTCTCTAGGAGCCAGGACAGCCAGCCTGCGGGAGGAGTACGGCGATGATCCTGGAAACAGAGGCATTGCGGTTTATGCCCAGCCGGAGCTGGACGAAGTAGTGTTGACGGCACATAAAGCCGGGATGCAGGTGGCCTGTCATGCCATCGGGGACAGGGCGGTGGAGCAGAGCGTTACCGCTTTTGAACAGGCTTACCGGTCTGACGGAAAGGATCTGCGCAACCGGGTGGTTCACTGCCAGTTTGTGGATAATGTGCTGATTCGGCGGATGGCGGACAGCCGGATCGGAGCCGACATCCAGCCCGGCTTTGCCATCTCTGATTATCCTTTGGCAGCCTCCCGGCTGGAAGAGCGGGAGCCCTGGGGATACCGGTGGAAATCCCTTTTAAAGTCCGGTATCCATATGGGCGCCGGTTCCGACGGGCCGGTGGAATCCTACTCGCCGGTGTCGGGTATCCACGATGCGGTCAACCGAACCGACGGGGAGATGATGCCGGAGGATGGCTGGCATCCGGAGGAAAAGCTGACAGCCAGGGAGGCGCTGTATCTGTATACCAGGGGCGGTTCCTATCTTTCCTTTGAGGAGGATAGGAAAGGGCAGATTCAGCCTGGGTTCCTGGCGGATTTGGCGGTGCTGTCAGAGGATATTTTAAATGTTCCTCCGGAGAAGATCCGGGATATCCAGGTGGAGATGACGGTGTTAGGCGGGAAGGCTGTGTACGAAAAAGAGAAAAGGCAGAGATGAGAGAAACCGTCTGTGAAATCCGACCAAATGTGCCACCGGCACATTTGGCCGGATACTTCGTAATAAAAGATGCGCCGGCTATCGAAACGGAAAGAGGCTTCATGGACTATATTCAAGATATGTTGAGAAAGGCATGAGAAATTTGAGAAAAGAAAAGGATGATGAAAAAGACTCGCTGGTCTGGGAGGAAATCAGCACGGAGCATATCGTTCAGGATGAGTGGATCGATTTCAGAAAATCCGCATATCGTTTTCCGGACGGAAGTATCTATGAACCATTTTACAGCTATACCCGCAGGGATTATGTGGTCATTGTGGCTTCGGATGAGGATGGGAATTATCTGTGTGTCCGGCAGTTCAGGCAGGGGATCAAAGAGGTTACGACGGAATTTCCGGCGGGAGGAATAGAGCGCAAGGACAGCGGGAAATGCGGAGAAGCCAGGGAATACGGAAAACCAGGCGATTTATCCGTATCGGATGCCCTTATAGCGGCAAAGCGGGAGCTTCTGGAGGAAACGGGGTATGAATCCGACGAGTGGCGTCATTTGCTTACGGTACCCTCCAATGCAACCATAGCCGATAATTATGCATATCTTTTCATGGCGGCAAACTGCAGAAAGGTGTCCGGTCAGTCCTTAGATGAGATGGAATTTTTAAATGTTATAAAGCATAGCCCGCAGGAGATTGAGGATCTGGTCGCTTCAGGACGCTTCCAGCAGGCAGACCACATTTTAGCGTGGCTGCTGGCACGCTAAAATGCGGTCACTACACTTTCTTTTCGCAGCGGAAAATCGCTGAAAAGTAACGGGCGGGCCGGCCGCTACAAAGTCTCCAGCGCTTTAAAAAGCATAAAACGCATATGACGCTGTCCCTGCCGGGCGAGAAGCTTGTCCGGTATCCGCAGAGCCTCCTGTATCTGCCGGGTGTGATCGCTTCCGTTTCTGCGTATCCATGTTCTGTCAAAAAGCTGCAGCAGTCCGATCAACAGGGCGTCCGCATCCTTCTTGCTGCGGACGCTGTTCACATGTATAAATATCTGATACTGTTCTTTGAGCCAGCGCACCTCCGGCCGTTCTGTGTCAGGTACACAGACGGCTCTGTCGGTCAGCCGTTCCATTTCTCTGCGAATATCCACTTTCCCTTTTCCTCCGGTCGTACGGCGGTTACTGCTTCATGATCATTATGATCAGCAACGCGGTGTCAGAATCTTTTCTTAATGGATTCGCAGCCGGAAGGGAAAAGGGGGCATTATTTTTCAATATTTTTTTCTTCTTTTGCCTCCACATGCAGCGAAAGAGAAAAAGGGTGATTCCAGCGATAGAAAGCCGAATGACTTAAAGGTTCCGGATGTATTTCAACCGGGCCTTTTTCGTAGCCCTCAGGCATTTTTCCCCGGTACGGAGGAGAAAGACTGGATATTTGACTGATTGCCCCGGTCCATATTCACACACTTTTTATGGTTTTATCCATACAATATAGTATAAAACCTAAGGAGGATGAATATGGACTCTTTTCTTGCACTGAATCATGTCAGTTACGCGTACCATTCTCCCCAGGGCGAGCTGCCTGCCATGACAGATCTCTGTCTTTCCATAGAAAAAGGTGAATTTGTGTCCATTGTAGGCCCGTCAGGCTGCGGCAAATCCACGCTGCTGTCCCTGATCTGCGGCCTGCTGAAGCCTGAGGAAGGAAGTATCCTGGTGGGCGGCCATCCCCCGGATGAGTCTGACGTGAAAATCGGATATATGCTCCAGAAGGATCATCTGTTTGAGTGGAGAAATATCTTTAAAAACGTATGCCTCGGGCTGGAAATCCAGAAGGCACAGACGCCGGACAGCCTGGCCTATACCACCCAGCTGTTAAAGTCCTACGGGCTGGAGGGATTTGAGGATGTGAGGCCTTCCGAGCTGTCCGGGGGAATGCGCCAGAGGGCGGCGCTGATCCGCACGATGACGCTGCATCCGGATCTGCTGCTGCTGGATGAGCCCTTTTCCGCCCTGGACTATCAGACCCGGCTGGAGGTATGCGACGATATTGCCATGATTATCAAAGAAGCCGGAAAAACAGCCGTTCTGGTCACGCATGATCTGTCGGAGGCCATCAGCTTCGGGAACCGGGTCATTGTTTTAAGCAGTCGTCCGGCCAGGGTGAAAGCAGATATTCGGCTGTCCTTCGACGAAGGGCTGTCGCCTCTAAAGCGGCGCAGCGATCAGCAGTTTTATCAGTATTTCAATCTGATCTGGGAGGAGTTGAAGGGCCATGAATAATATATCGGCCGCTCAGGCGGCATATCTTTCCGGTCTGAAAAGGCACAGGCAGAGGGTGAGAGGCTTCCGTCTGCTTATTTTTATTTTGCTGGTCATTCTGTGGGAGCTGGCGGCCAGAACAGGTGTTCTGGACGATTTTATTTTCAGCAGTCCTGTCAGGATGTACCATACTTTCATGGGCATGGCCGCGGACGGCTCTATTTTCCGGCATACCGGAATCACGCTGGCGGAGACGCTGGCCAGCTTTTTTTTCGTGGTGCTGTTCAGCCTGCTGCTGGCCATGGCTCTGTGGTGGAACCGGGGGTTGTATGAGATTCTGGAGCCTTATCTGGTGGTGTTAAACAGCCTGCCCAAATCTGCCATGGCCCCGGTGCTGATCGTCTGGCTGGGGAGCAATCCGAAGACCATTGTCGTGACGGGGATTCTGATCGCCGTGTTCGGCTCTATTCTGACTCTGACCGTCAGCTTTCAGGAGGCCGACCCGGAACAGATCAAACTGATTTATACGTTAAAGGGAAGTAAATGGGATGTGCTCAGAAAGGTTCTGCTGCCCCGGTCAGTTCCCGTTCTGATCAGCCAGATGAAGGTGAATATCGGCCTATGCCTGGTGGGCGTGATCATCGGCGAGTTTCTGGCGGCGGACGCAGGGCTGGGGTATCTGATTATCTATGGGAGCCAGGTGTTTAGATGGGGAGCGGTGGTGATAGAAGTGAGTAACCGAAAGAAGGAGTGTAATTTGTATCTATCCGTCTCGTTCTAAAACCACTATATTTTATTGTTAAAATATTCCTGTGAAACCTGCAATTGTTTTTTTAATATTTCCTTCCACATATGAGGATGAATTTCACCGCTGCTTTTGGAGACTTTTGTAAGTTTGATATTTCCGGCCTGATCTGTTTTTCGGTAAAAATAGTGGTCGGTATTTTTATATAATTCCCATCCGTCTCTGTCGCAAAATCTCTTTAGTTCTCTCCATCGCGGCATTGCACCATATCTCCTATTTTTTTTGGATCATCTATAATTAATGCTTTAAATATATATGGAATATGCCCTTTTCTGTTTGGACTGTGCGAGTACAGTTCATATTCATTATAATAATCAAGAGAATAATCCAGGATGGCTTTTCCGAGGTTAAGACGAGCCTCCTGTTCATTCCGACCGTTTTCCACCAAATCAATTTCATTGAGTGAAAGTGTAATCGAGTGGTCATCTTCGATATATTTTGCAGCAGAAAATTGATATGCCTGCAGAATTTCATATATCGTATCTAAACTGGAAAGCCACATTTTATCTCTGGTACGTTTAATAAATTGAGGTTTATCATGAATCACACTGTCGCATACAGAACTCCATTGTTTTCTTACGTTTGTAGCCTGCTCCATTAGCACGTCGATCATCTCCTTTATGCCTCCATTATATCAAAAGTGTACATAGTGTCAATAATGTACACTCAATTATATGAAATGTTTCCTGATTTTATTCCTGCGAAAGATTGCTTGCGAATCCTGAAGGGCCATGCTATGATTGTCTTGCCAGAGCTATCATGATTTGTAAAAGGAAGAGCTGCTACGAACAGCATCTTTAAATTTTATTTGATTTTGAAGTAATTAAGGAGAATAATCAATAGTATGAAAATAATAAAGGGCATTTATGCCGAAGCGAAAATATTTACGGATGATGTGGAGCTTTACGCAGAGGCACAGGTGAAAATGATCTGTGACAATGAAGTTGCGGCGGGCAGCAGAATCTGTCTGATGCCGGATATCCATCCCGGCAAGGTGGGTCCGATCGGGCTGTCTATGACAGTAATGGACAGGGTGATTCCTCAGCTTTTGGGCGTGGATATCGGCTGTGGGATGACCTGCGTAAAATTGAATAAAACAAGTGCGGAGTTTCAAAAGCTGGACAAGGTTATCAGAGAAAATGTGCCGTCAGGGTTTGATATACGTAAAAATCCGCATCATATGGCGGAGAAATTTTCTTTTGACGGGCTGCACTGTATCGGCCATATAAACAGGCAGAAGGCAGAACGGAGTTTAGGCACGCTGGGAGGAGGCAATCATTTTATAGAATTGGATAAAGGAACCGACGGCGCTATGTATCTTGTCGTACATACCGGCAGCCGGCATCTGGGGGAGGAAGTGGCGGAACACTATACGAAGCTGGCTTCCCAGTGCCTGAAAAAGCAGGGGAAGGATGTTCCATATTATATGATCTATCTGGAAGGAGCGTATAAAAAGGAATATCTGGAGGATGTGCGGGTTATCCAAGATTATGCGGACTGGAACAGGCAGATTATCGTCAGGGAGATTTTAAAAGGAATGAAGTGGAAAGCAGCAGAGCAATTTTCATCGCCCCATAATTATCTGGATGATACAGGTATACTCCGGAAAGGTTCCGTTTCTGCCCGTAAAGGTGAAAGTGTCATTATTCCAATCAATATGAAAGACGGAATCATCCTGGGTGTCGGCAAAGGCAATGAGGAATGGAATTGCTCAGCTCCCCACGGCTCCGGCCGGAAGTTGAAGCGGGAGGATGTGAAAAACCGGTATACGGTGTCGGAATTTAAAAAGGATATGAAAGGGGTATACAGCAGCTGTATAGGGGCGGATACATTGGACGAGGCTCCTGCGGCCTACCGTTCCATGGACGAAATTGCGGGACAGATTAAGGATACCGTGGAAGTGACAGAACTATTGAAGCCTGTTTATAATTTTAAGGCGGGGAGTAAAAGGTAGATGTGACTTAGAAATTACGAAACCAGAATTATAGAATCTCGTTATTTCTTTTATAATGTCGAGAAGATGGTAACACGAGCCACCCTGTGTTACCATCTTCCCGACATTTTCTCTTTGTTAAATTTGCATAAAAAGTTTTTTGGGGATTTTGAAATTAATATGGATGATTTGATTGTAAGTAATACTGTAGTGGTCGGTGTTACTTTTTTTATTTAAGGAGAGGAATTATCAGTTCTTTCAGAGGGTAATGATTTTTAATTCCATTTCTACAGGAAACCTCTGAATCTAAGCCAGAAGAAACATCTTGTGTCAATGCCCTGAGCCGGGCTAATCCCATTTCTACCCTATCCTTAAAAAAACCAGGAAAATCAAGGGTTTCAAGACCTATTTTTAGGGGGTATTTATCAGAATATTCTGACATAAGGCTTTTTATTAGTGAAAACGTGCATGTTAACAATTTGTTCATATTTATGTCTGTTCTTATTCTACAATACATTTTGTAAAAATACAAGGATTTTTTATAGTGGAGAGAGAAAAAGAATTATCCATTATTGGCCTATAAAGTATATACAGATATAGAAAAGCCAAAAAGGTGAATAATATTCACACAAGTTTTAAGATATGCCAATTTGATAAAGTAAAGGAAATATATTTTGGTTATGGTGTAAAACGTTGTAACAGTAATGAGGAGGGTTTGAGATGGATAACAGAATTATGGTAAAGTTGTCCGTATCCGATGA
>CAJUPT010000094.1 GCA_910588405.1 uncultured Lachnospiraceae bacterium | reverse complement strand
GTGCAATGAACAGATAGGTCAACCCCATCTCCTCCTGCAGATCCTCAAACATGTTAATGACCTGGGCCTGGATCGACACGTCCAGGGCGGAAATCGGCTCGTCGCAGACGATAAACTCCGGCCTCACCGCCAGAGCCCTGGCGATACCCACACGCTGTCTCTGCCCGCCGGAAAACTCATGGGGATACCGGTTGGCATGCTCGGAATTCAAACCTACCCTGCGCAGCATCTCTATGATAATCTCATACCGTTCTTCCTTGCTGGCCGCCATTTTATGAACGTCGATGGCTTCGCCCACGATATCGCCCACGGTCATACGGGGATCAAGACTTGCATAAGGGTCCTGGAATACGATCTGCATCCGTTTCCGGTAGGGCAGCATATCCGCGAAAACCTTCTTTTCCACATCGAAAATGACGTCTCCGTCATAAACGAAGCGCCCCCCCGTCGGTTCATATAAACGCAAAAGCGTCCGCCCCGTGGTGGTTTTGCCGCAGCCGGACTCTCCCACCAGCCCCAGGGTCTCTCCCCGGTCAATGGTAAAGGAAACATCGTCCACAGCCTGAATATATTTCTTTTTCTTGCCGTAACCGCCGGCAGGGAAATACTGCTGTAAATGTTCGATCTCAACTAACTTCTCACTCATTTGCGGCTCCTTTCTCCATTTCTTCCTTCTGGTTCAGCCAGCAATGGGTATAATGGATGTCACCAAATTTAGACATCGGAGGCATCTCTCTTAAACAAATCTTCATACATGCGTCGCATCTGGGCGCAAAGGGACATCCCGCAGGAGGATTCAGCATATCCACCGGCGTTCCTTCAATGGGCACCAGCCGCTCATGCTCCTTCGTGTCGATACGGGGGATCGAACGGATCAGCCCCTTTGTATACTGATGCCTGGGATTGTAAAAAATATCCTCGGCAGTACCATACTCCACGATCCGCCCCGCATACATCACGGCGATCCGCTGGCACATGCTGGCCACCACGCCCAGATCATGGGTGATCATGATAATGGCCATCCCCAGCTTATCCTTCAGCGCCATCATCAGCTCCAGAATCTGAGCCTGAATCGTCACATCAAGGGCCGTGGTCGGCTCATCCGCAATCAGAAGCTTGGGCTCGCAGGCCAGCGCCATGGCAATCATCACACGCTGCCGCATACCGCCGGACAGCTCATGGGGATACTGCTTGAGCCGCTTATCCGGCTCATTGATACCCACCAGCTCCAGAAGCTCCCTGGCCCTGTCTCTGGCCTGTGCTTTATTCTTATCGGTATGGAGCAGAATCGACTCCATAATCTGGTTTCCAATCGTATAGACAGGGTTCAGGCTGGTCATAGGGTCCTGGAAAATAATAGAAATCTCATTTCCCCGGATTTTACGCATCTCCTTTTCCGAGATCTGCTCCATCTGGTGCCCGTTAAACATCAGGCTGCCGCCCAAAAGCTTTCCGGGATAGGCCGTCAGCCCCATCAGGCTGTAGGCCGTCACCGATTTGCCGGAGCCGCTCTCTCCCACGATGCCCAGCACCTCGCCTTCCCGCAGATGGATAGACACGTCATTGAGGGCCTTTACCTCTCCTGCCGGAGTGAAAAAAGAAAGTTTTTCATTTTTTATATCAACAAGATATTCTGACATATTACCACAGCCCTCCTAATTTTTCAGTTTCGGGTCAAAGGCGTCCCGCAGTCCGTCCCCAAGCAGGTTAAAGCTTAAGATAATCAAACTGATCAGCAGCGCCGGGATAAACAGAAGGTAAGGATAGGTGTTCATTCCATTAATGGCGTCGCTTGCCAGGCTTCCTAAGGAGGGGAGGGGAACCGCCACGCCCATGCCTAAGAAGCTTAAAAAGCTCTCCGTGAAAATCGAGGAGGGAATCTGCAGCGTCGTGGTAACAATCAGCGTTCCGATACAGTTAGTCAGCAGATGCTTTTTGATGATTTTGCCGTTGCCGACGCCAAGAGCCCTGGCTGCCGTCACGTATTCGCTTTCCTTTAAGGTCAGCACCTGGCTTCTCACCATTCTGGCCATGCCTACCCAGTACAGCAGGGCAAACACGATAAAGATACTGATCAGGTTCTCACCTACGACACTGACCCAGCTAAAGCCCGGCACATCCTTCAAGCTTTCCAGAGGCGCCTTTAACGCGAACTTTAACAGTACAATCAGCAGAATATCCGGAACCGTATAAATGATATCCACAATCCGCATCATCACCAGATCCGTCCAGCCGCCGAAAAAAGCGGCGATCGAACCGTAGGCGGAACCGATCACCAGGATAATGCCCGTGGCGATCAGACCTACCAGCAGGGAGATCCGGCTGCCCATCATCACACGGATGGCATAGTCTCTGCCCATCTTATCCGTTCCGAAAATATGGGGAAATACTTTCTCTCCCGCGTCGATTCTGGCCTGTTCTTCCTTGGAATACTCCATGGGCGCCAGGTTGTTCGCCCCTTTAATCTGGGTTTTATAGGAATATGGGTAGAAGGCCGGCATGATAAAGGAAAAAATCATTACCAGAATAATCACCACGATACTGGCCATGGCCACTTTATTTTTCAGAAGCCGGCGCATGCCGTCTTTCCAGAAGCTCACACTCTCCCGCATAATCACCTGACTCTGCTTTTCTTCCTCCGTAGCAGGCAGAAAATCTTCAGGCTTAAGTTTCAGCTGAAAGCTGATTGGATTCTCTTTCATCTCTATGCTCCTTTATATAACTGGATTTACTATGAAAGCCTACGACTTTCATAGTAGGATGGCCATGCGGCCACTGCCCGTAAGGGATGGCTGCATGATGAAAGTTTACTTTAATTTGATTCTGGGGTCTACCAGCTTATAAACAATATCTACCAGCACGTTCATCGTAATGATCAAAGCGGCCAGGAAGATCGTCGTTCCCATAATCAGCGTATAATCACGGCCGGTAATAGCGGTGATAAATTCGCCGCCCAGGCCCGGAATCACGAAAATTTTCTCCACCACGAAGCTGCCCGTAACCGTGTAGGCCAAAAGGGGACCCACATAGGTAACAACAGGAAGAATGGCATTTCTGAGAGCATGTTTAAACAGAATCATGAATCCCGCAACGCCCTTTGCCTTTGCGGTACGCATATAATCCTGCCCCAAAACGTCCAGCATGGAAGAACGCATCAGCCGCATAATGTAGGCGGTGGGGTAAAAGGACAGCGCCATCACCGGCATCACATAGTTTTGCCAGGAGTTAATTCCCATTGTAGGAAGAAGCCTGAAACGAACGCCCAGAAAATACAAAAGCAGGGTACAGATTACGAAACTGGGAACCGCTATGCCGCAGGTGGCCACCACGCTGATCAGGCTGTCTAAAAATTTTCCCCGTTTCAGTGCCGCCAGGCAGCCTAAAGGAATACCGATCAGCAGAGAACAGAGCACGGCACATCCGCCCACTCTCGCCGATACCGGAAATTTCATCAGAATAATAGAAGTGACGGTACGCCCCCTCTGCTTCAGGCTGTCGCCGAAATCGCCGTGAAGGGCGTCGCCCATATAGGTCAGATACCGCTGGAACATAGGCTTATCCAGGCCATATTTTGCTTCCAGCGCCGCCGTGGCCTGAGGGCTGATGGCCTTTTCCGAAAGGAAGGGTCCGCCCGGAACCATGTTCATCAGGAAAAAAGTGATGGTCGCAACCGCCCATATGGTCACGATCGCAAGACCGACTCGTTTCGCAATATACTTTAACATAACTCCAACTCCTTATACGTATGCTATATGGAAGAGACCATACTGCGTTACGTTAAAACGTTGCCTTCTTACTGTCCCCGCCACAATGGTACTATTTTAACAAAAAATGACCGCATCTGTCAATTATTTTCTGTACTTTTTACAATATCCTACGTATTTTTTTTAAGTCATATTTTATTTGCTGTTATTTCCTTAATCCTCCGGATCACCTTAACCGGTTTGTCTCATATTTTATCACAGTCTGCAGGCTGCGGATCAGCTTCTGATAACGGTCCTCCAAAACGCCCTGGGGGATCTCCATATCCAGAGAAAGAGCCATGGTATCAATCAGATAGTCTGTCACACAGTCCTTCATCTGGTAGAGTACCTCCAGCTTTTCGCTATAAGTCTGGGCATCTAAAAACGCCATCAGTAATTCCTGCGGCGTGCCCCCTTCCGTACCATCTGTACCTTCTGTGCCTTCTGCCTCCATGGCATAATCTGTCTTTGCATTTTCCGCTGTCCCAAAAGCCTTTTTTTCTCCCGAATCTTTGACTTGATTCTTGGAAACCAGATCTGCGCCCTGAGGAAATTCCCCATCAAAAACACGCATACTGTCCAGAAAAATATCCCTAAACTCCACTTTTCTTAAGTAGCTCCCGAACAGCTCCTGATACAATACCACAGGGCGTCCGCTTTCCCTCATCACAGCCTGGCTTAACACCTGCACCAGCCGTCCCTCTTTGTCATGATAAAAGATATTTTTCTCCATTTCACGTCATCTCCCATCCCGTCATGTTCATTCCCGCAGGCAATGGACAAGTGACCTTGCTTTTACCTAATACACAAAAATGCCCCGAGATTCCCCCGCCGTCCTCCTGTGGCCCGGTGGGAAAACAGCCACTGGCTATTGCACATGGTGCAGATATCCGTAACCGCCAGATGCTCCGGCAGGATGCCTGCCCCCAGAAGAATCTGCCTGTTCGCCTCCCACAGATCCAACTGATATTTTCCATTCTCCTTTGCCTCAAGCATCCTCGCTGACAGTTCTGGCGCAAAAGCTTTCTGAAAGGCTTCCGCCACCTCCGGTCCGACCTCATAGCAGTCTTTGCAGATACTTGGGCCAATGCAGGCCAGAATATCTTCAGGATTGCTGTCAAAAGCCCGCCTCATCTCCTCCACTGTCCGACGGCCCATCTGCGCCGCCGTCCCTTTCCAGCCAGAATGGCTTAAGCCGATCGCTTTTTTCACCGGATCTAAAAAATAGAGTGGAACACAATCTGCATAAAGCGTCACCAGGCAAAGCCCCGGCACATCCGTGATCAGACCGTCCACATCCGTATATCCACGTTCCCGGACCACGCCCTTTCCCTCATCCTCCTCAGTCACCCGGCGAATATTCACCGTATGCGTCTGAAAGGATAAAACCATCCGCTCCGGCTTCACATGAAGCGCCTGACCCATCCGTCGAAAATTTTCCAGCACACAAGCCGGCTCGTCCCCTCCGGACACGCCGAAATTCATTGAGGCAAACTCCCCTTTGCTGACGCCTCCCAGCTTCGTGGAAAAGCCATGGCGAACTAATCCGGTCTGCTCCAGCAACGGAAAGCTGAGATAAGGCACGGATACCTCACCCTCTGTGACATCTGGTTTTACCATCACTTCCTTTAATTCCAGCACCTCACCGATTTCTGGTACTGTACAGGATTCCGGCACGGCGCCAAATCCGGATTTTGCTTCCTTCTCCCGCCGCTTCCCTGTTTCTGCCCTTTTCACCCGTATCATGCCAACCCTCCAAACGCATTTTTAATCAGTCTGACCTCTGTCCCCTCCACGGCCAACACGTCAAACCGACAGGGAGTATCCTGCGGATATTTTTTCCAGGACAGATAATTCTGAGCCGCTCGAAAAATACGCCCCTGCTTTCTGGCGTCCACAGACTCTTCGGGATGACCTGCCTGCCCGTTTTTTCTGTATTTGACCTCCACAAACACCAAATACATGCCGTCTTTGCCAATCAGATCGATTTCCCCCGCCCTGCTGCGGAAATTTCTTTCCAGAATCCGATACCCTCTTTCTTCTAAATAGACAGCCGCATATGTCTCATATCGGCTGCCTGCATCACGCTTATTCACTTACGGCCTCCGGTCCTTTCACAGATTACTGCGCAAAAGAATCCTGCTTACTGTTTCTAAAACATCAGTCGAATCCCTCACAGAATTTTTTGATAAAGCTTCTTCTGTGTATCGGGCAAGGGCCTGTTGATTTCAATACCTCAATATGCCTCTTACTTCCATATCCTTTGTGTTCCGCAAATCCATACGCCGGATAAAGGCTGTCATAAGCCGTCATCATCCGATCCCTGGTCACTTTAGCGATCACGCTGGCCGCCGCTATGGACAGACTTTTCCCGTCTCCTTTAATAATGGGAACCTGTCTGACAGACAGACCCGGAATCATAACCGCATCGTTCAGTAAAAGCTCCGGCTTTGGCGACAGCTTGCTCACTGCCTCCTTCATAGCCAGATAAGTAGCCTGTAAAATGTTAACCTGATCGATCGTCTCAGGAGAGGACTGTCCCACTCCCACACTGACCGCCTGCTCCATAATCATGTCGAACAGCTCTTCCCGCTTTGCGGCTGTCAGCTTTTTTGAATCATCCAGATACATGATCTTCAAAGCCTTGGGCAGAATCACCGCCGCGGCCACCACCGGCCCTGCTAACGGTCCCCGTCCTGCCTCGTCAACTCCTGCAATATATGTATACGCGCCGTATTCCCTCTCATAATCCAGCATATGATCAAGCCGCAGTTCCTCTTTTTTCAGCTTTTCATATTTTCCGGCATACTGCTTCAGCAGCCTGATCACACCTTTTCGGCTGTCCATCCCATACTCTGCCAGAACCTCCGGCAGCTGGTTCAAATCACAGCCTTCCAGCCGAACTTTGATCTCCTGTATCGATTCCATATTTTACATTATAGTTTTGCAACTACCCTTCTATTTTATTCCTGCGGACAACGGGCCAGGGATTATGACGCCACCCTAATCATGGTGCAAAAATCCCATCTTATTAAAAGGATAAATGCGCACAAACGCCTTACCCGCTATAATGTCCTTTGTCACCTTATCGACTCTGGGGTCCCGGCTGTCCGTACTGTCATTCCTGTTATCTCCCAGAACAAAATACTCATTTTCCCCCAGCACCACCGGTTCCGCCGCCAATCCGGCGTTTTCTATCGCCTCATATCCATAATCTTCTTCCAGAACTTCTCCGTTAATGAAAATTTCATCGCCCACAATCTGCACTGTCTCTCCTGGCAGGCCAATTACGCGCTTTATATAAAAACAGTTTTCCTCATGCTGATACTCAAACACCACGATATCAAACCGCTCAATATCCGAAAACCGATAGGACAGCTTATCTACCAGCAGATTATCCCCATTATTCAGCGTCGGATACATGGAATAGCCCACCACCTCTGTCCGCTGCCCCACATAGTGAACCACCAGATAGGTAAACAGGATCACAAAAATCACATAACCCGCAAAGCTTAAAATCTCCCGCAGCAGCCCTCCCGGCCGCTCATCAGGACCCGCCTCTTCCAAAAATACTTCTTTCAAATCCACCAACTATCTCCGCCTTCTTTCCTTTTTTAAGCACAGGCTCTGCCCTGTGGGTTACTTGCTGCGCCATTCAAGTAGACCCGGTTTTTCCGGACTTTCACTCAGGGATCTCAAGGGTAATTCTTCCTAGTTTTCCGTTTCTAAAATCATCTAACAACATAGCCGCCGCCTTTTCCGTGTCATAAGCGCCGCCTTTTGCAAGACACTTTCGGACTCTCGCAATCTCCTCCAAAGCCTTCCAGGGCTCCTCCTCCGACACGGAAAATCCATAGCGTTCTTCCATCACAAAAGGATAGAGACTACGGAGTAGCTTTACCAGCTCCACTGCCAGTTCTTCCATATTTAATATATCATCTTTTACGGAACCAATCAATGCTAATTTCAACCCGATTGCCTGATCCTCAAACTTCGGCCAGAGAATCCCCGGCGTATCCAAAAGCTCCAGATTCTTATTCAGCCGAATCCACTGATTTCCCCGGGTGACACCCGGCTTATTCCCTGTCTTTGCCGCCGCCTTTTTCGCAAAAGAATTGATAAACGTAGATTTTCCCACATTTGGAATACCCACCACCATCGCCCGAACCGGACGGTTCAGGATTCCTCTTTTGCGGTCTCTTTCAATCTTCTCTTTACAGGCCTGCGCCACCGTATCATTGATCGCCTTGAATCCGGCTCCCGATCTGGCATTTATTTTCAGAACGTGAAAGCCCTGGTCCTGAAACCACTGACTCCACTGACGGTTACAAGCTTCATCCGCCAGATCCGCTTTGTTCAAAAGAATCAGTCTTGCCTTCTGTCTGCCCAGCTCGTCGATATCCGGATTCCTGCTGCTTAGAGGAGCCCTGGCATCCACCAGCTCGATCACCAAGTCGATCAGCTTGATATCTTCCTGCATCGCCCGTTTTGCTTTGGTCATATGACCCGGATACCACTGAATCTGCATCATTTTCTCCCATCTGTTTCCAAAAATCCAATCCGCTCAAAAGGCGATGGGCGGAACCAGGCTCTGCCTACGATCTGCCCTGCGGATACGTTTCCAATATTCTCAAAACGACTGTCCTCGCTGCTGTCCCTATTGTCTCCCAAAAGAAAATACTCTCCTTCTCCCAGCATCACCGGTTCTTCCGCCAGCCCTGCCAAATTCACCTGGGTCAGGCTTTCCGAAAGCTCTAAAATACTGCCGTCTATATAAATTCTGCCGTCCTTAATCTGCACAGTCTCCCCTGGCAGCCCGATAATCCGTTTCAGATACTGTCGGTCCTCATCATCCCGCTTCCGGAACACTACCAGCTCCAACCGCTTCGGTCGACGCAGCCGGTAACTGATCCGATCAATCAGCACCACATCCCCGCCATAAAGCGTCGGCTCCATGGAATGACCGTTGACCTCATACTGCATCCCCATGTACTGAACCAGAAAAAGAGCCAGAGTAAACACTACCGCCAAATCCACAATCCATTTCGTCGTTCTGCGCAGCAGCTTATTCTCCGTCTCCGTGTCATGATAAAATTCTATGCTCATGTTTTATACTCCCTCATCCCGCAGCTTTTATAATAAGCAGCCGTACGAGTACACCGGGGGCCATCGGATATATTGTTCCGATCAATCTGCATATGAACGAAGCAACATACCGTTATCGATTAATGATATTAAGAAAAGCAGGCTGAAAGTTCAGGCGCCTGCCGCCGCATGCCCTGAAAATCCAATCCTGCCTTTTACAGTCAGCACAGATTATTTCACGAGTTCTTTTACCTTCGCTCTCTTGCCGACTCTGTCTCTTAAGTAATACAGCTTTGCCCGTCTTACCTTGCCTCGTCTCACTACCTCAACCTTCTCAACCAGCGGGGAGTGTAACGGCCATGTCTTCTCAACACCGATGCCGTTAGATGTCTTTCTCACGGTAAAGGTGGCTCTTGCATTCGTACCGTTCTGTTTCTTAATTACGGTTCCCTCGAATACCTGGATTCTCTCTCGATTACCCTCTTTGATTTTGCCGTGAACCCGGACTGTGTCACCTACTCTGAACTGAGGCACATTCTCTTTCAGCTGTTCCGCCTCAATCTTCTTAATGATTTCGTTCATGTGCAACCTCCTTTAATCTTCGGATGTTCTTAAATACGGTCGCTGTCACCGTAACAGAGGACCATCTTTTTTCTACACAACATTGATTACTATAGCATATCCCATTTGATTTTACAAGCGTTTTTTCCAAAATCCCAGCTTTAATATCCTTACAAAAATCATTGCGTCTTTTTCCCGGCAATAGTATAATCATAAAAATATGAAAAC
>CAJUPT010000093.1 GCA_910588405.1 uncultured Lachnospiraceae bacterium | reverse complement strand
TTTGAAATTGGTAGGTTAGTTTTGTGCAAATTTCATTATTTGCTCATTTATAGTTATAAATTTGAGTCGGAGGGATAAAGTCATATATTTCAATTTATCATAATAGTCGTCAGGACCGCATATGATATAAGTGGAGGTATAGGTTTTTCTGCTTATACTCACGAGCATACTTATCCCCATAGGGGCAGGTATTTGCCAAGTGATTTGCTATTTGTGCTGAAATTTTTATAGAGAATTCGTTTGTTTTCCCAACCAATGTATAGTATAATTATGGTAAGCGCAGGATTTTTAGAGAGTATTCCAGACTGATTCTGCATTTTTGTTTACAAAACGTTCGGTGAAATGTGTCAGCGGCACGTTTTGCAGGAACCATATGCGATGTGCATTTTCGGAAATATGCAAATCTTTTCGAAGGTGTTCATAAGATACAAGGGTGGTGAAATCGTGGTAATCCGTCAGTTGTTTGAGGAGCAGGAAGAAAAGCTCTTAAGTCCGTACGCGTCATTCAGCAGGAATGCCGTCAGGGACCGGGAGGAGGACAAGTGCGACGTGCGCACTGATTACCAGCGGGACAGGGACAGAATCGTCCACAGCAAGTCCTTTCGCCGTCTGAAGGATAAAACCCAGGTGTTTCTGGCGGCTGAGGGAGATCATTACCGAAACCGGCTGACCCATACGCTTGAGGTGGCCCAGTTATCCAGGACGATAGCCAAGGCACTGCGGCTGAATGAAGAGCTGACGGAGGCCATCGGCTACGGTCATGATCTGGGACATACTCCCTTCGGACATTCCGGCGAAGATGCGCTGGATAAAGCCTTACAGGAAACCGGCAGCGGCTTACGCTTTTTTCACAATGAACAGAGTCTGAGAGTGGTGGAAAAGCTGGAGAAGGGCGGACAGGGACTGAATCTGACCAGAGCGGTGCGGGATGGCATTAAAAATCACGGAACCAGCGGGAATCCTTCCACGCTGGAGGGGAAGATTGTCCGGCTCTGTGACAAGATCGCCTATATTAATCATGATATCGACGACGCGATTCGGGCGAAGGTTCTGAAGGAAAAGGACCTGCCTGAAAAATATACGAATCTTTTGGGTCATACCGTGCGGGAACGGCTGAATTTTCTGATTCACGATATTATTACCCACAGTCAGGGAACCGGGGAGATCCGTCAGTCTCCCGACGTGGGGGCGGCCATGCTGGGATTGCGCAGCTTTATGTTTGAACAGGTATACAGAAGCGTCTGGGTAAAAGCGGAGGAGACGAAGGCCAAGCAGATGCTGAAAAATCTGTTTTTGTTCTATATGGATAACTGGGACCTGCTCCCCGGAGAGTATGCCTGCAAAATCAGCGATCAGACAGAGAAAAAAGAGCTGGTGGTGTGCGATTACATTGCCGGCATGACAGATCATTTCGCCATATCTAAATTTGAAGAATTATTTGTTCCCAGAGCATGGACCGTATATGATTCGCAGGATACATAACTGTCTGCAATCTCCGGGAGGGAAGCTGCGGAACTGGAACAGCAACGGACCGGATAAGCCCCGGGAGGATTTACAGATACTTCAGTGGCTGGAAATCCTCCCAGGTCAAGGGGCTTAGGAGGGAAGCTGCGGAACTTGAAATAAAGGGAGAGAAATGTACTATCCTGATGAACTGGTGGAGGAGGTCAGGGCGGCCAATGACATTGTGGACGTGATATCCCAGTATGTGAAGCTGACCAAAAAGGGAAGCAGTTATTTTGGCCTCTGTCCTTTTCATAGTGAGAAAACGGGGTCTTTTTCCGTATCCCGTGAAAAACAGATGTATTATTGCTTCGGCTGCGGCGCCGGGGGAAATGTGATCACGTTTCTGATGGAGTATGAGAACGCAACCTTTCAGGAGGCGTTAAAGACTCTGGCCGACAGGGTGGGAATCCGTCTGCCGGAGCGGGCGGCCACAAAGGAGGAACGGGAAGCGGCGGATTTGAAGTCCGCCCTTTTGGAGGTCAATAAGGAGGCGGCCCGGTATTTTTATTATCAGCTAAAAACAAAGCAGGGCGAGCGGGCGCTGGGATATCTGAAAGACCGGCGGCTCAGTGACGAGACAATCACCAGATTCGGCCTGGGGTATGCCAATATATACAGCGACGATCTGTACCGGTATCTGAAGCAAAAGGGCTATTCCGACAGCCTTTTGTCCCAGTCCGGCCTGGTGCGCATGGATGAGCGGGGCGGGCATGACAAGTTCTGGAACCGGGTCATGTTTCCGATCATGGATGTGAACAGCCGGGTGATCGGCTTTGGCGGCCGGGTTATGGGAGACGGGACGCCCAAGTATCTCAATTCGCCGGAGACGAAAATTTTTGATAAAAGCCGGAATCTGTATGGTCTGAACGCAGCCAGAAGCGCAAGAAAGCCCTACCTTCTGATCTGCGAGGGCTATATGGATGTGATTTCCATGCACCAGGCAGGCTTTACCAATGCCGTTGCTTCTCTGGGTACGGCCTTTACGATTCAGCACGGTATTCTGATTAAACGGTATGTGAATCAGGTGATTCTTACCTATGACAGCGACGAGGCAGGCACAAAGGCGGCGCTCAGAGCAATCCCGATTCTGAAAGAGGCGGGGGTGTCGGTGAAGGTGCTGAATATGAAGCCCTATAAAGATCCGGACGAGTTTATCAAGGCCGAGGGGGCGGAAGGCTTTCAGCGGCGGATCGACGAGGCGGAGAACAGTTTCCTGTTTGAGATCGGGGTGCTGCGCAGAGGCTATGATTTTAAGGACCCGGAGCAGAAAACGGCGTTTCAGAATGAGGCGGCCCGAAAGCTGCTGGAATTCCGGGAGGAGATGGAACGGAACAATTATATCGAGGCTGTGGCGGCCCGGTATGGTATGGGCTACGAGCAGCTGAAGAAATTAGTGATTGATCAGGCAGGGCGTTACCGGCCGCCGGAGCCGAAGCGGCAGGAGGAGCCGGCCGGAGCCGGAAGGTTAAGGGAGAAGGACGACGGCAGCAAGCGGGCGCAGCGGCTTTTGCTGACCTGGCTGTCCGGGGAGCCGGAATTGTTTCCGAAGATTCACCCATACGTTTCGGAAGAGGATTTTACGGATACATTATACCAGGAAGTGGCGCTGATGGTATTTCAGCAGTTAGAGAAGGGGGAGATCAATCCAGGGGGAATCCTGAACCATTTTATTAATGACGAGGAACAGTATAAGTCAGTTGCGGCAATTTTTCACACAACTTTGGAAGACGTGTCCACCAGGGAGGAGCGGGAGAAAGCGATCAGCGACATTGTGCGCAGAATAAAGGCCGACAGTCTGGAACAGGCGGGAAGGAGCATAAATGACCTGAACGCACTCCAACGGCTGTTAAAACAGCAGGCGGACCTTAAAGATCTGCATATTTCTCTGGAATAAGGATAAACTCAAGTTATAGAGTGAAAACGATGTCATATGGCCACAATTACGGGTAAGGGCCGTATGGTGCTCCTTTTGAAAGGACACATCCGTATAAGCTGGAGAACTTTGCCCGGAGGAGGTCGGCCATTTATGAGTCAGAAAGCCAGGGAATGGAGCCAGAGCCTGAAAAAGCTTCTGGACAGTGCAAAAGAGAAGAATAATGTACTGGACTATGGAGAAATGATTGATTTCTTCGAGCGAGAGGAACTGGATGCCGAGGCATTCGAGAAAATATTAGAATGTCTGGAGGAGCATAAAGTGCAGCTTGTAAATGGTGAAGACACATTGAAAACGGAAATGGAACTGGAAATGGAGCTGACAGGAAGTCCGGAAGACACAGGGCTGGAGGCGGAGCGTTCGAAAATGGACGACCCGGTGAAGATGTATCTGAAGGAAATCGGCAAGGTTCAGCTTTTAAGTTATGATGAGGAGATCAGGCTGGCGAAGCGGATTGAGGCCGGGGACGAGCTGGCGAAAAAGGAGCTGGCGGAGAGCAACCTGCGTCTGGTGGTCAGCATCGCCAAGCACTATATGGGCAGAGGGATGCAGCTTCTGGATCTGATTCAGGAGGGTAATCTGGGGCTGATGAAGGCGGTGGACAAGTTTGACTACCGCAAGGGCTATAAATTCAGCACCTATGCCACCTGGTGGATCAAGCAGTCCATCACCCGGGCCATCGCCGACCAGGCCCGGACGATCCGCATTCCGGTTCATATGGTGGAAACGATCAACAAGCTGATCCGTACCTCCCGTCAGATGGTGCAGGAGATCGGCAGGGAGCCCACTACGGAGGAATTGGCGAGGAGGCTTGAGATGCCGGAGGAACGGGTGAAGGAGATTATGAAGATTTCCCAGGAGCCGGTTTCTTTAGAGACGCCTGTGGGCGAGGAGGAGGACAGTCATCTGGCAGATTTCATCCAGGACAGCCAGGTGCAGGTGCCGGTGGAGGCCGCCACTTATCAGCTTTTAAGGGAGCAGCTGTCGGAGGTTCTGGATACTTTAAGCAGCAGGGAGCAGCGGGTGCTCTGCCTGCGGTTCGGGCTGTACGACGGAAAGGCCAGGACGCTGGAAGAGGTGGGCCGGGATTTTAACGTGACCAGGGAACGAATCCGGCAGATCGAGGCCAAGGCGTTAAGGAAGCTGCGGCATCCCAGCAGGAGTAAAAAATTGAAGGATTTTCTGGAGTAGGGAAATATAATAGAAAAGCTGCATAAGAAAACATCAGTATGAATAAGTATGCGCAGCGGTGAAAATAATGCGACAGAAGGATAAATTGTGGAGGAATAATCGACTGAAATTAAAGCAATGGGAAAAAAGATAGAATTATCAAAACGTCTGAAGCTGGTAGCTTCCTTTGTGGAACCGGGCGCCGTGGTGGCGGATGTGGGGACGGATCACGGATACGTCCCCATTTGGCTGGTGCAGGAGGAGGTGGCAGCAGGCGGGTTTGCCATGGATGTGAACCAGGGGCCTTTGGAGCGGGCAAAGGCCCATATTGCGGCCTGCGGCCTGACGGACCGGATTCAGGTTCGGCTGGGGGACGGCCTGTCGGCTTTGTCCGATGAAGAAGCGGATACGGTGATTATCGCAGGCATGGGCGGCCCGCTGATTGTGCGGATATTAACGGAAGGGCTGGAAACAGCCCGGAGGATGAAACGGCTGATTTTATCGCCCCAGTCGGAGCTTCCGTCCGTACGGGAGTTTTTGGAACGGCAGGGGTTTGTCACCGAAGACGAGGCTATGACGGAGGAGGACGGGAAGTATTATACGGTGATCTGCGCCCGGTTTGAGGGCGGGTACATAGAAGACGGGACATTTTGTATCAATGAGAGAAAACGCCTGGAATGGAAATACGGGAAATGTCTGTTGGAGCAGAGAGACCCTGTGTTAAGAGCGTTTCTGGAAAAGGAAAGGCAGAAATACCGGAAGGTATTGGACAGGCTTGGCAGTGCCGATGATGAAACCAGTGCGGGGAGCTTGGGGCGGCAGGCGAGGAAAAAGGAAGTGGAAGAGGAGTTAGCGCTGCTTGGAAAGGCATTTTTCAAAATGGAAGCATAATTTATCAGGGGGATATTCTAGTGACCAGATCAGACAATGTATTGAATATGCAGATAACGATAGCGAGCTGTATGAAACAGGAATGGAATATGAATTTTTGCGAAATCAGCGATCTTTTGGATAAATACGATATTCTTTCTTATATTGACATCTGTTATGAAGAGTATAATTCTATGGGGATAAAAGGTATTTTAAACGATTTGAAAACGCATATCAGCGCATTAGAAAGGGCTGTCTGAAAATGATGGATTTATATCATGGAACGATACATGATTTTGAGAAAATTGATGTTGGGCGGGGAAAAGGATATAAAGATTTCGGATAGGGATTTTATGCCACTTCTGTAAAAAGTCATGCGGAGAATATAGCCGGAAGAAATAAGCGGATCATAGAAATGAGAGAAACCCGAATACGAAACAGGAATCCTGAATACAAAATGGGTATCTACCAGGCATATAGATACAATCTGGAATTTGATAATCGTTGTATCGATAATCCGGAAGATTTGCCAAAGCAATATTATTTTGGGACAGAAGCTGCGGTTCGTAAGCTTCGTTTTAAGAAAATTAAAAGGGAAATTGTGGGATGAATGTGACAAGTACAAATATTAATCAATCTATTCAGGTTATTTCATTTTATTTAATACGGCGTATGAGTAATGAAAGGCAATGTTCTGAGGAAGATGCGCTTAAAGAAACGCTTAAAACAATGACTTATGAATTATTGCAGGACAGAGAGTCAGGATTATATGCGGAGTCTCCTGAATATGTATGGAGTATGCTGCAGGATGAGGTAAGCGGCAATATAAAGTCATGGATAGACGTATAGCCTATCATGATAAGCGAAAAGGGGAAATTTATGAAAGTACAGGAAGTAATCGAAATTTTGGAGCGCCTTGCCCCTAAAACGCTGGCCATGAGCTGGGACAATGTAGGGCTTCTGGCAGGCCGTAGGGACAGGGAAGTCACGGGCGTTTATGTGGGTCTGGACGCCACGGAGGCAGTGATCCAAGGCGCAATTGACAGCGGCTGCAATATGCTGCTGACTCATCATCCGCTGCTGTTCAGTCCGGTAAAAAAGGTGAATGACGAGGACTTTGTGGGCAACCGGATTTTGACGATGATCGAGCATGGGATCAGCTATTATGCCATGCACACCAGCTACGACAGTGCGCCGGGCTGTATGGCAGACCGGGCGGCAGAGCTTCTGGGGATCAGGGACGGAATGCCGTTGGAGCCTGTCAATGAGGATGGGGAACCGCCCTGCGGGATCGGCAAGGTGGGGCAGCTAGCAGAACCCGCGACCTTGGAGCAGCTGTGCGCCAGGGTGAAGGAGCAGTTCAGGCTTCCGGCGGTGCAGGTATTTCCGGCAGCAAAAGAAGGTGTCTGCAAAACAGGTCATGCGGATGATACGGCTGGCACCGGTCATAAGACGGATGGCGGGGGAAACAGTGAATCCAGGAAAACAGATGATCCGGAAAAACATCATAAACCCGGAGAATGTGAAAGGTCCAAAGAGGCGGGTCAGATAGACCGCATCGCCGTCTCGCCAGGTTCCGGGAAATCTATGATTTCCCTGGCCATCGGGGCGGGAGCCCAGGCGCTGATCACCGGGGATATCGGCCATCATGAGGGAATCGACGCGGCCGCCTGCGGGCTGACTGTGATCGATGCGGGGCATTATGGGCTGGAGCATATTTTTATCCCCCATATGGCAGGGTTTCTGCGGGAACAGCTGGGGACGGGGATTCCTGTGATAGAAGCAGAATTTCACATCCCATTTCGGTTCCTGTAATATAAAGATGTATGAAAGAACAAAAGCAAATGTCCGGCAAAACGTGTCTCAGATACGTATTGTCGGATTTTTTGCTCAATGTTCTTGTTTTTATGAGTATTTTAAAGTATAATGAGGATGAATATATTTTATCCAATACACTTTTAGAGGCCTTTGAAATCAAATGTCGAATTCTTTCAGGGGTACATTCTAAAAATCAGGAGGAATATTATGCCATTTATTACAGTAGGGGAAGAACGAAAAGAATACGAAGCCGGAACGCCTTTCTTACAGGTGGCAGCGGATTTCCAGGATCGGTATGACAATGACATTCTGCTGGTAAAAGAAAACGGAAAACTGATGGAGCTGTTCAAGACGGTACATAAGGACGCCAGGCTGGAATTTGTCACGGCGGCGGAGACCACGGGACAGCAGGTTTATGAGCGGGGGGCTATCCTGCTGTTTTTAAAAGCGGTTTACGGCGTGGCCGGACAGGAAAAAATCGAAAAGGTTATGGTGAATTTTTCCGTTACCAGAGGGTGTTATATCGAGATTAAAGGGGAGATCACTCCGGATGAGGCGTTTTTACGGGAAGTAAAGGCTTTTATGGAACAGGTTGTGAAAGAGGATGTACCTGTGGTAAAACGCTCCGTGAATACGGACAGCGCGGTCAGGCTTTTTGAGCATTACGGAATGTCGGAAAAAGCAAAGCTGTTCCGATACCGCAATTCTTCTCAGGTAAATATTTACCAAATGGGTGATTTTGACGATTATTTTTACGGATATATGGTGCCTTCAAGCGGCTATCTGAAATGGTTTGATTTAAAGCTGTACGGAGAGGGCCTGGTTTTACTGCTTCCGGATAAGAAAAATCCGAAAAAGGTGGCTGAATTTGTGCCTGCCCCCAAGGTGTTCGGCGCACTGCTGGAGGCTGCCCGGTGGAAAACCTGCCTGGACGTGGAGACGGTGGGCGAACTGAACGATATGATCGTGCAGGGCCGGACCAATGAACTGATCCTGGTCCAGGAGGCGTTACAGGAGCGGAAGCTGGCGGAGATTTCCACGATCATCAAGTCCCGGGAAGACTGTAAGTTCGTGATGCTGGCCGGGCCGTCCTCATCAGGAAAGACCACCACCTCCCACCGGCTTTCGGTACAGTTAAAGGCTCACGGGTTAAAACCCCATCCGATTGCGGTGGACAATTACTTCGTAGACCGTGAACTGACCCCCCGGGATGAAAATGGGGATTATGATTTTGAAAACCTGCACAGCATCGATCTGGAAGCTTTTAACCGGGATATGACGGCTTTGCTTGCCGGAGAACGGGTGGAGATTCCCGCCTTTAATTTCAGGGAGGGAAAGCGGGAATATAAAGGCGACTTTTTACAGCTGGGGCCGGAGGATATTCTGGTGATCGAAGGCATCCATGCCCTTAACGACGCCATGTCCTATGCGCTGCCCAAGGACAGTAAATTTAAAATTTACGTCAGCGCCCTGAATCAGCTGAATATCGACGAGCACAACCGGATTCCTACTACAGACGGCCGCCTGATCCGGCGGATGGTGCGGGATGCCCGTACCAGAGGCAGCAACGCCCAGGATACCATCGCCCGCTGGCCTTCCGTGCGCAGAGGGGAGGACAGCAATATTTTCCCTTATCAGGAGGATGCGGACGTGGTGTTCAACTCCGCGCTGATCTACGAGCTGGCGGTGCTGAAGCCCTATGTGGAGCCGCTTTTATTCAGCGTGCCGAAGGATGCGCCGGAATATATCGAGGCGAAACGGCTTTTGAAGTTTTTGCAGTATTTCCTGGCGATCGGGACGGATATGATTCCGAATACTTCGCTGCTTCGGGAGTTTATCGGGGGGAGCTGTTTTAATGTGTAGGAAAGAAAACGGGGTATTGATTTTCGGATAGTTTTTATGGCGTTATCACATGAATGAAAGCTCTTGTTTGCAATAGCGGATTGGGTAAAAAAACCGGCGTGCAGTCCATGCCGGTTTTTTTAAAATATTTTGTTTTGATTATATTTTGTTTACAGAAAAATGGATAATTTCTTTGGGTTATTATGGGTGAAAACATGAAAATGAAAACAATAAAGGTCGTTGCCGCGGTTATCTGCGACTCCATAGCGGAAAAGACAAAAATTTTTTCCACTGCAAGAGGCTACGGTGAATGGAAAGGTTTCTGGGAGTTTCCGGGTGGTAAAATCGAGAAGGGTGAGACGGCCCGGCAGGCATTGAAAAGGGAAATAAGGGAAGAGCTGTGCGTTGACATTTTCGTGGGCGATTTAATCGATACGGTCGAATATGATTATCCGGAATTTCATTTATCCATGGACTGCTTCTGGTGTGAGGTCACGGGCGGGGAAATCGTGCTGAAAGAGGCGGGGGACGCAAAGTGGCTTGTGAAATCCCGGCTGCGGGATGTGGAATGGCTCCTGGCGGATGCTGTGCTGATCGGGCTGTTGGAAACGCAGATGGGGAATTAGTGTGGCTGTCACGATGTTTGTGTTTGTGAAACGGCGCATACTGAAAAATATCCGGCGGGGTTTTACCGGATATGGATCAGACAGCACTCTGATGGGATTCAGGTTAAAAATAATTGAGAATACGAAAAAGAGAGTCTGCCCCGGAACATTGGTTTCGAAGGACTCTCTTTTTTGTATGAGCAAGACGATAAGCCGGGTTCTGTCGCGAATGGTCATCTGTCTAGGCCTGCCGTTGCCGGCAGGCTCCAGCGGCTTACCCGAAAGCAGACGGGCCGCCTTATGCTTTCTGTTAGCCTTGCTTCGGATGGGGTTTACATGTGCCCCGGCCGTTACCGGCCGGGCGGTAGTCTCTTACACTGCCCTTCCAACCTTACCGTTAATTTAG
>CAJUPT010000092.1:444-10248 GCA_910588405.1 uncultured Lachnospiraceae bacterium | reverse complement strand
TGACCGTCAAGACAATCCGCGATATTATTCTTGTGTTCAGATTGTCGATGGAATATGCTTACAAGGAACGGGCCATTCCCCTGCTGAATTGGGATCTGATTGAATACCCAAAGGAACTCGGCATTAAGAAGGTGGTTTCCCTGTCTAAAGACCAGGAGCAGGCGTTGATTCAGTGCATTTACCTAGACTTAAACCGGAAAACGGCCGGAATCCTCATTGCCCTGTTTACCGGAGTGCGTATTGGGGAATTATGTGGGCTTCAGATGAAGGACATTTCTCTTGCCGACAAAACAATCAATATCAACAAGACGGTTCAGAGAATCTATGACAAGAAGAAGAAAAGCTCCTACATTCACATCGGGCCGCCAAAAACAAAGACTTCCGCAAGGACGATACCGGTTCCGTCTCTGCTCATGAACATCATTAAAAAGTTTTATACAGAGAATCCGAACCACTATTTTCTGACCGGAAAAACCAAACCTAGTGAACCGCGCACTTACAGGCAGTTTTTCTCACGTTTTTTAAAAAGGAATGGACTGGAAAAAGTTAAATTTCATGAAATTCGCCATACTTTTGCAGTAAGAGCGATTGAGATACCGGAATTTGACATCAAGTCACTTTCTGAAATTCTCGGCCACAAAAATGTATCATTCACTCTTAATGTCTATGGCAGTGCTAATCTGCAACAGAAAGTAAAGTGCATGAACCTACTTAACGATCTATTGTAAAAAGTATCCCGGCTTTTCTGAAACTTTCAAGAATTGCCGGGATTTGATATTCGTATCGTCAAATTCTCTGTCTTTTCATGTCTATTTGTTTCATAATTTCTCCTGAATGTTGACAAAATTGAGAACAAAACAGTGACATTTATCAGAAAATGAGTTATACTGACATATAGCCAAAAAACGCACATTTCTCAGAGACATTGACATAGTAAGACCGTTAATTGGTTCTGGGTAGCTTTGCGTTATACAGGACGATGTAACATAGTAGCGGTTTTGAGTGATTCAAAAGCCGTTATTATTTTATGATGATGCGGCATAATGAAAGGAAAGCCGTGTCCGATTACATATTACATGCCTGTGATTCGTTAAAAAAATCTTAACCTCTATAGAGGACAATTTTACATGTCAGTGCGAAAAAACAGTCTTTCTGTCAATTAAACATATAATTTGCCATATCCGTATAGTCATTACCTATACGGATATTTTTTTATTACAATGCGTTCATAAGAAGCGAATACGACAAGAAGTATTTCCAGCCGTACCTGGTATCTGCCAGGTGCGGCTTTTTTCATGTCGTTTTTTGGAGGAACCTGTCATTGTTCCAAGATGCCGTTCCCCGCCTCCGGGATTCTGAAACCCATCAACATTTCAGAATTTCGGAGGAATATATGACAGAAAAAGATTTTTATTTATACATAGACGGACAGCCGGTAAAGGTCAGTGAAGAAGTTTACCGGGAATACAAACGTGCGGAAGAAAAAGAGCGGTATTTTATGAAACGGCTGAAAAAGGGAAGGTTTGTTGTGGATCCAGAAGAGCAGACTGTAGAATATCTTCCCAGCCGGGAAGCATCGTATGAGCAGCTTCTGGAAGCAGACTGGGATTTCCCTGCTCCGGGCGAGCCGGTGGACGGCGCTGTAATAAAGGCGCAGGCCCTGGAAACGCTGGACAGGGCGTTGCAGAGCCTGACGGATGAAGAAAGGGATCTGATTCGTGAGATCTTCTATCTGGAGAAATCAGAACGGGAAATAAGCGCGGTTTACAATCTCACACAGGCAGCTATCCACAAGCGGAAAAAGAAGATTTTGGAAAAATTAAAAAAGTTTTTTTAAAAATCTGGTTTTCAAACCGCCTTTTCGTTACCGAACCTTATGAGGGGATATTTTCATTCCCTCTTACTGTACATTGAAAAACAACAGGACAACCTTCTGTTCATAGATAATCAGTATTCAAGTTTCTCCCACTGTGCGGGGCTGTAAAGCAAGCGGCCCAGGCACGGACGCGATGACTGTCTGCGGGAACGGATGGGGAAAGGGCTTATATTCTGCCCCTCCCTGCCCTGCACCGTCAATAAGATAACATCAAAGGCACGAGCGGGAACCCGGAGGGCCTGTGACCGGCACTGGTAATGCCGGAACCGCCATGAGCCGCCAGTGAGTGGAGAACCAGAAAATTCCCGTACCGCAGGGTGAAAGGGGGATACTGTGGGCATGGCCTGGGCAGCTTAGTCACCTGCCGCCACCTGCCGTCGGTATCATGGCGCTTACTAACCATAAGCGGCTTGGATATTCCCGTGCCGGGGGTGAGAAGCAGGGCGATCCCGTCGCCTGATAATACGGCACAAGAATGAGATTTGATGGAATTATGGGAACCCGTACCGAGGAACAGGGCATATTCTTTGTCCTGACCGGAGGTTCCTGTTTGCGATAGCTCCGGCAGCCAACGCAAAATGCGCCTGCCGGATTCTTGCGGGATGCAAGACCTGCCGCCATAAGCTGCTGGCGTATCCGTTTCTATAGCGGTACATCGGCTTGTGGCGCATGGTGTTTCATCCAGCAGGCACTGAGATAAAACAAAAGGAAAATAAAGGGGGTGCCGCTTATATGCAGGTTTCCATAAAGAGAATCCAGATAAGGGAAGGGAGGCGCAGCCTTGATATGGGGCATGTAAAAGAACTGACAGACAGCATACGAGAGCTTGGGCTTTTGAATCCCCTGACCATAGACAGGGAGAATTTTCTGATCGCAGGGCTGCACCGCCTGGAAGCAGTGAAAGCACTGGGATGGACGGATGTGGAATGCACTGTCAGCAGCCTGGAAGGGCTGGCGGCAGAACTGGCGGAGATTGACGAGAATTTTATACGCAATGACCTGTCACCCGTGGAATATGGGGAGATGCTTCTGCGCCGCAAGGAAATTTATGAAACACTGCACCCGGAAACAAAGCGGGGAGGCGACAGAAAAAGCAAAGAAATCAAACGGACAAAATGTCCGTTTGATCCGGCAAAATCATTTGTTGATGACACTGCCGACAAATTAGGTGTAGCACCCCGTACCGTCCGGCGGCAGATACAGACGGCAAAAAACCTGACACCGGAAACCAAAGAGATCATCAAAGGGACAGACACAAAAATATCAAAAAAAGCTGCAATGAAGCTCTCTAATCTGAAACCGGAACAGCAGAAAGAAGCCGCCGCGCTCCTTGCCGCAAAAGAGATACGCACGGTGGATGAATATACCAGAAAGAAGGAGGCAACGCCGGAATCTGCGGTATCAGTTCCTTTTTCTCCGCCGGTTCTGCAAAAAGCCCCTGCCGCCAGTTTAAAAGATGTGGTAGCGGAACTGAAAGACCCGGATAAGGATTGCAGCGGCACACCGGACAGCTTCCTGGAAGAATATGAGGCATTTGTCCGGAAATTTCATAAGGAGATCAGCTGGTACAGCGACCCGTACTATGATACGGTATTCCCCCATGTCAGCCCGGAGCAGTTCTCACGTCTCCGGGAGCTGACGGATTCCATCTGCGCCGCTGCCGGACAATTATTCCATAAAGTAGAAAGGACGATGAAAACATGAGCAGTTACAGAAAAAAACACAATTCACAAAAACCAATGAAACCCAAACCGGAACCTGCATATCAGCCGGATCCGGAATACAGCAATCCCGGCGTGGAGCGTTCCATCCACACAGACCGGCTGACTTCCGGCCTGCCTTACCAGCGCCCGGTAAACCCGAAAGAGGTTGACCGGCTGATACGGGAATGGGACGAGCGGCTCCTTGACCCGATCACGGTCAGCTTCCGCGACGGTAAATTTTATGTGGTGGATGGGCAGCACCGCATCTCAGCCATGCGCCGGATGAACGGCGGGCGGGGCGTTATGGTGGACTGCAAAGTCTATGACGGCCTGACTTATGAGCAGGAAGCCGACCTGTGCTATAAGCTGGACAAGGCCAAGAAACGCCTGAGCCTGTCTCAGTCCACTAACGTGCTGGCGGAATCCGGGGCGGATGCGGAGATCACGGAAGTCAAGCGTCTGATTGAAAACTGCGGCTTTACATGGGCATTGGGTAAAAGTCATGGGAAAACCGGCGAGATCGTGTCTACTCGTGGACTGGTAAACGCTTACCGGCTACTGGGCGGTGCCTCCTTTACCCGCATGTTGCAGCTTCTCTGGGACACCTGGGAGGGGGATCCGCGTTCCCTGACCGCCGCTGTCCTGGCAGGCATGGCGCTCTTTATAAAAACTTATGACACAGAGTTAAACGACAAGACCTTTATCTCTCGGCTTTCCCAGTGTGACCCGGACGAGATCAACCGCCGGGGGCGGGCGGATTTTTCCACAAGCAACACAGCCCTCCGCTTTGCCCGCGTGATACTGGAAAAATATAACGGGCAGCGCGGCGGGAGGAAGCTTCCTTACCGCTTCCGCGGGTGATTGTGACTGGAGGTATGGATATGAAGGATAATGTAAATATGGATGCCGCGTCCCTTGTTGACATCAGGGATGTATCCGTAGACAAAAATCTCACCAGAGAGGAAAGAATTGCCGAATTTGTCCGGCAGATTAAAAACCCTTACTGTTTCAAGTGCGGCAGGTTTACCGTCCGGGCACAGTTTTCGGAAAACGGTGCTTCGCTGGAAGACTGCCTGAAACGGATTTTAATTTGACGCTTTAAAGCGTTGACTTTCCCATGGGATTATGCTATCATCGGAACTGGAAAAAGAATAAACTGAATAAGGCAAATCCGAATCACTCTTTGATTTATGGGGGAAGTCCGTAAAAAGAAAAGGAGTGATTTTTTAATGCCTGAATACAGAGCAACGGAATACCTACGTCTTTCCTATTCCATAGACAGGGAGAACGAAAGCGACAGCATTACCAACCAGAAAAAACTGATAGAGGATTTTTTGAAGGGACACCCGGAAATTGAGCTTGTATCGGAACATGTAGACGACGGCTACAGCGGGATCCTGTTCGACCGCCCCCAGTTCCAGGCTATGATGCAGGACATACGGGAGGGAAAAATTAACTGTGTGATCGTAAAAGACCTTTCACGTCTTGGACGTGAATACATAGAAACGGGCCGTTACCTCCGCCAGATATTCCCGGCTTACGGTGTCCGCTTTATCGCGATCACGGATGGGATAGATACCGCCCATGAAAGCAATGGCGACGACTTGAATATTTCTTTGAAAACCATTCTAAATGACGCCTACTGCCATGATATTTCTGTAAAAACCCGGAGCGCCCTTCTGACGAAACGGAAAAATGGCGACTTTGTGGGAGCCTGCCCCATATATGGCTATCAGAAATCAAAGGAAAACCATAACCAGCTGATTGTGGACAGTTTTGCCGCCAAAGTGGTGCAGGATATTTTCCGTAAGAAGATAGACGGCTACAGCGCTGCTAAGATTGCGGAAAGCCTGAACCAGTCCGGCATACTCTCCCCGCTGGCCTATAAGGAAAGCAGGGGGCTTCCCCATCCCAGCGGCGGCTTTACTGACAAGGAAAAAACGAAGTGGTCGGCTACCACAATTATCCGTATTCTGAAAGATGAAACTTATACCGGTACACTTGTGCAGGGGCGGCAGACCACCTACAACCATAAAGTAAAAGATTTGGTTGAGAAGCCTTCTGCGGAATGGATACGGACAGAGAACGCGCATGAGCCGATTATACGCAGGCAGGATTATGACCTTGTGCAGAAGATCCTGGGGCTTGACACGCGCACCGCACCCAATGGCAATAAAGTATATCTTTTTTCCGGCATCCTGATTTGCGGCTCCTGCGGTGCCCGCATGACGCGGAAAACAGTACCTTACAAGAATGGCAAATATTTTTATTATTACTGCCCGACCGGGAAAAAGAACGGCTGCACCCACCCGGTCATGCTCCGCGAACAGGATCTGACAGACTGCATTACGGAAAGCCTGAAAGCGCACATCGGGAATGTGGTTTCCCTGGAAGAACTGCTGCGGGACATCAGCGAAGAACAGGTCAATCAGGAGCTGGTGGCTGAATATAAGGCCCGGCTTATGGAAAATGAGGAACAGCTTGCCAGCCTGACACGATTCCAGTCCACCTTGTATGAAAACTTTGTGACAGGGCTGCTGGATAAGGAAGAATATAAATCTCTGAAAAACAGCTACCATGCTGATATCAGCCATTTGAAAGAAGCAGCTTCCAAACTCCGGGAGGAAATGGACGCTGTAAAAGGAAACTCTCATGACCGTTTACGGTGGATCCAGCATTTTAAGCGGTTTTCCGGCATGGAAGAGATTGACCGGAGGGCTGTGATCGCTTTGATACAGTCCATCCGCGTCCTGGAAAAAGACGACCTCCAGATCACATTCCGCTACCAGATGGAATACCAGGCGATTGTGGAGCGGCTCTCGGCCCATGCCGCGCCGCTGCCTGGACAAATCACCAGAGGAAAGGAGGCCGTATAAATGGCACGGAAAAGCAGAAAAAACACCGCACAGAAACCTGCTGTAAAAACCGGTATGAAGGTATGGAACGCCGCCCTTTATATCCGCCTTTCAGTGGAGTTTAACGGGCAGCGCGGGGATTCACTGGAAACACAGAAGAAGATTATGGAATCCTTTGCTGCTCTCCACCCCGATATCCAGGTATCCGGGATCTACACGGATAACGGGATAACCGGACGGACGTTTGAACGTGCGGCTTTCCAGCAGATGTTAGCAGATGTTGAGGCCGGTAAGATTAACTGTATCATTGTTAAGGATTTATCCAGACTGGGGCGAAGCACGATAGACACCGGCTACTATATCGAGAAATATTTTCCTGTCCGGCAGGTACGTTTTATCGCCGTCAATGACCAGTATGACAGTGAAGCAGACCAGAACAGCGGGGAGCATATTATCCTGCCGTTCAAAAACATGGTAAACGAGGCATACGCCGCCGACATCAGCCGCAAAGTCCGGTCGCAGACCCGCCAGAGCATGAAATCCGGCGATTATGTCGGCGCACGTCCTCCCTATGGCTACCGCAAAGATCCGGAGAACTGCCACAAGCTGATCGTGAATGAAGAAACCGCGCCGGCTGTCCGTGACATCTTCCAATGGGCGGCAGACGGGGTATCCCTGAACAGGATTGCCACACGGCTGAATGAGCAGGGTGTCATCACTCCCGGATTTTATCTGGTGAAATGCGGACTGATTAAGCCAAGCCGCCTGATGGGAAGCGGAAACTGGCAGACATGGACGATAACGAAAATACTTGCCGATGAAGTCTATGTCGGTGATATGGTACAGGGGAAAACAAAAACGGTAGGCCATAGGCAGGTTCCCACGGAGCCAGAGGAATGGATCGTTGTGCGTGATACCCATGAGCCGCTGATCAGCCGTGAATTATTTGAAAAGGTTCAGGATTTACGCAGGCAGGCAGCCGAAAAAAGCAGAGATCAGACGGGTATCCCTTATACAGAAAATGTCCTGCGCGGCCGTATCTTCTGCGGCCACTGCGGAAAGAACCTCCACCGCAAACGCTCCCATGGGGTATATTATTTCCACTGCATCTCCAACGGCAGGATTGCTAAAGACTACTGCCCTGGCGTATGTTTAAAGGAAACCGATCTGTTTGATATTATCCTTGCTTACATCATGAAGGAAGCAGAAACTGTTATCGGGGATAACTTACGCCTGAAGGAGCAGGATCCCAGAATAGCAGAACGGAAAGCTTCAGCAGAGAAGGAACAGAAACGCCTTCTTGCGTCAGTAGAACAAAACAGAAGCTTCCTCCGAAGCCTCTACGAGAACCTTGTGACGGGCATACTGACCAGTGGGGAATACGCAGAACTGAAACAGGATTATGAAAGCCGTATAACGGCTGAAATGGCGCAGGCGCAGGCCCTGGAGGAACAGCAGAAAGAATTGCAGAAACAGCTGCACAAGTTTTCCAGCCTTGCCAAAAAGCTGTCCTTGATTGACGGCAATACAGAGCTTACGGCGCGTCTTGTGGATGAACTGATCGAAAAAGTCATTGTCCGGAACCGGCAGAATGTTGAGATTGTTTTCCGCTTCAAATGCGGCTTTGAACAGGTGCGGGAGGTGCTGGCACATGAATAATGCTTCCATGGATTATGTGATTGCTCTTTATGTGCGGCTTTCGATTGAGGATTTAAAGGTAGACAGCCTGAGCATCCAGAGCCAGCTTGCCCTGCTTCACAGCTATGCAGACGATATGGAAGGAATCACAAATGCCCAGGTGGAAGAATTTATCGACAACGGACACAGCGGAACCAATTTTGAACGTCCGGCAGTCCAGAAACTGCTTGACCGGGTACGGGCAGGGGAGATCCACTGCATCCTCGTAAAAGATTTTTCCCGATTCGGGCGCAATATGATTGAAGTAGGATACTTTATGGAGCGCGTATTCCCGGTATTCGGCGTCCGCTTTATCTCTATTGAGGACGGTTTTGACAGCGCACAGCACCAGGGTGATACCGGCGGTATCGGCATGGCTGTAAAATATCTGATCAGTGAATTTTACAGCCGGGATATGTCTGTAAAAACAAGAACGGCCAAATATGTAAAAATGAAGCGCGGGGAATATCAGAGTGTCGTCTGCCCTTATGGTTATCAGAAAGGAGCCGACGGCAGAATGGAAATTGACGAGGAAACCGCCCCGAATGTCCGCCTGATCTTCCAGATGGCTCTTGATGGGCATGACGCCCACCAGATAGCCGAAGCGCTTTTCCAAAAAGGGGTGATCACTCCGGGCGAATATAAAGCGTCCAAAGGAAAACACTACCATGATGTTTCCAGATGTCAGGGGATATGGCAGCGTTCAACAATCCTGCGGATGTTAGGTGATGAACGGTATGCAGGCACTTACATCATGGGGAAACGGAAAGTAAGGGAGATCGGCGGAAGATGCCTCCATTTAAAGGACGAAAGCGAATGGTTTAAAATTCCCGACCACCATCCACCCATTATTGATAAATCCATGTATGAGCAGGTTCAGAAAAAGCTGCTGCATTTTAAAAGCGTCAAGAAAAAAGTCCACCAATATCCTTTACGCGGTAAAGTGTTCTGCGGCTGCTGTGAACATGCTATGGGGCGCATACCGGCTAAAAAACCTTATTTTATCTGCCGTTATACTTCCGTTGACAGCATGTCGCCGTGCCACGGTATGCGGATCCTGGAAGCGGAACTGGAAAGCCTGATCTACGAAATCCTTTTAAAGCAGGCAGGCATTATTTTAAACATTGACAGTCTTTCCGTAGCCGGCGGCCTGGATGTCCAGCTTGCGGAGCAGACAGAATACCAGAACCGGATCCGGCAGTGCCAGACAGAAAAACGCCTGCTTTATGAGCGCTTTCTTCTGAAAGAGATTGACAAGGACAGCTATCTGGAACAGAAATCCGTGTGTGATAAAGAGTTGAACCGTCTGAAGCAGGCACACTCCGCGCTCTCTGCGAAAATCAGTCAGAAGCAGATGGATAACGACACAAAATCGCAGCTGAAATCTATTGCCAGTGATATTACTGGGGCAGAGGGGTTGACGGAAACGCTTGTGAATACGCTGATCGAGCGGATTAGCGTGTTCCCGGACAGCCAGATAAAAATTGAATGGAAAATGAAAGATTTTTGCGCCGATTGACACAGCGCTGAAAAGCACCTAAATGAAAGCAAAAAGACTGGCCGGGTGGGATTGTCCTTTGCGGATAACCTATCCGGCCAATAATCTGATAAATTTTTTAGTTTGTGCTTGACATACGGGTGGCGAATATCGTGGACACGGATTTTCTTAACGCCTGCCTGCTTCGCCCCTCGC
>CAJUPT010000092.1:0-434 GCA_910588405.1 uncultured Lachnospiraceae bacterium | reverse complement strand
AACGCCACCGTATGATTGCGCCATCTTCCCTTGTAATCCAGTGATTTTTCCATGCTTTTAATCCTCCTTTGTCATTCTCTCTATTTCTAATTTTTCTGCTATTTCCGTCTGAACCGTAGGAAACAGGTGGGCGTAACGGTAAGTGATTTTTTCCGCTTCATGCCCCATGCGCTCCCCAATCGCCAGTACCGAAAATCCCATATCCAACAAGAGCGATACTGCACTATGGCGTAGGTCATGCACCCTTATTTTCTTTACTCCTGCCTGTTTTGCTCCACGCTCCATTTCATGGCTAAGATAAGATTTTGTGACCGAAAACAGTCTTTCGTCCGGCTTAATGTCATAAAGCATTTTGATATACTCCTGCATTTCCTCACAGAGAAACGGCGGCATTTTGATTGTGCGGTTACTCTTTTTCGTCTTAGGGCTTGTGA
>CAJUPT010000091.1 GCA_910588405.1 uncultured Lachnospiraceae bacterium | reverse complement strand
ACAGCGAATACAAGCCCACCGGCGACCAGCCCCAGGCCATAGAAGCCCTGGTCAAAGGGTTCCAGGAAGGCAATCAATTCCAGACTTTACTGGGGGTTACGGGTTCCGGAAAGACCTTTACGATGGCGAACGTGATTGCGCAGCTGAACAAGCCCACTTTGGTAATAGCGCACAATAAGACCCTCGCTGCCCAGCTGTACGGCGAGTTCAAGGAATTTTTCCCGGAGAATGCGGTGGAATATTTTGTCTCCTACTACGACTATTACCAGCCGGAAGCCTACGTTCCCTCAACGGATACTTATATAGAAAAAGACTCCTCCATCAACGACGAAATCGACAAGCTGCGGCATTCGGCCACGGCGGCGCTGTCGGAGCGGCAGGATGTGGTGATTATTGCTTCCGTGTCCTGTATCTACGGTCTGGGAAGCCCAATCGACTATAAAAATATGGTAATTTCCTTGCGGCCGGGTATGATAAAGGACAGGGATGAGGTGATCAGAAAGCTGATCGATATCCAGTATATCCGCAGCGAGATGGATTTCAAGCGGGGCTCTTTCCGGGTGCGGGGGGATGTGCTGGAGGTTTATCTGGCGGAGGCCACGGATACGGCGGTGCGCATCGAGTTTTTCGGCGACGAGGTAGAGCGGATTACGGAGATGGATGTGCTGACGGGCGAGGTGAAAGCCAGGCTGGAGCATGTGGCCATATTCCCGGCCTCCCATTATGTGGTGCCGAAAGAGCAGATCGACAGAGCGGCGGCGGCGATTCTGGAAGAACTGAAAGAGCAGGTGGCGTATTTCCGGAAGTCGGACAAGCTGCTGGAGGCCCAGCGGATTTCGGAGCGCACGAATTTTGACGTGGAAATGATGAAGGAAACCGGTTTCTGTTCCGGCATTGAGAATTATTCCCGCCATCTGACGGGGCTTGCGCCGGGGATTCCTCCCTATACGCTGATGGATTATTTTCCGGAAGAATTTCTGATTATTGTGGATGAGTCTCATATTACGATTCCCCAGGTCAGGGGGATGTACGCCGGGGACCGCTCCCGAAAGACTACGTTGGTGGAATATGGTTTCCGTCTGCCCTCGGCGCTGGATAACCGGCCGCTGAATTTCCAGGAGTTTGAGCAGAAGATCGACCAGATGCTTTTTGTTTCCGCAACGCCGAATGTGTATGAGGAAGAGCATGAGATGATGCGGACGGAGCAGATTATACGCCCCACAGGGCTTTTAGATCCTTCCATAGAGGTGCGGCCGGTTGAAGGCCAGATCGACGACCTGGTGGCGGAGGTGCGCCGGGAGGTGGACAGGAAGTACAAGGTGTTGGTGACTACGCTGACCAAACGGATGGCAGAAGATCTGACGGATTATATGCGGGAGGCGGGGATTCGGGTGAAATATCTTCATTCGGACATCGACGCTTTGGAGCGGATGGAAATTATCCGGGATATGAGAATGGATTTGTTCGATGTGCTGGTGGGCATTAACCTGCTTAGGGAGGGGCTGGATATTCCGGAGATCAGCCTGGTGGCCATACTGGATGCGGATAAGGAAGGGTTTCTGCGTTCGGAGACTTCTCTGATACAGACTATTGGCCGTGCGGCCCGGAATGTGGATGGCCATGTGATTATGTATGCGGATATGATTACGGACTCCATGAAGGTGGCCATCGGGGAGACCAACCGGAGACGGAAAATTCAGCAGGAATATAATGAAGCCCACGGCATTACGCCTGTGACCATTAAGAAGGCGGTGCGGGATCTGATCAGCATTTCCAGTGCGGTGGAGGGCGTTTCCGCGAAACTGGAAAAAGATCCGGAGTCCATGGACGAGAAGGAACTGAAAAAATGTATCGGGGACGTGAAGAAGAAAATGCACCAGGCGGCGGCGGAGCTGAATTTCGAGGAGGCGGCAAGGCTGCGTGACAGGATGATGGAACTGAAACAGATACTGGAAGATCTGTAACGGGAACCGGCATCTTCCGTTTCCGAATAACCGGTGCGGCGGGATGAAAGGCTGAGGCAGCTTTCGGATGCGGGTTTCAATGACGCGGCAGGTGTGCGGGAAAGAGGTAAAAATGGCAAGGAAGCAGTATATAAAAATCCGGGGAGCAAACGAACACAACTTAAAAAATCTGTCTGTGGATATTCCGAGAAATGAACTGGTGGTATTGACCGGTTTAAGCGGCTCGGGAAAATCCTCCCTGGCCTTTGACACAATCTATGCGGAAGGGCAGCGGCGGTATATGGAATCCCTGTCCTCCTATGCCCGGATGTTTCTGGGGCAGATGGAGAAGCCGGATGTGGAGAGCATCGAGGGGCTGTCCCCTGCCATTTCCATCGATCAGAAGACCACGAACCGGAATCCCAGGTCTACGGTGGGAACGGTGACGGAGATTTATGATTATTTCCGGCTGCTCTATGCCAGAATCGGTATTCCCCACTGTCCGAAATGCGGCAGGGAGATCCGGAAGCAGACGGTGGATCAGATGGTGGATGTGCTGATGCAGCTGCCGGAGAGGACGAAGCTGCAGCTTCTGGCGCCGGTGGTACGGGGGAAAAAGGGCCGTCATGAAAAGGTGCTGGATCAGGCGAAGCGGGGCGGATTTGTCCGGGTGCGGATCAACGGAAATCTGTATGAGCTGACGGAAGAAATTGCCCTGGATAAAAATATCAAGCATACGATTGAGATTGTGGTGGACCGGCTGGCCATTCGGGAGGGAATCGAAAAGCGGCTGACGGATTCCATTGAGACGGTGATGAATCTGTCCGACGGGCTGATGACCGTGGATGTGGTTGACGGCGAGTCCATGAATTTCAGCCAGAGCTTTTCCTGCCCGGACTGCGGCATCAGCGTGGAGGAAGTGGAGCCCAGAAGCTTTTCCTTTAACAATCCTTTCGGCGCCTGTCCGGAATGTGCGGGTCTGGGCTATAAGATGGAATTTGACGAGGATCTGATGATTCCGGATAAGACGATGAGCATTGCCGACGGGGCGATCACCGTGACGGGCTGGCAGTCCTGCACCGATCCGGGCAGTTATACCAGAGCTATTCTGGATGCGCTGGCGAAAGAGTATCATTTTGACCTGCATACGCCTTTTGAAGAATACTCTGACGAGGTAAAGGAGATTCTGATCCACGGGACGGACGGGCGTAAGGTGCGGGTTCACTATAAAGGAATGCGGGGCGAGGGCGTTTACGACGTGGCCTTTGACGGCCTGATCCGCAATGTGGAGCGCAGATACCGGGAGACGGGGTCGGAGAGCATGAAAGCGGAGTATGAAAGCTTTATGCGGATTACACCCTGTAAGGTATGCCGGGGGCAGCGGCTGAAAGCCACTTCCCTGGCAGTGACCGTGGCGGACAAGAATATATATGAAGTGACAGCCATGTCTATACGGAATCTGAACGGGTATCTGAAGACTCTTGAGCTGACTCCCGCCCAGCAGGCCATCGGCGATCAGCTTTTAAGAGAGATACGGGCCAGAATTCAGTTTCTGGTGGATGTGGGGCTTGAATATCTGACGCTGTCCAGAGGAACAGCCACCCTGTCCGGCGGCGAGGCCCAGCGGATTCGTCTGGCAACTCAGATCGGCTCCGGCCTGATCGGCGTGGCCTATATTCTGGATGAGCCCAGCATCGGACTTCATCAGAGGGACAACGGAAAGCTTTTGAAAACGCTGCTCCACCTGCGGGATCTGGGAAACAGTGTGTTGGTGGTGGAGCATGACGAGGAAACCATGCTGGCGGCAGATTATATCGTGGATATCGGTCCCGGGGCCGGGGAGCATGGCGGCGAGGTGGTGGCCGCAGGCACCGCCCAGCAGCTGATGAAAAGCCGCCAGTCCGTAACAGGGGCATATCTGAGCGGACGGAAAAAGATTCCAGTGCCGGAAGCCCGGAGGGAGCCCTCAGGTTATCTTCTGGTAAAGGGTGCGGCGGAACATAACTTAAAAAATATCGACGTGAGGTTCCCGTTAGGAGTGATGACCTGCGTAACCGGCGTGTCTGGTTCGGGAAAAAGCTCGCTGGTCAATGAAATTTTGTACAAGGAGCTGGCCAGAAGGCTGAACAGAGCCAGAACCATTCCGGGGAAGCACAAAAGCATCGAGGGAACGGAGCAGCTGGACAAGGTGATCGCCATCGACCAGTCCCCCATCGGCAGGACGCCTCGGTCAAATCCGGCCACTTATACCGGCGTTTTCGATATTATCCGGGATCTGTTTGCGGCGACGGCGGACGCGAAGGCAAAAGGCTATCAAAAAGGAAGGTTCAGCTTTAACGTAAAGGGCGGCCGGTGCGAAGCCTGCAGCGGCGACGGCATACTGAAGATTGAGATGCATTTCCTGCCGGACGTGTATGTGCCCTGTGAGGTTTGTAAGGGAAAACGGTATAACCGGGAAACGCTGGAGGTAAAATATAAGGATAAGAGCATTTACGACGTGCTGGATATGACGGTAGAGGAGGCGCTGAAATTTTTCGAGAATGTGCCGGCGGTACGGCGGAAGATCGAGACGCTGTATGACGTGGGTCTGTCGTATATTAAACTGGGGCAGCCCTCCACCACATTGTCCGGCGGCGAGGCGCAGCGGATTAAGCTGGCCACGGAGTTAAGCCGCAGAAGCACGGGCAGGACGATTTATATTCTGGACGAGCCCACCACCGGGCTGCATTTTGCCGACGTCCATAAGCTGGTGGAGATTTTAAGGCGGCTGTGCGAGGGCGGCAATACGGTGGTGGTGATCGAGCATAACCTGGATGTGATCAAGACGGCGGATTATATTATCGATATCGGCCCGGAGGGCGGCGACCAGGGCGGCACCGTCATTGCGGAAGGCACGCCGGAAGAAGTCAGCAGGAATCCCCGGTCGTATACGGGACAGTATATAGCGAAATATCTGGAACAGCGGTAAAGGCTGACGTAGAAGGAAATGGCTTTGGGAAAAGGCGGATGGAACATGAAAACAGGGATTCGGGAATTGACTTTTTGTGGATAATTTTTTATAATTAAGGACAATTAACAACTAAAAAGTATCTGTAAGCTGTTGATAAGCCGGAAGGAATCATTGGAAGCGGATGACAGGCGGATAGCTGTAACGGATAATGGCGATCCGGCAAAGACAGGCATGTACGCTCGGAGTCCCGCAGTGGAGCTGAGAGCTTCGAGCGTACACAGGATGATGAAGGAGGCGTCGGGATGGCATTTTTTGATGAGGTGAGCGGTAAGATTCTGAGCGGCAGCAAGACTGCGGTGAATAAGGCGAAAGAGGTTGCGGACATTACAAAGCTGAAAATGGAGATTATTTCCGAGGAGTCGAAGATAAAGTCCATTTATGCGGAGATCGGGAAATTGTACTGTGATAAGGCTGAGGGAGAGATCGACCCTGAATTTCAGCCTTTTTTGGAAATGGTAGCCGTGGCGAAGGCGGCGATTGCCGACTATAAAGCGCAGATTCAGAAGATTAAAGGAACGAATCAATGCCCGGAATGCGGCACGGAGGTAGCGGATAACGCCCAGTTCTGCAGCGCCTGCGGCGCGCCTGTTCCGCCTAAGACAGAGGATAGCGTGGAGAAGGAGCCGTTGGAGCACGAGGAATCCTGCAGCTGCGGATGCGGCTGCGGCGGCAGCCGGGAGGGCGGCGAGGAAACGGCTGCGGAAAGAGAAGAAGACTGACGCTGTCTGCCGGGAGGCCAGACAGAATATTTCAGGAGCCAGGGATACTGCGGGGTGTCAATGGCTCCTTGTCGTTGCTGTGCGGCGGTGCAACGTTCCGGATGGAGGGATGCCGGGCAATGATACCAAGAAAGAGGACAAGCTTATGATTCAGAAAAAAAGGCTGGTACAGTTTTATGTTTCGGAATATGAAACGATGGCGAAAAAAAAGAAAGGGAAGCTGCCCCAGTATTCTGATTTCGTGAAAAACGCGAACCGGCTGTTTAAGTCGGTCAGACGTACCAGGCCTTCTCAGATCAGCCAGGCAAGCCTGGAGGATTACCACAGGCAGGTGAAAAATGTGGTTTGCTATGCGTTCCGTAAAAACCGGATGGACATTATGGAGCAGGCGCTGACGGAAGTCGTTCCCCAGCTGGTTCAGATGGATCTTCATTTTCTGCTGAAGGAGCAGCGGGACGGACTAAACGGCGAATGCCTGGCTTTTCTGAAACGGACGATGCCCGGGGAAATCTGCAGCCGTCCCATGTTTGAGCTGTATCCGCTGTACAGGCGGCATAAGCTGCAAAATAAAATCACGGATCTGGTGCCTACTCGTCCGGAGCTGGAATTTCCGGAAACGCTGCAGATGAAACGGCATTTTGTCCTTCATATTGGCCCCACCAACAGCGGAAAAACCTTCCATGCTCTGGAACGGCTGAAGGAGGCGGCGTGCGGCGTTTACCTGGGGCCGCTGCGCCTGCTTGCGCTGGAGGTATATGAGCGGATGCGGGAGTACGGCGTGCCCTGCACGATGATGACCGGCCAGGAGTGTATCGAGGAGGAGAACAGCCGGGTGACGGCGGCCACTGTTGAGATGGCGGATTACGATGCCCTTTATGACGTGGCCGTGATCGACGAGGCGCAGATGATGTGCGATGCCGACAGGGGGCATGCCTGGACACGGGCAATTCTGGGGATCAAGGCGAAGGAGATTCATATCTGTGCCAGCTCGACGGCGGAGGAGGTGCTGAAGCATCTGATCGGTTTGTGCCACGACGACTGGGAGGTCTGCCATTATGAGCGGAAGACGGCGCTGGTCTGCGAGGATACACCCTTTCAATTTCCGGAGCATGTACGGGACGGGGATGCGCTGATTGTATTTTCCAAAAAGGCGGTGCTGGACGCCGCCGGGCGGCTGGAAAGCAACGGGATACGGGCCAGCGTCATTTACGGCAGTCTGCCCCCGGAGATTCGCCGCCGGCAGATGCGTCTGTTTACCAGCGGAAAGACCCAGGTGGTGGTGGCCACGGACGCCATCGGCATGGGGTTAAATCTGCCGGTGCGCAGAATTGTCTTTTTGCAGACGGAGAAATACGACGGGGTCAGCCGCAGAAAGCTGAATGTGTCGGAGGTCAAGCAGATTGCAGGCCGTGCCGGACGGTTCGGCATGTATGACACCGGCTATATCAGCGCCATGGGCGAGGAAGAGTTGGAGCATGTCCGGGAATTTTACCAGGCTTATGAGGAGCCGGTTTCCCAGGTGAGCCTGGGATTTCCGCAGATTTTGCTGGATATCGACGAGCCGCTGGACGCGATTTTAAAGGTGTGGTCATCGGTGGCTCCTTCCGCCCCTTTTGAGAAGGAAAATGTGGAGGAAGCGCTGTTTTTGTATGAGCGGGCGAAGAAGGTAAAGAATCAGATTGAGGATTTTGATAATAAATATATGCTTTACCGGATGATTACCTGCCCGATTGATATTAAGGATAAGCGTGTGGTGGCTCTCTGGCTGGAATACTGCAAGACCTATGGCGCCGATGTCTCCCTGTCAAGGCCGAAGCTGGATGAAAAGGACAGGGGCGGCCTGATGAAATATGAGACCTATTATAAGCAGCTGGATCTGTATTATCAGTTTTCCCACCGGATGGGAAAGATTGTGGACGAGGAGTGGCTGAAGGATCAGCGGGAGGAGACGGAAGCCGTGATTATGCGTTATCTCTCGAAAAAGAAGCAGGATTATATCGCCAGATGCCCTTATTGCGGCAGGCAGCTGCCGCTGGGGTATCCCTACCGTGTGTGCGAGCGATGCCACAGCAGGTCGGAAATTGTGTGACGGCGGGATGCGTAAAATCCATGTTTGCAATATAATTGATAACATGAATGCTTGTTGCAAAGTATCTGGCAAAATGCCCGCTCTAAAAGGAGATCTTGTATTTGACTCCATTTGTTTTGCGAGATTTGTCAAATGATTGATATTTTAACAATGATGATATATGGTTAAATTATTTTGTCTGTAAGATACGAATATGATTAAAAGCTACAAAAAGAGAAGGGAGCTTTGGAATGGGCAGAGAAACTGTGATCGTTCTGGATTTCGGAGGTCAGTATAATCAGCTGGTAGCCCGCCGTGTCCGGGAGTGTAACGTCTACTGTGAGATTTATTCTTACCGGACGGACATTGGGAAAATAAGGGAGATGAAACCGAAGGGCATTATTCTGACCGGCGGCCCGAACAGCTGCTATGAGGAGGGGGCCCCCACCTGTACACGGGAGCTGTTTGAACTGGGAATTCCGGTTTTGGGACTGTGCTACGGCGCCCAGCTGATGCAGCATGTGCTGGGCGGAAAGGTGGAACGGGCGGCGGTAAAGGAGTATGGAAAGACAGAGGTTTATGTGGAACCTTCCTCTCCTTTGTTTCAGGATATAGAATCACCGACGGTCTGCTGGATGAGCCATAACGATTATATTTCTGCGGCGGCTCCCGGGTTTTCTATCTGTGCCCGCACAGACAACTGCCCGGTGGCGGCTGCCGAGAACAGGGAAAAACAGCTGTATGCCATCCAGTTCCATCCTGAAGTGCTCCATACGGTAAAAGGAAAAGAGATTCTGGAGAATTTTGTTTATGGTGTGTGCCGCTGCAGCGGAGACTGGAGAATGGATTCCTTTGTGGAGGATTCCATCCGGGCAATCCGTGAAAAAGTGGGCGACGGGCGGGTTCTGTGCGCTCTGTCCGGCGGCGTGGATTCCTCTGTGGCGGCAGTGCTGCTGTCCAAGGCTGTCGGAAAACAGCTGACCTGCGTGTTTGTGGATCATGGTCTGCTGCGGAAAAATGAGGGGGACGAGGTGGAAGCCGTATTCGGCCCGTCCGGCGCTTATGACCTGAATTTTATTCGGGTCAATGCCCGGCAGCGGTATTATAAAAAGCTGGCCGGCGTGGAGGAGCCGGAGGCGAAGCGGAAGATCATCGGCGAGGAATTTATCCGGGTGTTTGAGGAGGAAGCAAAGAAAATCGGAGCCGTGGATTTTCTGGTGCAGGGGACGATTTACCCGGATGTGGTGGAGTCCGGTCTGGGCGGGGAGTCCGCCGTGATTAAGTCTCATCACAATGTGGGCGGCCTGCCGGATTATGTGGATTTTAAGGAGATTATCGAGCCGCTGCGGGATTTGTTTAAGGACGAGGTGCGCAAAGTGGGGTTAGAGCTGGGAATTCCGGAGTATCTGGTATTCCGTCAGCCGTTTCCGGGGCCGGGTCTGGGCGTCAGAATCGTCGGCGAAGTGACGGAGGATAAGGTGAGGATTGTCCAGGATGCGGATGCGATCTACAGGGAAGAGATCGCAAAAGCGGGGCTGGATCAGGAGATTGACCAGTATTTTGCTGCGCTGACCAATATGCGGTCGGTGGGAGTGATGGGGGATGAGAGAACCTATGACTATGCAGTGGCGTTAAGGGCGGTGCGTACGGTGGATTTTATGACGGCCGAGGCGGCGGAGATTCCCTTTGCGGTGCTGCAGAGGGTGATGGGGAGGATTATTAATGAGGTGAGAGGGGTTAATCGGGTGGTTTATGATTTGACTAGTAAGCCGCCGGGGACGATTGAGTTCGAGTAGCCTATTGGAACGCTGAAAGCCAGTATTTATGCGGGTTTTCAGCGTTTTTTTAGGCGTCTGGTTCTATTCTGGTTCTAAAAATAGGATGTTTTTCCTCCGCTCTTTTTTCTGGGGCGCTGAATGTCTTTTGTGTATGGATAATTATGAGCTGGGTAGAACCGGTAGATAGAGAGTACTCAAAAAGATTATGTGGATAAGAAAAAATATTCTAATGATATCAGCTTGCTTGACTTTGCGAGTGTTAATTCTGAAATAACGGATTTTAATCCTGAGATATCTAAATATACGAAAACACATTTTCCACTTCCAAAAGGTGGATAATACCATCTGTTTTTGATTATGAGGTCAATGAAAAAGCACGTATTTAAGCCGTTTCTGATGATATTTCCACCATTTCCACCTTTCCACCCATATTTATATGATAAGCGACAGATTAAGCTAAATGGAAAAAGACCATTCTCTTTTTCCCTCGAAATATAGTATAGACTTGGAGAAAGTTAAAGAGGAGGCCCTCGCTTGTTTGTATTGGTTTTAAGATATGCCAATTTGATAAAGTAAAGGAAATATATTTTGGTTATATACAATAATAGAGATATAGCCAATATGAATATTGATCGTTAGGAGGAGTGGGTAAATATGGAGATGACTTAATTTTTGGTCATGGTGTAAAACGTTGTAACAGTAACGAGGAGGGTTTGAGATGGATAACAGAATTATGGTAAAGTTGTCCGTATCCGATGA
>CAJUPT010000090.1 GCA_910588405.1 uncultured Lachnospiraceae bacterium | reverse complement strand
CTTCATCAACACCTCCGTACTGACTACCTCACCTTTGGACATCTTTGTTAACGTCGCCCAGCTGATACCAGCTTCCTTCTGAAGATCTTTCTTCATCATGTCTTTATCTATTAACAGCTTCCATAATTTCTTATAACTTACGTTCATAATCAGGCACCTCGTGTCCTCATTCATATAAATAAATGCAATATATCAGAACAATTATAACATACTAATTCTCCATTTTGCAAGAGCTAATCTTCAGATTCACGTTAATAATCTTTTGTTCAATTAAGATTGTGTGAAATAAAATAAAGACGAAAGCACCTATACTTCAGCACTTCCGCCATATTTTTCCACCCATATTGGTTCCTTAGCGTTTTCTGGTGGGAATTCTGCTATTGAATTAAAACTGATCATCCTTTCTGCTTTCCTTCAATCTCAACAATGATCTTATCCATCTCATTTTTTTGAGCACTCACCAACGGTTCTAAACTACGCATCTTCGTGAACATCCTTTTTCTGTAGATTAAGCTTGTACTCTTCTTCGGCAATCTCTATCTGCTGCTGTATCTGTTCTGCAGTAGGCAGGTATTCCTGAATTTCTTGAATTTTCACATTATCGTATGTCGCAACGCTCATCGGAGTTGTAATGCCCTGAAACGCCAACTGCACTTCCGTACGATCCATATCCTTGCAGATTAACAACCCGATTGTCGGGTTATCACTCTCCCTTCGTATAAATTCATTTACGGCATTCACATAAAAATTTAACTTGCCGGCAAATTCAGGATCGAAAGGCTTTACCTTTAACTCCAATACTACATAACATCGCAGGTAAATATGGTAGAATAACAGATCAATCTTTCTGGTTTTCCCCGAAACAATGATTTCTTTCTGCCTTCCGACAAATGCCCAGCCTTCACCGAGTTCAAGCAGAAATCGTGTCATTCTCTGCTCAATAGCCGTTTCCAGGGCTTCCTCATCATATTTCTCCGGAAGCATCACAAAGCCAAAATCATAATTACCCTTCAAAAGTTCCTGCGCAAGCCTGCCCTGTGGAACAGGAAATTTATCAGAAAAATTTGTAACTGCAGAACCGGATGTATGATAAAAGTCAGCGCGAATACAATTATCCAGCGCATTGCGGCTCCAACCCTCTTCTATCGTTTTTCTTACATAAAACAGAGCCTCATCCAAGTCTTTACATTTTGTGATTATTTCTACATGATGTCCCCATGGGATAAATCCAAATATCACAGGAAACGGAATTTCTGCAACAACCTGTTGCAGTTTTTCGTTTGAATTCAAATCCTAAACTTCTGCAGCAACCTGCTGCAGTTTTAAGCTGCCCGTATCTATCTGCTTTTCCAATGCACAAAAAGCTTCGCCCACATGATCATATGACATATAAAATGAATACCATTTTTTCATATTCCATAGATTACGTGCAGAGAATCCTTTTACATTCGGAAATTCACTCTGCAAGTCAAGGCTGACCTGCTCAACGATTCCGTTTCCCCACTTCTCTTCAGCTTTACGTATGACAAGGTCTCTGCCAAGCTGCCAATTGAACAACAATTGTTCAGAATTAACCTTTACAGCAGCCTTTATCCGCGCATTACGGAAGCGCCGTTTTATCTCATGGATCCATTGAACATAATCGTTATCAAGATTCACATCATGCGAACATACTGCTCTATGCTTGTCATTTATGTTTTTACTCATATATTCTATCCTTTCCGGATCAAATCAATTCTCAATCTTAAATCGTGTGCCATCCGTTAATGTGAATGATTGCTTAATTCGTTTAGGCGCATTTTAAGTACATCTTTTCATTTTCATGCACTTTAAGCGCACTCTTCCATACAAGCCCGACACTACTTTGTACCGTACCGGCAGCTCTATAAAGATTGATCCGCAACGCAATACTCCATATCGACAAACTCCGGCTCAGGAAGTCCATATTCTTTCATTTCCCGAAACAATCTCAGAATGCCAGTGTTCCAGCCCTCAATCAGATTCTGCTTTCCTGCCATATACTTTACACGTTTCTCCTGCCACTACCTACTGGTTACATCAGAAAAAATTTTTTTAGGTATAAACTCTAATTTTAAAGTCATATCCATACCTTCGGCAAGTCTTTTTAATGTATTCAATGACGGGTTCGCTATACCTCTTTCGATTTTACTTATATCTGCCTGATATATACCGGCCTTTTCTGCTAATTGCTTTTGCGTCATTCCCATATGATCTCTTGCCCTGATTAAATTTTCAGCCAGAATATCCGCAATATCACTTACTTGTACACTGCCTGTTTCTACGCCGTTTTCCCATATATCTTCCGCGTCAAGATCCAGATCATCATTCCATGATATTCCATATCCGCCTGTATCTACTTTGACCTGCTCAAATAGTCCTGGTATGTTCTCAAAATCTTTAAACTGAGGAAATACAGGGAACAAACATCTCATATCATATTTCTTCTCTATGCCATTCCTGAAAACCGCCAATATCACGTAATCCTCTAATGGGTAAACAGACTTGATTTTATGCGTCATATTTTCACACCCTCTTTCTTATTCAATTGGCTCTAATGTCGTAAGCTCCTGCGTTTCCCACATATTTAATAATTCTTTCCCATATCTCGCTATCCGACAAAACGTGTCGCTGGCACGTTTTGCTGGATACTTCGTAACAAAAGCCTGAACTGCCTTTTGCTCTTTTGATGGGATATCTCCTTCAAACATTTCGCCGTCAGATAACGAGAACATGCCGATATATTCCCCATAAATCGCATGAACATACGGCGGATTATGCACTTTCTGCCTTAAATACATTTTTATTACAATCCCTTTAAATCTTGATATAACCGGTATATTTTTTACTCCCCCTGCATTTGTAATACCATTATATAGGATATATCCTATATTGTCAAATTAATTCCTCTATCAATTTACACGTCGTAAAATGCCTGATTGGCGTAACCGTAAAACTCAACCGCAAAAAAGACACCCGACCATAACCGAGTGCCATTTCTGTACGTGTATCTGTTATGCCTGTATCTCCGTTTCGTCCTGGAAAGTGACGTAACCTCCTTGTTTCTGCTGATCGTAATCAATTCAGCCATGCCGCCTCAAAGGCTGACATACTCCTTCTCACTTATCATCCAGCTTCAACACGCTCATAAACGCTTTCTGTGGAATCTCCACATTGCCGATCTGGCGCATCCGCTTCTTGCCTTCCTTCTGCTTCTCCAGCAGCTTCTTCTTTCTCGTAATATCGCCGCCATAACACTTAGCCAGCACGTCTTTGCGCAGCGCCTTCACCGTCTCCCTGGCGATAATCTTGCTGCCGATGGCCGCCTGGATCGGGATCTCGAACAGGTGCCTGGGGATTTCTTCCTTCAGCTTCTCGCACATTTTCCTGCCCCGCTCGTAGGAGGTGGAGTTATGGACGATAAAGGAAAGGGCATCCACCTCTTCTTTATTGATCAGGATATCCAGTTTCACCAAATCGGACTGGACATAGCCCTTAATCTCATAATCAAAGGAAGCATATCCTCTGGAACGGGATTTTAAAGCGTCAAAAAAGTCATAGATAATCTCATTTAAGGGCAATTCATACCGCAGCATCGCCCTGGTATCTTCCAGATACTCAGTGCCGATATAGATTCCCCGCCGTTCCTGACAAAGAGTCATAATCGCGCCGATATATTCCGTAGTCACCATAATCTCCGCCTTCACCATCGGTTCTTCCATATATTCGATTTCGGAAGGGTCAGGCAAATTCGAAGGATTCGTCAGCTCGATCACATCGCCGTTGCTTTTATGCACCTTGTAGATAACGCTGGGCGCCGTAGTAACCAGATCCAGGTTATACTCCCGCTCTAAACGCTCCTGGATAATCTCCAGGTGCAGAAGCCCCAGAAAACCACAGCGGAACCCAAAGCCTAGGGCAATCGAGGTTTCCGGCTCAAACTGCAGCGCCGCGTCGTTTAACTGCAGCTTCTCCAATGCGTCCCGCAGGTCATTGTATTTGGCGCCGTCGGCCGGATACATGCCGCAGTACACCATGGAAGTTACTTTCTTATATCCCGGCAGCGGGGCGTCGCAGGGGTTATCTCTTCCGGTGATCGTATCGCCTACCCGGGTATCCTTCACATTTTTAATGCTGGCCGTCACATAGCCTACCATGCCGGCGCTCAGCTCCTCGCAGGGGACAAACTGGCCTGCGCCGAAATATCCCACCTCCACTACCTCGAAGGCAGCGCCGGTGGCCATCATCTGAATCGGATCACCCTTTTTCACCGTCCCCTCTTTTACCCGGCAGAATACGATCACACCGCGGTAGGAATCATAGAGAGAATCAAAAATCAATGCTTTAAGCGGCGCTTTGGGGTCGCCGCCGGGAGCCGGGATCTTTGTCACGATCTGCTCCAATACTTCCTCCACATTCTGCCCGGTCTTGGCCGAAATCCTGGGAGCGTCGTGGGCCTCAATGCCGATCACATCCTCAATCTCCTCCGCCACACGGTCAGGATCGGCGCTTGGCAGGTCGATTTTATTGATCACCGGGAACACGTCCAGGTCATGATCCAGCGCCAGGTATACGTTCGCCAGCGTCTGGGCCTCGATGCCCTGGGCAGCGTCCACCACCAGGATCGCTCCGTCACAGGCCGCCAGGCTGCGGGATACTTCATAGTTAAAATCCACATGCCCGGGCGTGTCAATCAGGTTGAAAATGTATTCTTCCCCGTCCTTTGCCCGATATACGATGCGGACAGCCTGGGATTTGATCGTAATGCCCCGCTCCCGTTCCAGATCCATATTGTCTAAGACCTGCTCCTGCATCTCCCGGCTGGTCAAAAGCCCAGTCATCTCGATGATACGATCCGCAAGAGTAGATTTTCCGTGGTCGATGTGGGCGATAATACAAAAATTCCTGATTTTGCTCTGGTCTGTCGCAGACATATTGTCCTCCTCATCTATACTATGTACTCTCTGTATTCTCTCACCACCCGCTTTTGCGAGACTCCGGAGAGTACATTACTTACATATGACAGCCGCCTGAGACAGCGCTCTTTTCTCCGCGCCGCCGCAGATGACGAAAACCTTTCGTTACTGCTCCCTTTGCGACCAGCACCCATAAAATACCTGGCTAAATGGCGGTGACGGAACAGCAACTTTCTTTACACTGCCTGCGATTATATCATAATCGGTACATTTAATCAATGCAGAGATGCTTAGCACAGCTTTGACGCTTAAATTTCTTTTTTCCCTCTCAATGGTCGGTATTCAGCTATGTTTTCTGGTTTCCTGATTTCCCGTTTTCATACCTTACATACCGTCTTTTTGAGCTGGCTATGCTATCACGCCTTATGCCCTCCGATCTGCCGGTTTCGCTTCGCGGTTGTGGCTCCTTCCTCCAGGTTCATCCCCTTTAATATGGCATTCTTCCCATATTTTTTCTTAATCTCCAACACAGCCCGCTGCATTTTATTCTCCCGCTCCAACACCTGTTCTTCCTCTTGCCGCTTTCGTTCCAGCGCCTCATAATCCGTGAACAGATCAAGCTGCACAGGCTCCTGCTTTGCCTCCCGAACGGCACTCTCCTCCAAAATGCGGGCGGCTGTCACCGTGACCCGGCGTACCAGCAGGTCAGGATCTACGACCCGGTCATACAGCTTTAAAACCGCATCGGTCAAAAGCCTGGCCGAAGACGTATACCGTTCCAGGTTCTCCGTGCCGTGGGCATGCTTCGGAATCTTTCTTCCATAGCGATCTGTAGTAACCTCTCCATGATAGCTCCTGCACCGCTGTGGATCTGTCAAATTTTCGATATCATAGCCGATTGTCAGTACCATCTGCTTTGTCACAAGCCCCTTTTCCACCAGACTCAGCGCCATCAAATCCGTCATTTCCCGGACAATCAGCTTTGTCTTTTCAAAATCATAAGGGCACTGCAGCACCTGGCCGGAGCAAAGGCTATTCTCCTTGGGTTTATATGCTTTAATATCCGCAATCGTACACGGTTCGTACCCCCATGCATGATCGATCAAAAACTCCGCATTAATCCCGAACAGCTTGTAGAGCAAATCCTCATTATAATATTCCTCCGGCCTGCCAATAGAACACCTGGCCACATCGCCCATCGTATACATGCCGTGTTCTTCCAGCTTTCTGGCATACCCTGCCCCCACCCGCCAGAAATCGGTGAGGGGCCGGTGCGTCCACAAAAGACGGCGGTAATCCCGCTCCCCCAGCTCCACAATCCTCACTCCGTCCTGATCTGGCATCACATGCTTGGCCACGATATCCATGGCCGCCTTGCAAAGGTACAGATTCTCCCCAATCCCAGCCGTGGCCGTGATTCCCGTCGTATTCTCCACATCCTGGAGGATTCTCTTCGCAAATTCCCGTGGTGTAAGACGGCATACTCCCAGATAATGGGTGATATCCATAAACACCTCGTCGATAGAATAAACATGCATATCCTCCGGCGCCACATATTTCAGATACACCTGGTAAATTCGGCTGCTATATTCGATATAATGGGCCATCCTGGGCGGCGCCGCAATATAAGAAAGCTCCAGATTGGAAGAAGCTTTCAGCTTTGTATCATCATAAGAGGAACCGGTAAAAACCTGCCCTGGTGCCTCCCTGCGGCGCTCGGCATTGACCTCCCGCACCCTCTGCACCACCTCAAACAGCCTTGCCCTTCCGGAAATCCCATAAGCCTTCAAAGACGGCGACACCGCAAGGCAGATTGTTTTCTCTGTCCGGCTTTCATCCGCTACCACCAGGTTCGTAGTCATGGGATTCAACCCCCGCTCCATGCATTCCACGGAGGCATAAAAACTTTTTAAATCGATTGCTAAATAAATATGGGAATCCATCCTTTCCTCGCCGTCCATGAAGCCTTATACCTGCCGCGTGCCTTCAGCATCATCGGCCTGCCTTCCTTGCTATATCTTCCACTCTGTTAAATCCTGAATTCCATTACGCCTCAAAATGGATCGCCATCTTTTCACGAAGAAAAGGGATTCCCGGACGATACCCGACAGGGTACTCTATCCGTGAAATCCCATTCTTTCTAACCGTACCCGTCCTACACCGGATACACTCCATTCTTCTCATCCGCCGTATCCGGGTCTACCTTCGTCTTCTGCGCCTGCCTGTACTTGAAGAATTCCACGGCCACCTGGGGGAACAGCGCATAGGTCAGCACATCCTCGTCCTGCTCCTTCCACTGGGCCATCTCCTGCTCTAATTTATCCAGCTCCGGCGGGATCAGGTCTGCAGGTCTGCAGGTGATAACCTCCTCGTCGCCGATTACCTTTTGCACCACCTCCGGATTGAACGGCTTAACGGTCTGGCCGTACTCACCCTTAAGCACCGCCTTCGTCTCCGCCGTAGCCATCCGGTACCGCTCGCCCATCAGCACATTAAACACAGACTGGGTTCCCACAATCTGGGAAGAAGGCGTTACCAACGGCGGCTCGCCCAGATCCTTTCGCACCTGGGGCACCTCCATCAGCACGTCATAATATTTATCCTCCGCATTCTGCTCCTTTAACTGGGATACCAGGTTGGACAGCATGCCGCCGGGCACCTGGTACAAAAGGGTCTTGATATTCACGCCCATCACCTTCGGGTTCAGCAGGCCGGTTTTCAGGGCATTTTCCTGGATCGGGCGGAAATAATCGGCGATTTCCGCCAGCAGGTTCTGGTCAAGCCCCGTATCGTAAGGGGTTCCCTTAAAGGTTTCCACCATTACCTCCGTGGCCGGCTGGCTGGTGCCCATGGAGAAGGGCGACATGGCCGTATCGATGATATCGCAGCCTGCCTCCACCGCTTTCAGATAAGTCATGGCCGCCACGCCGCTGGTATAGTGAGTGTGCAGGTCAATAGGCAGATCCGTGGCTTCCTTCAAAGCCTGAATCAGCTCCGTGGCCTGGTAGGGCACCAGAAGACCGGCCATATCCTTGATGCAGAGGGAGGTCGCCCCCATATCCGTTACCTTCTTCGCCATATCCGTCCAGTAGTCCAGCGTATAGGCGTCGCCCAGCGTATAGGACAATGCCACCTGTACCTCGCCTTTTTCCTTCACCGCCGCATTTACGGCAGTTTTCAGGTTCCTTAAGTCGTTAAAGCAGTCAAAAATCCTGATAATGTCGATGCCGTTGGCAATGGATTTCTGCACGAAATACTCCACCACATCGTCGGCATAATGGCGGTAGCCCAGGATATTCTGTCCCCGGAACAGCATCTGTAATTTCGTATTTTTAAAGCCGTCCCGCAGGATGCGCAGCCGCTGCCAGGGGTCTTCCTTCAGAAACCGCAGGGAAGCGTCAAAGGTAGCGCCGCCCCAGCACTCCACCGCATGGTAGCCCACCTGATCCATTTTGCTGATAATCGGTACCATCTGTTCCGTGGTCATGCGGGTGGCAATCAAAGACTGATGGGCGTCCCGCAAAACAGTTTCCATAATTTTGATCGGTTTTTTTTCTATTTCAGCCATATATTAAACTCCTACTCTGCTGTTTTTCGTTATTCTTCTGCCCTGTCATTTTTTTGTTTTTCAATCATTACACTTGAGACAACCGCATAAATGGCTGCGGCAATAACAAGAATTGCTTCAACATAAAAAATCCATTTGACATCCAAAAGCGCCTGAATCCCTATTAACAAAAAGATCATGCCAACCAGCAAAAATACAATACCTGATTGACGGTAGTGGGGGCTTTTATCCATTCTCATTTTTTCCTGCTTGGACGCATAAATATAAGCATTATTCAATAAAAATCCTTTTTCTAAAAAAGAACGTATGCTTATGATCAATGCCGCCGCCGACATGACAAAAGGAATGGCTGCAGTCAGTATCTCTGTCATAACAATACTCCTCTCTCATTCCCCGGATTCTATTTGGACGCTCTCATCATCCCACGCCAAACATCGCCATAAACACGCCGGCCGCCACTGCGGTTCCGATGACGCCGGCCACATTTGGCCCCATGGCATGCATCAGCAGGAAATTGGTAGGGTCGGTTTCCGCGCCCACCTTCTGGGACACTCTGGCCGCCATCGGCACTGCGGATACGCCGGCGGAGCCGATCAGCGGATTCACCTTGCCGCCTGTCAGCTTGCACATCAGCTTGCCGAACAGCACGCCGGATGCCGTGCCGAAAGCAAAGGCCAGAAGGCCCAGGCCTACGATTTTAAGCGTATCCCAGTTCAGGAAAGCCTCTGCGCTGGTGGTTGCGCCCACGGACATGCCCAGCAAAATAACGACGATATACATCAAAGCGTTGGAGGCCGTCTCCGTCAGCTGCCTTACCACGCCGGATTCCTTAAACAGATTGCCCAGCATCAGCATACCCACCAGCGGAGCCGTGGAGGGCAGAAGGAGGCAGACCACCGTCGCTACGATGATGGGGAACAGAATCTTCTCCAGCTTTGACACGGGACGAAGCTGCTCCATCTTAATCGCCCGCTCCTTCTCCGTAGTCAGAAGCCGCATAATCGGCGGCTGGATAATCGGAACCAGAGACATATATGAATAAGCCGCCACCGCAATAGGCCCCATCAGGCCCGTCTGCCCCAGCTTCGAAGCCAGGTAAATAGAGGTAGGGCCGTCGGCGCCGCCGATAATGGAGATGGCCGCCGCAGCCAGCTCATTGAAGCCCAGCAGCATCGCGCCGATATAGGCCGCGAAAATACCGAACTGAGCCGCCGCTCCCAGAAGAAAGCTGGCCGGGTTTGCAATCAGCGGGCCAAAATCTGTCATCGCCCCCACGCCCAGGAAAATCAGGGAGGGCAGGATCGACCATTCGTCCAGCTGGAAGAAATACCACAAAAGCCCCCCTTCCTCCATAATGGGCGGATAAATATTCACCAGCAGCATACCAAAGGAAATGGGCAGAAGCAAAAGCGGCTCATATTCTTTGGCTATGGCCAGATACAGGAAAAAGCATGCAACGGCAATCATTGCGTAATTTCCCCCGCTCAGGTTGAAAAACGCGGTCTGATGCAGCAGATTCCCCAAGGTTTCTACAATACTTCCCATATTTCGCACCAATATTCCTTTCAATCCGGCAGAACGCCTGTAGCCAGCCCGCTATGCCGGATAGTTTTTAAAACGGACATGTCCGCCCGGGCAGACGTCCGGTTGATGGTCACGGTTCTTAATCCATAGTAGCCAATGCCTGGCCTGCCTCTACGGAATCGCCCACGGATACATCGATGCTGACCACAGTGCCGTTCTTCGGCGCCACGATGGGAATCTCCATCTTCATCGCCTCGATCACCACTACCGTATCGCCCTTTTTCACGGAAGCCCCCGCTTCTTTTTCGATCTTATACACCTTGCCAGCCGCCCCGGCAGAGATCTTCACGGAGCCGCCCCCGGCCGTGGGAATTTTGGACGCCGCCTTCGGGCTGCCGGCCGGCGCCGGCTTCTGGGTTCTGACAGGCACGCTGACCGAGGTGTTTTCCTCCACCGTTACATCGTATGCCACACCGTTTACAGTGATTGTATAACTTTTCATATTTTATATTCCTCCGAAATTAAGTTCCACGAATGATGATAATGGTGTTTTTTTAGCGTAGAGAGAGACTACTGTAATATC
>CAJUPT010000089.1 GCA_910588405.1 uncultured Lachnospiraceae bacterium | reverse complement strand
GCCCGCAAGCGGAAGCGCAAGCCCTTCTTGCATTTCCATCATCATATGATATAATGAGCGTTAGTAAAGAATTCATAAAGAAAAATTGAAACAGTATTGAGCAAACTGACCGCGTTTGTGCAGCGGCAGTCATTGGGGATAAAACTATGTACCGTATCATAATTGTGGATGATGAGCCGAAAATAGGAGAAGGCCTGGTTCATTTGTTTCCATGGGAAAATCTCGGCTTTGAAGTCGCGGGTTTTTTTACCGACGGCAAAACAGCCTTAGACCATATTAATTCTCATCAGGATATTGATGTTGTCATGACGGATATACAAATGCCCGGCATGACAGGTATTGAGTTGTCCCAAAATCTTCTGGACAGCGATATAATCGTCATTTTCTTTTCCGCTTATCAGGACTTTGAATACGCCCGTTCCGCGATCATCAATCATGTCGTGGATTACCTGATCAAGCCTATGAAATACAATGCCATGGAAGCCTGTTTTACACGGGTCAAAAATCTGCTAGATAATAAAAATCCCTCAAAGGCCGTGAATCCGGCCGTTTTCACCTCATCCCATGACAATCTGGTCAAAACTGTCAAGGAGTATCTGCAAAAAAATTATCGTACTGCTTCCCTTGAAGATGCCGCTCTTCTGGTCCATTTTTCCACATCCTATCTCTCCAGCACTTTTAAGGCTGTGGCCGGAATCAGTTTTTCTGATTATCTCATGAAGATTCGAATGGAAAAAGCTCTTTCGCTGCTTTCTGATGATAATTATAAGCTGTATGATATTGCCGATGCCATAGGATATGTAAATCCTAAAAATCTTTCCCGTAACTTCAAAGACTATTATAAAATAACGCCGCAGGAATACCGAATGGGTAAACAACCCGTTATCCCTGACTGCAATAAAACAGAAAGCGAAAACAATGATTAGAAGATTCTTCCTGAAACGCCTGAAAAACTATTTTACCATTCTCATGATACCCGCCTTTGTGCTCTTTGTTTTCATTCTTTTTATGACGGCCAGCTCCCGTATTCACAATATTCATACCGCGTCACAGAATGCATTGGAAAACATGGATGAAACCTTTGACCTGATCACTGCCAATTGTTTTTACCAGCAGGATTTAATGACTTTGAATCCTCAGTTATCGCTTTCTCTCCGTAAAATTTTTCTGTTTAAGACAAGCAACTACTCTGATTATGTTTTTTTGAACAGCATGCAGACAATCCTGGACAGCGCTGCAAAATCCCACCCTTTTATTCAGAGTATCTACCTGTTCCTGAACCAGTATGATAGCTTCTTTTCCTCTAACAAAGGCATTTGCAGCCTGCAGAACTATTATGATACTTCATGGTATGATATTTACACACAGCTCCCTGATGATATCACTTATTATATTGTTCCGCGCAGGATTCCTGCCTCGGGAAATGCCGGCGCCATTGATGTCATGACGATTTACCAGAAAATGTCTTATATAGACGGTATCATTGTAGCCAACATTCCCATCGATACCTTCCTGAGCAACATGAAAAGCATATCCCCTGCCTGGGAAAATTATTTTTTTATTCTCAATGCTGATAATGACATCCTGATCTCCAATACGGATACAGAAGGGGCCTCTGCTGACTTCACCGGTTACTTTCAAACGACACCGCAGTTTCCCAGAAAAGGCATCTGGGAAGTCGTGAATGGAGATATTTTTATGCGGAATACCATTTTCAATGATCATTATGGCCTGACCTTTGTTCTTATGACTCCTCTCAGTACGGTCATTCAAAATATTTTGAATGACCTGACCTGGCCGCTCATTATCATCATTGCTAACAGTATTCTCGTTTTTATCCTTTCTCTGACGACTACGAAAAGCAATTTTTCACAGATACAATATGTGATCGACTTATTTGATGATGCGGAAAAAGGAATTTTTCCAACGAATGATTCTCCCAAGCAGGATGTAGAAAGCGAATATGACCTGATCCTGAACAATGTTATCCGCCTGTTTCTAAACACGACTTTCCTCAACAGCCAGCTGGCGGAACAAAAATATAAGAAGCAGGTCGCGGAACTCAGTTCCCTCCAGCTCCAAATAAATCCACATTTTATGGTAAACACCCTCCAAACACTGGATTTTGAAGTATATAAGGAAGTAAAAAAACCCACACCGGTCAATACGATCATCAAAAACCTGTCGGATATTCTCAAGTATTCTCTGGCCCCGGTCGATGTGCCCGTAACGATTGATGATGAGCTTAAAAACATTCGTAAATATGTGCAGATTCAAAAATACCGGTTCCCTGACCGCTTTGTCGTATACGAAGATGCAGAGGATGAAATCATGTCACTTCCTTTTAAACGCCTGATCTTACAGCCGCTGATAGAAAACAGCATTACGCACGGACTGCGTCCCGTCTCCGGATATGGTTATATCAAGATCAGAATTTTTGTCAGAAATAACAGAATCCGTGTTTCTGTCATTGACAACGGAGTCGGCATGAGCCGCCTGAAATTAAAAAGCCTGCGTGAGAATCTTTCACAGGATACTTCCGCAGGCCGTATTGGTCTGGATAATGTCAATAAACGACTGATTCTGAACTACGGCGTTGAAAGCCGTCTTCGCATTTTGAGCCACGAAGGACTGGGGACCGCGATTTCCTTCTCCATTCCCATTTCGGACATTTCCGAACCTTTATCCCTTTAAACCGCTGGTCGCAATGCCTTCCACAAAATACTTCTGTGCCGCAAAGAACAGGATGATCAGCGGTACCAGTGACAAAAATGACATCGCCATTACTTTATTCCACTGAATCACGGATTCCGCGTCCAACGATAATCTCAATGCCAGAGAAAGCGTATACTTTTTAACAGAATTAACGTAAATAAGAACATTTGTATAATCATTGTAAGTCCACATGAATTGAAACAATCCGGCTGAAAATAATGCCGGCTTCATGAGCGGGGCCAGAATCCGCACAAATACCCCCATTTCACTGCAGCCGTCAATGTATGCCGATTCGTCCAGCTCTCTTGGAAGTCCCCGTATAAATTGAATCAGCATGAAAACAAAAAATGGATAACATGCCAATCCGGCCTGTAAGTAAAAAGGTGCGTAAGAGTCCAGAAGATTCATGGAATTATAAAGTGCGTACTTGGGAATCAAAAGTATGGAATCCGGGAGCATCATCGTCGTGATCAATATCGCAAATAAAATCTTTTTACCCGGAAATTTGAATCTGGCAAAGCCATATGCCACAATCGCACAAGCTGCGACCGTCAACAATGTTGTGACCAGTGTAAGCGTAAAACTGTTTATGAAAAAAGTGGTATAAGTAATCCGGCCATTTACATTCCACCCATCAATATAACTCTGTAAACTGAATTTCTCCGGCAAGAGCTTAATACTCCCGAAAATTTCCGCATTTGTCTTAAATGTCGCAAAGAACATCCATATAATAGGATACATCATGATAATACCAATTGCGATTACAAATATATATGTCCATATGGATACATGTCCCCGACGGTAACGTTTCTTTCTCATATTTGGCCTCATTTCTTTCTCAAAATATTAAAACTCTCCCCCATCCTCATAATATACTACCATAGAGGAAAAACGGAACAATATGGAGGTAACGATTGTGATCATAATGAATATTACCCACGAAACCGCGCACGCATAGCCCATCTTATAATAGGAAAAGGCTTCCGTATACAATTTCAGTCCCAGCACATAGGTCGATTTGAGCGGCCCGCCGTTCGTAATGACCATAGGGCCGGCAAAACTCTGCAGCGCCGTTATCGTCTGCATGATCACATTAAAGAAAATAATAGAGGAAATCTGCGGCAAAGTAATCTTGAAAAATTTTACGATTCCGCCTGCTCCATCAATATCTGCTGCCTCATACAGATCCATGGGAACATTTTTGAGCGCTGCCAAAAACATAACGAAAGCAGAACCAAACTGCCAGAAATTAAGCAGGATTATTGTAGGGAGCGCCATCTTTGTGCTGCCAAGCCACTGAACAGACGGAATATGAAACACGGCAAGCAGTGAATTAATGATTCCCTGATCCTGAAACATCAGTTTCCACAGAATGGCCACTGCTATACTTCCGCCAAAGAGTGACGGCAGATAATAAATCGTTCTGATTAGATTGATGCCTTTCAGATTTTTATTCATGACAAGAGCAACCAACAGTGCAACGATCAGTTTTCCCGGAACTGTAAAAACTGTATAAATAACTGTTACCTTTAAGGAATTCCAGAATTCCCTGTCGGCGGTAAATAATTTTATGTAATTCTGAATTCCGATAAACCGAGGACTCTCCATAATATTATAATCCGTCAGGGAATAATAAAAGGATGTAACAAATGGATATAGCTGTAAAACAATAAAACCGATCAGCCAGGGCATAATAAATACCAGCCCGATATATTGTTTCCGATTTAATCTTTTTTTCAAACCAACACCTGCTTTCTTAAAAAACAAAGGTATCCTGTATCTTCAGGATACCTCTGCCGGATGAACTTCATCATTTTCCGGAAAGATAAGCTTCCAGAAGCGCCATCGTATTTTGGGCAACATTTTCCGGTGTGTCCTGACCGTATGCGACTTGCACTGCTGCATCTTCCAGAATAGCCGTTACTTCTTCCTCTGTTGTCAACCCGAGGTCATTGGTCCCGCTATATGTCTGAATCATATCTACACTATCCTTCGCAACGCCCTGTAAAAGTCCCAGTTCTTCACAAGTGCTCTGTCCAACACTGGTAGGCGGTACGGAACGGACATTGGTCAGCAGCTCTGCTGCTGTTTTATCATTATAGAAGAAATCAAGGAACATCATTGCTTCCTCGATATGTTCAGACTGTCCGTATACACACATATACTGTGGACAGTTTCCATACCAGCCATCATCCTTTGCTCCGCTGAGCACAGGCAGTTTCCCAACACTGAAGCTTCCGTCCGGACAAGCCGCTTCTGCCGTTTCCACCGTGGAAGAATAGCTGAAAATGGAAACGTATTTTTGATCGATCCAGTTTGGATCCGTGATCAGGTCCGCGCCATAAGAAATAACGCTGGAAATAGGTGCGATCACTCCGTTATCATACATATCCTTAATATAGGTCAATACCTCTACAAAATCTTCCTCTTCAAAACCAAGTGACCTTGTATCATTTACCAGAACCGTTTTTCCGGTCAGCTGTGTCAGATAAGGCCTTACGATCATCGCATTCAGTTCAGCCGCCCCCATGGTCAGAAGATACATGGAATCATCATACTCTTTTACCTTCTTACCCATCTCGAACAAATCCTCCCACGTGTACTGTTCCGTAAAATCGAGTCCAATGCTTTCCGCAAGCGCGGAATTATAAAGAAACGACTGTCCGGAGATTCCTGTGGGGAGCCCGTACTGATGACCATTAAAACCGCCATTGTTTTCAAGGAAAGATGCTTCAAAGCCACTTAAATCAATGATATCGCCATACTCCCTAAAATCCACAAAGTAATCGGAATTAGACTCCGCATATCCCGGCATCCAGCCGGGCCCCATCTGGATAATATCCGCCGCCGTTCCTGAAACAAGCTGCGTGGTCAGTTTTTCCTGATATCCGTCACTGCTCCCATATTCGGCTTCTATGGTTATCCATGGATAGCGGCTCTCAAATTCATCAATTGCATTCAACGTAGCTGTTGCCCGCTCATCGCCTCCCCACCACATAAACCGCAGAGTCACTGGCTCATGTTCCGTATCCGTTTTCTCTCCATCCGCCGTTTCTGTTGGCGCATTCTCTTCCGGTTTTGCTGCTGGCTCTTCTGCCTCCGCATTATCCGGCTGGTCCGCAGACTGATTTTCCGCAGAATCCGAATTTCCACATCCTGCTATTGAAAAAGCCATAGCAGCTGCAAGAAATAAAGCTAAAATCCGTTTCTTTCTCATATCTTTCCTCCATTCTTTCCCGTTCCTAGTTTTGTTCTTTCGGGAAATTTTTATAAGCATATTATATTAAAATTTCTGTAAAATCGGGAGGTCCGCAGATTTTGAAAAGGGCACTGGCTTTTTTCAGTTTTATAAAAAAGGATACTATATTTTAGATAACCTAAAAAATAGTATCCTTTCTCGTCTACATTAAAATTTCAGATTTGCAGTCTTGCCAGTCTGCAAAGTGACCAGCCTTTCCTCTTCACCATATATGACCGTCAGCTCCATCGGCCTCGGGGACCAAATGCGACAGTCTGTCAGCCGTCCGTTTTCCCACGCCATGTTGAGCCTGGCACCGCCGCACAGTGTAAGACCCGTTATATTTCCCTTACTCCACCGGCTCGGTAACGCCGGAAGCAGACGCGTCCTATCCTCATCGCTCTGCACCAGCATTTCCGTGATCGCGGCAGCCGCCCCCAGATTGCCGTCTATCTGAAACACATATCCGTCACGGCGGGGATGCGTATCCATCAAATTCGGAAAAGTGGACTGACTCCACAATTTATCCAACATTAAGACCGCTTCTTCACTTTCCCATAATCTCGCATAAAGTCCCACTATCCAGGCACAGCTCCAGCCTGTATGCCCTCCGCCATAATGCAGTCTGCGTTTTAGCGTTGCTTCGGCAGCTTCTGCAAGCACAGGGGTCTTATCGACAGAAATCTGGTGGGACGGATAAAGCGCATATAACTGGGAAATATGGCGATGTCCTGGCTCCGCTTCCTCGTAATCCTCCTGCCATTCCATAATCTGACCATGCTTTCCGATTCTCATTTCCGGCAGTTTTTTCAAAATCTCCCCGGAACGATCTACAATCTCATCCCGAATACCGAGCGCTCCGGAAGCCTTGAGATACCCATCCACCAAATCCTTTAATATCTGTATATCCATGGCCGCCCCCATACAGATATGGCCCTGCGTTCCATCCGGCATAATGTATGTATTTTCAGGAGATACAGACGGACATGTAAGAAGCTTTCCATCCACCTCTATCAGATAATCATGGAAAAAGAGAACGGCATCTTTCAAGACCGGATACATCCTCTGTAAAAAATCCATATCCTGCGTATATAGATAGTGCGTCCAAATATGCGTACACAACCATGCGCCGCCCATTACCCAATAAGTAGCAGGAATATAGATATCCTGTGGTGCACAGTCCCCCCACAGATCTGTGTTATGATGTGCCACAAACCCCCGGCATCCATACATTCGCTCCGCTGTTTTTTTCCCGTTTTCCCACATTCGGAGCAAATGGTCGAACAAAGGCAGATGACATTCCGTCAGACTACAGGTCTCTGCGGGCCAGTAATTCATCTCCGTATTGATATTGATCGTAAACTTGGAATCCCAGGAAGGAAGCATCTCTTCATTCCAGATACCCTGCAGATTGGCTGGCAGGCTTCCCGGACGGCTGGAGGAAATCAAAAGATATCTTCCATATTGAAAATACAGCGCCCCGAAAGCCCCGTCAAATCCCTTTTCCTTCCCGATTTCCATCCGTTTGTCGATTGGAATATCTTCTCCTGCTTCCCCCAGGTCAAGTACAACTCTCTCATAGAGTTTTCTGTAATCCGCAATATGCTGCCTCTTAACGACTTCAAATCCATCTTCACAGGCTTTATCGAGTTTCTCTTTTGCTGCCATGAACCGGTCTTTTTCATAAAAAGAGGTTTCCCCGCTGATATAAAGCGTAAGCTCCTTGGCATCCTCGACGATCAAATGCTCACCAATGGTCCGAATCGTTCCTGAATCTGTCTGGGCCCGCAGCGCCGCGAGAAAAGACACGCCGCCCTCTCCCAGCGTTCCGTCTATATAAATGGTACAGTCATCCAGTTTTCCTGCATGATCATAGAATCGTTTCCTTTGCAGCAGGATATCCAGAGAAATGGTGCCTTCCCCCGTCCACAAATGAACCGCTATGATTCCATGCGGAAAAGAAGCCAGATATTCTTTCTGTATTTTCTGATGAGGTAATTCAAATTCTTCCGTTACCATTCCGTCACACAAACACAATTCCCGCCTGTAATTCGCAGCCCCTCCATCCATTCCATAATAGGTAAGCTCCGCAAATGCAAGCGGCTGATAAGGACGCTCGCTTTGCGGTGTTCCCGAAAAAGCATATTTCAACAGCTTTTCTGCTTCCGGAATCCTCCCTTCCCGAATCATCCCGCGTACCTTTTCAAGATTCGGACAGGCATCCGGATTAATACGGTCAATAAACCCGCCATACCATACGCTGTCCTGATTCAGACACAACGTTTCTTTTTTGACTCCCCCATATATCATCGCACCAAGCCGACCATTTCCAATCGGCAGCGCCCTCTCCCAGCCTTCCGATGGTTCATCAAACCATAACATCCCCATATCCTGTTCCTCCGCTTTCTTTTCGTAAGCCGTCCCAAAAACTCCAGCTCCCTGTTATGACGTCCATTCTATCATGAAGCGGGCAGACCCACAAGCACAAATATAACACCAAAAAAAGGCTCCTCTGCCGCTTTTATGACAGATAAGCCTTTTCACTCATTTCAACTATTTAATGTTCAGCTTCGCAAACAAATCTCCCAGACTGGTCCCCACGCTCTCGCCGGAACCGTATTGCGCTGTATCGATATGCTCCATTTCCTCCGTCTGCTGGTCTTCCACCGCTTTCATGCTCAATGAGATCTTGCCGTCGTTGGTGTTCAATACTTTAACTTTGACCTTATCGCCCACTTTCAGGACCTCAGAAGGTTTCTTGATCCGCCTCTGGCTGATCTGGGAAATATGCACAAGACCGCTCAGGCCGTCTTTTAAATCGACGAAAGCGCCGTAAGGCTGTAACGTTTCCACCGTGCCTTCCAGAATCGTTCCCGGTACGATCATTGCCACCTTATGGTCGTGCTCTTCCTTTGCCTTTTCCCGCAAAATCTCCCGTGCCGAAAGCACCAGCTTTTCTTTTTCCTGATCAACTGTTATCACTCTTACATCCAGCGTTTTTCCTTTATATGCTTCCAGATTCTCTACATAAGAAACATCGAGGTGGGATGCAGGTATGAATCCCCTGATGCCTTCCAGATAAGCAACAACGCCCGCGTTCACGACTTCGCTCACTTTTATGCTGACTGTTTTCTTTTCTTCCATGCAGCCCTTAAGCACGTCCCACGCGAGTACGGAGTTTGCTTCTTTTCTGGACAAAAGTATATTGCCCTGACCGTCATCCATCTTTACGACGGACGCTTCGATCACATCGCCTTCATGCACATCTGTCATCAGGGAAAAATCAGGGTCGTCGCTCATATCAGCAGCCTTGATGATACCCTGTGTATAGTACTTGAGGTCTAATGTCACTTCTTCCTCGTTTACGCCGATCACCGTGCCCTTCAGCACGTCGCCTTCGTTGATTGTGCGGAAAGAGGCCTCAAGCTCTTTTTCATAATCTTTCATTGTCTCTGCCATTGTTCCTGTCCTCTACTCTTCCTTTTATGATTTGCTTCTTATTCTAACATAGTTTTACGGTTTCGAAAAGACTTATTGAAATTCGGCATTATATGGAAATATTGCAAAAATCTGCTTAGCTGCCTGCCAAACGGATTCCGTTCCTTTATTAAATTAAACAGAATTATGTATGCTTCAAATGAGATCTGCATACACAGGTGCTGTTATCGCCATGGTCATCTTCATACCAAACAAGGGCCGTTTGCTAAACTTCCCTTCTTTTAAGTCGTAGGGGGAGGGTTCAAATCGGTAATAGTTGAATGACATAGTAGAAATATCCATATTATCGTGGTATTATGTATTCAACAAATCGGACTCAATCAAACAGAATTTGAGAAATGTTTTTTAATAACAATTCAAGCGAAAAGAGGTGTTTATCATTACTGAGGAACAAATCAAAAATAAAATATACAATCAATTAATGAAACAAAATGAACATATCATTATCGAGCATATGCCCGATGAATACTTTAATCTTTTTTGGAATAATGTCTCGTTATTATACAAAGGTGGAATTCTTACATCATCTAAGAGTGTAGACAAGTTTTGCAATAAACTACAGCTATTGGGCTCATATAATAGAGACAAATGTTTTCAAGGTTTATCAGAAATGATGTTCTGGCTCTATTCAATTAGAATGAATTATGATTTTGAAATCGATAAACAATTGCACACGAAGAGTGAGAATAATAATTCAGATATTGATATACAAATCTTAAAAGATGGATATCGTTTTAATATCGAAGTTAAAACTCCTAATCAAATAGAGAAGAAGGATGAATCCGTTCTTAATATTACAATACCTTTTCGTGTCTTTGATAAAAAAGAAATACAAGATGAAAAATTAGGAAAAGCAACCGATAATTTTGCTCAAAAAATAATTAGTAATTCACAAGGAAAATATACTGCATCTAAACAAACAAAAATAGATGATAATAAAGTTATAGAATATTTAAAATCAGGGCAGACAAAATTCACCTTTGAAGAAAAATCTATAAATGTATTAGCTTTGTCAGTTGCATCACATCAAATGAATGATTATTGGGGATATCTATGCAATCCATGTACAGGAATATTTACAGAGCAATTTACAGGAAGATTTTTTGACAAAAATAATCAAGAAATTAAACACTCTGATTTCGATAAAGTTGATATTATTTATCTGACTGATATTGTTGAAGGGCATACACGGTATCTCAAAGATTTTGATTCTTGGAAATTAGAAAATTATTGTAGTATACTTCTTATTAATCCTTTCAGTCAACGAACAAGAAAACGTATTTAATCCACATACTTCTAAAATGTTATCCATTCAGTTTTCCTCCTCGTATAAAATGTCCATCAT
>CAJUPT010000088.1 GCA_910588405.1 uncultured Lachnospiraceae bacterium | reverse complement strand
CATCATATAGCAGTCTGCTTCCACAGTAACGATTTCTCCGGAGTGAACCGTTCTGCCTGCTTTTCTGCTGAAAATTTTTTCTACAGCTGTTCCCAATTGTTCCTCCTGCTGACAGGTCATCAGAAAGATGTTAGAAATACCAAATAATGTTACAGATGTCCGGGTTGACTTATGCATGTTTTTAGTATATAATACGTGTACTCAATAGTCGAACATCTATTATTTATGCAATATATAAGTTTTTTCACAGCAGACAAGAGAAGATCGTTATATGTTACAGGAATTACGCTATATGATTGCGGTTTCGGAACAGGGGACCATATCGGGGGCTGCCGAGTATTTAAAGATCAGCCAGCCGGCCTTAAGCTTATGTGTCAAGAAGGTAGAATCCGAATTGGGCGTCGTCCTGTTTAAACGGATCAACCGAAAGTACGTCCCTACTTCTGAAGGGGAATGTTATATCGAAACAGCCAGAAATATGCTTAAGATCTATGACGATATGACCCGCTCTCTTTTATATCTTTCTTCTGACTGCCGCGGGATGATACGGATCGGATTCGGTCTGGCCAGAGGCAGTGAATTTCTTCCTGATGTGCTCCCCGCTTTCTACAGACATTATCCTGAAGTAACCGTAAAATTTGCAGAAGAACATACCGATATCCTGGAACAGATGCTGGCCGAGGATCGTCTGGATATTGCGATCATCCGAACTCCAATCTATCACCAGGAACTGGAATACGAAGTGATCAGTACAGACGAGCTCCTTCTTGCCATCAATAAAAATAATCCGGTAATCATAAACTCCACGAAAACCAAAGACAGCAGGTATTCGTTTATTGATTTAAAATATATGTTGAACGAGGCCTTCATCGTTTCCACCAACGGTCCCCGTATGAGAACCATTACAAATCATCTGATCAATACTTATCATGTAAATATCAAGAATGTTCTGGAGACAAAAAGCAAGGCTACGTTCATGTCCCTTGTGATGGTGGATTACGGCATCGGCATCGTGTCAGAATCCTTCAGGAATTCCTATGATACGGGTCAGGAGGTAGAATTTTTCACACTGGGGCTGGAGGGGTTTGGATCTCAGCTGTCCGTTGTACATAAAAAAGGAGTCTATATCCCCGACTATACGAAAAAATTTATTTCGCTTATTAAGATTTTTATGGAAAAATAGATCAGGCTGATGCCATGATGGGGGATGAGATTATGAACTTTCAGGAATTAGATTATGTCCTTGCAATAGACAGATATAAGAATTGTTCCAAGGCAGCAGAAAAACTGTTTATTACTCAGTCAGCACTGAATAAATACATCAAAAATCTGGAAAACCAGCTGAATGTAAAATTGTTTTATTATCAGGATCGTAAGGTATCAGCAACTCCGGCAGGAAAAAGATATATAAAAGCTGCCTGCTCCATGGTCCGGTTATATGATAAAATGAATCTTGAGATCAACGCATCGGATGAAGAACTGGAAGGGGAATTAAAGATTGGTCTTTCGCTTCAGGCCGGTTCCTATTTTCTTCCGCGGATTTTGCCCCAGTTCAAAAAGCAGTTTCCCAGGATAAAGGTTCTGCTGTTTGAAGAATATGCAGATTCACTTGAAAAGAAACTGAAAAACGGACAGCTGGACATCTATATCGTCAATCAGCCGGAACCGTGTTCCGGAATCGCCTATATTACCTTAGACCAAATACGCAAAAGTATTTCTGGAGATCCTGAAAAAAAGCCACCTCGGAAAGAATGGAGACCATTATGAATAAATATATTCTGACTTCAGCCCATGTTGCCGCCTATACCCAGTTTCTTCGAAGGGAAGAACGCTCCTCTTCCACTGTTGAAAAATATATCCGGGACGCCAGCAGGTTCGTTCTCTGGCTGGAAGGAAGGGAAGTGACAAAAGATACAGTCATAGAGTGGAAAGATCATCTGCTGGCTCAGGGCAAAACTCCCGCCACGGTCAATGGAAAACTGTCGGCTCTCAACGGTCTGTTCCGCTTTCTGGGCTGGGAGGGCTGCAAGGCCAGGTTTATCAAGATTCAGAGAAAAGTGTTTCGGGAGACCTCCCGGGAACTGACAAAAGAAGAATACGGAAAGCTTCTCAGAGCCACCTCGGATCTCTGCTTAAACTGGCTGGGGCTTCTGATGGAAACAATCTGTTCCACAGGGATCCGGGTCTCGGAGGTACAATATGTGACTGTGGAAGCCGCCAGGGCAGGACGGGCGGATATTGCGCTCAAGGGAAAGGTCCGAACCATTCTCCTGTCAGGAAAATTATGCCGCAAACTGCTGAAATATGCCGGAAAACAAAAAATCGCCTCCGGCGAGATCTTTCTCGCCAAAAGCGGAACCGGCCTCTCCCGCCATCAGATATGGAAGGCCATGAAGAGGCTCTGTGCCTGTGCTCACGTGGATCACTCCAAAGTATTCCCTCACAATCTGCGGCACCTTTTTGCCGTTACTTTCTATAAAGTTACTCATGATATCGTCAAACTGGCAGACGTGCTGGGGCACAGCTCTGTCAACACGACCCGGATCTATCTGCTTACTACCTGCTCCGAGCATCTGCGTCAGCTGGAAAGACTGGGACTGGTGGTTTAGCAACAGAATTTACCCTCTGTTGCCAGACCCGAAACATTTTTATAAGATTGTATCTAATTATAGCACATGTCTTTTCAAAATTACAACAGCTTTATCAGAATTCTCCGGGATCCCGGATATATCCGCCCATGAAAAAAGCGGCCGCAGTACATCTGTTCTGGTGGCCTTTTCTGCATGTTTCAGAAATATGGAAAAATGTATAGATTTTTTGACTACTCTCTTTGAGGGACCGGTAATCCGCAATCTGTTATGGGAAAATGGCAACAGAGGGTAAATTCTGTTATCAGATCAGACAGATACAAAGGAGGATCCTTATATGGATTCAAAAATCGCAGCTTATATAAAAATGCCTGCCTCAGATTTCAGACAGTTTAAAAAGGAGTATAAAAATCTGTTCTGGTGGCTGGGCTTTTTTGTTGTGTTTACCTATGGAAACAGGACCATTCACGATAATATCTTTCTGGACAGCGAGATCATGATTCTCCGTCCTGATTCTATGCAGAATGTGTGGATCGGGAGCAATCGGTTTGGCCTTACGTTTATCAGCCGCCTTTTTGGTATGTCCAGACTGATCCCCTACATATCCTGCTTTCTGTCCGCCGTCTTTATCTGGGCAAATGCCCTGGCCTTAAGTTTTGCCGTATATGGCTGGTGCAGTAAAAGCCGCCGTTACAAAATTTTTTTGTATCTGTTTCCGGCCCTTTTCACTACGGCCCCTGTGTTTGCCGAACAGTATCATTTTGTTCTCCAGGCATTTGAGATTTCCTTTGCCATTTTATTGTGTATTCTGTCGGTCATCTGTATTACCAGAGCCGTATATCAAAAAGAACGTATCTGGCTGATTCCGGGGATCCCTCTGATGGTGTGGGCTTTTGGCGCTTATCAGTCCATGGTCCCTCTTTATATCTGCCTTGTCCTTCTTTCATTTTTGCTTTTTTATATGAATCAGGACTCCCGGTATGCCCTGTCACAGGGAATAGCGCATGTAATCCTGTTTCTTGCAGGCGCTGCGCTGTATGGGATCATGGCTGCTGTTATCAAGTCGGTTCTGGATATTCACTCCAGTTATATTTCCAGTCTTGTCCGCTGGGGGACAGATGACTGGAAAACCTGTGTCCTGGGAATCTGGGAGGAATTAAAATGTGTGCTTTTGGCAAGAAAACCTGTCTTTTACAGCCGGCTTTATCTCCCCTGCATGTGCCTGGTTGTCCTTCAGGCCATGTGGTACGGCTGGAAAAGAAAGACGAAAGGAACGGATTACTTCTGTTTTTTACTGGCCGGCGGACTGTTTCTGATCTCGCCGTTTTTCCTCACGGTGATTCTGGGCTGCATGCAGCAGACCCGGTCACAGCTGGTATATCCGGTCACTGCTGCCTGCGTTCTGTCCCATTTAACGGTACTGCCTCCGGAAGAAATCGGGAAAAAATGGAAAAAAGGTCTGGCGGGCTTGTTTGCAGCTGTAGGCCTGTTTGCTCTTTCCAGAAATGCTCTGACCACGGCCCAGTTATTCCAGACGGCATGGGAGGCATACAGAAATGATGTCATGACAGCCGCCAGTATCTACGAGGACATCCGTCTTGTGGCGGACAGGCCTGATATGTCCAATTGTCTGGTGATCTTTACCGGAGGAAGGGGAGCCAGGTTTGGGGGCCCTGTGGTTACCGGAGATCTGATCGGGATGTCTCTTTTCGATGCTGAGGCGCATTCCCCTACCGGCGTCTCGGGCCATGTGGACAGTCTTTTCGTTATTCTCGGACTGGAGCTTAAGATCATGACCGCAGAACAGGAGGATCTTTACCGGCAGGCCATTGAATATATGAGAGATGCCCCCGACTGGCCGGCACAGGGCAGTGTCCGCAAGATGGGGGATATCGTTGTGGTAAGACTGTCACAATCTCCGTAACAGGATCCATGTTGAAATCCTGGTGCGGAATAGGTCGTTTTGGCCTGGTGTTCACCAAGAGACTTTTTGGTATGAGCCTGTTCTGTCAGCCGGTTTCTGCCATAGCCATGATGGCCGTTCCATGCGGAGTGTGGGCCTTCGGTTCCTACCAGGTCACGGTCGTGATCTTCATCGCCCTGTGCGCTTTTTCCTTTCTTCTTGTCTATCAGAGGGGGCTGGTATTTGTGGGGATCAGAGGAATCAACTAGAGTCAGAGTACTTTAAGAGGGGATATGATCGGCTACTCTCTGTTTCAGTGGGACAGCCTGGGTGTACACGGAGTATCGGACCGGGCAGGAACGCTGATGTATGCCATGGGTCTTCCCCATGCCCCCGTTATCACAGAGCAGTACATCAGAGCCGTTGAGATGGCGGAGTCCATGCCTGTCTGGCCTCTGGAGGGATCCATCCTGCCGGAGGGGGGATATGGTCGTCATAAAGCTGTCCGATCCCGTGCTGCCTAAAACATTAAAAAAGGGGCTGTGAAAAAACTCATCCTGCTCCACAGTCCCTTTCTGTCCGGATTGTGTGTCGTTTATATCTGGAATCTTCTAACCAAGTGCCTGCTCAAATATCTTCAACAGCTGCTCCTTGTGAAAAGGCTTATCCACAAAGCCTTTGACGCCGATGGCCCTGGCTCTGTCGTAAGTATCGTCATAGGCCAGGGACGAGATCATGACGATCCTGGCATCCGGATGCTGTTTCAGAATAATCTCGGAGGCATCCAGTCCATCCATCCCTGTCATGATAATATCCATTGTCACCAGATCAGGCTTTACCTCGTCATACTGGGCGATGGCGTCCTCGCCGCTGCGGCAGTACGCGGCGATCTCGTAATCTGTGCCCTCCAAAACATCACCCAGCTGAACCCGTACCAGTCGGGAATCATCTACTACCATAACTCGCTTGCTCATTTCCTAAATACTCCCTTCTCTTAATCTTCATCCGAAATGTTTTCATTGGGGCCAGAACATGGCACATGGTGAATGAACTGGGCGCCCTTGCTGTATTCATCCGAATAGGTAAGCATGAACTGGATCTCCTGTCCCTCAGGCTCATATCGTCCGTGATAAAATACAGGCGGAGCGAAATGAGCCGGAACCTGTGTGGCCTTAAACATAGCCGCGGCGATCCTGCCGCAGAGCACATTGAAATATTCTTTGCTGAACTCCTCCAGGTCCTCAGGGCTGACGGATTCCTCATGAAATGAAATGCTGGCCATGCGGTACAAAAGCTCCCTGTCAGCGCAGAGGGTAAGACTGGTGCGGAACCCTCTGTCAAAGGTGATCTGTACCGTACAGAGATCTTCCCCCGGCGACTGATTTTCCTGGTGGAGGCACACGCCCGCGGTACACTCTGTCACATCCTGAACGGCCTGGTCCAATATCTTTTCAAGTTCTTCCTTCGACATAGCAGTATTCATCTATTCATCTCCTTCCTCATTTTCCATCTCATCCTGTCCGAAAACCCGGCGGACTCTTTTGAGCAGTTCCACTGAGGAAAATGGTTTCAGCAGATAATCGTGGATGCCCAGTTTGGCGCTCTCCACAACCATATCCCTGCTCTCCACGCCTGTAAGCATGATCACCGGTATGTCTTTACATTCTTCTCTTCTGCGGATTTCCCGCAGAGTCTCGATGCCATCCTGCTGGGCCATGCGGATATCAAGAAGAATCAGATCCGGCTTTTCCAGATCCAGGTACCTTAAAGCCCGCATCCCTGAATTGATAGTAATCAGCTCGTAATCATTCCGCAGGATGCTGGAAATCCGGGTCAAGATGATCACATCGTCATCCACCGCCAAAATCCGTTTTTTGAGACCTTCCCCCATTTCACTCATCGCCTTCTTCCTCCTTTTCAAGTGAGCACAGAAGCCGTCCAAGCAGCTCCTCAGCCTTGTCATCTTCATACAATCGCAGCTGTTCCTGTATCTCCAAAAGCCGCTCCTCCCCGTCCCCGGGCAGTTCATGGGTCAGCATTGTCTCCACCCTCTCCCCGCACTTTTGAGAACGAAAATGTTTCAGCTCTTCCAGAGCCGCCGACGTCTCTTCCTTAAACTCCTGTGCAGTCAGGCAGGGAAGTTTTTCTTTCCTCCCCTTTTCCTGCCCCCGCTTTTCCAGAAACCGTCTGATATTCACCAGCAGTTCCTCATATTCTGTCATCAAAAGAGGGAATTGGCTGTGGATAAATTCCATGTCACCCTGTACGGCGGCGTTCTCATGGGCCCGGGCCATGGCGGACACCTCCATGGCTCCGATATTGGCGGAAGCGCTTTTAAGCCCATGAACCTCGATCTGATAGCGCAGGGGATCGGAATCCACCACCTGATGGAGAAGCTCGGTCTTCCGCTTTCCGTCTATACAGTAGAGATCCAGCAGTTCCATGAACCCCTCTTCATCGCCGGAATAATATTGGGTTACAGCCTCCATATCCACTCCGTCGATCTGAACAGCCGAGGGGTCCAGGGGTTTGGATTCTTCCTCCGTGTCTCCTGTCTGCCGGTATTTCTCCGGAACCCAGCGCAGCAGAAGCTGGTTCAGCTCTGTCCTGTCCAGAGGCTTGGCGATAAAATCCTGGAAACCGTGTTCCAGAAAACGCTCCCTCATGCCTTCCATGGCATTGGCTGTGAGAGCGACCAAGACGGGAGCGGTCCCGTTGTCGCCGCAGTCTCTCCGGATGATCTCCGCCGCCTCCACGCCGTCCATATCCGGCATCATGTGGTCCATGAAGATGAGATCGTACCGGTCAGAGCGGACCCGCTCAATGGCCTCCGGCCCGCTTTCCGCCTCGGTGAGATCAAAGGCGTAGTTTTTCAAAAAGCCTCTGGCCACCTTCCGGTTGATCACATTGTCGTCTACGATCAGCACTTTCACCCCAGGGGCCGTAAATCCGTCCGTGACCTTCTGCTCTGTCTGGGGGGCCTCCTTCATCTCCGAAACCGGCTGCCGGTCCACGATTTTCTGGGGAATGGTGATGGTGACGGTGGTTCCCTTGTCATAGACGCTTTCCACCTGGATGGTGCCCTTCATCAGCTCCACCAGATGTTTTACAATGGCAAGTCCCAGCCCCGTGCCCTCCACGCTCCGGTTTCGCCTGGAATCCACCTGACGGAAATCCTCGAAAATCTTCTGAAGGTCTTCCTCCCGGATACCGCAGCCCGTATCCTCCACGCAGAAGGTGAGCTGCTCCTCGTCGTTGTCCCTGCCGGGTTTCCCCGTAATATAGGCCCGCACATAGCCTTTCTTCGTAAATTTTATGGCATTGCTGAGAATGTTCAGAAGGATCTGCTTGATCCTGCCGTCATCGCCGCTGTAGCGGCAGGGTATGGTCTGGTCGCACTCATATTTCAGGATGAGGCCCTTCTGGGAAGCCGCCATATCCATGATCCCCATGATCTCGTCAGCCATGTCTTTTATGTAGTAATTCTCGATCACCAGTTCCATTTTTCCCGCTTCCACCTTGGACAGGTCCAGGATGTCGTTGATGATGGTCAGCAGGTTTCTGGCGGCGGACTGTACATCCTTGGCATAGCCGTAGATCTCCGTGTCTCCGCATTCCTCCATGATGATGTCATTGAGACCAATGATGGCGTTCATGGGAGTCCGTATCTCGTGGGACATGTTGGCCAGGAACTCGCTTTTGGCGATGCTGGCCTTCTCCGCCTGACGCCGCACCCGCTTGATCTCATTGATATAGGACTTGATATCGGTCATATCCAGGATCAAAATAACAGACCCCTGTATCTTGCCGTTCTCATCTACGATATGCTTGCTGTGGCTTTCGTAGTGCTGTCCGCTGATGGAAAAGCTCTGGGGGATATCACTGTTCAGCATTTCCTCCCGGAAGCCCTCCACTGCCCGGATATTCTCTCCCGGTCTGTGGGCGGACAGAGAGGTGAAGATATCGGCCGCGGCCCGGTTGTAGCTGACCAGCCGGTCGTGATCATCCAGCGCGATGACGCCGTCGCCCATGCTCTCAAGAACCTTTTCCGCAGCCAGATAGCGGAAATCATAATTGCGGCGGCTCCAGATGACGATGACCACCATGGACATGGAAATAGTCAGGGTCACTGGCGTCAGGTCAAAGATGTTGACGATTTTAAGAATATAGACCGCAAGCACGACCACAGGCAGGCCGGAAATGGTCAGGATGGTCCAGTACTGACGGTTGAGCTGCCGGTCCCTGCGTTCCCGGATAGCGCCCACCAGGGTGTAGATACAGAGGGCGTAAGGAATAATAATGTGGCCGATCAGAAAAAACACATACAGCGGCCCATAGGTAAGGCTCACATAATGGAATCCATCCCCTGCGGCTGTCCACTGGACATCCTGGTAAAAAAGACCGCGCCAGTTAAAAATCACTGTGGGCAGAGATAAAAAACTGACCGCGCCCAGAAGCCTTAAAAGCTTTTTGGGCGGCGTAACGGAACAATAGATGTAGATAAACCAGCAATAACAAAGGGGGGTAAAGGCGGCCCCCACCTTTTCCACTGTCACCGCCGTCATGGCCGCTTCCACTGTGGGCGCGATCAATTCCAATAAATACCCTACGTTCTGTACCAGGGAACCGCAGAGAATCATGATCAGCAGCTTCTGCTCCCTGGCGCCGTCTCCGTTGAGGAGAAGGAATAAGGCTACAGCCGTGAGACATATGCCAAAACATTCTAATAGAATTACAAAATTTACCATGCTTCTGTTCCTTCGCCGTTATCATACTGCCAGTTTCCCTTACCGTTTTTCCATGTCCCGCCAAATGCTGCTGAAGCGGTCAGCAGGGTAAAGACGGATGCTGCCAAAAATACTTTTTTAACTCTCACACTGTTACCTCCCTGGTTTTTCTTAAATTTTAATAGTTTTATATGATATAGTCAATAAATTTATTGAATAATAACCGGTAAATGAAAATCATGGGAAAGTCTGATAGAATAAATGACAGAAATATTGCATTGGAACTATACGAAAATATCTGCAATGGCTGTGTGAAAACAGACGGCCATCCCTTTGGAGGGAAATGTATTGCAGCAGAATGCATAAAAAGGGGTGGTTCAGAAGAATCAAAAAATATCCACTGCCAAATGGACAGTCTGTCAGACTGCTTGAAGATAATAATGTATATTTGGGAAATCAAATTGAAATATCCGGCAGCGACAGGTGCTATGGCGTTGTGGCGGATGAGGCTTATGTCCTTGTGTGCGAATATGGATGCGGCGGTGAGAAGCCGCAGATAATCCTATACAAAAAAAGATGATTTTCTGCAGCCGGTGTAGTCTCCTGCCAGAGATGTATCTGTTTTCCTTATTGTGCCATGGTAAACCCGACAGCCTCAAATATTTCTGCACACTGGTCCGTTAAAAGATAATCCAGGAATGTTCGGGCCTCTTCCGGATTCCCGGAGATATTCAGGACAGCTGCCGGATAGATTACCTGTCTGCACTGTCCTTCTTCTGCTTCATCCACCACGGTCAGACCTGCCGAAAAGGCATCCGTAGCATAGATAATGCCGCAGTCTACGGATGCTTCCTTCACCTGGGTCGTTACTTCCTTAACATTGGAACCATAAGTGATCTTAGAACTGGATTCCGGCTGTTCCATAATCCCCAGACCGGTGAGGATTTCCTTAGAATATGCTCCTACCGGAACATCATCATTGCCCAGGCAGATCAGGCTCAGTTTATCGGTTCCCAGATCTTCGAAGGAGTGAATGTTTGCCGGGTTGTCATCCGGTACAGCCAGTATGACCTTATTCTCCACCAGATTAAACCTGGTTTCCGGCAGAATAAAATCAAGCCTTTCCGTATTTACAGAGGGATCTGTCAGGATGTCTAACTGGTCCATCTGTTTCTGTGCCGCAGGAATAAAAATATCACAGTCTGCGCCGGAAAGAATCCACTGTGGAGCAGCCATTTCCCTATACGCCGGACCATATCCTCTACTTCCTTCCCATGACCGAGGAAGAGATGGACCAGTTTTATGACGAGGATACCCCCTTTACCGCTGACAACGGGCTGGTGGCCCTGTGTACCGAGGGGGACGGCATGGACAGCGTTCTGGTCGTAAACAGTCCGGACCCGGATACCTACGGCACAGTCTGGTATTATGACCTGGCCAATGACTGCGGGATTATCCCCATGCGTGACAAGGAGACCGGAAAGCCCTTCCGTTTCCTGGACTGGCTGGAGTATTGGGCGGACCGGACCGCGGGCCTTGGAAGCAAGGAATATTTCAGCTTTTCTGAGACTGTACAGCTGCCGAAAGCGCCGGATAACCCGGATATCATGGGACGGAAAATGGGATGGAT
>CAJUPT010000087.1 GCA_910588405.1 uncultured Lachnospiraceae bacterium | reverse complement strand
CCTCCGTGTCCAATTTTAGTTTACCACTTCAGTCCATCGGCCCGGTGGCGCCCTGGGGACCCTGAGGGCCCGTCACGCCCTGAGGCCCGGGTTCTCCCCGCTCCCCCTGAGGACCGGACTCTCCCCGCTCCCCTCTCGGCCCCTGAGGCCCTGGCTCTCCCCGCTCATTGGGATAAACCGGCGGCCCCGGCTCATCCGCTCCCTCCGCCTCCGACCCGGATACAAAACCATAAGAAGTCTGTTCCTGAATCTGCTCATTGCCCTGATCACCGTTCGGGCTGCTGCTCTGGTTATTGCCTTGATCACCGTTCGGGCTGCTGCTCTGATTATTGCCTTGATCACCGTTTTGGCTGCTGTTCTGGTTACAGTTTTGATTACGGTTCTCACTGCTGTTCTGGTTACGGCTTCTCCCGGAATTTCTGCCCATGCCGCCGAACAAATTAGGCGGGGTGAACATTCGATTTGTATAATAGCCAGTCAATTGAAACCACCTCATTTATATCGAATTTTGCGTGATTAAGCATTTCTTCTAAATAAAGTATATGCAGCAAACAGGATTTTCGTTTTCGACACGCATCGGCAAAGGAGTGGGGACATGGCGAAAATGAACCAATTTTCATACATTTATTTTCATAAAAAAGGCTATCTTTTCCACTAAAAGAGTGTTATAATATTCACGAATCTGACGGCTGTCCTTTTATGGGGCAGCCTCATATTACGGAGTATCCGACAAAACGTGTCAGCGCTCAAGAGCATGCTCCTCGATGACGCGTTTTGTCGGATTATCATAATTATAAAGGAGCGGATACGAAAATGAGTGTTACAGTTACAAACGATATCAAGTACGTAGGCGTAAACGACCACCAGGTGGATCTGTTTGAAGGCCAGTATATCGTTGAAAACGGCATGGCTTACAATTCTTATGTGATTCTCGATGACAAGATTGCGGTAATGGATACCGTGGACGCCCATTTCACCCATGAATGGCTGGACAATATTGAAAACGTATGTGGTTCCCACCGCCCTGACTATCTGATTATTCAGCATATGGAGCCCGACCATGCGGGCAGCATCGACAGCTTTATGAAGGCTTATAAGGATACGACCATTGTCTCCTCCGCAAAAGCATTTACGATGATGCAGCAGTTCTTCGGAACCGATTATGCTGACCGACAGATCGTGGTAGGGGAAGGCAGCACATTGGAGCTGGGCAAGCATACGCTGGCTTTCGTGGCCGCGCCCATGGTACACTGGCCTGAGGTAATCGTTACTTATGATACCTGCGACAAGGTGCTGTTCTCCGCCGACGGCTTCGGCAAATTCGGCGCCCTGGACGTGGATGAAGAGTGGGACTGCGAGGCACGCCGTTACTTCATCGGCATCGTGGGCAAGTACGGCGCGCAGGTACAGGCGCTGCTGAAAAAGGCCGCCGGCCTGGATATCCAGGTGATCTGCCCCACCCATGGCCCTGTGCTGAAGGAAAACCTGGGACATTACCTGAACCTTTATGATACTTGGTCTTCTTACTCTGTTGAGAGTGAGGGCATCGTGATCGCCTACACCTCCATCTACGGACATACGAAAAAAGCAGTGGATCTGCTGGCTGAGAAGCTGCAGGCCAAAGGCTGCCCGAAGGTGGTTGTACATGACCTGGCCCGCTGTGATATGGCCGAGGCTGTGGAGGATGCTTTCCGGTATGGAAAACTGGTACTGGCTACCACTACCTATAATGCGGGAATCTTCCCCTTCATGCATACCTTTATCAACCATCTGACCGAGCGTAACTTCCAGAACCGCACCGTTGCCCTGGTAGAGAACGGCTCCTGGGCGCCTCTGGCTGCCAAGGTGATGAAGGAGATGTTTAAGGACAGCAAAAACCTTCAGTTCACCAACACCACCGTACGCATCAAATCCGCGCTGAACGAAGACAGCCGCGCCCAGCTTGACAGCCTGGCCGATGAGCTCTGCGTAGAGTATGTGGCACAGCGGTCCGAGACTGCGGATAAAAACAATATGGCCGCACTGTTTAATATCGGCTATGGCCTGTATGTGGTTACCTCCAACGACGGTAAAAAGGACAACGGTCTAATCGTAAATACCGTGACCCAGCTGACCAATACCCCCAACAGGGTTGCGGTTGCCATCAACAAGGAAAACTACTCCCACCATGTCATCAAACAGACCGGTATCATGAATGTGAACTGCCTGTCCGTAAAGGCTCCCTTCAAGGTATTCCAGAAGTTCGGTTTCCAAAGCGGACGTTCCGTGGATAAATTTGAGGGCTGCGCCTGCACGCCGCTGCGCTCTGATAACGGCCTGGTATTTATGCCCAAATACATCAACTCCTTCCTCTCTCTGAAGGTAGAGCAGTATCTGGATTTCGATACCCACGGACTGTTTGTCTGCAGCGTTACCGAGGCCCGCGTCATCAACTCCGACGAGACGATGACCTATACCTACTATCAGAACAATGTAAAGCCCCGTCCGGAAACCGAGGGCAAAACCGGCTGGGTATGCAAGATCTGCGGATTTATCTATGAGGGCGACAAGCTGCCCGAGGATTATATCTGCCCGCTGTGCAAGCACGGCGTAGCTGATTTTGAGCGGATTGAGTAAACAGGCTTAATAATCTGTTACAAAATATTATCCTGAACAGGGGCAGTCTGTGGCTTATATGGGCCACAGACCGCCCCCTGTTTTTGTATCGTTAAAACCTGATTTTGGAAAAGGACTTTCATCATATGAAAATACAGATTTTAAACCGACTGAATGAAAAGCAAATGAAAAAGGTGCAGACTTTACTGAATGCCTGCCAGGATTATGAGCCGGTTACATTGACGCCGCCGCTGACGGCAGAGGGCTGTTTCGATTCCGCCCTCCCCTGTTTTTACCTGCTCTACGAGAACAATGAGCTGGTCAGCTTCCTGTCTCTGTTCCTCCCTGACCAATATTACGGAGAGGTTATGGGCTTTACCCATCCCATGGCACGGCAGAGAGGCTATTTCAAGCAGCTTTGGAATGAGGCATTGCTCAAGCTGGAGGATTATATTGAGGATATGGAGCTTTTGTTTGTCACCGATGGAAACAGCGGCGACGCATTGGCAGCGCTGGAGGCGATGGAAGGGGAATATCAGTATTCGGAATATATTCTGGAGAAGGATATGGCATCAGATCCGGGGACAGATGCAGACAGCGATATCCAAACCATTTTAAGTCTGCAGCAAATCCAGCCCTCCGACCAGACGCTGAAACAGTGCATCGACATCCACGAAACCATTTTCTGTGATGGCCACTCTGCCTCAGAAGCCTTTATCAAAGAAATGTTCAACACACCCCTGTCCAGTACTTATCTGGCCTATGAGCAGAATCATCCCGTCGGCATCCTTCATCTAACGGAATGGGAATCCGGCGTCTACCTTTCCGGCTTCGGTATTCTGCCCGAGCTGCAGGGACAAGGACTGGGGACTGTACTGCTTCGCGCCATCTCCTCCTACTTAAAACCGGGACATACCCTGCTGTCGCTTCAAGTAGGAAGCCTGAATGAAGCCGCTTTCGGGCTGTATAAAAAGGAGGGATTCCGGGAGGTTTCACACAGGGATTATTATTATTAACGATCCTCCATCCACTCCGCCTCCCCGTTCCTTCGCATCAGTTCAAAGGTCGCAGCCAGATGTATCCTGTCCTCCCAGCTCTCCCAGTTGAGCCCGGTCAATATTTCTATACGCTGTAAACGGAACAGCAGCGTCGTCCTGTGAATAAACAGCGCTTGAGCCGCTTGGGTCACGTTATATCGATGTTTCATATAAACACAGACAGACTTCACCAGCTCCGTTCCCTCCTTCCGGTCATATTGTAGCAGCGTACGAATGGCCGGGTGGTACAGCTGATGCGCCTCCAGCTCCTGGACAGACTGCTCGCAGATATAGGGCAGAATCAATGACGCAAACGGATAATACCACTAGGTACTGTTGGAGTTCTGACCAATTTTAAGCGCCCTCTCCGCCTCCAAATAATACTGCCGCAGCCGGGCAACATCCTCAAACCTCTGGCTAATTCCGGCTTTGCACAGATTTTCCCGCAGAAATACCGCGACCTCCTGACGGATATCCCAGAGCTCCGGTGCCGTCAGAGACAGGTTCCGGATGCAGCATAGGTATTCCCTGTCTGGCAAGATACAGCATTCCTGAAACAGCCGCTCCATTTCCACCTGATAATACCGTCTCGTAACAGATTCACTTTCCTGGCTGATAAACTGAAACACATATGCCTGGTAAACATGCTCCCTCCGCCAGCCGCGCACCAGCAGGCATTGTCGGATTTCCTCCTCATTTTTCGGGATTCCTTTCAGCAAATCCTGCAAAATGCTATAAAAATCATAGAGCGCTGTCTCCTGTATCTTTTCATCGCTGCGACAGGCCAGTATTTTCCCTAAACGCTCCCCCACATACCCAGCAAAAGTCAGACCGCCGTAAAACTTTCCCATATCCTTATCCTGTATCAAAAGTCTGGCCTCGTATCGACCACCAAACTTGATATTATAACAATAAGAATAAATATCCTCATCCAAGGCACGGTAAATAAAAGGCTTATTGTGCTCGATCGCCCTACGGAAATAGGGATCAGTCATCAGTTCATTGACCATATCCAGCTCCATCGTCTTTTTGCCTTTCACCCATGGATTGCGCAGACTGTAGCTGTCGGACATCGCGATATAATAGAGGTTTTTATCCACCAGAATCGCCACCAGCCCATAGCTTTGCTCCAGCTCATTCAAGATCAGTGTAAAATCCGCCTGGCTGTAAAACAATCGCTCCATCTCTCCGTTCCACCGGTAAAATTTCTCAAAAATTTCCTGAAGGGTATTCATCAGCAGATCAAATTCCACCGTTTCCCTGACAGAAAGAACAAAAATACCGCTGTCCGCCGGCGGCAAATCGCAATGAATCCCAATCAGCAGCTTTCCTTTCCACTCACTCCACGTCCTCCTCTGCCAAGGCATTTCCCGACATAGATACAGAAACTGCTCTACTGGCTTCTCTCCGCTCCAAATTCGTATCCCCTTAATCGTGATATCCCATTCCATGGAAATATTTGTATCTATCTGATAATACTGCTGTAATTGCATACAGATAATTCCAACTGTAATGTCCATATCCATCCCCCTTTTGCATCCATACCCTCTCCAGCTCGCTTTATAGCTTTATCGTTTCCCTCATAATCCGCCTTACCTGTCCGATACCATCAGTATACTACTATAATTTGTCGTAGTACAGCTCATTTTATCCAAGCTAATGAGTATTTTCAAATCCGGGATTTCTTTTATAATAAAGTTAACGATACACTGTTGTTCCAGGCAGTCCGGTGTACTGTCTGATTTCAGATCAGGCAAAACACTCGTGTTTTTTCTATTTTACTGACAAAATATCGTTAAAGCATAAACGTACTGTCTCTGCGAAGTGAAATCACATGATTACGGTGTGAAACTGGAATAACAGTGGTTAAGAGGATTGCAGCAAAATTAAATTAAGGAGGGTTTTATATGTTAACACCACGCGAAAATTATCTTGCCGTCATCAACCATGAAGCTGCAGACTATGTGCCGAATATCGCCACAGATGCCGCTATGGTGGGCGGCGCTCTTGAAACCTTTGAAAATGGACCTCTGGGAGGAGGTTATGACGATTTCGGTCTGAAATGGCTCTGTACGGCCTCCGCCAACGGTCAGGCCGTTCCCGACCCGGAATGCCACCCGGTTCCCGATATCCTGGAATGGAAAAAATATCTGAAATTCCCGGATCTTGACAAATATGACTGGGAAGGCATGGCTTCCGCCCAGTTAAACGGCGTGGACCGGAGCCAAAAGGTGGTCATCTACGGAACCTGGAATTCCATCTTCTTAAGATTCAGCCATATGCTGGGCTTCGAGGATGCCCTGTGCGCCATGTACGAGGAGCCGGAGGCATGCTACGATATGATGAGTGCCATCACCGATTACAAATGCCGTCTGGTAGACTACATATACAAATATTTCAAGCCTGATATCATCACCAACTATGACGACGTATGTACGGAACGAGGCCCCTTTATGTCTCCCGAAACCTACCGGAAGCTGATCAAGCCCATGCACAAACGTTTCAATGACGCCGTGAAATCCTACGGTATTCTTCCCAGCCAGCACTGCTGCGGAAAATGCGAGGAGCTGATTCCCGACTTCATCGACGAGGGCGCCGTGTGCTGGGAGGCCGCTCAGCCCACAAACGATATCGAGAAAATCCTGGACACCTATGGAGACCGTTTCGTGGTAGTCGGCGGCTACGACACCAACGGCACGCCCGGCCAAGAGAATGCTACCGACGACATAATCAAAGCAGAGGTAAAACGGATGATGGATGCCTATGCCTCAAAGGGCAGCTTTATCCCGATGGGCTTTCTGCTTTCCAGCGATCCCGACCCGATGGCTTTTGTGAAAAATATGCTGCGCATTGCGGGATATGTAGAGGAACTAAAAAATAATTATAACTACAAAAAATAAAAATCACGGCAGCTTATGCGCTCACCGCATAGGCTGCCGTAAGCATTATCGAATGCCGTTATTAAAGCATATGACAGATATTGTTCAGCCATTTTCCCATTCACGTCTTATCAGATTTATTTCAGTTACTGTTCAGGCGCCACTATTCCGCGAGCCGCTTCATGCATGAAATCCCGAATTGTGTTAGCGCGAAATTATGTAGAATGCATAGCTCTGTGCACCGGAAAGCGTGTTGCTGATCACGAAGGGAACAGTAACTTGTCTCCATGCAGATTTAGCTCACGAGTATATTTTACATTGAAAATTTTTCGCATTTTTGCTAGAATAGAGTCAGATTGTTTTTCGATACATACACAGTCTGCGCAGCGTGGCAAGAACTGCTGCAAACTGAAACACAAAATAGTTGCGGAACGCAACTCAGCAACGGACCGGACAAGCGACGGGAGAATTTACAGACACTTTAGCGGCTGGAAATCCTCCTAGGTTCAAGGAGCTTGGAAGGGGAGTTGCGGAACTCAATTAGGAGGTATTATGGGACAATTCAAAGTACATTTCGTCCCCCAGGACGTAACCGTCATGGTGGACGAGGGGACCAGCCTGCTGGATGCCCAGATTAAGGCACAGCTTCATCCCGACGCGCCCTGCGGCGGCAAGGGTACCTGCGGCAAGTGTCTGGTGAACATCCTTTCCGGCAGCCCCGCAGGCATTCAGAAAGCCTGCGTGACCGAAGTTCATGAGGATATGGAAGTAGAGCTGAAAGCGGAATCCTTAAAGCACAGTATTCTGCTGGAAGGTGCAAAGAGAAATATCGTCATCGACCCTGCTATTAAAGGATACCATGTAGCCGTGGAAAAATGTCTGATCGGCGACAGCCGTTCCGACTGGGTGCGGTTAAAGGAAGCCGTGTCGAAAGCATCGGGCATCCCCGTGAATGATATCCCGGTTTCCCTGCCGATCATCTCCGGCCTCTACGACTATCTGCTGGCGCATAATTTCGAGGCCGACGTCATCATGTGTGAAAATGAAATCATCGACCTGGCAGACGGCGAAAAGCCTTTATACGTTATGGCCTATGACATTGGCACCACCACGATCGTGGGCTATCTGCTAAACGCCCGCACTGGCAAGGAGCTGGCAGTCAGCAGTATGCTGAATCCCCAGTCCCAGTTCGGAGCAGATGTTATTCAACGAAGCAACCATGCACTGGCTGAGGGCGTGGAGGAGCTGAGCTCCTGCGTCAGAGGCGCATTGAATGATCTAGCTGTACAGGCAGCCCTTCATGCCGGCATCACTACTGAGGAAATCTACATGATCACTGTGGTGGGAAATACCTGTATGCACCATTTGTTTGCTGGCATCATGCCCGGCGCGCTGGTCCATTCTCCCTACAATCCCAGCGTCAGCGAATCCATGGTGCTGCCGGCCGCTCAGTACGGCATCAAAATCCATCCCCATGGAAAAATCATGCTGCTGCCCAATATCGCAGGCTTCGTAGGGGCGGATACCATCGGCGTACTGCTGGCCACCCAGTTCGATACATTAGAGGATCTGACACTGGTCATCGATATCGGCACAAACGGCGAGATGGTTCTTGGCAACAAAGATCACATGATCGCTTGCTCCACAGCAGCCGGCCCTGCCTTTGAGGGGGCAAAGATCCAGTGTGGGATGAGAGGAGCCGAGGGCGCCATCGACCATGTTCATTTTGAGAATAACCAGCTGGTTTTCTCCACCATCGGAAACGCCAAGCCTGTGGGCATCTGCGGCTCCGGCCTGATGGATATTATCGCTGAGCTGTTAAAGGCGGGAATCATCGCCTCCAGCGGCCGCCTGGAAAAACCGGAGAATTTAACCGGCGAAATCGGAAAAGCCAATGCCCACAGAATCGAAAAAATCGACAACTTCCTTTCCTTTGTTCTGGCAGACGAGACGGAAAGCGGCACAGGCAAAAAGATCTTCTTAAGCCAGAAAGATATCCGGGAAGTACAGCTGGCAAAAAGCGCCATGGCGGCCGGTATTCTCCTGATGTCCGACACGCTGAAAATCAAACAGGAGGATATCAAAAAGATCATGATCGCCGGGGCTTTCGGCAATTATATGTCACCTGACAGCGCCTGCGCCATCGGTTTGCTTCCCCAGGAGCTGAGAGACCGGATTGAGCCGATTGGAAACGCCGCCGGCGAAGGATCAAAAATCGCCGCGTTAAATAAAGCAGAATTCCATCACTGCGATCAGATGGCCCGAAAGACGGAATTTTTGGAGCTGGCTACCCATCCGGACTTCCAGGACTGCTATGTGGATGAGCTGGAATTCCCAGAGTATTGAGAAACGGCAAAAATATAACATCAGATTCCATTCTGTTACATAACAGCCAGTACACTAAGACAGCTAATTGAGACAATGGATGATATTACAAAATCCTCCCAAAAAGTTTAGGAGCCCATGAGAAATGATCATTCTTCCTGATTCACGGGCTCAGCAGACTTTAACGGAGTTTAAAAAGGAGAAAACAAGTTATGGCAGACTATAACGCTTTAAAGGAATTAGCCCTGTCCTGCGGATTTTCCCATGTGGGCAATCTGGATGCGGACACCATCGAGGTACACCCCGAGGTGCGAGATTCCTGCGCATCCAACAAGTGTCAAGCCTACGACAAAAACTGGGCCTGTCCGCCCGCATGCGGAACGCTGGAGGAGTGCAGCGAACGGATTCATAAATACAAAAAGGGACTGATTCTTCAGACCACCGGGGAACTTGAAGATTCTCTCGATTTCGAGACGATGATGGAGATCGCCGAGGAGCACGGAAAGCATATGGACGCTTACTGCGACGAAATTCGCAAGCAGTATCCCGACGCCCTGATTATCGGCGACGGCCAGTGCAAGCGATGCAAAACCTGTACATACCCCGACGAGCCATGCAGGTTCCCCAACAAAATGTCTTCCGCCATGGAGGCGCTGGGCATGGTAGTCAGCGACGTCTGTGCAAGAAATGACATTCCCTATTATTACGGCCCCGGTACGCTGACCTATGTGGGCTGTGTACTGATCGAGTGAGGAGAATAAAATGATTCAGAAAATCAGCCAGGTAATCAGCCCTGGATTTTACCCGTATTACAACCTGGCACTAGAAAAATATTTGTTTGACCATGTGGACGATGACGAAATCATCCTCTATCTGTGGCAGAATGAGCGGACCGTGGTCTGCGGCAGGAACCAAAACCTGTGGAAGGAATGCAATGTCACCCATTTGCTGGAGGATGGCGGCCATCCGGTACGGCGGCTTTCCGGCGGCGGCGCAGTATTCCATGACAAGGGAAACCTGAATTTTACCTTTCTCGCAAAAAAAGACAGCTATGACGTGGACCGCCAGCTGCAGGTGATTATCCAGGCCTGCCATGACCTGGGAATCCATGCGGAAAAGACAGGAAGAAATGATATCACGGTAGACGGACGAAAGTTTTCCGGCAACGCCTTCTATGCTTCTGGCGGCAGAAAATATCACCACGGAACCCTGTTAATCAATGTGGATACAGGCAGCATGTCTGCCTACCTGAACGTAGACAAACAAAAGCTGGCCTCCAAAGGCGTCAGCTCCGTCCGCTCCCGTGTGGCCAACCTGACTGAGTTCCGCCCCGACCTGACCATCGATCTGATGAAAGAGAAAATGGTTTCTGCTTTTGAGACGGTCTATGGTTTAAAAGCCGCCCCTTATGAGCTTGATTCGGCTGCGGCTTCAGAGGAAATCAAAGAAACTCAGTCCTTCTTCAAATCTGACCGGTGGCTGTACGGCCGGAAAATCGATTTCAGCTACCAGATCAACCGCCGTTTCCCCTGGGGAGATTTTGACATGCGGCTAAACGTGGAACAGGGCAAGATCGCTGCTGCCGCACTCTATTCCGATGCCAATGACGAAGCCTTTATCCGTTCTATCGGTGAAAAGCTGGAAGGAAGCAGCTTCTCTTATACAGCATTGGCCGAACTGGTGGACGGCTGCTGCCAGACAGAGGAACACCGGGGGATGGCGGAGGATGTGAAGGAGCTTTTGCGGGCGGCGATATAAGGTTTGGTATTTTAATATTTTTTTACAAATATTATTCAAACGATTCACATATATCTCCATTTTTCGTATAATAATATCAATGAGCAGCGCTACTCAAAAAACGGTGTACCCTACCACGAGTGGGAGTTAAAATCGAGCAGGGGAGATTTAACTCTCCCCTCTCACACCACCGTACATGCCGCCCACGCCGCCTGCTCCTTTATTGGCACAAACTTTTTGTACGCTTCGTTCATGTTTCTGCTATCCAGTATCTTTTCCAATAACTCCGACATGCTTTGTGCGCTTCGCTCCTTTCCGCTCCCTGTGGTAAGTCCTATGTTTTCGCGTTTACGGC
>CAJUPT010000086.1 GCA_910588405.1 uncultured Lachnospiraceae bacterium | reverse complement strand
AAATACGGCGTAAAATATGAATATTATAGCTATGAAAACCCTTAAAAAGCAATCAAATATTTAACAATTATGTTATATCCATAGGGTTCGAGTAGACACTATTCCTCTGAAAAGCCTTATTTTATGCGCTTTTCAGAGGAATTTTATATTAATTGGCTACAAATTGGCTACGCTTCCCATCTGGCTGCCATCCGGAACAGCTCCATTGATGATATTTTCAAGCTGTGCGGCGACTTCGGTCTGCTTGTTTGGATACAGGTGGCTGTAGGTGTTCAACGTGGTCTGAATCTTTTCATGTCCCAGTCGGTCAGCGATCAGGAGGGGCTGACAGCCCATCTCGATCAGAAGGCTGGCGTGGGAATGCCGGAGGAAATCCAAACGTTTGGATTTTATTTTTATCTTTTTCTTCTGATACCGCAGAAATCTACAAGAGAGCCATCAGGATTTTTCCACTTTGCAGATACCTTTCTGTCATTTTCATCCTCCGGAATGTGAACGGTAGTTAGCCTGTACCTCGACTGTAGAGGAAAGGTGTGTGACAATAGACTATATTTCTATTACGAGTATTAAAAGTTAAGTTTCAACTTTTGATACCGATATACGGAGGTAAGTCTATGAGTTCAGAAACAGCCATGATGACTGAGCAATGCCGTCTCCAGGAATGGGCCCACAGATTAGAGACTGCCAGCGCCGCTCAGCCGACATGAGCGTTGTCAGCTGGTGTGCCTGTCATGGGATCACAAAAGCGAATTATTATTACAGGCTTCGTCGTGTAAAGGAAGCTTGTCTTGAAAGTATTCCCGGGGAAAATCCGCCACAACAGATCGTTCCTGCTAGGCCGGGGATTCTGTGTGCGGATGAAAAAAACAGCAGTGATGCACAGCCGGGACTGAATATTTCCACAAAGGGATTTTCTGTCCATGTAACAGAATCTGCACCTATGGGCCTTCTTGCAGCGGTTCTTGAGGTGATACGGGATGCTGAATGACGCCACTTGCTTTAAAGCCGTCTATATTGTCTGCGGTTACACAGATCTACGTTCTGGAATGGATCGTCTGGCAGCGCTGGTGGAAGCGCAGACGGGAAATAGGCCTTATGTGCCTGATATCCTTTACCTTTTCTGTGGGCGGCGAACAGACCGTATCAAAGGACTGGTATTATGGGAAGGAGATGGATGGCTCCTGTTATATAAGAGATTGTCAGAAAGCCGTTTCCAATGGCCGCGCAGCCTGGAGGAAGTGCGTTCCCTGATGTCGCAGCAGTTCCGCTGGCTGATGGAGGGGCTGACGATTGCGCCGAAGAAATCTGTCAAACCGGTGGGGCCGCCGGAATATATGGGATGATTTCCGCATGTAGGGGACTTGTACAAAACAGAGAATTTTTGAGTCTGCTGCCATGTATCTGCAAATGCGCTGGTTCCTATGGTAAAGGCGGCTCCCGCCATGGTTTTGCGGCCATATATTTCACAATTACCCATGTTTCATTTTTTGAAAGGGTGTATAAAGATGTCATAAGCAGTCCTGAAGCGTCTGATGCCCTGGGCATTATGACGGATACTCTGCCTCTCCGGATTCGCAGAAATGATTGCTTCCTGTTATAATGGAACCAGTGGAAAAACGGGAGGCAGCGGCATGGCTTTGGAATATACGGAAGAAAAACTGAACAGCCTTGACAAGGAAACCCTCATCCAGCTGTTCCTGTCACAGCAGGAGCAGCTGAAGCAAATCGACCAGACTCTCTAGCTGGTGCCGAAACAGGCGGCGGACTTAAAAAGGCATCGTTTCGGCAGGGCATCAGAGAGGCATGAAACGGAAGCCCAGATCTTTTTTATGGAAGTGGACGGGAAGATTGTATTTTTTAACGAAGCAGAGGCTGTTGTTGAATGAAGAAGCCGGTGAAGCAGCAGAGACTGCCATTCGGCAGAAACCAAAGAAAAAGCAGGGAAAGAGGGAAGAAGATCTTTCCGGTCTGCCGATTGTGGTGATCGAACAATCCATGTCGGAAGAGGAACTGGAGGAACGGTTCGGGAAAGACGGCTTTAAACAGCTCCCGGATGAAGTGTACCGCAGATATGGATTTACCTCGGCGAAAGTCGAGGTGGAGGAACACCATGTAAAGGTGTACGCCGGGAAGAAAACGGATGATATCGTAAGGGCTTCACACCCGAAATGCCTTTTAAAAAGGAGCCTTGTATCTGCGTCCCTTGAGGCGGCAGTAATGAATGCAAAATATGTCAATCTTTATTTTTCTGACATATCCGGATCATAGATAACCTCTGCTTTGGTATATGGTAAAATTCCCCATTTATTATAGCAGATTTTTTTAATCTTGGTCAAAAGACTTATTGAAGGATTTATAATAAGCATGTTGCAGAAATCCTACGATTCAGATATAATAATGGTACAAAAAAGGAGCAGTTTTATGTCAGCTACGGCAACAGAATTGAAAAACAATCTCGGTAAATAGCTGGTATTATCTGCGACAGAGGACATTTTTATCACAAAGAATGGCAAGACAGTGGCAAATCTGACAAATTCATATCAGGACAGGGCGGAAACCGCAAAATCCTTATTTGAGATTCTTTCTATAGTGGCAGATGCGCATGAGACAAAAAAGGAGAGATTTGGTGAAAAATAAATGTAAATTCTGATGGAAGAGGAGTAATGGATCAGAAATGATGCTTATGGTAAATGCTTTCGGAAGCGGAGGATTTTGTCATTTGGAGCTAGATAAACAGGCGTAAATTGTAAAAGTAAATTCCATATGCATTAGAAATAATGAAGGAGGGCGTGATGGATACCGCGAATCTTAAATGGATAAGGCAGCCCAAAAGCTATCGTATTGACGGGGAACGGGTGGAGATTATTACGGCGCCCCATACCGACCTGTGGCAGAGAACTTATTATCATTTTCAAAATGACAATGCGCCGGTATTGCAGATGGAAACAGAAGAAAAATTCTTTAGCTTTGTGGTGAAAACGGATTTTACGGAGAGCAGCCATCGGTTTGACCAATGTGGCGTCGTTATGTATTTGGATAGTGAAAATTGGCTGAAAGGGTCTGTTGAGTATGAGAATGAAGAGTTTCAGCATTTAGGCAGTGTGGTAACAAATGGCGGATATTCTGATTGGGCTACTACGGCTATTCCCGCTCTTGTAAAGACTATGTGGTATCGCTTTAGCCGGCGGGAGGACGATTATTGTATTGAATGTTCTGAGGACGGTGTGAATTACAGCCAGATGCGTATTTGCCATATGCACAAAGGTGGCGGCAAAATTCAGTTCGGTATTTATGCCTGCTCACCGGAAGATTCCTCTTTTAAAGCGGTTTTTACGGATATGAAGCTTATGGAATGCCAATGGAAACCCCACGATGGGCAGCAGCCCGATTAGCTGGGATCGGAAAGGAGCTGCCATGTCAAAAATAGCTGTTTATTTCACAGGCATAGGATACCATTGTGACAAACCCTTGTTATATTATGCCAGGAGTATCGCCTGCGGGCAGGGGTATCAGGAGTGCAGAAGGATCGATTACACATATAATGCCGGAAATATCCGCGGCCATGAGGAGAAAATGAGAGAAGCTTATGAGGTGCTGTTTTCCCAGACGGAAGCGGAACTGGCCGATCTGGTTTGGGCGGATTATGACGAAGTGCTGTTTGTTTCCAAAAGCATTGGAACGATCATTGCGGCCAGCTATGCAAAGAAATATGAATTAAGCCGCGTCAGGCATATCCTGTATACGCCTCTGGCGCAGACTTTTCTGTTTGCTCCGGATTATGGGATCGCCTTTATCGGAACGGCAGACCCATGGAGCGATACGGAGGAAATCCTCCGTCTTTCGGAGGCAAATCATATTCCGGTAACGGTATATGAGGGATGCAATCATTCTCTTGAGTGCGACGATACGTTGAAGAACATCGAGAACCTGAGGGATATTGTGCAAAAGACAATGGATTTTTGCGGGGAAACGCAGTGAATTTGTAAAACAGGCGGGAAGGCCATCATGGGAATTGCGGCGGGTATTACGGTGTCGCACCCGCCATGCTTTGTATTTTAATATGGCAATACATATGATATCATTAAATCTACAGATGAAAGCTGATGGAGGTATAAAGTGAAACGCTGCATTGCAGTAACCGATATAGTCGCATCATAACAATCAAAATATGGAGGTTCCAAAATGACTATATCGGAGAATAAAATTTATCCCCGGACGGGTGACGCCCAAACAGTCTATTTAAAAAATGTGATTACCAGTGACAGCATTAAAATCGGCGATTATACAATGTACAATGATTTTGTGCATGACCCGCTGGAATTTGAAAAGAATAATGTATTGTATCATTACCCAATTAACAAGGATCAGTTAAAAATTGGAAAGTTCTGTTCGATTGCCTGTGGGGCGAGATTTCTGTTTACCAGTGCAAATCATGCGATGTGCTCACTTTCGACATATCCGTTTCCGATATTTTTCGAGGAGTGGGGATTGGACGTTAAAGAAATCACAAGCGCGTGGGACAATAAAGGCGACATTGTAATCGGCAATGATGTTTGGATTGGGTTTGAAGCGGTTATTTTATCCGGCGTTACGATTGGCGACGGAGCAGTGATTGGTACGCGGGCGGTTGTTACAAAAGATGTGCCGCCTTATACGATTGTCGGAGGCGTTCCCGCAAAACCAATCAGAAAAAGGTTTTCTGACGATGTGATTTCCGAATTATTAAAAATGCAATGGTGGAATTGGCCTGAAAACAGGATTAGGAAAAACCTTGCGGCGATTCAGTCGGGGCGAATTGAGGGTTTGGAATGATTTGGGAACATGGTGCAGACACCATGTAAGCTGGTTCGAATAAGGGAAATGTAATAGTGTGGCAGTCCGCGGTATGAAGCGGATTGCCACATTTTTACTTTAATAACCGCGTATCTCAATTGCCGTATAAGTATGGCTGTAATGGTAGCCTAACTTTTCCGCAAGTGCGACAGAGCCTTTATTTTGTGCGTCCCAGCTTGGATATAAATTCCGTTTTAAGCATTCTAAGATTAGTTTTGCCCCGCATATATAGGCAAATCCTTTGCGCCTGTATTCCTCTCTGGTATCAATTTCTATTTCGATGCCGTCTTGATACCGGGCATAAGAGGAAGCCCCCGAGATCATGATATCCTCCTTGCAAATGACTGTGCCGATCCCGAGTTTACGGTAATTTTCATAACCTGGATACTGCGATACCAAATCGGCGCTCCACGCTTCCGCTTTGCACATCTGATAAAGCCGTTCATCAATCATGGACAGGGTGTATTGCTCCGGCAGGGAAGCGACTGCCTTTTCCAGTTTCTTTGTATCAAAAATATGTGGTTCTTTTTTGATTGCATATCGAGAAATGACTGCCGCTTTTTCTCCGTAAAAATCTATGATTGTGTTTTTCCAGAATTCATTTTGCGGTATCATAATCATAAAGCTTTGCCTGCACCAGCCTGGCTTATAGGATACTAATTCTATATTTGGTTTACCGGCAAAAAAGGTAAAGTCTCCGATGATCGCCATTGCTGCTGTCGGAGCGTACAAATGATCCGCATAGATTTTTCCCATGATCCCCTGCAGGCAGGACCAGATCAGCGTTTCTTCCCATTGGCCAAATAGTGATGATACATTACTTGTGTCTGCAATTTCGTATACCATTTGCTGCCTCCTGTATATGTGTGGATTTGATTAGAGCTTTGCCCGCGGTACCGCATGAGGGACAAAAGAAGCTACGTGCGTGAAGTGCTATACCATATGAAATAAACTAAGCTGCATATTCCGCTGGCTTTTCACTTTCCGTTCGGTGATTTTATCCAGTTCTGTTATTTGGCTGCAGAGTAACGGGGCGTCGGGGTCGTATGCTTCAAGGTTTCGCTTGCGGACAGCAGCGCTGTGGTTGGCATAACAATATATACAGCCATTCCGGCAGGTATTATAAAGCCCCAGATCAATACTCGCGGCGCATCCGCATGCCGGACGCTGATTTTTATCTTTGCCTGCGTCAATAGAGCAGTCAAGTAATTTGGCAATGAGTCTGTCATCAATGCAGCGGGCATGTTCGATGCCATAAGCGGATAAATCAATATCCTCCGCGCAAGTATCTATTTTCAGGTTATGCGAACGGGCAATTTCAGAAAAACTTTTTGCAATGATATTTTTCTGCTCATAGGATAGCTCGCAAATATTTTGTCTTTTTGCGCCGGTTGAATTTTTTGCGTATAAATCGATAAAACTTATGGTAACTCTTTCCGTATAATTGCGCAATTGATTTGCGATGTATCCGAATTTATCTATATGCCAGCTGATAGGGTATTGGCTGTTTAGAATGACAGGATCATATCGCCATATGACGCGCCGTCTGCCGATTAACTCTGACAGAATCCGAAAAGTTTCGATCCGGTCATCCGGAGGGGGAAGGTTTGGTTCAAAATCTTTATTGTATGCGTTGAGAGTGAATTGGAAATAATACATATAATGATTTAACAGGCTCAGCCTGCTGATCATTGGCTTTGGATTTTTACTCCAAAAAACAATACAGTCAATGACATTTGGTGAAAGGTTAATCTTGCTGATTTGATGTATATTTACAGGGTTTCTTACATATGCATACCGGGCTTCGATTCTTTTGATGAACCATTCGGAAAAAAGGGCCGGTATATCGGTTCTTCGGCTTGCGCTTATGATCATATTATTTTATCTCCATTCTATTATCAGTTGTGTATCAGGAGATACTTCTTACTCATTTTTTTCTGATTCGATAATCATACGTTATTTCTCTGATTACAGGCAGCATGCCATAAGGTATTATTCCTGTATTTTAGCATAATTCAGATCATATGTCGACAAAAACTTGTCAGAAACGCAAAAAGAAACGCAAAAACGCAAAAACCTGAAATGTAAAACCGGAAGAGTATTGAATGAAGAATGGACGATTTGTAATTGCCGGGGAGGCGGCGAAGGATACTATCACGCAACAAGCCCCCGCCACATAAACTGTATGGAAAGGAATGTGTCGGGGTATTTTTTTGAAAACGTTTCCTAAACCACTTACGGTATCGGAGGAAAAGGCCTTTCTTTTACGGTTTCGGGATGGGGACATGGATGCCCGGGATACGCTGATCGAGCGGAATATGCGGCTGGTGGCCCATGTGGTGAAAAAATACGGTATGCAGGAGCGAGAGGCAGAGGATTTGATTTCCGTGGGCACCATCGGCCTGATCAAGGCGGTGAACACTTATGATATGGATAAAGGCAGCAGGCTGGCCACGTATGCGGCGAAATGTATAGATAATGCTATCCTGCCGCAGATGGGTTTAAGGAGTAGAATCGGTCTCCCGTGGACGAAAGCAGGCCGGCATGGAAGGTTCTCGACCGGGTTTCGGAAAATTGTTACCTTCTTTGCTGCACTTTGGATGGGCGTGTAAGGTATGCTCCTTTATATATCCATAGCTTTCCTTTTGCTGCCCCTCATAAGCTTTTAGAAGCGCAGCTGCTTCATCAGCAGTATCACAGCTATGACGAGATTAAAACGATACCGGATCGAATGCGGTGGTGCCGTCACCATCTGGGACTGATGCAAAGAGAAGTAGCAGAGATGGTTGGCATATCAAGAAATGAATATATAGATTTGGAAACCGGTTCGGTAGATTAATATGACAGGAAAATCGTGGACATGCTGGCTGCGCTGTTTAAGATACCTTCTGACGATCTTCCGGATGATTACAATCGTTTTCTTTATATGGGACAAGGGAATATGATCAGGGCATACAGAGAACGGCTCGGACTCGGAAAGAAGGCCTTGGCGGAATTGCTCCAAGTTGACCCGAATAGTCTGCGGGTCTGGGAGGCGGAAAAGAAACGCATAAGCAGAAAATCATGGGAAAAATATTTTAAAGACAGAATATTTACAGGTTAAGGCTCTCTTGATATCATACGAATTACGGAAATTCAGGGAAATGCTCAACTGTTTCTTTGTCCGGCGGCCGCAATAACCGCATCCAGTAATTCTATTTTTTGTTCGGAAGGACAAGTCAGTTTTTGGATATGGCGGCTGACCATGTCAGCATGGACGCTGGCGGCTCTTTGCGCCAGTTCCCGTTTTCCTTCTTCTGTTTTCGGATAATGGAAAATGATATGGATTGGGGTATAAGTTCTGATGTCGCACACCTCCCGGATAGTTCAATTTATGCGAAAGAAGTTGTCCGTTATCACCTGTTATTTTGCCGGTTGTCGGAGCCGTTTTCCGCAGTAACATCTTAACAGGATTTTGTCAAAGCTTCATTGAGCCGAGATTGTATGTAAAAGAGGTTTTACTCTAATTCTAATGGATAGATGTGATTTTAGTTCTGTTGTGACGATCATCCGCCGTTATATCATCGAAGATAAGGGAATGAATCAGATTGATTTTACTTATCTGTTATTCGATACCTTTATGAGCAGTGACGAAGCGGCGGATTATGATTTTGACAATGGACAGGTATGCCGCTGGATGAACGGGCAGGACAAGGTCAGCCCTCGTATCGTGGCATATTATCTGGAACATGCTCATCAGGAAGAATTGGCAGAGAACATCAGAGATCATATCGTTCCGTTAATGTATGATTTTCCTATGGCCGTAGAAGGACTGTATGAATTAGTCATACAGGATTCGTCTATTTCGGAACAGAAAAAACAGGAACTGATAAACGGTTATGATTTTGACGCATTCGAGAATAAAATTTCTTTTATGACAAAAGCGTTGTGTTTTGGTATGGAACGGAATTTTGTGAAAAGGGATACCAAAACAAAGCAGCTGTTGTCTGCCGGCAATCTTTCACCTGTGCTGCTTGATTATGTTATGGGAAACGAGGTTCCACGGCTATGTAAGTTTTTTTGCGGCCGTTCTGAGGAATTGCAGGCGCTTCATTCACTGTTTGAAAAGGACAGTAAAATATTTCTTTATGGAATTGCCGGAATCGGAAAAAGTGAGCTTGTAAAAGCTTATGCCAGGGAATATCGGAAGGACTATACGAATATTCTCTATCTTACATATGGCGGTGATTTGTGGCAGGACATTATGGATATGGATTTTGTCGATGATCTGTCCCAGGATACCGATGAAGAACGTTTCAAAAAACATAATCGTTTTCTCCGTTCTTTAAAAGAGGACACTCTGCTGATCGTGGATAATTTTAATGCCATGCCTGCCCAGGACAGCTTTCTTCCTGTTATGTTAAAATATCGCTGCCTTATACTTTTTACAACGAGAAGCGTATTTGACGGGCGGTCAACGATGCGGCTTCAGGAAATTTCAGATATGAAAGTTCTTGTTCAGCTTGTTTCCTGTTTTTATTCAGAGACTGAAAAGTACTATGCGACGGTGGAACAGATGATTGATGCCGTTCATCGTCATACGTTTGCCGTGGAACTCGCCACCAGACTTTTAGAAAATGGTATTCTGCTTCCGGATACGCTGTTAAAAAAGCTGCAAGAAGAAAAGGCGGCCCTTGAGAACAACGATAAAATTAATATGGTGAAGACAGCAAACTTGTCTGCGGCATGGACTGGATATTTCCGATCATAAAATGTTGTTCCAGACCGTGGAAAATATTATGGCAGTGACAGTCAAAGATCATATGGCGTTTTATCTGCGCTTTTTGGAAGATGTTTTTCCTTATATGGAGAAATATCATGATAAAACAGGAATGGGAAGGGTGCTTTCCGAGCTGACCGTATTACTGGAAAATCCCTCATGTGGGACGGTGAATGACCGGGCATTATTGTTGGATTATAAATCATCCCAGGAGAAAAAAACGGAGAAAGCGGTACAGCTGAGAAAGGACGCACTGGCGCTGTTATCGGAAATCACGGCGGGAAATGCGCATCTGGCCGCTAATATCAACGCTAATTTAGGCAGTCTGTACCGACAGGCAGGAGAATATGCACTGGCCAGAAGCTATATGGAGCGGGGGATTTCCATCTTAGAGCAATATAAATTAACAAATACCCATGACAGCATTCCGCAGATTTGCAATTATGCCATGCTTCTGGCAGATGTGGGCGAAACCTCCCGTGGAATGGCCGCATTGCGGAAATTGTCCAGGGTGATAAAGGAGAATCATTCTGATATGTCCGGCGATTATGCCGTGATACAGGAAGCAATGGGCGGTATTTGTCTGGCACAGGGAAATGTCCGTCAGGCAACGGAATATTTCAAATGTGCTACTCATATTTATGAAGTGATATGGGAAGATGCGCCGGAACTGATCGAAGAAAAATATAATGAAATAATGGGATTGTACCCTCAAATCGGTTCTGTTTTAGGGCAATATGTAGCGCATGCATTGCAAAAGAGTTGATTTTGCGATGCCTGCTCTTTTCTTTGCTTTTTATCAAAAAAAACGTATCCTCTCCAATTACTGCTCAATTTACTGTCAATGTATTTGACCTCGATTTTTTGTAAACTGAATCTGCGTCAGGATGTTACAAAAACCTGTGCGGAGAAGTTGCAAAAAATGGAGGTTTTTTGAACCCACAAAAGACAGAGGGGAGAGAATGGGATATGGAAAAGATGGCAGATAATGAAGAACTCAAAAAGAAACTGCGGCAGGCAAAGCATCGGAAAGAAGAAGTGGAGGCCAGGAACAGGATGAAAGCAGAAAAACAGCGGACGCACAGACTGATCCAGATGGGTGCCATTTTGGGAAGTATTTACCCGGCGGCATGGACGATGGATTTGGAGGACTTGAAGCTGGAACTGCGCAGTCGATTTTATATGAGACAATAGAATTTCCGGACTGTACTGACTCTCGAAAGGCGCACTTACTCACCACTGGCAGAGCCAGCCTTTCGTCTGAGCTGCTTGCAAGAAGAAAGTGTTAAGTTGTCTCAGGAGAAAAAACGGAGAATGCGGTTCAACTGAAAAAAGATGCTCTGGTTCCTAACTTGTAAAATTGGGAGGATTGTGGTAGTATGGAGATACGAAAATGGAAGGGAAAGCAGGTGGAAAGATTGACAGTGACGGAACAGATTAACCGGAAACATCAGGAAGATTTACAGAGGCTAAGAGGTTTTCGCCTGCTTGATGATGA
>CAJUPT010000085.1 GCA_910588405.1 uncultured Lachnospiraceae bacterium | reverse complement strand
AATTCTGTGACAGGCAACCAGAGTAATTACAGGGCTACATAAAAGGGCAGCAACATCAATAAAATTTCACGGAAATCCGGACAGCCCGCAAGGTCAATGGGTCAGCACATACTCATTAATCCACAGATTCACCAAATGCACCGCCCCGTGATACCCCACAAAGGGCGCCTCATAAGGATGAATCCGCCAGCCGATATCCGGATTGTCGATCTGCAGCTGCAGATTTTTCTTTCCCCACAAAAGGGCCTCGCCGCTGCACATCAGATAGCCTTTCACATGATTTTTCACCACCGGCATCCACTCATTTTCCGTAAAATAAGGGATTTCCTCACTGCCGTGCTCCGGGCAGTTACACCAGCAGACCCCCTTTTTCAGGGACAATTCCTCCGTGGCAAAGCGCAGAATCCCTTCCACCACATCCGCATGGCCGCCCAGAGAAAGCACCGACTCGTCGGGGTAAGCCCAGTGGTGGTTAAACAGAGACTGCTCCGCCCGGTCGATCTGATCCAGAGCCAGCGTTTCCTCAAAGCTGATAAATGCTCCGGAAGGTTCTTTTTTACAGGCCTCTCCCACAGCCCCAAGCCACCGGGTCGTCCCCTGAATCCCGTAAGGCCGTCCGTAAACCCAGGGCGTACCGAACCGTTTTTCCAAAAGCTTCGCAGCGGGAATTCCCTCCCGGCGAAGCACCAGATTCACGCCGGCCTCCCCCATCCGCCGAAGCTCTGCCACACAGCAGTCGGAGGAAAGCACGCAGACAGGCTCCATGCCAAAAGCCCCTTTCATCAGCCGCTTCACTTCCAGCGCATCTGCCCCGTAACGGAACAGATCCGGGCAGGAGCCGATGATATTGTAAGTGTCCGGCCGCATTTGCCCCGTATCCACAGGAACGGCTCTTACCAGGTCTGTCAGCGCATCCTGCACGCCCTTGTGCTGGGAAATGGCAAAACTGCCGTGGCCGATGGGAATCAGCGGCACTTCAAAATCCTCCTGCAGCACATTGGCAACCGCCTTAAGATCGGTTCCCACCACCTCCGGAACCGCCGACGGCTGCAGGAAAATCACCTCCGGGCGGTCATGGTCGATCACATAGCGCAGCGTCGCTTCCAGTCGTCCGGTATCTCCCATGGCAATGTCAGTCTCGTCTATGTAGGTGGTATAGAGCAGCGCCCCTTTTTCCTCATACATCCCCGCCTGTTTCAGACAGCTTCCGCTGTACAGATTATGCCCCATACAGCCAAACTCCACGACGGCGGCATCTTTGATTCCGGAAAGCGTCCAGAAAATCCCCATACGCCCCGAGGGCATCGGTTTAAATCGGTGCAGGCCCATAGAGATCAAACCCTCCTTCCTCCATTTTACCCGTCTCAAGCACCGCGAAAATCCTTCTTAAAATTCCCACCGTGCGCTCATAGCCCGTAATGCCGAAAAAGTCTGTCATCTGCTCCGCCACCGGCAGACCCGGCACAGGCTCGTTCAGATAGCTGAAAGCAATGTCCGGTTTCAGCTGATCCCGGACTGCCAGCACGTCCTGATCCAGATTCATGATATGGCAGACCGGCGGATCGATCCCCGCCTCGTTCAGCTTTTTCTTCCACATCAGGTCTTCCGGCAGCACATCCTCCACATCCACTAAAAGCGGCTCCATCCCCAGGGATGACAGATATTCTGTCAGTGCCAGCGGCATATCCACTTCCACCATTGTCACAAATTTCTTTCCCTTCAGCTCCCGGCGGGCTCTCTCCTCCAGCTCCAGCGCTTTTTTCCGCCAGCCGTCGAACGCGCCCTCCAGGCTGATTCCCAGCCGTTCCTCCAGTTCCCTGTATGCCCGGTCGATCTCCTCCACCCGGAAGGCATTGTGCAGCGGCAATGCAGGCTGCCCGGTCTTTTCCTCCAGTGCAGAGGCCATCGGCTCCATATAAGCGCTGATGACCAGATTAAAGGCGGCGTCACCGGCATTTTCGTAATCCTCCAGTGAAGCGTCGCTGGTCAGACGGCGAACCGATATGCCCCGCTCTTCCAGCGCCTTTACGATCAATGGAAATTTGACCGGAGAGCCTTTCGCCCGCCAGGCCTCGATAAACAATACATTGACCAGCTTTTCCCGGCGCCTAGAACATGGTTTGACCAGAGCCGCCAGCGCCGTTCCCACCTTTGCCGTTCCCATGGGCGTTCCGAAGTTTTTAAACTGTCCCAGCGTCACATAGGTGAGCTTTGCGTGAAGTTCAGGCTGAACCTCATGTATCATTCCCTCAAAGTCCTCTCCGATCAGATCCGTGACGCAGGTGGCGATCATCAGAATCGCTTTCGCCCCCTCCCTGTCCATGGTGCGCAGCGCCTCCATCACCCCTTCCCGACAGCCGAAGATCACCTCGTTGGCGTCCAGCACATAGAGCCAGCGCTTTTCGCCGTGGGGCCCCTCCGGCAGAGAATTCAGGCTGCGGGAATGGGTCGCGCACTCCGGCATACAGACCATCAGATAGGAAAGCCCTTCGATTCCCTCCACAATATTGCATGCGCCCCGCATGGGACACCAGCCGCCGGAATAGACGGCAGGGGTGAAAAATTTGATATTTTTTCCGGAACGCATGGCAGAAAGCTTTTTCAAATGGCTGAATTGATTGGTCATACTTTCTCCTCCGTTAAAATCTTGCCGCTCCCCTCCCAAATCCTCGGTACCAAAAGGGGAGCTGCCGGTTCCATCAGTTACCTGACTCTATCAATCTGGTTGCCAATTCCCGGTAAACTTTCGCCTGATCGCAGTCCGGAAATGCTTCCACCACCGTTTTCCCCAGCGCTTCCGCCGCCTGGACTGCCGGATCTCTTGGCACTTTCAGTATGATCTGCGTGCCGATCTCATCCGCCGCCTTTTGTACCAGTTCATCCTCTCCCTCAAAGTTTTTCGCATTCAGAATTAATCCCCGCAGAGAAGCATACCCTCTTTTTCCAAAGCTTTTCACCGCATGGGAAATATTTGTGGCCGCATACAGAGACATCATCTCCCCCGAGGTGACAATGCAGACGTCGTCCGCATAGCCGCCCCGGATCGGCATGGCAAATCCGCCGCATACCACGTCCCCCAGCACATCATAAAAAATGATATCAGGCTTGTACACCTCATAAGCGTCCAGCTCTTCCAGCTTCTCAAACGCCGTGATAATCCCCCGCCCTGCACAGCCCACGCCGGGAATCGGTCCGCCGGATTCCACACAGTATACCCCCGTACTGCTTTTGAACACGATGTCCTCTAACGCAATGTCCTCTTTGTCCCGCATGCTTTCCAGCACCGTCGGGATTCTCTGCCCTCCCGTCAGATTCCGGGTAGAATCCGATTTGGGGTCACAGCCAATCTGCATCACCGTATGCCCCATCCCGGCCAGCGCTGCCGACATATTGGAAACTACCGTCGATTTTCCGATGCCGCCCTTTCCGTAGATCGCGATTTTTTTCATAGAAATCCTCCCTCAGTAGAGTCTTGCAACAATCCATTTTCCGCTTTTAATATAAACCTTGGAGTCCGCTTTATGTCAAGAGCTATCCCCTATTTTTTCTCTTTCGCGGATGCCTTGCCTTTCGGCTTCCTCGGTTTCCGCTCCGGTAGCTCCTCGAACATTTCCGCCACCATTTTCTGCAGCATTTCCCGGTTGTCCAGAATTGTCACCGGAAGCATCTCCTTCGCTCCCTCATAGGGCGGCTCCGGTACGCTGTCGGGCATATACTGCCGGCTGGCCTTTGTCACCTTCACCATAAATCCGTTCCCATAGATCCCTCCGAAAATGCGCTCTCTGTAATAAAACACATAACCGCCCATCATGGGAATGCTGCGAACCTCTCCCAAATCCGCCAGCTGCTCCGTCACATATGCCGCCAGTTCCTTATTATTATTCGCCATTTCTCACCTCCACAGCCATTTTATAACAGCCGTCAAATATACATGCCGCACATATCCATCAGGCACACAATTTCTCCACATCTATATGATATTACCTACAATAACCGCACAAAAATAACAAGTCTTTAATACTCAGCCACCAGTCTACCGTCCGGTATATCCATCTCTACACAACATCCGCAAACCCGCAGCCCACAACCCCGGCCAGATCCTCCGGTGACAGTTCAATCTGAAAGCCCACCTTTCCGGCGCTGACAAACATCTTTTCATACTGCCTGGCAGACTCGTGGATAAATGTGGGAAACCGCTTCTTCATCCCGACAGGCGAACAGCCGCCGTGGACATACCCGGTCAGCGGCAGCAGTTCCTTCTGTTTAATCATGCCCACTGCCTTCTCACCTGCCGCCTTCGCCGCCTTTTTCAGATCCAGTTCTTCCTTCACCGGAATCACAAAGACATAATACTGCCCGGATTTTCCCTGGGTGACCAGGGTTTTAAATACTTTGTCCGCATCCTCATGTAAAAGCGCCGCGATCTCCTGTCCGCTCATCGTGGCGTCCGGCTCATAGGCATGGCTTACATAAGGAATTTTCTTTCCGTCCAGTACGCGCATTACATTTGTTTTGTCATTGTTTTTCATTTTGCAAATATGCTCCCGATTTATCATTTATCGCCTAAAATGAGTTGTCCACAAAATACCCTTTATATTCCTCCAGCGCCTTTTTCAGCACATCGGCCTCTATCCCGTCCGCCACCGCCAGCAGCTTGCATTTCACCTTTGTGGGATCTGTCTCTGTCGTCTCCTCCATCTGTGAACGGAAAATGTCTTTTCCCACCAGATTTAAAATCATCGTAGAGGACGTATCCTTTAAACTGGCTTTAATCTGCAAAGGCACGCCGCCGTTTTCCTTGATAAAGACAGACACATCTTTCATGGACAGCTCCATATTCATCGCCGCCACAGGCAGGGACGCGGGGGTATAGGCAGTCATTGTGCCCAGAATATGTCCCTCTGAACTGCCCATAATTACCTGGCTGCCGCCGTGCCGGTGGCTGTGGACATGATGCCCATGGCTGTGGTCGTGACACTCCTCACAGCCGTTTTCATGAAATTTTGCGTCTTCCCTTTTACCGCTCATTTTTTATTCCTCCTTCTTCCTCTATACACAACCGGGAGTTTTTCCTCCCTGCAAGTATTGAACACAGCATGCCTGCCGTCCCCAATACAAGATACGCCGCCGCATACAAAATAAACGCCGTTTCCCCCATATCAAAGAATATCCATGTGCCGGCCAAAAACAAACCGGCGGAAATCATGGGAATGCTCCATAGACTCCTGATCTCTTTTCCGGCGAACCATCCGGCCATCACGGAATATACCGGATTGACCGCGAAAAACAAGAGAAAACAAACTGCCATTCCACCGTCGCCTTTCACAAACGTTACCGCCGTCCACGGAAATGCCAGCATAACCACTGCCGAAACTGCTAACCACGAGTTAAAATGATTTTTCATGTTATTCTTTTTCACATGCCTCCCTATTCTTTTTCATACGCCACCCGACAGGTTTTCCGATAGCAGGCCAGTCCGTACTTGTGGATCACCTCCATGCCCTCCTGCCTTAAAAAAGCAGTGTATTCATGGGTTTCGATCTGCTCCATCGCTTCACGAATTGCGGTGTCAAAAGCGCCGTTCTCCGCATATTTCACCTCGATGACACAGCCGGTTCTCTCCCTCGGAACGATGAGCAGAATGTCAGAGTAGCCAGTGCCGGACTCGGCGTTGGATTTTACGAGCCAGCTTCCTTCCGCCCGCAGAAGGCCAAGAAAAAGGCCGTGGAAAAAGTTTTCCTTTTTGTCTTTTCTTACCGCCGTGTCCCGGATACTGATGGACTCTGACAGGAATGCATTGAACAGCTCCTGCACGGTTTCTGCATCGCCGCTTTTGACCGCCGCGCAGAAACGCTCCCACCTTTTTGTATCGCTTGTTACCTTTACACGAAACCAGGAACGAATCCTGTCCTCATAAATTTTACGAATTTCCTTATTCGGAATCACCAGCCTGTGAATCCTTCCTTCCGGCTTTTTCGCATCGGTCAGATACCCTGTGGAATAGAGGACACTCCACAGATATGTCTGGCGGACACCTGCATCCTCGTTGTCAAGGTCAGTGTAGGTCAGCTCCGGGATGATCTCCTTCTCCACCGCCTCACCGGAAATCAATGCCTCTATCTCCGCTTTCGTGACATCCGTGGCATCTTCCAGGATATCTTTCACAATTGCGTTGCTGCTGCTGTTCTCCCAATGCGGCCTCATCTCAGCATCCTTTGACACACGTAATAGATCGCACTGATTAATCACATCCCACGGGCAGTAAACATCTACATCCCCAAAGTGATAGCCGTCATACCATTCCTTCATATCCGGAAATCGGTCTTCCACGCCGTAGTACCTGAGCATTTCCTTCACTTCACTGTCAGTAAAGCCAAAATACTCCGCACACTGCTCATCGGATATCGAATGTACCTTAAAGTTATTCAGCCCCGTGAAAATGCTCTCCCTCGCAATCCGCAGACAACCGGTAAGCACCGCAAACTCCAAGTTTTCGTTTGTTTTCAGTGCCTGGCTGAGGAAAGAACGAATCAGTCGAATCATCTGTTCATAATATCCATTCTGATAAGCCTTATCCAGCGGCACGTCGTACTCATCGATCAGGATTACAACCCGGCGGCCATAATGCCTGCCAAGCAGCCCGCTTAATAATTTCAGGCTCCCGTAAAGAAAAGCCGGTTTTTCAAAGTCTCCCATAATAAGCTGCTGAAGCTTTATCTTATCTGCCTTTGACAGCCTGTCGCTTTCCTCCAAAAAATCAAAACGCGACGCTTCCGCACTGATCATCATTCCCAGACAGTCATACGCCGTTTCAAACTCCCCGCCTTCCACATCCTTTAAGCTGAGCGAAATAACCGGATATTTCCCCATATACCGCTCACAAATCTCTGTCTCCCTGGAAATATCCAGCCCGTCAAACAGGGAGGCGTCCGCTCCAACCTCAAAAAAAGATTTAAACATATTTATATTCAGGCTTTTCCCAAAACGCCTGGGTCTTGTAAAAAGATTCACAACCCCCTTCGTTCTCAGGAATTCAGCGATAAAAGCCGTTTTATCCACATAGTAATAATCATTCCATTTAAAATCCCCAAAAAATTCAACCCCGATCGGAAGCATTTTTTTTCTTCCGTCCATATAGGCAGTCCCTCCTTCCCCCATCATGGAAACAGGCATAACGCATCTGCAATATATACAGTATATCACAAACCATGACACACTCTCAACCTAAAACCGGCACCAACCAATATTCCCAATTCTATAAAATTTCTTTCTGCATTAAAATCTATTTTTGCAATCAAACATTTACCGTCAAACTACTGCTTCAAGCTGCCCAAATCCCCCTGGCAAATCTCACGGTACAGCCGGAACTGCTCCTTTGCCCTGACCAGATTCCGCTTGGGATCTGCTGTGGGAAAATAAAGATTTCCCATCAGATAATCCGTATAATAACGCAATCCCAGCTCAAAGGGAATCCGCATGGCTGCGTAAGGCAGCCGGAAAATTTCTTCCTGATTCAGCCGGCATAAGGGCGAAGCTACATAAGCATTCAAATAATCCCGGCATAAAGACCAGTCAAAACAACTGCCGCTCCCGCAGCCCTCTTTTCCGTATAAGAGCGGCGAACAGGCACCATGCTCTGCGGCCTGCAGCAGGCACCCGACGGCGTCTCTCTTTCTATAGGCGAGGGAACGGACACTGTCGCCAATATCAATCAATTTTGAGGAATAGCAAAACGTATCCAAATCAATAAAAGATATCTGCCCGGTTTTCCCATCATACAAAATATTCCCGATTTTCGTATCCCCGTGAATCACCGCGTTTTTCTCAAACACGCAATGCCTCAGAATAAAAGGAAGCTCGTCGGCTATCATCCGTTCGCATTCCTGATCCCGCCCATTGACCGCCTTTACTGCCGCAAAAGCATCCGCATAATAGCGAATCTCATGATAATGGGCAATCACCTCCTGCATATCCGCAGATACCTGTGAAAGCAGAAAATGCATGAAGACAACTGCCTTTGCAAACAATTCCGTTTTATTCGGAACTTCCACGCCCGAAAGCGGCTCCCCCGGCAAATACCGGTAAACCCGCCAATGCCTTTGCTGCTCATCCGTATAAATCAGCTTCCCCTCCCCGTCCGGCAGCCACCGGGGAACTACAAAAGCGGGCTGCCGGCCGCACTGTTCATACTGATCATATGCTTTTAAAAACTCCCTGTAATTACTTTCAAGCCCCGGCACATTTTCCCCAAACACCGTCCGGCTGATCTCCTGGAGCATATAGATGCCGTCCGCCGTACAAACTTTGTATGTATTGTTGATATTTCCGGCGGCTTCCTTCGTAAGCTGCAAAATGCGGCAGCCTGGAAGAAAGTGATGAAGCCTCCGAGAAATAACGTCTGCCCCGATTATTTTAATCACCTCCAAAATTTTAACGTATGCGCGATATAAGTCGACAAAACAAATAAGGAGACACGCTTTACACAGTCGTGCCTCCCCTATTATAAAACAGCGGCAAAAATCACATATTTCTCACACCCTGCGCACCGTCACCGACACCCAGTCGTTCTGACGCGCGATTTCCACTATCTCAAAATCCGGATTCTCCTCAAACGCCTTCTTCACTTCCGCTTCCTTCGTATTAATAATCCCGGAGGTAATCATCACGGCGCCTTTTTTCATATGTCTGGCCACTTCCCCGGACAGCAGGATAATCACCGGCGCCAGAATATTTGCCACCACGATATCGTAGCAGCTAAGCCCTGCTTCCCTCTGCACGGCTTCATCATCAATGATATTCCCCGTAATAATGGGAAACTGCTCTGCGGGGATATGGTTCACCGCCACATTTTCCTTTGCGGCCTCCACTGCGTTTTCATCCAGATCCGTACCGAAAGCGCTGCCGGCCCCCAGCTTAATCGCCGTGATTCCAAGAATCCCGCTTCCGGTTCCCACGTCCAGCACCCGGTCGCCGGGCTTTAGGTACTTTTGCAGCTGGCGGATGCAAAGCTGGGTCGTCTCATGGCTTCCGGTGCCGAAAGCCGTACCCGGATCGATTTCCACCAGCAGCTTATCCTTATGTTCTTCGGGAATTTCCTCCCAGGTAGGCTTGATCAGGATATGGTCAATGGTAAAAGGCTTGAAAAACTGCTTCCAGTTATTCATCCAGTCCAGATCTTCCGTCTCGCTCCGGCTGATCTCGCCGCTGCCCACGTCCACAAACATGCGCAGCTCCTCAAGGCCTTCCCGCACCTGCGCCAAAATCCCCTCGGCATCCGCATCCATCTCCAGATAATAGGAAACCCTGGCCGTACCGTCGTCGGGCGGCAGCTCCGGCAGGATGTCGATAAACATCCCCTTCGTCTCCTGCTCCGTCAGCGGCACATTGTCCTCGATCTCGATGCCCTCGATCCCCAGATCATCCAGCATACTGCTGACCAGGTCTACCGCTTCACATGTGGTCTGAATCGTGAATTTTCTCCATTTCATTTTTCAAACAAATCCTTAAATCCTTTTTTCTTTTTCTTTTCCTTCTCTTCTCCCGGCTTTCCGGTTTCGCCCATGGCCTCCTGGAACCGGCGCAGCGCTTCCTTCTGCTCCTCGTTCATCCGCTCAGGCACCTGCACCACCAAGGTAACGTACTGGTCGCCCCGCACGGACTTATTCCGCAGAGAAGGCACGCCCTTTCCTTTCAGGCGGATTCTGGTATCTGTCTGGGTTCCCGCCTTTACCTCGTATTCTACCTCGCCGTCCACCGTCTTGATACGGATCGGGCCGCCCAGTGCCGCCGTGGCAAAGGTAATGGGCGCCGTCGAATAAATATTTACATCCTGGCGCTTGAAGATCGGATGGTTGGAAACGATTATCTCTACCAGCAGGTCGCCTCTCTCGCCGCCGTTGGTGCCCAGCTCCCCTTTGCCCCGAATCCGGATGCTCTGCCCGTCGTCGATACCGGCGGGAATCGATACCTGGATCTTTTTTCTGGACTGGGTATACCCGGTGCCGTAGCAGTTGGGGCATTTTTCCTTGACAATCGTACCCTTGCCGCCGCACTCCGGACAAACCTGCTCGTTGCGCACCATGCCGAACATGGTCTGCTGGGTAGTGACCACACGCCCCTTGCCGCCGCACTTGGAACAGGTCTGGGGCTGGGTGCCCGGCTTCGCGCCGGTGCCGTGGCACTGGGTACACTCATCCTTTAAATTCATCTCGATTTCCTTTTCGGTGCCGAATACGGCCTCCTCAAAGGTAATTCTTACGGAGGTGCGCAGGTTCGCCCCTTTCATGGGCCCGTTATAAGCCCTCCTCCTGCCGCCGCCGAACAAATCGCCGAATAAATCGCCGAAAATATCTCCCATATCCCCGGTAAAGTCAAAACCTCCCGGGCCTCCGGCGCCGCCCTCAAAGGCGGCATGGCCGAACTGGTCATACTGTCTTCTTTTTTCGGGGTCGCTTAAGACACCGTAAGCCTCGGATGCCTCCTTAAACTTAGCCTCGGCTTCCGGGTTTCCCTGATTGGTATCAGGATGATACTTTTTTGCCAGAGCCCTGTAGGCTTTTTTCAGCGCCGCGTCGTCCGCGTCTTTTGAAACGCCCAGAACCTCATAATAATCTCTTTTGCTCTCTGCCATTCTATGTTCAACCTTTCGCCATATAAACAGACATCTATATTTTACACGCCGTTTGCGCCGGACTTCGGCAAACGTATCGTCCCGCTCGCCTGACCTTTCATACTTGCGCATTAACGCAGTGTAAGGGCGCTCTGCATTTCAGCAGCGCACCCCTGCACTGACCCCTTCATGTACCCGCCTGCGCTTCCGCCGAATAAACAGTCTTTCTTATATCCAATCCGAACGGCAGGTTCCATGAAACCGGGTTTATCATATTTTAAACTTCCTTATAATCGGCATCCACCACATCGTCCGCAGCGCCGCCCATGTCAGGGCCGGAACCTGCCTGACCCGCCGCGTCGCCTGAAGCCTGTGACTGCTCATACATCTTCGCGAACAATGCCTGGGCATCCTTCATCAGTTTTTCCTTGCCGGACTTCAGCTCATCTACCTGGGCGTCGGAAATCTCGCCGTTGGCCGTAGCCTCAAGCACTTTTTTCAGCTCGTCAATATCGGCCTGAACCTGATCCCTGGCAGAAGGATCGATTTTGTCGCCATGCTCCTCCATCGCCTTCTCGGTCTGGAATACCATGGAATCCGCGTCGTTTCTGGCGTCGATGCCCTCTTTCCGCTTCTTATCCTGAGCCTCGAACTCAGCCGCTTCTTTTACGGCTTTATCGATCTCGGCGTCGGACATATTAGAACCGGCGGTGATGGTGATGTGCTGCTCTTTTCCGGTTCCAAGATCCTTTGCGGATACATTAACGATACCGTTGG
>CAJUPT010000084.1 GCA_910588405.1 uncultured Lachnospiraceae bacterium | reverse complement strand
TCCTGCTTGTATGCCCGTAAATCAAGGCTTTTTTGAGATAATCAACCATTTTTCTTGCAAAATCACTATGGCCGTAAGCATGATGATCATTTCTGCGGTTACGATTATTTATTATGTTCTGGGCCTGAATATGGTATTCCGACAGCTTCTTTTCTTTTCTTCTCTGATTTTGATCTGCCGGTGTCTGTACCGAAGTTCGTGGAAGGCAGACTTGTCTTCTATTTTTGTTCTCTATGTCATGACTTTTATATGCGACCTGATCGTAGCTGGCCTGATGCGTTTCTTTTTCCCGGGTGTGAAGGGCTATCCGAACGGCCCTCTGATGCTGACGGCAAACCTGCTCTTTTTGCTGCTGTTCCTTACTTTTATATTTGCTTTTTTGTTGTTGTGGAAACGAAACCGGGATCGGATATTGAAAAAAAGCGTTTATGCAACCCTTCTGTTTCCTTTAAGCCAGTTTTTTCTTTTGGAAGCGGTGGGATATTACATAATTATACAGATTACTCAGGGAGCTGATGATCTGGCTCCTATGCTATGTATTATGGCCGGATGTGTGTTATGTGTTCTGGCCGATATCGCGTTGTTTCAGGTGATTCTGTTAAATTCCCAGAAGGAACGGCTGGCAGCGCAGCTGGAAATGATGGAGGCTCAGGCATACAGGGAATTGGAATACTATCACTCGATCGATGAAAAAATTCAGGAAATCCGAAAAATACGTCATGATTTTAACAATCAGCTTCAGACGGCTTACTGTATGATTGCAAAAGGACAGGCAAAGGGGAGAAAGACGGCATTGCAGCTTTTGGAGCAGCTGGAACGTCAGATCGAGCGTTCCGCGCCTCCGGTATTTTGTCCGAATTTGATCGTCAACGTGATTCTGGAGGAAAAATCAAGGCTGGCTGAGAAACAGGGAATTACCATGAAGATATTCGTCAGTCTTCCGGAGCGGCTGAATATGGAAAAAGCGGATTTGTGCAGCATTTTTTCTAACTTGCTGGACAATGCCGTTCACGCCGCGGCCCTGGCTCCGGCCGCCAAAATCGTCGTAGTCCGTGCCTGGCTGAAAGCCGGTTACTGCATGGTAAAGGTGAAAAATACTTACGGCACTGCCGATGTCCCCGACCGGGAAAAAAATACGGAGCATCAGGGTATCGGTCTGTTTATCCTCCGTTCGGTTGCCGAAAAATATGACGGAGAGCTGACGATAGAGAAAACGGATTCTGTTTTTGAGGCGGTGGTCAGGCTGCGGCTGCCGGGGTAATGATATTGATAAATGTGATGGAGAAATAAAAGATATAAGTAGAAGACAAGGACGAGACGATATGAACATAAAGCTTTTAATTTGTGATGATGACTTAATTTTCGCCGAAGCCCTGCGGCAGTTTCTGTCAGAAAAACTGCCTGACACCGTTCGGTTTCAGGTATGTGGCGATCGGAACGGGCTGATGAAGCTTCTTGAGGAAAATCATCATTGCGATTTGCTCTTGATGGATATCTGTCTGGAGGAAGATAACGGGATCAGTCTGGCAAAAGAGCTGTTAACCTGTTTCCCTCAGATGCCGGTGATTTTTATTACCGGATATCCGGATTTATATTATGAAAAAGTGTTTCTGTCCCTGCGCCCTTACGGCTTTGTGAAGAAGCCGGTTAATGAACAGCTTTTGCTTACGCTGATTGACCGGGCAGCGGAAGAAATCCGACGGACAAGACAGGATTCCCGCCAGTGGATTTTACTGAAAACCAAAAACGGGATAGAGAAAATTTCCGTTGCGCAGATTCGGTATGTCGAAAGCCGAAAGCATATGCTGATTGTCCACGGTATACGGAATATATGGGAAACCTATGGCCGACTGGGGGATATGGCAGCAGAAATGCCGGATTATTTTTTTTATTGCCATAAAAGCTTTTTAGTTAACGCCCATTATATCCAAAGCTACGAAGGCAGTTATTTTACATTGGACGACGGCAGCCATATCAGTATCAGCCAGAACCGGCGGAAGGAGATCAGGGTGAAGTTTTTTGAGTATTTGGAGAAGGATAAGGAATAGAATAAAAGATTTTGTTAATTTTGCTTATTATGGCTTTGTTTTTGTAATTGCCTCGTAAAGTTTTTCAAGATAAAGTATAATGGCGTATGATAACATCAGATACAAGAAGGAAAGGGGATTTGTATTATGAGAGATATGGCCGTTATACGTGAAAAAGCGGAGAAATTTCAGGAAACGGAAGAATTCGCCGATATTATTAACGCGATTGGAGAGCGGAGTGGGGTTCCCATGCATATTTGCGTTTCTGAAACCTGTGTGACGTGTAAAGGTGATAGCCATACGGCAGACCAGGAAAAAATTACTGAAATTTCATTTCAGGAATTAGGTTATCGTGATCTATGTGTTCAGATGACAAAAGATAATAAAACCTATAATGAAGTGTGCCTTGTAGCTTTTTCTATATTTGACTTTTTTAAAAAACAGGTGAAAGAACAAGGTATTCCGTATTCTTTTACTTTTCCTGTTGCGAAAGATATACTGACATTTCCGTCAAATGACGAAAGTAAATGGAGTCTTTTTATACATAGAGAACAAGGTAAGGGTGAAAAAAGCTGGGTGACATATGCCGTTCTTGGATTCTTTCTGGGTGCTTATGGAGTGCACAATTTTTATGCGAAACAGACAAAGAAAGGGCTGATTAAGTTACTTGTTACGTGTACAATTATAGGTTCGCCTTTTATGGCGTTATGGGCGATGTATGAAGCATATCAGGCTTATACATATAAAAGTATTCCGGAGGTGTAGAATATGGATACATTGCTAAAGATTATTGTGATTATCATCTCGGTTGCGTTATTTGCGGCGCTTATTTGGGGTATAATTAAGTACATAAAGGCATGTAATTATTACTATTATAAACCAGTGTGTAATGATTGTTTTTTTGTATTGGCCAGTATTGCGCTTCCGTTGGGAATGGTGATGTTTTCTAACGCCTTTAGTGAGGCAAGCGTTTCTAATGTTGTGATTTTTACTGCTTTTATGAATATTGCTGCTGCTGTAGCATGTATAGTTCTTATTGCTTATACAATTAAGAGAATTTACAGTAAGACAGGTTCTTACAAGTTTGCGGTGGCTTCATATTTTGTGGAAGCTTTTATTGTGTATTTTGGTCTGATGTCGGCTGGTTTGGTTTTACTGGCAGCATTTGTAGTCACAAAAAAGATAGGTGAAGACTAAAAAGATAATAGTGTTTATCATTTGGGCTGTTCTGATCGTGGTATTTACCGGCCACAATACAGGAAGCAGCGGGATGTAGTGGAATTTTATAGGAAAAATTGTGGCGGCATGTGAACCGTAGGAATTTATTCACGGAAAGGGACTTCTTTGGAGGTCTCTTTTTGTGTGCAGATGATTGGATTTTTATCGGACTGTTTGAGGAACAGATGATTTGGGGGATTGCTATATTAGCAGGCTTATGTTAAATTATAAAAAAATGTAATTAACAGCAAAAATCAATTATTAAGAGGCGCTTATGGTAGAAGTTAAACGGGATTTTTATCTAAATAAACTGATTAGCAGAAAGAACAACGGCCAGATCAAAGTGCTCACCGGCATTCACAGATGCGGCAAATCCTATTTGTTGAATAAAATGTGATTATCAGTCCGATGGGCTCTTGGAGACTTGTGAAAGCAGGAACCTAGAGATTTTGAAAGTATTACCTATGAAAAAGGAGGGTGGCAGGGGATGGAGCGCTATTTTAATACGGAAGGCCTGTGTGATCCGGAAGAACACTATATGGTACGGCTTGACGACAGGCTGAGGCAGATTAAAAGACTGTTTGTCGACAGGGGAAAATATTTCGTGATCAACAGAGGCCGGCAGTATGGGAAGACCACGACGCTCAGGGCATTGGAAAATTATCTGCGGGAAGATTATGTGGTTCTCTTTATGGATTTCCAGTTGCTGACAGACGCGGATTTTGAAAATGAAAGAATATTTGCGCGTGCTTTCGCGGGATATATGACAGATTTGCTGAAAAGAGAAGGAGACAGAATCAACGGGTCAGTTTTACAGGGGCTGGCGAATTCATCGGAAGATGGGCGGATGAGCATGGGGGAGATGTTTCAGTGGCTTAGCAAAGTCTGCGAAACGGCAGAGAAGCCCGTCGTCCTTATGATCGACGAAGTAGACAGTGCTTCCAACTATCAGGTGTTTCTCAGTTTTCTTGCGCTGCTTCGGGGGTATTACCTGGATCGGAAAAACAGGCCAACTTTTCATTCGGTGATTCTTGCGGGAGTCTATGACATTAAAAATCTGAAATTGAAGATTCGCCCGGAAGCGGAGCATCAGTATAATAGTCCGTGGAATATTGCGGCGGATTTTGATGTCAGGATGGATTTTTCCGCGGAGCAGATCGGCTCTATGCTGGCAGAATATGAGGAAGATTATCGCACAGGGATGGACATAGAGGCAATGGCCGAAGAAATCTTTCAGTACACGTCCGGGTATCCTTATCTTGTTTCGGCAATTTGTAAGTACCTTGATGAAAAGCTTCCCGGGAAAAAGGGCTTTGAGGAGATGTGGGACGTATGGAGCAGGGAAGGAATCGGAGAGGCTGTAAAAGCCTTGCTGAATAAGAATACGCCTTTGTTTGACAGCATGGTAAAGCAGCTGGATACTTTTAAAGATTTACGCAGTATGATAGAAGAAATTTTATATCAGGGAAAACAAATACCATTCAGTATGCAGGAGAAATCTGTTAATTTGGGGCTGATGTTTGGATTTCTGAAAGAAAAAAATGGGCATATTATTATCGCGAACCGTATTTTTGAGATGGGGCTGCTTAATATGTTTATCACGGAAGAGGCTGTTAAAAGTGAGGCCTACCGTTATGGCCAACGAGATAAAAGCCAGTTTATTCGAGAGTCCGGGCTTGACATGAAACGGGTGCTGGAAAAATTTGTACAGCACTTTTCCGACATTTATGGCGGCAATGATGAAAGGTTTGTGGAAGCCTATGGCCGGAAATTTTTCCTGCTGTATCTGAAGCCGATCATTAACGGCGTCGGCAATTATTATGTGGAGGCGCAGACCAGAGACGCAAAGCGCACAGATGTAATCGTAGATTATCTGGGCCAACAGTTTATCGTGGAATTGAAAATATGGCACGGGAATGAGTATCATGAAAGAGGCGAGAAGCAGCTTACGGATTATCTGGATTACTTTCATCAGAAAAAAGGGTACATGCTTAGTTTTAATTTCAATAAGAAAAAGGAAATTGGCGTAAAAGAGATTATGATTGGGGATAAAACGATTATAGAGGCAGTTGTTTAAATTCCTTCAATTCCCCCTTGACTCCTGCAAAACCATGGAAACGGTCGGCAGTGTCAGGGGGCATTGTCTATTTTCGGTAGGAGCAAAAAAGAAAACCCTGACAAATTCAAGGTTCTCTCTTACTGACTGAGAGCGCGAGACGGGATTCGAACCCGCGACCCTCGCCTTGGCAAGGCGATACTCCACCACTGAGCCACTCGCGCATATTTTGTTTTTCTTTGTTGTTCTCTCAAGCACATGTAAGATGATACTACATAGTAAAAGAAATGTCAATAGTTTTTTTGAAAAATTTGAAATAAATTTTTTGGCCGGCGGAAGCTCTGTTTTTAGCTTCGTTTCAGACCCCTTTGGTTCATTTGTCAAGGCCTAAAACTTTATTAAATTTTAGCTGCCGCGGTATATTCAAATCGGTTAATGAGAATCATTCTAGTAGACTATGATTCTAGGAGGATTCTTGCAATGGCTCTTAATAAGGTTGAAATATGCGGCGTGAATACGTCAAAGCTCCCGGTTCTTTCCAATGATGAAAAAGAGGTGCTGTTTTCAAGAATTCAACAGGGTGATGAAGAGGCCAGGGAGCTGTACATTAAAGGAAACTTAAGGCTGGTGCTCAGCGTGATCAAGCGGTTTTCCAACAGCAATGAAAATGTAGACGACCTGTTCCAGATCGGCTGTATCGGTCTGATTAAAGCGATTGATAATTTTGACGCTACGTTAAATGTGAAATTTTCCACCTATGCGGTGCCGATGATCGTGGGCGAGGTGCGCCGGTATCTGCGGGACAACAACAGCATCCGGGTTTCCCGCTCTCTGCGGGATACGGCCTATAAAGCGATTTATGCCAGGGAACATCTGGTGAAAAAGAATGCGAAAGACCCCACGATCTATGAGATTGCCAAGGAGGTGGGTTTAAGTAAGGAGGAAGTGGTATTTGCTCTGGATGCGATCCAGAGCCCGGTAAGCCTTTATGAGCCGGTGTATACCGACGGCGGCGACACCCTTTATGTGATGGACCAGATCGGTGACAAAAAAAACCGGGAGGAACGGTGGGTGGAGGAAATATCCCTGGGGGAAGCGATGAAGCGGCTGCCGGACAGGGAGCGGCATATTATCGACCTGCGGTTTTTCGAGGGAAAAACTCAGATGGAGGTGGCGGAGGAGATCAATATATCTCAGGCCCAGGTGTCCCGCCTTGAGAAGAACGCATTAAAGACGATGCGGAATTATCTGTCTTAAACCGTGTGGGAAGGATTGCGAAATGATCTTTAAAACGATTCGAAAAGGGATATCAAATAATATTTTGGTTCAACAGGATAAGTAGAATAAACGTAAACGGGGTAAAAGATAAAGACCGGATAAACTGGAAAAAAGGTGTACGGAACAAAAATTTTATGCTATACTGTGAAAGAATATTCGGCTTTCCGGTAAGACAGGGATCGTGAAAGCGTTTAAATATATTGTATATGTGAATTTTGGAGATAGACATACGATGAGTGAAGTTCTGTACATTGTAGTGCCCTGCTATAATGAGGAAGAGGTACTGCCTGAGACGGCGAAAAAGCTGGGGGACAAGCTGGATTCCCTGATTGAAAGAGGGATGGTCTCGCCTGCCAGCAGGATTTTGTTTGTAAATGACGGCTCCGGTGACGAGACTTGGTCGATCATCAAAGAATTGCACAGACGGAATCCTCATTTTTCCGGAATTTGTCTGACGAGAAACCGGGGTCATCAGAATGCGCTGATGGCAGGCATGATGGAGTGCCGGAAGCGGGCGGATCTGATGATTTCGATGGATGCGGATCTTCAGGACGATATAGACGCCGTAGACCGGATGGTTGAGGAGTACCAGAAAGGCCATGATATTGTATACGGCGTCCGTTCTTCCCGGAAGACAGATACGTTTTTCAAACGTTTTACCGCCGAAGGCTTTTATAAGGTAATGAAGGCGCTGGGAGTGGAGCTGGTGTTTAATCATGCGGACTACCGGCTGTTAAGCCGCAGAGCTCTTGAGGATCTGGCGGAATACAGGGAAGTGAATCTGTTTCTGCGGGGAATTATCCCGCAGCTGGGGTATGATACGGCAGTGGTCGCTTATGAGAGGAAAGAACGGTTTGCGGGCACGTCCAAATATCCGCTAAAAAAAATGCTGTCATTTGCCTTTGATGGCATTACATCGTTCAGCGTAAAGCCAATGAGATTGATTATCAATGCCGGGATTCTGGTATTTCTGGTCAGTATTATTATGATGGTTTATACGTTAAACGCCAAGATAGCCGGCCGGACGGTCAGCGGCTGGACTTCCCTGATGGGTTCCATCTGGATGATCGGCGGAATACAGCTGTTATGCCTGGGCGTGATCGGGGAATATATCGGAAAGATTTACAGCGAGTCCAAAAACAGACCGCGGTATCGAATCAGAGAAACGCTGGAGGAAGAGGAACCGACTTCCAAAGCGAGCGGGGACGAAGCTTTGGTGCCGTAAACGTTTCGCTTTCAAGCGACAATTTCCTCTGCGTTTACGTGTGTATCCCCGCGGAGTGTTTTTGTATCACAGGAAAGTTCGGGGGACTTTCCTGTGATACAAAAAATTGCTGTGTACGCATTTCGTGCGGCGAGGTTTCGCGGATTTGGCACAATATGCATACACAGCAGCTTTACGTTTTTGGCGGCCGGATTATCCCTCCACAGTGAACTGATCCTTCCCGACGCCGCACAGAGGGCATTCCCATTCTTCAGGCAGATCTTCAAAAGGGGTGCCGGGTTCGATGTCCTGATCAGGATCTCCGACTTCCGGGTCGTAAATATAGCCGCATACGTCGCATACATACTTTTTCATGGTATAATCCTCCTTACCTTCATAGTATGGTATTCTTTGGGATAACTATTCAGCTGTTTGTCCTGTTTTTCTGATAAATCAGCAGGAGACCTTTTAACAGCAGGATTTCGTCATAGATAATGGGGTGTTTGCAGCAGGGCGTGATAAAGCGGGCCAGTCCGCCGGTGGAAATCACTTTCACAGGACCTTTCAGTTCCTCCATGGCTCTGTCGATCATGCCGTCGATCATACAGGCGTTTCCGTAGATCGCGCCGCTTTTCATGCATTCGATGGTGTTGGTGCCGATAATGCGTTTCGGGCGGTCCAGGCCGATCCGGGGCAGCTGGGAGGCCCGGCTGCTTAAGGAGTCCAGGGAAACCTTAAGTCCGGGGATGATGGCGCCGCCGATATAATTGCCGGATTTGTCGATAGCGGACATGGTGGTGGCGGTGCCCAGATCAAAGATCAGTAACGGCGCGCCGTATTCATGGATGGCGGCCACCGCGTCAGTGACCAGGTCGCTGCCCAGCTGAGCCGGGTTGTCCATCTTGATGTTCAGGCCGGTTTTGATGCCGGGACCCACCACCAGCGGCGCGGCCCCGGTAATCCGTTCCAGCGCTTCCCGGATCGTATTGGTGAGGGGCGGAACGACGGAGCAGATGATGGAGCCGGAGATGGAGCCGGCGTCGATCTGGTTCAGCTCCAGAATATGTTTAAAGCTGACGGCATATTCCAGCGAGGTCTTATACAGGTTGGTGGACAGGCGTTCCACAAAATATGTTTTTTCCGGTGCAAGGCCGCCCGCCACAATGTTGGAGTTGCCGATATCTACTGTCAGGACCATAAAAGGAGACTCCTTTTTCATAATGAGATTTAAGAACTTCTATAACAGTATACCAACCGCCGTAAAAAACGGCAAGAGGAGGTTTCGGCAATGTTAAAAGGAAAAACGATATTGCTTGGGGTGACGGGAAGCATCGCCGCCTATAAGATCGCCATTCTGGCCCGGATGCTGGTGAAGGCCGGGGCCCAGGTGCATGTGCTGATGACGGAGAATGCGGAGAATTTTATTAACCCCATCACCTTTGAAACGCTGACGGGCCATAAATGCCTGATCGATACTTTTGACCGGAATTTTCAGTACAGCGTCGAGCATGTGGCGCTGGCCAAGCAGGCGGACGTGGTGCTGGTGGCGCCGGCCTCCGGGAATGTGATCGGGAAAATTGCCTCCGGTATCGCGGACGATATGCTGACCACGACGGTGATGGCCTGTCCATGCAAAAAGATTATTTCCCCGGCCATGAACACGAATATGTTCTTTAATTCGATCGTTCAGGAGAATATCGAGAAGCTGAAACGCCACGGCTATGAGATCATCGAGCCGGCGGTGGGCATGCTGGCCAACCGGGATATCGGCGCCGGGAGAATGCCTGATGAGGACGTTTTGTTTGACTATGTGGTAAAAGAAGCGGCTTATCCGAAGGATTTGGAAGGGATGAAGGTGCTGGTCACTGCCGGTCCTACGGTGGAGGCCATCGACCCCGTCCGCTTTATCTCCAATCATTCCACAGGGAAGATGGGCTATGCGCTGGCGAAGGCGGCTTCTTGGCGGGGGGCGCAGGTGACGCTGGTGTCAGGGCCGACCGGTCTGGAAAAACCCCGGTTTGCGGCCTGCGTGGATATCGTGTCGGCGGAGGATATGTTCCGGGAGGTGACGGGGCGGGCGCCGGAGCAGGATGTGGTGATCAAAGCGGCGGCGGTGGCGGACTACCGGCCTGCCGAAGTCAGCCGGGAAAAGATGAAGAAAAAAGACGGGGAGCTGTCCATCCCTCTCGTCCGCACCAGGGATATTCTGGCATATCTGGGCCAGAATAAAAAGGAAGGCCAGTTTTTATGCGGCTTCTCCATGGAGACAGAGCATATGCTGGAAAATTCCAGGGCGAAGCTCGAAAAGAAAAATCTGGACATGATCGTGGCCAATAACCTGCGGCAGCAGGGCGCAGGCTTCGGCACGGATACCAATGTAGTGACCATCATCACGAAGGACGGGGAAATCTCCCTGCCGCAGATGAGCAAAGACGAGGCGGCCCACCGGATTCTGGATCAGATTCTAAAAATAAGAAATAACCGCGGACTGTAGCGGAACTATAATCAGCGGAAGTCCGGACGAGCCCCGGAAGGATTTACAGACACTTTAGTGGCTGGAAATTCTTCCAGATCTAGGGGGCTTGGGAGGACTGCAGCGGAACTATAATCAGCAGAAGTCCGGACGAGCCCCGGAAGGATTTACAGACACTTTAGTGGCTGGAAATTCTTCCAGATCTAGGGGGCTTGGGAGGACTGCAGCGGAACTAAATTGGGAGGAAATGAACGTGACAGCAATCACTGAAGAAATAAATAAGCGGCGGACCTTTGCCATTATCTCGCATCCGGACGCAGGAAAAACCACGTTGACGGAGAAGCTTCTGCTGTACGGCGGGGCGATTAATCTGGCAGGGTCCGTGAAAGGAAAAAAGACCGCCCGCCATGCGGTGTCGGACTGGATGGAGATCGAGAAGGAGAGAGGAATTTCCGTTACCTCCTCGGTGCTTCAGTTTCATTATGACGGTTACTGTATCAATATCCTGGATACCCCGGGGCATCAGGATTTCTCGGAGGATACGTACCGGACGCTGATGGCGGCGGATTCCGCCGTGATGGTAATCGACGCATCGAAGGGCGTGGAGCCGCAGACCATCAAGCTGTTCAAGGTCTGTCTGCTGCGCCATATTCCTATCTTTACCTTCATCAATAAAATGGACCGGGAGGCCAACGATCCTTTTTCACTGATGGATGAGATCGAGGAGGTACTGGGAATCAGCACCTGCCCGATCAACTGGCCCATCGGCTGCGGAAAATCCTTTAAGGGCGTCTATGACCGTAACACCCGCCATATCACCACGTTTACCGCCGAGGCCAACGGGACGAAAGAAATTGAATCCAGAGAGGTGCCTGTGGACAGTCAGGAGGCAAAGGAACTGACGGGAGACGACTATTACGGCCAGCTATTGGACGACATCGAGCTGTTAGACGGTGCAGGCCAGGAATTTGACATGGAGCTGGTGAGCAAAGGAGAACTGTCGCCGGTATTTTTCGGCTCTGCGCTGACCAATTTTGGCGTGGAAACCTTTTTGCGTCATTTTCTGTCCATGACCACGCCGCCGCTGCCAAGGATGGCGGACTGCGGCGTAATCGATCCGGCAAAGGAAGAATTTTCCGCTTTTGTATTTAAGATTCAGGCCAATATGAACAAGGCCCACAGAGACAGAATCGCCTTTATGCGCATCTGCTCCGGAAAGTTTACGG
>CAJUPT010000083.1 GCA_910588405.1 uncultured Lachnospiraceae bacterium | reverse complement strand
ATAGCCCTTATGAGGGCTATAATCAAACCACCAGTTGAACTGGTGGTTGATGACTCATCCATTATTAGTTTCATGGTAAACGCCATTTTGTTATCTAAGTGGAGATAGATAGAACCATCATATGTTAATAATTCGCGCATTAGAATTAAGCGCTCACGCAAAAATTCAACGTATTCGCCACCGCACAGAGCATCGCTGTACGCGTGCTCTAACTTCCTATTTACAAAGTTAGAAACCGTCGCAAATGGTGGGTCAATATATATCAATTTGATTTTTCCTCTATATCCATTATGTAGGAGAAATAAAAGAGCGTCAAAATTGTCACCGTAAAAGAGGATATTTTCACCATCACCATTTACAGGAAGTATATTTTCAAACTCCATACCTACACAAGAAATGATACTATCTTCAGATTGCTTTCCTAAATAAGCCAAAGATACAGGTATCTTTCTTCGTGTGTTGCTATTTTTAGGTGGAATACCTGTTGCCATAAATCAATCACCCGTCAACCACTCTTTTGGAAGTCGTTCATCAATCATGCGCAATGTGATGACTTTGACTTCATCTGGATACCTTTCCTCAATTCTTGAATAGTCCTCCCACATTGAACCAAGCAATAACCCTGGCCCATCATTTAGGAAAATGACTTTTGTTTTAAGACCATGAGAATGTACATAAGACAAAATTTCATCCGCACAATTTTTATATCCGCCTGTCCTATCATCCTCTTGTGCGCCGCCTCTATCGCCGTCATATCTTGCCAAGCCAACAGCATATATTACTTTTTTGTCATTCGACGAAATGACGAAATCCAAAGGACGGCTATCATTCGGAAAGTCGTTCCATATTTCTTTTGCTTGAACGTCACTTCCAGCGCGTTTAGGCCCCCATATATATAAATCAGGGAATTTACCTTGTATCATATTAAAAAATTTTTCTGTTAAATCATAGCCTTTCTTACCTCTATCCTTGTATTCCCACAAAACGGCGCAGAGAGCTTCATCTGGCATAGGACGGGAATCAAAGCGTTCTTGTACAGTCTGTATGGCGCGAACCCCCTCTCCAAACTCAATACAAATCTGCTTTGCTTTTGACTTCTGTTTCAGCATTTCCACAGATGTTTCTGGCGAAACATATTTCCTAAAAACACGGCACAGCTGTATTCTCATCCAAGAATTAGGGGTACTGGCAATATTCATAAAGAGAGCAGTAGAACTTTCAGATCTTTTCAATAATTTTGAAAAAGTCTCCAGAACAGGCATATATAAATGACACGCATCTTCAAGAATGTCGGGGTAGTATTCTCCTGTTGATAGCGTTATATAGTTTCGCCGTTCTGCCGGGCAAAATCTCTAAATGCTTTCATGATAAAATCCTCCGCATCCGTTCTTGTGTATAAATCAGCTTTTATTTTACCATAAACCCGTCCTCTTCTCAATAGGTAATCCGAGAATACATATGGATGAGGAATTAAAAAAGAACTGGCGTTTACGGAAGACGATTTGAAAGAGTTAGAGAGGGCAAGAAGAATGCCAGTAATATTTGATGAGGATTGTCCGGAGACAACTCCTGAGAAAGCAATAAAATTTCAGCGCGTAAATCCATCTCGGAAAATGTCGGATATGAATCGCGCGACATTTTGAGTTGCATCCGTTCCAGTCCCATATGCTGGAGGAAATTGCGGAGGAACTGGAGGATGAGGTATCTTCGGTTGAGCTGATTGATCATGCTGCAAAAGAATTTGCCCCGGAGTATGATCCGGAGTTGGCTTTTGCGCAGTTCCTTCGGGAAATAGAACCGTAAAGAGAGAGGGCATAAAATCCACCCTCTCCAAAATGGGCTTGTCAGGTAAAATGATGAAACTAAAATTCTACCACTTCTGTCGCAATCCTCTCCCGAAACCTTGCGTCATGCTCTACGAACACCATGGTGGGCTGATAGCTAAGCAGCAGCTTTTCGATCTGCATTCTGGAAAATACGTCGATATAATTCAGCGGCTCGTCCCAGATGTACAGATGGGCTGGCGTTAAAAGGCTGGCAGCGATCAGAATTTTCTTTTTCTGGCCTTCGGAGTAATCTTCCATATTTTTGACAAACTGAACTCGTTCCAGTCCCAGCTGCCGCAGGACGGAACAGAACAAGCTTTTGTCCAGCTGCCGTTCTTCGCAGAAATGAGAGATATCTCCTCTGAGCCAGGAGGTATCCTGGTTAATATAGGAAATCGTTAACCCTGCGGCGGTTTCACAGCAGCCGGATTCGATGACGGTTGTTCCTCTTGCAGATATGGCAGACATTCTGTCTGTGGATACAAGAGGTGTTTTTTCTGAGGATGCCGGGGTTATAACTCCTGCTTTCTGCAATATCATCCGGATCAGCGTGGATTTCCCGCAGCCATTTTCGCCATGGAGGGCGATTCTCTGGCCTTTTTTGACCGTAAAGGTCAGTCCGGTAAACAGGGGCTTGTTGGCCATGCCGTATCGTATGCCATAATCCCGAATATTGACCAGTGTTTCTTTGTGGTGGGAAAGAGGAGTAAGCTTTAAATCTACAGCCTGCTCTAAATCTACCAAAAGTTCTTCTTTTTCTTTTATTTCCCGGTTGATTCGGTTTTCCAGCTGTTTGACCCGACGCTGCATTTTTTTTGTTTTTGCCCCGATATAGGGCCTTGTGCCGCAGCCTCGGTCATGATCTTTGACCGGATCGATCCCGATTTTGGTGTTTTCGTTTTTCTCCGCCCACTGAGAGCTGCGGGCCGCAGCATTCTTAAGCTTTCCGATTTCTTTCAGATGCTTTTCATTTTCCGCTCTGGCAAACTGGTCCTTTCGCTGTTTGTTTTCCCACCAGCTGGAAAAATTTCCGCTTTGCACCTCGATGGTCTGTCTGTTTAGAACAAGCACATGGTCGGTACAGGCATCCAGCAGATCCCGGTCATGGGATACAAGGATAAACCCTTGCTTGCCGGCCAGGTATGCTTTCACCTGTTCCCTGGACTGCCGGTCAAGATGGTTGGTGGGCTCGTCGATGAGCAGAAAATCATTTTCTCCGGAAAACAGGATGGATAACAGGATTTTTGTCTGCTCTCCGGGGCTTAATGTCCGGAAGGACCTGTATAAAATTTCGGCGTTTTCGTGCAGCTGCTCCAGTTCACAGACGACTCTCCACAGCTCACAGGAATGCTTCAATTCGTCTGCAAATTCCGCGGCGGGTAGGCCCATCTGTTTTTTTGTGACGGGATAGGGGAAATAGTCAAATATGGCGGAGGCGCCAATGGTCCCGGCGTATTCATACTTCCCCAGCAGCAGGTTTAAAAAGGTAGTTTTTCCTTTTCCGTTTCTCCCGATCAGCCCCAGCTTCCAGTCTGTATCGACAGAAAAGGATACATTTTCAAAGATATTGTCAAAGCTTCCCTCGTAGGAAAATGTTAGATTACTGATGTGAATTTGTGACATATAGCTCCCTCCCTTCTGAGAACAGCCGCAGATCGTCAGGTATGCGTATGCGGCGAGGCGGTGTGTTTCAGCGGGTGGCACAGGCTTTTGCGTTTCATAAAGGTTCTGTTGTCTGTTCATGCTGTGGCAGTACAAGCCAGTATCTGATGTGGAATTACCTCTGGAAGTGCGGAATTGTGATGGGATCGCAGAGTGGTTTTTGTGATAAATCCGCACACAAAAAAGAGAGGTTATGAGAACATAATCCACTTCTGGCAGCATGACAAAAACAGTATACAGGCTTCACCTGACACCGCGAAATCGTTTCATGCAATCAAAAGTCGATTATATCCTCATCCTTTCACCCCTCTCGTTTATGTGCCATATGATAGAGAAACATTTCTTTGCGCTTATCTGCCTTCGCTTCACTGGGGCAGACTCCGGGTATCCTCACGGAATATTTTTGTATCACCGGGAAGTTCGGAGTACTCTTCTGTGATACAGAAAGATATTAGCATGAGTGATTGGGGATGTCAAGCTTTAGCTGTAATTTCCGGCAGTAATTCTCTTACATAATGTTCTCTTAATCATTCTTTGGCAGCAGTTTTCTGGTGGCAAAGGGGAAATGAAAGTGGTAAAATAAAATGGTTGCATCGAGAGTTTCAGTATGCAGGAAGGACAAATCCGGCTACAGAACAGGTGACAAAGTAAAAAGTAGGCGTAATTTGCTCAATAAGGTATGAATCTGCAGGAGTAATGGACAACAATGCAAAAAGTAGACTTTGACAACGGTTCTATCACAAAAAATATAATCCGGACAGCGCTGCCGATGCTGGTGGCACAGGTGATCAGTCTGTTGTACAGCGTGGTGGACAGGATCTATATTGGGAGAATTGAAGGCTATGGCACACAGGCCCTTGGCGCGATCGGCCTATGTTTTCCGATTGTCATGTTAATCGGCGGCTTTACCAATATGTTCGGTTTGGGCGGTGCGCCTCTTTTCTCCATCGGCCTTGGGAAAAATGACAGAAAGAAAGCGGGAGAGGTGCTGAATACGGCATTTCGGCTGGAAATCATAGTAGGGGCCATTCTGATCCTATGCTGCGAGCTGTTCGCGCGTCGGATTTTATCGGTTTTCGGCGCGACTGCGGAGGAGCTTCGTTTTTCCGTTCCTTACATAAGAATCTATCTGCTCGGGACGATATTTACCATGGTTGCTACCGGCATGAATCCATATATCAATGCCCAGGGATATGCGGTAATCGGCATGAAATCCGTATTGGTCGGAGCTGTTTCCAATATCATACTGGACCCGGTTTTTATTTTCCTGTTGGGTCTGGGTGTAAACGGAGCCGCTGTTGCGACGGTGATCGCCCAGTTTCTGTCTATGCTGTTTGTTGTGCGGTTTCTTTTGGGGGCGGATAATGAGTTTCAGATATGCTTTCAAAACTTTTTTACATTTCCCCATGCAAAGGAAATCGTCAGCCTTGGGTTGTCGCCGTTTATTATGCAGTGTACAAATTCGCTGGTGTCTGTGGCGTGCAACAGTGTATTAATGAGAACAGGGGGCGCGCTCTATGTGTCTGTTATGACCATCATTTCCTCAGTGAGGCAGATATTGGACACGCCGATTATGGCGGTTACGGAAGGAGCGTCCCCTACCATCTCCTATAATTATGGCGCGGGAAGGCCCCGTAAGGTGCGGCAGGCGGTTACGCTGGTAACGGTAACGGCAGTTTTATATACCTGCCTGATGTGGCTGGTGATCGAACGATTTCCACTGCTGTTTATAAAAATTTTCAGTGACGATCCTGTGTTGCAGCAATTGGCCTTGCGGCCCCTTCATCTGTATTTCTTTGCATTTGTATTTCAGGCATTTCAGTATTCCGGGCAAACAACCTTTAAGGCGTTGAATAAAAAGAAGCAGACGATCTTTTTCAGTCTGTTCAGGAAAGCGATCATGGTTGTTCCGCTGACTTATTTGCTTCCCTTTGTGTTCCATATGGGAGCAGATGGCGTGTTTATGGCTGAGCCGGTTTCAAATGTGATCGGAGGGCTGGCCTGTTTTAGTACGATGATGATAACAGTTGTCCCAGAGTTGAAGAGGATGGAAACCGGCAGAGGAGGAGAGGAATGATAAGCAGGATGTATATCAGGAAAGCCGTTGCAGGCGATGTGTCGAGGATCGCGGAAATATATGTTTTTAATAACAGGATGAATTTTTTTCCGATTTTTAAAGATGAAAGTTTCTCTTTTGGAGAGCTGCAGGTTGTGCCGCTGGCGGATCAATATTTTAAGAAGGATGAAATACTGAACGGTATCTATGTTTATGACGATGGCCTGATCAGAGGATTTGTCCAGATGGATCAGAGGGAGATATGTAAATTATATGTAGACACCTTTTTCCAGAGCGCAGGAATCGGCAAAGCGTTAATCGAATATGCGGTCAATGTGCTTCACGGGGAGTATTTATGGGCTTTGGAGAAAAATGCCAGGGCAATTTCGTTTTATCAAAGACAGGGGTTTTGTCTGACAGGGGCGAAAAAGTTTGAGGAGGGAACAACAGAGTATCTTGTGAAGCTGGAAAACAGGGCGGCATTCGGAGTGTAAAGCCATATTGAAATGGCAGGGACATAGTTGAAGAGGCAATGCCGGATTGAGAGGGTAAGACCGTATCAAGAAAGTGAAGCCACATTGTGAAGGTAAAGCCATAAGGCTGCCGATTCGTAGAGATTTTTTATACGAGATGGCAGCCTTTTTATGACGGAGTCTCCGATGAAACAGGCCCGGTACATAAGGGATGCTTCACGATGATGTGTTTTAAAGGATTATCCCCAAAATATCATTCCTGATATTCCCGCCAGTAAAAGCATGACCGTCGGTATCACATATTTCCTTGGGTGGTGCCACAGGTCGCTTTCAATCTTCCAGTTCCTTATGGGGAAAAACCATTCCAGCAGGACGGAGCCGACTGCGCCGGCGAGGGCGAAAAACAGTGCGGTTACGGTTATCAGGATGGTGATGCCGCCGATCTGACACTGCCAGCTAATGAGGAAGAGGCTGTCGGCGGTCAGGTTACATAGGAAAATAAAAGCACAGTAGGGCAGGCAGAATGCGTTTCCCTGACCGGGAAGGAAGCGGACGGCCTGTTCCAGTGCCGGATCGCAGGACAGCAGGATACAGATGGGCGTGTTCAGGGAAAGGATGGCGAAGCCTACCGGGATGACGGCCAGACTTTCCAGCTGCCGGAAAAAGAGGGGGAGCACACAGGCGACTCCCCACATAACTGCCGTGTTTAACAGATAATTTTTATGGGCTGCCAGGTATCGGAACAGGTAACGCCATACGGAGCAATGGCAGTAACGGCCGCAGGCTGTTCTGCCATAGGCAGAACATTTTGAAAGCTGTTCGGCCTGTATGTCTGAAAGCTGCATAATTTCTTTTTCCATATGTTTTCCGTATTTTTTTCCTGAATATTGTCTGATGTATTCTGATTGTCCAAAGGAATAGCCGTCGGCCCGCAGCAGGATGAAAAAAGCCGGAATGCAGCTAATGATAACCATCAGCAGAAACCATGCTCTGTTTCCAAACAATACAATAGTGGCCAACAGGACAGCGCTCCAAAAACAGGCGGCGGTGTACCGGTACTTTTTCAGGGTAAAGAGGGCGGCGGCCGTCAGGATTCCGAGTGCGGCGCAGAGGATGCTGCAGAAAATGCTGTAGAAAATGCCGCAGAGAGTGCCGGAGGAAACATCGCAGAAAGTCTCGCTTAAGGCGTTTCCGAAAACACCGCTCAGGGTATTTCCGAAAACTCCGCTGAAAGCATTTACGGAAACCTTTGTGATGCTTATTTCTGACACAGCCAGCAAAACAGCCAGTAAAAGCACGGTCTTTGTCAGGAATGCATAAGCGCCCAGGACAACCGTATAGGAAAAGACCAGCTTTTGTCTGTCAAAGGGCAGCATTAACATGTTTTGCATGTAGTCTGCCTGGTCCTTTGAGGAAAGGGCCTGCCACATCACGCCGCCGGTGAAAGCGGTGACTGTCAGATATAAAACAGAAGGGGATACCATGATCCGAAAATCAGAGAGATACAGTCCCCAAAATACAACCAGGCTGATCAGAAGTGTTCTTGTCATCCGTTCATATTTCAGGCCGAAAAGTTTTTTGGCAAAAGCGCTAAATATCATTTTCATAGCGCAGTACCTCCCGAATATCTGCGGCATTGATCTGCTCTTTTTCAAAGGTTTGCCGAATCCGTCCGTTTTCCAGAACAATCACCCGGTCAGAGGTTAAGGTGATACTTTCCAGGATATGGGAGGAAAACATAAGGGTCCCGCAGGAATGGTAATCGGAAATCTGCCGATACAGATATTCCGTGCTTTGGAAATCCAGTCCGTTGACCGGTTCATCCAGAAAAAGCAGCTTCGGCTTTAACGCGAAAGCAGTGATTAAAAATACCTTTTTCTGATTTCCGGTGGACAAATCTTTTAATAGTGTATTGGTATGCTCCTCAAAATGAAAGCCCTGTATCAGCTCCGATACGTCAGGCAGCTTTTGCCCATAAGCGGCAAAGACATAGGACAGGTATTCCCAAAATGTGAAATACTGAAAGGAATTGTCCTCGGCAAATACGGTGTAGCGGCAGGTTTTAAAGGCTTTATCCCGGAAATGCACAGGCTGCCCGTCAAAGCAGATATCGTCGACCTGAAAAGTGGAAAGCAGGCCGGACAGAATCTTTATAAGAGTCGTTTTTCCGGCTCCGTTTAAGCCGATCAGCCCTACCGTCTCATGATCAGCCAGTGCCAGGGAAAGCCCGGAGAGCACGGTTTTTTCTTGTGTGTAGTATGCCTGCAAATTTTGGATGGCCAGGAGAGGGTTGTTTACCGCGTTCATTTTACCGGTCTCCTTTCCGGCCTTTTTCTTTCCGCCCCATTGTGTAAGCAGAGTACAAAAATGCACCGCCCAGCACAATATAAAATATGGCCATTTCCAGGCTGCCGGAGAGAGCGCTTATAATGGCTGCTGCCAGCCAGATGATACTGAAAAATCTACGGATATAAATATGACGCATTATTATTACCTCCTCGTATTAAAAACATCGTTACGATTCTCCCAAGCCTCTATACCTGAAGGAATTTCCAGCCGCATATGCGTATAAATCCTTCGGTAGCTTTGTTATGAGCACTTAGGGTTTGTTTTTTCGTTGTGTTCATATCATACACTATAACAGGGAGTTTGTGGGGAAATGTCCGCGAATGGCGGTTTTTTGGCCATGAATAAGAATCCTGCTTCGCAGGATTCTGCGCCGCACACATATTGCACTTAGCGAGGTTTTTTCGAGCTTAGTGCAATAGCGCACACTGTGAACGCGTCGCTTTTAAGCGACAATTTCTTCTGCGTTTGCATGCGCATCTCGCGGAGCGTTTTTCCTATGATATGAAAAAATGAGCCGCCCAAAAGCAGCTCATCTGATTGCGAAACATTCGGAAAAATGCCGGGAAATTCACGCTGTCGAAATCCCCTGATAAGACAAGGTGGCGACTGCCCGAAACATATGGTCTGCGTGGGAGGTTTGCACCATGCCGTCATATTTTTCCGCAGCGGTCTGGGCGCTTTTCAGTCCCCAGCCGTGTAGACCACCTTCCTTTTTTGTTGTAACCAGAGAACCGTTTTCCGCTACGGGCTGGGCGGAAAAGCTGTTTTCCACTTTGATCACCAGCATTTGATTAATGCGGCGGATCGTAAGCCGAATCAGTCGTTTTTCAGGTTTTGGCACCTGCTTTGCGGCATCCAGGGCATTGTCCAGGAAATTCCCCAGGATTGCACACAGGTCGGCACTGCGGATATTGGTATGGCGGGGGAATTCGATCTGTGCCTGGAAGGAAATTTCGTTATCCGCGGCAGCAGCGGCTTTGCTGTTGATCAGATAATCTATGGTTTCATCCCCAGTCCGGGCGGTATCCGCCATTTCTCGTACCGGTGTCTGCAATTCATCCAGATATTCCACAGCCTCTTTCACCTTCTCATGAGAGAGAAGCTGTCTGAGCGCGCCGATATGATTGTGGAAGTCGTGGAACAGCTTCGCGTTGACGGCATAGGCATTGTTTAATGCGAGATAGTCGCGCTCCAACAGCTCGGCCTGCTGGGCTTTCAGGACTGCCAGCTCCTTTTCCATCTCATACTGGCGGTTGATTCTGAAAACCAGGACGGACATCATCAGGATCACAGATAAAAGCGTCCACATGTCCAGCGTGTCACCGGGGATTTCCGGCACGGTCTGTTCGGACAGGCTGACCACCGCGAGAAAGCCTGCCAGCGTGATTGCGGAGGCAATGGAAAATGCTTCTTTCCCCTCGACTTCCCGGCGGCCAAGGAGATACCAGGCGAGAAAAATCAGCAATCCATGAAGGAGCCAGATACTTGCCTGCCCGTTTTCTGTCCGGTGATCAAAAAAAGCGGGGGAGTGAAAGAGGATACTCAGCCCTGCGTCGGCCAGGAACTGCCAGAAAGAAACGCCGACCTTATAAAAAATCCCTACGAATAGGCTCATGCGGGCATCTGCCCCTTGGAAACGGACAGCGCAGGCCGAGATGGCAAGAACTTCCAATGCGGTGGGAAGCAGGTTCGTCAGGTTTAGACAGGGCAGTGTCCGGAAAATCCTGCTATCGGGAGGTATACCGGATGTACTGGCGCGATTTGCCAGGTATACCGTAAGGAAAACGGCGACAACTGAAGTGCCCCATGCCGCCAGAAAGCTTTTCTTTCCCGGCTTATCGGCGGATAAAAGGCGGGAAATCAAAAACAGGCATACCATAATCTGCACGCCGGATGCCGCGGCATCTGAGAATAGGAACAGCAGGTTTTTCATATGTGCTCCCCCCAATAACGGTTGATTTGCTCCTTGACCGTTTGCAAATGGGAGCGGCTGATGGGGAGGGAGGTGCCGTTTTTCAGGATGGCCATGCCGTCTTTCACCTGCATAATGTGTATCATGTTGACGATGCAGCCCCGGTCAATAAAGAGAAATTCCTCCGCGTTCAGCTCCTCGTATACCTTCTGCAGGCTTTTGCGCACTTTGGACATGCCGCTCGCAGCGGTAATACAGGCGTTTTTTCCGTCCCGTTCAATATAGAAGATTTCTTTATAGGGAATTTTTTCCATGCGGCTGCTGGTCCGTATCGTATAGATTTTTTCATCCTCCAGCTCAATCAGCCTGACTGCGTCCAGTATGGCAGCGGGAAGCCGTCTGTCCATATCCTGTTTTGGCACATACCGGAAAATAGACAGCTCGAAAGCGTCTATGGCATATTCCACATGGGAAGTGATAAAAATAATTTTGATATTCGGCAGACAGGGTTTGATTTTTTTCGCAATTTCCATGCCAGTGCTGCCGGGCATCTCGATATCCAGAAGAATCAGGTCGAAGAAAAAATGATCCTCGGTGATATCATAAAACAGGTTTTCACTGGCTGTATAAGTAGTGACTTTCCCCGGCTTACCCCATTGACGCAGACAGGATTCCGTGATATCCTTATGGTTTTGTACGGCCCTGGGGTCGTCGTCACAGATGGCTATATGTATCATTGTGTCACCTCACTTGTTTACAGAGGATATTATACCATGGTTTGCGCGGAGATTCATGTTTTTCACAGAAAAGTACGAGTATATTTTCTCAACATCATATTAATATCACAGAACAAAAAGAAAGACCGGAACCCCTTAGTTTTACGGTGATAAAGAAGTATCCACAACAACTTATCATCAACGCTGACAAACAGGGTGCACGAGAAACAGAGAACAAGTTAAAAATAACTTGCACTCTGTTTTCTTTAGTTATTGCATGCTTGTTATTTCTTTAAAATTCTCGTATGCTGTATCATTGTTTAATATTTCTACCACTTCTGGTGTAACTATTTTTTCAAACGCTTTTAGATTATCCGGCTCTGTAACCTTGATAAAATAAAATTTTTAAGCATGAGTGTTAATGGCTTTCCTATTCCTCCCTGTAATTTTATAACGAAATTATAGCATTTTTAATCGATTAAAACAACCAAATTGTTGCGCAATAGAACGCCATTTTTGAGAGCAGATATTAAAACCCGGGTTTTCGACACGGGCGTTTAACAGCTGTACAGCAGAAAAAGTCTCTATAGGCCGCATATTGCCTA
>CAJUPT010000082.1 GCA_910588405.1 uncultured Lachnospiraceae bacterium | reverse complement strand
AAAAAACAAGGGTTTCTTTTATATGGAAGTATTGCTGTTGTAGTCACAGTGGCTTTGGGGCTGTCCTCTTTTATGTCGATTGGAAATGGGGAGCGGTTTAAGGCGATTATGCTGTTTATAGCTTTTGCCATGCTTCTTTGCGGTGTGATGATAGCCCGGCTGGGACTGCCTGAAAAATATATTTTTTACGCTATTTTGGCAGCTGGAGTTGCCATGCGGGTGGGGTATGCGATTTATACCTTTGCGGACGTTCGGCAGCATGATGTGTGGGAATTTGAAGGCGATCCGGGACATTTCTATTATATTAATGAATTGTATGAAAATGGAAGACTGCCCGACAGCTATGGCGGACAGTATTATCACGGCCCTTTAAGCCATGCCATGATCGCTCTGTTTTTGCGGCTGGTAAGCTTGACGGGGATCGATCCGACGAACGCAGGAGAGTCCTGGCTGCAGGTGGTTCCCTGTATTCTTTCCTGTTTTACCATTGTGCTTGTCTACAGGACTGCCGCCGAGCTAAAGCTTGGGGAACGGGTATGTCTGACAGCGACGGCGCTGACAGCCTTTCACCCCACTTTTTATATTCTGGCCGGATCGATAAATAATGATATGGCCATGACCTTTTTCTTTTTCTTGGGAATATTGTATACGGTTCGGTATTTCAACCGGCCAACGATGAAACATATTCTGATTCTGGCCGTCGCCATTGGGTGTTCCATGATGAGCAAGCTGTCGGGAGGCATGATTGCATTGTTTACCGGGCCGGTATTTCTGGTGGTTCTTGTCGTTTGTATCCGGCAGTCTAAAATAAAGAGGGTGCTGACACAGACAGCCGGTGATAAAAATGATGCTGATGAGGAAAACGGTACAAATGATAAAAGTGGCACTGATGAGGGAAACAACGTAAATAATAAAACACAGCTGACCTTAAAAAAGCTGATTGCACAGTTTGCCGCGTTTTTGGCAGTCTGTGCGCCGCTGGGGCTATGGCATTCGATCAGGAATCTGGTTGTTTTGGGGCAGCCCTTGGGATATGTGCCCTCCCCTCCCCTTGACAGCGACCTGTACGTCGGCTGGTTCAGCCTGAAAGAACGTTTTCTCTCCTTTTCGCTGTCCCAGTATTTTGGAAGCTGGTGCAATCCCAGAGAGGATTACAACCTATGGGCCTATCTGCTGAAATGTGCGTTGTTTGGGGAGTGGGAATTCGATGTGCCGCGGCTTTTGGCGGACAGCTTCCTGCTGCTGTTCCTGATTCTGACGCTTATTTCGGTCGGATGCATGGTCTGCTGTCTCAGAAAAAAAGATGTGCACCCCATTCTGCGTTATGGGCTGCTGCTTCTGACGGCAGTACAGCTTTTGATGTATCTGAATTTTAATATTGGTTATCCTTTTGGATGTACGATGGATTTTCGTTATGTGGTGCCCCTTGTGCTTCCCTTCTCTGTTTTTTCAGCATTGGCGGCAGAGTGGGCGGACCAGGGAAGCAAACGGTGGAAAAAAGGAGCGGCGGCGGTCATTTATACCGTAATCGGTGGATTTTGTACTTTATCTGTGTTGATTTATGTGATATTATGATAGATGTGCCTATCGTCAAACAGATAAGTGCTTAAAGGGTTGCTGTATTAAAATACAAAAACAGATAAAGCTTTTGAAGCTGACCTGAAGCGTGCGGCAGCTGTGTGCCTCATATGAATCGGACAGAGCCAAGATAGACGGCGGACAGTCTTAAGCGCGATAAGACAGCGGATGATCAGGCGGTATCTGCGTCAGGAAAGAGGAAAAAATGCCAAAAATAAGCGTATGTATCCCAGTTTATAACGGAGAGACCTATCTGGCCCAGACCATTCGGTCGGTGCTTGACCAGACCTATTCTGATTTTGAACTGGTGATTATAGACAATGCCTCGACGGACAATACGGTTTCCATTGTCCGTTCCTTTACCGACAGCCGGATTCGGCTGATTCAGAATGAGACCAATGTGGGGATGCTGGGAAACTGGAATAACTGCCTTCGCTACGGAAATTGCGAATATATGCAGCTTCTGTGCGCCGACGATTTGCTGACGCCGGATAATTTTCAGAAAAAGGTGAAAATTTTGGAGGATTTTCCGGAGGTGGGGATGGTGTTCTCCGGTTCCCATGTAATCAATGAGAATAATAAGGTGGTGATGAACCGCAGGCCATTTTCCACATCTTGTCTCTGGGATGGAAAAAAGCTGGCCCGTCGTTCTTTCCGCAACCATAATTATAATGCGGAGCCTTCCAATGTTATGTTCCGAAAGAGCACTTCTTTGCAGGTGGGTTCCTTTGATCCTGACCTGTGGTTTACGCTGGACTGGAACTACTGGCTGCGCATGTGTTCCGTCAGCAAGGTATATTACATCAACGAATACCTGTACAGCTTTCGGATCTCCACCACTTCGGAGACCGCGCAGCTGTTAAAGACGGTAGGCAAGATTTTTGACGATGACAAGCTGTTTGTGGATAAGTGTTACAATCAGCTGGATCTGGGCATTACAAAAACAGATGTGCTGTTGCATCAGATCAAAATCCGAATCCGGGCTTATATGCGAGTGGCGTTTATGCAGCTTCGGAAGGTGATCAAATAAAATAACAGTCAAATCCCAATATTTAAGGCAATCTTATTCTTTATTCTAATATTTTATTGGAGCGATATGAGGCGGAAGGTATGTCGGAATGATTAAGGGATAAAAATCTGTCTCAATTGGAAATCAGATTGGTGCTCGTAGTAAAGAATGCAAAGAAAACCCCAAAAGAATCCCTGTTGAGATTAAGGCTTCGTTAATCTGTGATTTCAACAAGGATTCTTTAGTCATATGAAGGACTCGCTATCCTTATCCCTTTTTACCATACTTTTCTTCACAATACATACACCGGTAGATTTTATGTTCCTCATCGGTAAGCACGAACACATGGGGCAGCTCCTGCTCGATGGAGGTGATGCAGCGGGGATTTTTGCAGCGGATGATGTTGGTGATTTTCTTCGGCAGGCGCAGCGTCTTTTTCTCCGCAATCTGTCCGTTCCGAATAATATTGACAGTGATTTTATGTTCGATAAAGCCCAGCACATTCAGATCGACCGTGTCCAGGCCCCCTTCTATTTTAATAATATCCTTGCGCCCCATTTTCGCGCTGCGGGCATTCTTGATAATCGCCACCTGACAGTCCAAATGGCCCAGTCCCAGATGCTTGTAGATGTCCATACTTTTCCCGGCCGGGATATGGTCCAAGACGATGCCTTCCTCTAATCCTGAAATATTTAACATGGGCTCACCTCCAATAATGTCATGATCAACGCCATTCTGATATACACGCCGTATTTGGCCTGCCGGAAATAGACGGCTCTTGGGTCATCGTCCACCTCCGTGGCAATCTCATTGACCCGGGGAAGGGGATGGAGCACCAGCATATCCTCCTTGCCCAGCGCCATCTTTGCTTTATCTAGGATATAGCAGTCCTTCATGCGGATGTATTCTTCCTCGTTAAAAAATCGCTCTCTCTGCACTCTGGTCATATATAGGATATCAAGCTCTGGCATAGCCTCTTCCAGATTTTCTACCTCCGTGTAGGGAACGTGGTTGGCCGCCAGCACATTTTCCCGAATATAGCTGGGAATGCGCAGCTCGTGAGGGGAGATCAGTACAAAACGGATGCCTGTATAGCGCACAAGCGCGTTCATCAGGGAGTGGACGGTCCGCCCAAATTTCAGGTCGCCGCACAGCCCTACGGTCAGGTCGCCCAGCCGTCCCTTTAAAGAACGGATGGTCAGAAGATCAGTTAAAGTCTGGGTGGGATGCTGGTGGCCGCCGTCTCCGGCGTTGATGACGGGAATGGAAGATTTCAGGGAAGCTACTAAGGGTGCGCCTTCTTTTGGATGGCGCATGGCGCAGATATCAGTGTAGCAGGATACCATGCGGATCGTGTCGGCAACGCTTTCTCCTTTTGCTGCAGAGCTGGCGGATGCGGAAGAAAAACCGATGACCTTGCCGCCTAACCGGCTCATGGCTGATTCAAAGCTTAATCTGGTTCGGGTGCTGGGCTCATAGAACAGAGTGGCGAGGATTCTGCCATCGCATACATGAGCGTATTTCTGTGGATTCGCCTCGATGTCATTGGCCAGGTCCATAAGCCTGTCCAGCTCTTCCACGGAAAAATCAAGAGGGCTGATCAGATGTCTCATAAGATAGATACTCCTTATCAGTAGAAAACAAAACATATAACCATTCAGGAAAGAATCTTTCGGGAACAGCTACAGGATTCATGGAAGGTGCGGAAAATGCAAAAGAACAGACTTTCCGGCGCACCCTGTATAGTATACAAAAAAAATGGAGGGTTGGAAAGAGGAAATGTTATGATTTTTATATTTTTTATATCATAGGAAAGTCCTCCGTACTTCCCTATGATACAAAAACGCTCCGCGAGGATGCGCATGCAAACGCAAAGGAAATTGTCGCTTAAAAGCGACGCGTTCACAGTGTGCGCTATTGCACTAAGCTCGAAAAAACCTCGCTAAGTGCAATATGTGTGCGGCGCAGAATCCTGCGAAGCAGGATTCTTATTCATTTACTGACTTTATATGCCGGAACCCTGTTTTTCATTTGTGTTTTCACTGTTGATTTCTATTTGACCAATCTTACACAATCTGTTATAATTCCAAACGTACATTCTATTTTATTGTGAACAATAGCTTTTGAAAGAGGCATAGCATATGAGCAAATATAACGCAGATTCCATTATGGTGCTGGAGGGCCTGGAGGCGGTGCGCCGCCGGCCGGGTATGTATATCGGCAGCACCGGAAGCAGGGGGCTTAATCACCTGATCTATGAGATTGTGGACAATGCGGTGGACGAGCATCTGGCCGGGCACTGCAGTGAGGTGACGGTGACGCTGGAACGGGACGGCTCGGCCTCCGTGTCTGATAATGGCCGGGGAATCCCGGTGGATATGCACCGGAAAGGCATATCGGCGGAGCGGGTGATTTTTACCACTCTTCATGCGGGGGGGAAATTTGACCAGGAGGTCTACAAGGTTTCCGGCGGCCTTCATGGCGTGGGCTCCTCGGTGGTGAACGCCCTTTCCCAGTGGATGAAGGTGTGCGTCCATAAGGACGGAAAAATTTATGAGGACAGCTACGAACGGGGCATTCCCATGACAGAGTTGAAAGAGGGTCTGCTGCCGGTGACGGGAAAGACAAAGACGACCGGCACCCGGATTCAGTTTCTGCCGGACGACCAGATTTTTGACCACATCCGTTTTAAAGCCGATGCGGTGCGGGAGCGGCTTCATGAGACAGCTTTTTTAAATCCGGGCCTGACCATTCATTTTGAGAACCGCAGAGACGAGAAGGAACCGGAAGTGTTCCATGAGCCGGAGGGCCTTGCGGGCTATATCAAAAAACTGAATCAGGGAAAGGAAACCGTTACGGAGGTGGTTTATGTCCGGGGACGGGAGGAAAATGTGGAGACAGAGCTGGCATTCCAGTTTCATGAGGGCTTTGAGGAGCTGATTCTGGGCTACTGCAACAGCATCCATACCATAGAGGGCGGCACCCATCTGACCGGCTTTAAAGGAAGATTTACGGCGCTGATGAACGCCTATGCCAAGGAACTGGGGATTTTGAAGGATAAGGACGGGAATTTTACCGGACCTGATACCCGGTGCGGTATGACGGCCGTGGTTTCCGTCAGACATCCGGACCCCATGTTCGAGGGCCAGACGAAAACAAAGCTGGGCAATGCGGATGCCTCCCGGGCAGTAGCCGCGGTGGCGGGAGAAGAGCTGACCCTGTATTTTGATAAAAATCTGGATACGTTGAAAGCGATTCTTAACAAGGCGGAGACCTCGGCCAAAATCCGAAAATCGGAGATGAAAGCCAAAAGCAACCTTCTGGGAAAGCAGAAGTTTTCCTTTGACGCCAATGGCAAGCTGGCGAACTGTGAGAGCCGGGACGCATCGAAAAACGAGATATTTATCGTGGAGGGTAATTCGGCGGGAGGTTCCGCCAAGTCTGCCCGAGATAGAAAATTTCAGGCGATTCTGCCGATACGCGGCAAGATTCTGAATGTGGAGAAAGCGACCATGGATAAGGTGCTGGCCAACGCAGAGATTAAATCCATGATTCAGGCTTTTGGCTGCGGCTTCTCGGAAGGGTATGGCAATGATTTTGACATCAGCAAGCTGAAATATGACAAAATCATTGTGATGACCGATGCCGACGTGGACGGCGCCCATATCAGCACCCTGCTGCTTACCTTTTTCTACCGGTTTATGCCGGAGCTGATTATGCAGGGTCATGTCTATCTGGCCACGCCGCCGCTGTACAAGGCGATTCCGAAGAAAGGCCAGGAGGAATATCTGTACGATGACGAAGCGCTGAACCGGTATCGGAAGAAGCATAAAAATTTTATTTTACAGCGATACAAGGGCCTTGGCGAGATGGATGCCGAGCAGCTGTGGGAGACTACGTTAAACCCGGAGACAAGGGTGTTAAAGCGGGTGGAGATCGACGATATGCGCCGGGCGGCTCTGGTGACGGAGATGCTGATGGGCAGCGAGGTATCGCCCAGAAAGCAGTTTATCTATGAGCATGCGAGAGAGGCGGAAATTGACGCGTAAATGAAATGGATACCGCTGTAAAGCAAGTAAATTGGATGTAAATTGAAGAAGATATTTTCTTGGTACAGGGAGATCCGGATGCCATGTAAGGAAAGTACGGATGGAATGAACCGGAGGGCGGTGTGCCGAGAAAGGTTTTTGCGAAGCAATTTTAGAAAGAGATATGGCATATGTCAGATAACATTTTAGAAACTGAATATTCGGACTGTATGCAAAAGTCCTATATCGATTATTCCATGAGCGTCATCACCTCCAGGGCGCTTCCCGACGTGAGGGACGGGTTAAAGCCGGTGCAGCGGCGGACGCTGTATTCCATGTATGAGCTGGGGCTGCGCCATGACAGGCCCCACAGGAAATGTGCCCGTATCGTGGGTGATACCATGGGTAAATACCACCCGCACGGAGACTCTTCTGTCTATGACGCCCTGGTGGTGATGGCCCAGGATTTTAAGAAAAACGAACCGCTGGCGGAGCCCCACGGCAATTTCGGCTCCATCGAGGGCGACGACTCCGCTGCCATGCGTTACACGGAGGCCAGGCTCCGCAAGCTGACGGAAGAAGTATATCTGGCGGACTTGGATAAGAATGTGGTGGATTTCGTCCCCAATTTTGACGAGACAGAGCGGGAACCGGTGGTGCTGCCGGTGCGAATTCCCAATCTGCTGATTAACGGCGCAGAGGGCATCGCCGTGGGAATGGCCACCAATATTCCCTCCCATAACCTGGCGGAAACCATCAACGGCATGATCGCCCTGATCGATAAGCCGGAGATCAGCATCCGTGAGCTGATGGGCTATATTCCGGGGCCTGATTTTGCCACAGGCGGCATTGTGATCAATCAGAAGGACCTGGAAGGGATTTATACTTCGGGGGCGGGTCGGATGAAGCTGAGAGGCCGGGTGGTTTACGAGCCGGGAAAGCGGAAAACGGATAAGGACCGGCTGGTGATTACGGAGATTCCCTACACGATGGTGGGAGAGGGGATTCACCGGTTTCTGGCCGACGTGGGCAGTCTGGTGGAGACCAGGAAGCTGCCGGAGGTCACTGATATCACCAATGAATCGGCAAAGGAAGGGATTCGCATTGTCCTGGAGCTGAAAAAGGGCTCGGATATCGAGCGGATTAAAAACCTTCTATATAAAAAGACAAAGCTGGAGGACACCTTCGGCGTCAATATGCTGGCCATCGTGGAGGGCAGGCCGGAGACGTTGAGTTTAAAACAGATTCTGGAACACAGCCTGCGGTTTCAGATCGAGATCAATACAAGAAAATATACCAGTATGCTGGCAAAGGAGCGGGAACGGCAGGAGATTCAGGAGGGCTTAATCAGGGCCGTAGACCTGATCGATCTGATTATCGAGATTATCCGAGGAAGCAAGACCCAGCAGCAGGCGAAGGCCTGTCTGATGGGGCAGCCGGCCGACGTAAAGTTCCGTTCAGCAAAGTCGGAGAAGCAGGCAAAGTCCCTTCATTTTACGGAGCGGCAGGCACAGGCCATTTTGGACCTGCGCCTTTCCAAGCTGATCGGGCTTGAAATTCTGGCGCTGGAAAAGGAGCATGACGAAACAGTGAAGAATATTGCCCGGTATGAGAAGCTGCTGGGCAGCAAGACGGCGATGAAAAATGCGATCCGGAAGGATTTGGAGAATATTAAAAAAGAATTTTCCAAGCCCAGAAGGACGGAGATTACCGATGCGGAGGAAGCAAGGGCGGTCAGAGAGGAAATCGTCGAGCAGGAAATGGTATTTTCCATGGACCGTTTCGGATATGTGAAAATGTGCGACGTTCCTTCCTATGAAAAAGCGAAGGAGACTCTTGATGCGGAGTACCGCTGGCTGTTCGTGTGTAAGAATACGGACAGGATTCTGTTGTTTACTGATCGGGGCGTGATGCATCAGGTGAAAGCGCTGGAGATTCCTTTTCTGAAATGGAAGGATAAAGGGGTTCCGGTGGATAATCTGAGCAAATATGATTCCAAGCAGGAGAATATTCTCTATGTGGACTGTTTCAGCCATGTCTCTCAGACCATGCTGCTTTTTGTGACGGAAGCAGGATATGTGAAGCAGGTGGAGGGTGCCGGATTTGAGACGGCCAATAAGACGGTGCTCTCTACCAAGTTAAATGAGGGAGATCGGGTGAAAACAGTGGAGCCTGTACAGGGCAGCCAGATCGTGCTGCAATCGGAGGAAGGGTATTTCCTCCGATATCCGATGGAGGAAGTAAACATATATAAAAAAGGAAGCGTCGGCGTCCGGGGAATGGCGCTGGCAGACAGCGACAGGATTAAAAACGTATATCAGCTGGGCGGTGAGTACAGTCCGTCCGTGATTTCTTATGAGGGACGGCAGCTGGAACTGAGTAAGCTGAAGCTGATGACGAGAGGACAGAAAGGGACGAAGGTGCGCAGAGGGAATGGTACGTAAGCAGAAAGAAAATGATCAGCCTCGCTACACCCATGTAAGTCACACCTTCCAGCCGATATTCAATGAGGAGTCCCGGGTTCTCATTCTTGGCACCTTTCCTTCCGTAAAGTCCAGAGAAGGGATGTTTTACTACCACCATCCCCAGAACCGGTTCTGGAAGGTGATGGCAGGCTTGTGCGGGGAGGAGACGCCTCAGACCATTGAAGAAAAGAAGAAGCTGCTGCTGCGGAATCATATCGCGATCTGGGACGTGATCGAGAGCTGTGATATCATTGGCTCTAGCGACAGCAGCATCAAAAATGTGACGCCTGCAGATTTGAACCGGGTGCTGTCTCAGGCCAATATCAGGGAAGTTTTCGGAAACGGGCAGAAGGCCTGCGCCCTGTACCGGAAATATTGCCGGAAAACAGTGGGGAGGGAGATTACCGTCCTGCCCTCCACCAGTCCGGCTAATGCCGCCTGCTCGCTGGAAAAGCTATTGGAGCAGTGGGTGGTTGTGAAAGAAGCGGTTCTTTCAGAATAAAATATTACAAAAGCCTTCAAAATAAACATTCATTTGGGAATAAAGTAAAAGAACGTTTCCGGAGCGATTTCTGAAAGCGTTCTTTTCGATTACGGAGAATCCGGCAAAACACGTCAAGACCTAAGGTATACTATACGATGACGCATTTTGCCGGATTACAAAATTTTTGATTTTAGATTTGAAAAATGCTTCTGTTGTTCTTAGAAAACAATCTCCCGGAACACAATCTTAGAACATAATTTCCTCTTCTAAGCGGCTTGCTTTGATATCTTCCAGGCTGTGGCCGAATTTCTCAACATTGTAACGGTCGATTTCTTCGCCCATTGTAGCGTATACGCCCTTGTAAACGGAGCCAGGGCCGCCCTGTGCGATACAAGGAATGAAATATTTGTTTCCGCACTCATCCAGCGTTTTGTATACAACGTCATGGATTGCTTCGCGGTTCCAGCCCTCGTAGTCAACCAGCATGTTCTCGATGCCGCCCATGAAGGAGATCTTTCCGCCGTACTTCTTGATCATCTCAGGCATGTTGTTGGTAGAGAAGCAGCCCTGCCAGATATCGATGCCCATATCGATCATAGCCGGTACGAAGGTAGCCGCATAGCTGTCGGAGTGATGGATTACCAGCTCAACGCCGTGATCATGATAGTAGCCGTAGATTTCCTTGTAAGGACCTACGAAGAAGTCTTCAAACATAGCCGGAGACATAAAGGTAGAGGTCTGTCCGCCCCAGTCGTCATGATGGAACAGGGTATCGGGATGCAGTTTATCACAGATCAGCTCTGCAAGACGAAGCTCATACTCGGTCAGATACTTGATCAGGTCATGCATCTCGTCCGGATACATAGCGAGGTTCATCAGCGTTGCGGAGATTTCTCCCAGGTGATGGCACTGCTCGAAGAGGCCAGGAGCAACAAAAGCTGCCTTCAGAGCCTTCGTGGAATCAATGGCATCGTACTGCTCTTTAAACATCGCCCATTCTTCTTCGGGGAAATCCAGAGAAGGAGCGTGTACATACTCTTTCCAGTTTTCAATATCCTTGATGACAACCTTTTCCGGCGAATGAACCGGGAAACCTGCAGGTACATTTTCAGGGAAGCTATAGGTTACACCCCAAGCATTCTGGCAGTCTGCCTCGCCTTTCTGGGGGCGTTTGCTGTGCAGACCGGACGGATTCATACGAAGCTTGATGAACTCGTACTGATTTACGAAACGATCCGGATTGCCACCGCGGATGCACTCTAAGAGATTTTCTTTGGCTGTTAACATACTGTAATCCTCCTTGAATGAAAATGATTTATGGTGATGTTTTATTTTCCGAAAGGAGCTTTTTTACGCTCCTCCGGAAAGTATTGCACTTATTTTATGCCTGCTTGCGGGCTTTGATTTCGGCTGAATATTTCTCGATATCAGACTCTTTGATATGATAACCAAAGGTAATAATCAGGAAACCAATCACTAACAGGATCGCCGGAATTACGGTAAATCCGATTGCGATACCGTTCTTTACTGCGTCAGAAGCTTCTTCCACAGCGATGCTGGGGTTGAATCCGGTAATGCCGAGTACGGTAGAGATCAGAAGACCACGGCCGATAACGGCAATCTTAATCGGAACATTCAGGAAGCCCATCACAGCGCCTGTGCAGTTTACGCCGGTCTTGTACTCACTGTAAATGGAGCAGTTTGCCAGCATGGGAACGGTCATAGCCGTTGCGAACGCTGCAAAGAAACCGCCGACTGACATTAAAATGATAACAACGGTCGGATTGGACTTCATAATGTAAGCGCAGAAATAAAGGACCGCGATACCCAGCAGGGCAAGCTGGAAAGTACCCTTGGAGGAAAGCTTCTGCGCCACCTTACGGCTTACAATAGAACCAACGACTGCCGTAATATTGGAGATCAGCAGGAATTTTGTCATGAATCCGGCATCCAGCGCGATATACTGTCCATAGTATACGGCAAATGCGGAGAAGCAGAAGCTGTACATCATGTAAAACAGATAAGCGCCGAGAACACCGAGAATCTGCGGATTGGACGCGATTGCAGCGCCGATGCCTGCGGTCTTCTGGTTGGATTTCTGCTGCTGCTCAGCCTGCTTCTGCAGTCTGGCAATCTCCTCAGCTCCGGTTTCTTCATAGCCGGAAAACATTACAAAGTGAGCAAAATAGAGTGCTGCCATAACTGCGCCAAGAGCAAAGGCAGTTGCGGCATAAGCGTTCTCCACGGAAAGCTTTGCGGTAAAGAAAGCCACCAAGCCGGGTCCTACATAAGAATAGGACATTCTGGCAAGATAAGTCCACAGCGTACGGACAGAGCTCAGAGCGTTCCGGTCGTCAGCGCTGTCGGACGCTACATTCACCATGGCCATATTTGCCACATAGGGAATATTCCATGCGATATGGCTGGATACGGTACCAAAGACAATAATCAGCGCTGCCCCCATACCGTTTCCGAATGCCCGGAACTGTAACAGATACAGGAAAGGCACAACCCACGGAAGAACAGCCAGCCAGGAACGATAGCGTCCCCATTTCAACGGCTTGATCTTGTTCAGCATAATGCCATACACCCAGGAGAGCGCGGCATCGATCACGCTGCCTATGGTCTGAACCATCGTAACCATAGCCATCGGGAACTGGGCTACGTTCGTCAGGAAATAGGCGAAATAATAAGTCTCGATGTTTGTCATCCAGTTAAATCCCAGATCGCCTACACCAAAGAACGTTTTCAGTGCTTTGGATAATTGTTTCTTTTCTTTTGGCATGAAAATACCTCCTCATAACTATAAATGAATAAATACCAAATATTGCACAAAATAAAGACACCCGCTGCTGA
>CAJUPT010000081.1 GCA_910588405.1 uncultured Lachnospiraceae bacterium | reverse complement strand
ACCGTCTTTTGAATATGCTCGATGTTTCGAAGGAACAGTTACAGCGTGGGATAGCGGAAGTGATGAAAGCGCATGAACATGGTATTTTGGAGACGGCCACGGACAAGCTTTTGATTGACTTTGTAACAAAAACAACCAAAAGGCCCGATTCTAAAGCCTTAAAGGAAAGGTATCCGACGGTTTATTCGGATGTGGTGAAAATGTCGGAGAGCCGCAAGGTTAAGGTTTCGGTCAGGCCGGTTTGAGATGGGACAGCGGCAGTCCTCCCGGATATTATGAGGCCGGGAGGACAAATCAGAATGGGAATAGGAGAAAAACATGTTATGTCAGTTTGAACGTCCGGTTTATCCAAAGGATATTACGGGGCTTGACGCGGACAGCTATATGGTCATGTTGTACAGACCCTGTGAAAAGCTGGTGGATAGTTCCGGGAACGTGGTCACACAGGTAAAGGCTGTGGGATACGGGCTCCCGGTATCCAAGAACCTGTGTTATGAAATGCGGGGCCGATGGAGTAAAGACGGAAAGCATGGCGTCCAGTTTGAGGTGGACAGTTATGAGGAGGTGATTGTCCCAACAAAGGAAGGGATAATCGCCTACCTCTCCTCCGGCCAGATCAAAGGCATAGGCATTAAGATGGCGGAGCGGATATTTGCTGCTTTCGGGATGGAATCCCTGGAAGTGCTGGACAGGGAGCCGGAAAGGCTCCTGTCCATACCCAGGATCAGCAAAGGGAAACTGGAAAAGATATGTGAGTCTTATATGGCCAACCGCGGCGCGCGTGACGCAGTGGCGTTTCTTGCGCCTTACGGGGTTACGCCTAAACGCGCCGTCGGGCTGTATAAAATCTATAAGGAGCGCACGATGGATGTGGTAAGGAACCATCCGTATCAGCTGTGTGAGGCGGCCGGCATCGGCTTTAAAACGGCGGACAGCATCGCCACGCGCATGGGGCTGGACCGTATGTCGCCGGAGCGCATAGATGAAGGGATGCTTTATGCGCTGGCCGAGGCGGAAGGAAAAGGGAATCTCTGCATGGAGAAGCATGCTTTTGTGAAAGCGTGCCTGAATATGCTGGACACGCCCGGCCTGACGGAGAAAATGGTCGCGGGACGTGCCGTCAGGCTGCTTGGCAGCGGGCAGCTTGCTTCCTACCAGGGAAATGTATACCGCGGAAAAACGGCGGAGGCGGAAGAACGCCTGGCATGGTCAGTCCATGAATTGCTGTCAGCCCAAAAGATTCCCCGGTATGGGAATCTGGATCATGAGCTGGACGCCGCGGAGGGAAAGCTGAAGGTAAGGTTCGCCCCGGCACAGCGCAAGGCGGTCAAAATGGCCCTGACAAACGGGATGTCGGTTATCACCGGGGGCCCCGGCACAGGGAAAACCATGATCCAGCACGCGTTACTGGATATATACCGCCGCAGCAATCCGGAAAACAGGATATGCTGCTGCGCCCCGACTGGCCGTGCGGCCAGAAGGATGGAGCAGGCCACCGGATTTACGGCCACGACGGTGCATAAGGCTCTGGGCCTGGTATCGGGTGAGGACGGCGACGGCGCTTATGGCGATTCGGAGATATCACATGCGGACCTGATTCTGGTGGATGAGGTTTCCATGCTGGATATTTATCTGGCCGGACATTTGTTCCACGCCGCCGGGGCCGGCACGCAGATTGTATTGGTCGGGGACGCTGACCAGCTGCCTTCCGTTGGGCCGGGGGCGGTATTGAGTGAATTGATTGCCAGCGGCCGTATCCCGGTAGCCAGGCTGGACCAGGTGTTCCGTCAGGATACGGGCAGCCTGATCGCAGCGAACGCGAAACGGATCCGCCATGGCTGCTCAAGTCTAGAATACGGGGAGGATTTCCAATTTATAGATTCCCCCGTGATTTCGGATTCCGCCGGTTTGATTGCCCGACTTTACATGGAAGAAATCAGGAAATACGGCGTGGACAATGTGGCTTTATTGTCACCGTACCGGCAGAAAACGGAAACCGGCGTCAACGCATTGAACCAGATGCTGCGGGAAATGGTCAATCCGGATGGAAACGGAAAAGCGGAGGTCTTATGCGGCAGGCGGAAGTTCAGGACCGGCGACAAGGTCATGCAGGTGAAAAACCTCGACGATGTGAGTAATGGCGATGTCGGGTATATCAAGAAGATCAGACACGAGGGAAACGACACGGCGGTTTTTGTGGATTTTGGGGAAGGACGGGTAAAACGGTATGATTCAAGCGAGCTTGACGTGCTGGATCTGGGCTACGCTTCCACGATCCATAAATCCCAGGGCTCCGAGTACCAGTCTGTTATCATCAACCTGCAGTGCGCCCATTTTGTCATGCTGACAAGGCCGTTGGTCTATACGGCTATTACAAGGGGAAAGAGCAGGGTCATCATTGTCGGGGAGCGGAAGGCGCTCCATATCGCCATTGGGAAAACGGATACGGAGAAACGGGGTACCTGCCTGGCCGGCCGGCTGCGGGATCTGGGATAATTCCGGCAGGCAGCGGGCCAGACAGACATGGGAAGCGGCCTGTGGGCATATGTGGAACAGAATATAGTAAATGTGGCATGTCCTGCCGCCTGGGCAGCGGGGCATGCCATTATCTTAGGAGGTTTATATGAGCCAGAACAATTTCAGTGATAAAGCGGCCATGCTGGCCATCATAGGGAATATTAATAAAGTGGACGGGTTTGACCCCGCGCCTTTTGCCATAGACTACGCGGACCTGAATACCGGGGAAGTCCGGAAGCGGCTTCCGGTAATGATACAGATGGCGTGGTTCCGTCTGAAATATCCGGAAGGCCGGATCGCGGTACAGGTGGTTCCGGCCAGGGACTGCTTTGTGGCGACGGCGAGGATCTACCCCAGTTATAAGGACCCGGCGGATGCCTATCTGGCGGAAGCTACTGCCTCCAGGGGATACTGTGAGGACAAGCCGTCCGTTTCCCCGAGGGAATGGGCACAGACGGCCGCTGTGGGCATCGCGTTGCGCAACGCTGGCTTTGGCCTGCAGTTTTCCATGGCGGGTGAGGATTTCGAGTCTGTCGCGCCGGATGAGCTGGGAGCTTTTGCCGGGGATCCTGGGGATGGGGGCGCCATGCCGGCTCAGGCGCCGGCGGGGGGCATCATGCCAACGCTGATGTCTGAGCCGGGAGGCACCCCCACGGCACAAAGCGTTCCGGAAGCGGAGTGTATTGTGGAAGAACCGGAACGGCGTGAATTGACGCCGGAAGAAAAGATGGAGCAGGCAATGCGGGTAATGTGCCCGATCTCAAAATACAAAGGCAGGACCCTGGGTGAGGTTGTCACCCTTGACCCCAAAGCGGTCGTCTGGGTCGCCACAAAATTTATGGGGAATGAGGAGGTCAGGGAAGCGGCAAAGCTGATCTGTGACCTGTCGCTCCAGCAGGCAACCGCGTGATTTTGTGAAAATATTATTAAATTTGCTGGGAAATGGTAATAAAACAGAAATTCCTGCGTTTAGTGTATAAGAGCATATTTTCCGTAAAACAAACGGATAATATATATAAAAACAAAAAATTTTTTGGTTATCACACTTCTGGTGCGTATAACGGAATTATGCTTTCTTCAATTCCACTATAAATTGGATTACAATACTATAGGCGTAAGGAGAGAATAAGAATTGGACTACATGGTTTTAGGCAGCAACATCAGGAAGTACCGTATGACGCTTGGAATGCGTCAGGAAGACCTGGCGGAGATGTGCGGGTGCAGCAGCAGCCATATCGGCCAGATCGAGAATGCCAGAGGGGTCCCCAGCCTGGAGATGACGGTGAGGATTTCTAACGCGCTCTCCGTGACAGTGGACCAGCTGGTCAGGGCGGATTATGTGAACCCGGAAAAAGCCTACCTGCAGGAGATCGCGGAACGTATTGAGCGGTATCCGCAAAAGCAGAAGCTCCAGGCTTGTGAAGGGTTCCTGAGCTATCTGGATTCCCTGGAAAAGTTCGGCAGGTAAACCCTCAGCCTATGGCAGTCATTTTAGGGTCGGCCATACGGCTGCCCGTACTGGGAAGTCTGAAACTTTTATGGTACGGGGAATGGCCGCGAGGCATCCGGCAAAATGTGTCGGCACATAAAGCGCGCAAGAATACATATATTTTGCGGTGATGTGTTTTGACGGATAACTCTGCCAACGGAACCTGGCGGAGCCGGATACGGTTTTCGTATCTTTTGTAAACGCCGGCAGTTAAAGCCGGCTGAGTCAGTCATTTATGCTTTGAAGAACGGCTGTACTGTGCAAATAAGCACGGTATGGTCGTTTTTTGTTACGAAGTATCCAGGAAAACGCGCCAGTACCTAAAGGTATGCTTCGCGATGGCGCGTTTTATCGGATTGCGAAATATCCGGGAAAATATGTCATACCAAAAGCGTACTTTGCGCTGCGATGTATTTTACCGGATTGTCTGCATTTTCATGGACAATGATCCGGGTGACGCCTGCGCAGGCATTCAGTGAATGTCGCGTGGTCTGGATACCCGGGGCATCTTACGTTCAAAAAGGGGGTGATTCCATTGTTTTGAGATAAGTGTTCCATGTGATGTAAAGTAACAGAGAAACAATATCATTCAGGCATGCCATCATGGTATGTCTGAATCCTGCCCTGGTGGTGTGCCTGCGGAAAAGGAGGCACAAAATGAACCACCGGCAGGATTCCGCGCGTGATGAGCTGCGGGCAAGATTTACGAAATGGCTTGATACATTGGTTTACAGGGCAAAGCTGAATTACCTTTATAAGGACAGGAAGAAGGTGGAGACAGTCCCCATTGAGGAGGTAGAGGAGGAGTGTTTAAGCTGCCCGGGATTTGAGGATGAATGTATCAGGGGATTATCAGGAAAAGATGGAATCTGGTTTGAGGAGGAAGAACTGGAGGAGGCATTTAAAGTACTTTCACCCGCAAGGCAGCAGATTCTGCTTATGCTGTTTGTTGAGGATAAGAAGTCTTGTGAGATCGCCAGGGAATTGAACTGCTCCGTACAGCATGTATATAACCAAAGGTCGCTGGCTTTGAAAAAGCTGCGTCAGGCGCTTGGGAAAGGGGGAGAAAGCCTTGGATGAGAGGGAATTTCGCGAAGTGCTGAAGGGCGCTGTGGCAGGTATCCATGAGGATATGGAGGAAGTGCTGCGGATGTATATGCCGATGATTAATAAGTACAGCATGAGGAACGGGCAGCTGGACGAGGATTTGAGGCAGTATATTATGATACATGTGGCGTTGAATATATCGAAGTTTGGGATTTAGGAAGAAAGGCGGCTCTGGGAGGGATTCTGGAGCCGCATCCTGATAACATTGCGTTTGATAAAAATTAGGAAAAGCGATTAAAAGATTATTGTACCAGATGGATAAATATGGTAAAATGATGTAACAGAGAAGCTGGAATTTGGATATATTTTAAGTATATTATTTTTTTATATTATTTGGGGACATAAGGTATGCAAAGAAAAAAACGGAAGGGAATAATTTTATGCGAGAAGAGAATCTGAACTTAAAAAGAGGACTTATCCTACAATCGTTCGCCCCTCTCTTTTTATTGGTGCTTATCAAGCATTTAGATATAAGCCTGCATCTTAGTTTGTTTTATAAATTTATTGTCTTTTTTACTGAAACGGGAATAAAAGAGGTTTTTATTGCGGTAAAAAATCCGGCGTTTGGAGGATTTGTAGTTTCTGTTATTAGTGTATGCTGGTTAATTGCTACTATAGCTATTGCATTGGGCTTTAATGGAATGCAAAAAGCGGGATTTAGATCGGAAGGGGAAAAAATTAAAGTTGAGGACACACCGAATGACAGCGGCGCAACATTTTTAGTAACATATGTTTTGCCTCTTTTGACAGATGACGTAGAGTCAGTCAGAGGCTTGATAGTATTCTTGACGATGCTTATAATGGTTATTTTGTTGTTAACTGGTTCAAATACATTTTATCAGAATCCAGTGCTTGCAGCAATGAAATACAGAACATTTTCGTTTGAATTTCAGAATCCGGCAAAAGATATTATTCATCCGGATAGCGTCTATATCGGAATTACACATGGGAGTCCAATTATGGAAAATTCTCCGATAAAACGAAAATATATTGCTGATGGTGTTTTTGTGATTTACAATGAATAATTTGAGAGGAAAAGCAAGATGCCTAAGAAAAGTTTATCTGAAAAACAGATTAGAAAAAGACTGGGAGAGTGCTTCGAGCATTTAGAACAGTGCGGGTTAGAGGCTTTTGTTGTAAAAAAAAGCTCTCCTAAATTAAAAAGAATGTCCTTGTCTGAGGACAAGAATGAGCAGGGAAAAAATTTTAGAACTGTTTTAAAAGAAATGTTTTTTGAGATTATTACTGAACAGTATTTGTCACTGACATCAGAATATGCGGATGGAAGCAAACTGGCAGATAATCAACATAAGTATTTGATCTTTAAACAGAGTGATGATTTTTATCCATTTTGGTATTTGAATGACAGCAGTGAAACGGGTGAATTTACTTTAGAGGATTTGGCAGACGCTTCCGGACTTGTATTTCAGATCAGAAAAGGGAATGATACTATTTGGATTTATCAGCATCTTTGGAGCATTATGGTGCCAAATAAAAAGAAAACCAGTTTCGTTGCCCGTCTTATGCAGTTTGAGAATCAGGTTGTATTTTCGGAACAGAGCGAGAGGCTTCTAACGATAGCTAAAAAGATAGATATTTTGATCATGAATGATTATTTGATTACAAATAATGTGATGCTGCTGCAGAGAAACTTTGGATTTCAAAATTATATTTACCAATCTGCGGGTTATGCCATACAAAATATTATCGCAAAAGATATATCAGAGAACACCGGAAAACTGGAGGAATACATAAGCCGGGGAAAATCAAAATACGCAAAAAAAATGATGCGCATCAGTTCTTCAAAAGTGTTTAATCTGACCCAGGAACAATTAATTAATAAAGTCAATACGGTAGAGCGATGGCAGGGGAAGTTTATTATCAATGAGGATACAAACAGAATCGTATTAAATACATATGCTGATGTGGAAAATCTAATTGATTTATTTGATGAAAGATATACTCGTTCTGAGATAACAGGGGTGGAGTATGATACGGATGTAAAAACGGTGGCAAAATTATTGGAACAGGAATAATTTGGGTGTTATGCTTGCGCATAATGTTAGGCGAGTTGCGTGAGGAATAAATATCAGTTTTGAGGAACTTTTCAGTCATATTGTATAGACTCCATATAGTTTTAATAAAAATCTAAAACGTGGAACTGTTTCTTTAAAAAAATGAAGATAATTGCGAAAGCTTTGGATATTAAGTATGAGTAGGCATTTGTGTTACCAGATAGACAGAAAATAAATGATTTCAAATTCGTATAGACTAAAATAGGGCGAGCGGATATATTTGCTGTTATAATTGAAAAAATAGAAATGATGATGGATTAAGTCAGATTAACTGTTAAGCAAGAGATATTCATTTTATTCGTTTGTACTATGTTGAGACAGTCTGTTTGATGTTATGTATTAAGGATAGGCCATCGAAAAGATGGTATATTTCTAGGGCTTTTGCGAAGCTAATACCATAATAAAAAATATTGCGATAAGCTCGTTTTTGTGTGGAAACATATTCACCTGCCGGTTGGTCTGAGGTATGAGTACAGAGTCGGAGAAAGTAGGAAAGATTTATATTATGGATTGTATGTTAAGGTTGTGGCATCAGAATTGTTGTTAGCGTCGATTGTAGATTAATCCACGCAGTACTAAGAGATGGACTTGACAGTGAAATAGTTGACATGTATTTGTTCACAAGTTTTACAGAGTCTAGTGCGAAATATAAAATTTTGGAAGAAAGAGGAGAAGAAAAAGAGGAAAGCAAGATGTCTGATATCGTAGATATGGTTGAAAATGAATTGACATTTGAGAAAGTACTAATGGCCGCAATGCACACTCCAGGAGTGAAAATCAATCGGACAAAATTTTTGCGTAAAGAACTCATAAAATATTATCCTGATGATGTTGTTGCTATGGCAATCAATAGTAATCCTGCAAAAGCAGGGATTTCAAAGGAGACAATTAATAAGATTTCAAACCAAGTTATAAATTATGAAACAACGAAGGTAACGAGTATATCGGTTGCGGCAAGTCTACCGGGAGGTGTTGCTGCTGTTGGAGCCGCAGCTGTTGATATTACATCATATTTTGTATTTATTTTTAGAACGGTGCAGGAGTTAGCATATTTATACGGATTTGAGCAGTTTGATTTAAATGAGGATGATGTTAATTCGGAAACAATGAATTTTTTGCTGCTATTTATGGGCGTGATGTTTGGGATACATGGGGCTGCCAGTATACTAAGAAAATTTGCAGATGTACTTGCTAAACATGTGGCAAAAAAATTAGCACAGAAAACATTGACAAAAGGAACTATTTATCCAGTAGTAAAGAAGGTTGCACTCAATGTAGGTATAAGAATGACAAAACAAATATTTGCGGACAGTGTTGCATCGGCTATACCAGTTATCGGTGGAGTGTTATCTGGTGGTTTGACATATGCGATGTTTAAACCGGGATGCATGAAACTGAGAAAAAATTTAATGTCGTATAATCTTTCTGATCCTGAGTACTATAAAAATGCTATCGATGCAGAATTTACTGTTGAGGAGGATGAAAATGAGATTTGACCTGCGTTCTTGTGATAGTGCATACGAATTTGTTTTAAATGTTATGGATATGTCTTCAGATGAGTATGTTACTGAATTGCTTATTAATTCGAGAAATGATTTTGAGATTTTCTGGAAACGAAATATAGAACAAATCAAGAATGTTGATTTTTCAGATTTGCAGATAATGGCTTTCCACGTAGTGGGAACTTTAGACGAGTGTAAAGAAATTCGTAAGAATGGTCTTATGAATTTACAAGAAGTCCTAAAGAGAGACACGGTTCTTTCGAGAATGTTGAACAAGTGCGGAATCGTATTCGATATTGAGAACAGAATATTAAATTGCAACGGAAAGTGTTATAATATTGACTATGACAGATACCATAATAAACATTTCTTTAACGAGATTGACAAAAGGTTAGATAGTATTGCACATAGAGTGTATTATGATTTTTGTGTAAATGGATTCCTATTAAACGACAATATTTCGAATTATGGTACAAATATCCATGAGCGACCAGAGTTTCTAATGACACTTATAGAATTATCAGATGAAGTTAGAAAATTGGACGAGTATTGGAGAAAGCATTCGAGAAGTTATATAGTGAACTTTTACGTTACATTAGATCAAATATCCAGATTTAATTTTGATTTAGATGAATGGAGAGATCCACCATATGATGGGTGGGATGGGCTAGATGATGATATGAAAATAAAAAAATGGACACTATTTCATGCTATGGATAGAGCGAACGATGACCTCGATATGCAGTTCCTTTATGTAAAAGATGATGTTGTTATCCCGCCTAATCAGATTGAAAGCATAACAGAAATGTAAGAATAGGCACCCCATTACCGGATATTATCCAGTAGTAAAGAGCCTTTGTGCTTCTATGAGGTGTACGTGTCAGTATTAATATCAATGTTGAGCTGGATTTCAGTTCTACGTGCAAGGAGTGGCATTAGACGTATATCATATCCTCTTGTATCATGTTGAATGTGCCATATGATGTTGAGGATTGAGAAATAGATAGTGTAAAGATGTAAGTATGAAAGTGATCTGCTTTCGCTATCGTTTGTGCTGGGGAAGCTTGTTGCTATGTTAAAAATGGTTATCCAAATGAATGATAATAAAATCAATATCGAAAAGAAATATTGTCTGGACAGAATATCTCAAACAATTGATAACATTTTTGCTAAAATGGGTTTGCTGCGCATGGAAGATGCTGCTGATTCTCTGGTCTATCGTGATAGCGGACATGACAAAGATTACAGCCAATTTAAGAAAAATTGTAAATACTTAAAAAAACAGCCGTGGTTCATGGAGAATGTCATGGTGTGGCTTTTGTGTGAAAGTGATGATTTTGATAATCCGGACAATTTCAGTGAAGAAGATTTGCTGAACCACTACAGACAAAAACAGTCTATGGGGGGTTAGCATTTGTATGGAAAATATTTCAAGTGATAGATTTTGATTTGTTATTGTACGAAAGAAAAGTGATTGTGGAGTTGTATTCTGAATCATATTTGTAACAGTCTGAGCGGCTTTGGGAAACCAGGCCGTTTTGTATTTGGCCTTTTCCCTTAAAAAGAAATTAAGCCTGGGAAGTATGCTTTAAATTTATATTAATATAATTTTTTTATTACACCGCATTAGATTCCTCCCTTCCCCCATGTCTTTATATACAAAGACATCCCCATGTCCCCTACCTTGACAACCGCATAGTCCATCCTGATACATTCCCTGCCGGATAGCGGCTATCCGTCTGCCTGGCTAGCAGAACCATGCGCACTGATATATGGGCGGCTCCCGTATAACGCGATGATACGGCAGGGGTATAATGGTACTTCTGTAATACGCAGCCCGGCCATAATGAAGGCGGGGAGATGAAATTTCTATGGACCTGTTCGCCGCAGGCATCAGGGGAGACATTAAATTAATAATAAATTTTAAAAGCATAGTGGACTTGATGTAATTCATAGATTATATCAGTTATTTATAGAGGAGGTCAAATCTTTTGAAGGAAAAACAAATACAGGAACCAATTTGTAAAAGTGTTTTTCAAAACGGAGAAAACACGACTTCTAAAAATCAATTCACACAAAAATGGATCGAGATGATTAACAGATTAGAGAAAAATAAGGGTATAGCCGTCGGGAAATGATGGTGACAAGCCGTTTCTAATGTGATATTATATTATCATAAGGGAAACGGCTTGTTCTATCTCTAAGGAGAGATGAACATGAAAGTTGCTATTTATTGCCGCTTATCTGAGGAAGATAGAAACAAGCAGTCAGTCACTGATGACAGCAACAGTATTCAGAATCAAAAAGCGATGCTGCTGCAATATGCCATGGAGCAGGGATGGGAGGTTTATAACATATATAGTGACGATGATTATACGGGCGCTGACCGTCGTCGTCCGGAATTTAACCGGCTGCTGGAGGATGCCGAGCATCATAAATTTCAGATTATTCTCTGTAAAAATCAGTCGCGGTTCACCCGTGAGCTGGAGCTGGTTGAAAAATATATCCATGGTTTATTTCCTCTTTGGGGGATTCGTTTTGTCAGTATCGTGGACAATGCGGATACGGCTAATAAAGGGAATAAAAAATCAAGACAGATTAACGGACTTGTAAACGAATGGTATTTAGAGGACATGTCCGATAACATCCGCAGCGTCCTGACAAACAGGCGGAAAAATGGTTTTCATATCGGCGCGTTTGCATCATATGGTTACAAAAAAGATCCGAACCGGAAAGGGCATTTGCTCATTGACGAGGAAGCGGCTGCTGTTGTGCGAGAGGTATTTATACTGTTTTCACAGGGGTATGGAAAAACCGCCATTGCCCGAATGCTGAACGACAGAGGGATACCGAATCCGACAGAATATAAACGTCTGCATGGCCTGCGCTATCAGCAGCCCAAAATGAAAAACAGTACGCTTTGGAAATACTTTGCCATAGCCGACATGCTGGAAAATGAGATTTATATCGGCAATATGGTTCAGGGCAGGTACGGAAGTGTGTCCTATAAGACGAAACAGAACAAACCTCGTCCGAAAAATGAATGGTATCGTGTGGAAGGAACCCATGAACCGATTATAAACATCGAGCTGTGGGAGAAGGTTCAGGAGCTGCTTCGTCAGAAGGCAAAGCCTTTTGATACGGGGGCGATCGGACTGTTTGCGAAGAAAGCCCGCTGCGCGAATTGCGGATATGTGATGCGTTCTTCGAAAACCAGGGACAGACATTACCTGAAATGCTCCAACCGGCATGTGGCAAAGGATGCCTGTATCGGTTCTTTTATTTCCGTGGATAAGCTGGAACAGATGGTTATCACAGAACTGAGACATTTGGCTTCAGAATATCTGGACCAGGATGAATTGGAGCGTAATATAGAATTTTGCGATAATTTGCAGGGGCAAAAAAAACAGGTGCTTGCCGATATTGCGGCCTATGAGAAAAAGGTTTCCGAATATGCAAAAGGGGTTCGGGAGCTTTACATTGACAAAGTGAAAGGTCTGATCTCGGAAAATGACTTTTTAGAATTGTCCCGGGACTTCTCGTCAGAGAAGGAACGTCTGGAGCATCTTATTATGAAAAATCAGAAACGACTGGCTGAAATCGAAGAAAAAATCCAGGCGGGTGATAACCGCCGTGAGCTGATTGAGCAGTATACACACCTGGAACATTTGAACAGGGAAATTGTGGAAATACTGATTGATTATATCTCTGTTGACAGACGAATCCCTGGAACAAGAGATGTTCCCATAGAAATACACTGGAATTTTTAGTAAAATCACATCAGATGTTGTTCTTACATTGTCGTACCATCTGCTGCAATCATGTAAGAACAACATTTTGGAAAAATTTGACAGGACGGGCTGTTTTTCCTGGTAAAAAATAAGGATTTATGGATAACAGGCCGATTCGCGAAAGCTTCAGGTTACAAATGACTCAGGCAAATAAT
>CAJUPT010000080.1 GCA_910588405.1 uncultured Lachnospiraceae bacterium | reverse complement strand
CTGACCGGACATGCCCAGGGAGATTCTTTTTTAAAAATACTTCTATTTACAGGCCCGATTTCATATGTTGTAAAGTCAGATGTGGCCTGGAACAGGTGTCCTTTTAAGGAGGGATTAAAGTGGGTGAATTACGGGGAACGGAATGCTTAAGCCAGTATGATCTGGAGATCATTTCGTTAAAAAGAGGAAGAGGGGCAGTGATCTGCGAGACGGATCAGGGCATGATGCTTTTGAAACAGTGCGATGTGTCTGAGAAGCGGATTCAGTTTGAGGATGAGGTTCTGTCCTGTCTGAAAGAAAATGAAACTATATTTGTGGATGATTATAGAAGGACTGTCGCCGGGGAGCTGCTGTCCGCCGGGGCGGACGGCAGCAAATATCTGTTGAAACATTGGTACGGAGGCAGCGAGTGTGATATGCGGAGCCAGAACGATATCCTGGCAGGTGTCCGCCAGCTGGCCTGTCTGCATCTGAAGCTGCGCAAAGTGCCGCCCTCGCCTTCATGGGATCAGAAATCGGTTGAGCCGTCGCTTTTGACCGCCGTCTATGAAAAGCGCAACCGGGAATTCAGGAGAATCCGTAATTTCGTCAAGCAGCGTCGAAAAAAGACGGATTTTGAGCTGTTGTTTACCGGTTCCTTTGAAGATTTTTACGGTCAGGCGCTGTTGGCGTCCGAGCAAATGGCGAAGATATCGGAACGCAGAGAGCTTTTTCTCTGCCATGGAGATTACAATAATCATCATATTTTAATGGATGGCCAGCAGACGGCAGTGACAGAGTTTGGAAAAATGCATCTGGACGTACAGATCTGGGATTTATATCACTTTATGAGGAAGGCGCTGGAAAAGCATAACTGGAATCTGCGTCTCGGAAAAGGAATGCTGGAGGTTTATGACCGGATTCTGCCTGTAAAAAAGGAAGAGTGGACCTATCTCTATCTGTTGTTTCTGTATCCGGAAAAATACTGGAAACAGTTGAATTTTTACTATAATTCCAACAAGGCCTGGATTCCGGAGCGGAATGTGGAGAAGCTCAGGCTTCTGATCCGGCAGCAGGAAATCCGTCAACAATTTATACAGTTTTTGAGAATAAACAGTTCCATTTTATGAGAAAATCAACTATAATATACGCATGAGCATACTTATCCCCATAAGGAACAGGTGTTTGTTTCACGGGTATAAAAACAGCCGCCGCATGTTGGGCGGCGAATAGGAATCCACATCATGTATTCTCGCAGCCCGGACCTGGCGGCCATAAAAAATAAAGCTGCAAGGGACCGGACTTTCGGGAGTATGTTATTATGTCGGGAGGTACGAAATGGATTACAAAAAAACGTATGAGGCCTGGCTCGCAGACCCCTATTTTGACGAGGCGACGAAGGAAGAGCTGAAAAGCATAGCCAAAGATGAGAATGAGATTAAAGAACGCTTTTATGCGGAGCTGGAATTCGGTACGGCAGGCTTGAGGGGCGTAATCGGCGCCGGTTTAAACAGAATGAATATTTATACGGTCAGGAAGGCTACCCAGGGCCTGGCCAATTATATTTTAAAGGTGGGCGCGGGAAACAGGGGCGTTGCCATCGCCTTTGATTCCAGACGGATGTCTCCGGAATTTGCCGACGAGGCGGCGCTGTGTCTGGCGGCAAACGGCATCAAAGCCTATGTGTTCGAGAGCCTGCGTCCGACGCCGGAGCTTTCCTATGCGGTGCGCACGTTAAACTGCATTGCCGGCATCAATATCACGGCCAGCCATAATCCGCCGGAGTATAACGGCTACAAGGTATACTGGGAGGACGGCGCTCAGATTACGCCGCCTCATGACACGGGTATTATGGCCGAGGTCAAGGCTGTCACGGATTTTAATACGGTTAAGACCATGGAGAAAACGGCGGCCGAAGCGGCAGGGCTGTATCAGGTCATCGGGAAGGAGATCGACGATTCCTATATCGCGAAGCTGAAGGAACAGGTAAAGAATCCGGAAGCCATCAAGCAGGTGGGAAAGGACATTACCGTGGTTTACACGCCTCTGCACGGCACGGGAAATATTCCGGCCAGAAGAGTGCTGAAGGAAATTGGCTTTGACAATGTATATGTAGTGCCGGAGCAGGAGTTGCCGGACGGAGAGTTCCCTACCGTCAGCTATCCGAATCCCGAGGCGGCGGAAGCCTTCGAGCTGGCGTTGAAGCTGGCGAAGGAGAAGGATGCGGATCTGGTGCTGGCCACGGACCCGGATGCGGACCGTCTGGGCGTGTATGTAAAGGATACAAAGAGCGGCGAGTATATCACCCTGACCGGAAATATGTCAGGCTGTCTGCTGGCCGAGTATGAGATCAGCCAGATTAAGGAAAAGCAGGGCCTGCCTGCGGACGGCGCATTGATTAAGACGATTGTGACGTCAAATCTGGCGGATGCCATCGCGAAATATTATGGAATCCGTCTGATTGAGGTGCTGACAGGCTTTAAGTATATCGGACAGCAGATTTTGGGCTTTGAGAACAGCGGCAAGGGAACCTATCTGTTCGGCTTTGAGGAAAGCTACGGCTGTCTGATCGGAACCCATGCAAGGGATAAGGACGCGATTGTGGCTACGATGGCGCTGTGCGAGGCGGCGGCTTATTATAAGACGAAGAATATGACGCTGTGGGACGCTATGCTGGCTATGTATGAGCGGTATGGCTATTATAAGGATGATGTGAAGTCCGTTTCCCTGAAAGGCATCGAGGGGCTTGCCAAGATTCAGAGCATTATGGAGAGCTTAAGGGGACAGTGTCCTGAGACCATCGGCGATTACAAGGTGCTGTCCATGAGAGATTACAAGCTGGACAAGGTAACGGATCTGGCTACCGGACAGGTAACTGGTACCGGACTGCCCTCATCAAACGTCATTTATTACGACCTGAGCGACGACGCATGGCTCTGCGTACGTCCTTCCGGAACGGAGCCGAAGATCAAGCTGTATTACGGCGTAAAGGGTACCTCTCTGGAGGATGCGGCCAGGAAATCGGAGGCGCTGGGAAGTGTGGCGATGAAGCTGCTTGAGGTGTAGAAATTAAAATGATTTGTGCGTATAACAGCATGATTATTTAACAGAAAAAGAATCTCTGATTGTATGGTAAATATTTTTGGAGATTCTTTTTTGTGTTCAAATCGTACTGTCCGGTTATATATCCGTCCCCTTTTTCATATAATTTTATAAATACATTTTGCAGAGGTTTATAAAATTGATATGAAAAAGCGGATGATACTGATATGTGTTCTGATGGCAGCGGCGGTTCTTTTAGGCGGCTGCGGTTCAGATGCGGGGGAAGAAAAGGTAAAGGATCTGGAATTTACAGTGGTGGAGGAAAAATCTGTTCCCGGGGAGCTGGCGAAGCTGATCGAGGAAAAGAAGCTGAATGAGTTTCGCCTGACCTATACAGATGATGAGAGCCTGTATCTGGTTACGGGATTTGGAGAACAGGAGACGGGAGGGTATAGTATTTCCGTCAACGAATGTTACCTGACGGAAACGTCGATTGTATTTGACACGACACTGATTGGTCCCTCAAAAGATGAAACGGTACAGCAAAAAGCGTCTTATCCTTACATAGTTGTGAAAACGGAAAAAAGGGAAGAACCGGTTATATTTAAGTAAGGCTGTCGTAAATGACAGCCTTATTTCCGCAAACGCCGGGTTAGTTTACACCTGGCTCATATTCAGGTAAAATCATATTTGTTTGCCTGCCAGTGCTATTCTTTAAGCTTTAATGCGGTTATCGCAGCATCCGTATCTGCGTTTGTAAAATGATAGCGTTATCAGAAAAGCGTTACAGGCAGTGACAGATATGGCATCTATCAAAGCTGTTTTTTCCGGTTATCAGTGTATCGGCATAACCGACACGAAACAGTACATCAGAATAAAGTGGCAGATGCTTCCCCCCATCACAAACAGATGGAAAATCTCATGGGAGCCAAAAGTCTTGTGAAGCTGGTTAAATACGGGAAGCTTTAACGCATAGATTACGCCGCCGATCGTATAGATGATACCTCCCGCTAAAAGCCATGCGAAAGCGGCGGAGGAGAGGGCGTTTAAAATCTGGGTGAAGGCCAGCACGCATATCCAGCCCATGCCGATGTAAAGCAGAGAGGAAAACCATTTCGGACAGCTGATCCACAGCGCCTTGATCAGTATGCCTGTGATGGCGATGCCCCACACCAGCATCAGAAGCCGCCGTCCGGTGACGCCGCCGATGGCAATGGCGCATACGGGCGTATAGGTGCCGGCGATCAGGATAAAGATCATCATGTGGTCGATTTTTCTGAGAATTTTGTTTACCCTCTCAGAGATATCCAGCGTGTGGTAAACCGTGCTGGCCCCGTAAAGCAGAATCATACTGACGATAAAAATAGCCAGACTGATCAGATGAATGGTATCCGGATTATGAGTTGCTCTGAGTAACAGCGGTACCGCGGAAAAAACCGCCATAAGCCAGCCGATAAAATGAGTGATGGCGCTGCCCGGGTCTTTGATTTTCAATCTCATAACGCACCTCCTGGTAATTGAAAAAATATAATATAGTTTTAAATACTATGTATAGTCATATTAATAATATACCACAAATTTTGAAAAAAACAAGAGGGAAGTATTGACTTTTTCCAGGAAGTCGGATAAATTATAATAATATGTGTCTGCTGAACAAAAATGATCGAGATGAGAAGAGGCGTTGTGGAAGGTGCTTCTTCTCTTTTTGTGCAAAGAGCAAGTTTTCTGTTTTTGCTGAGATAATGGGAATTTATTGGCAAAGCATTTGACTTACGGGTATATCTATGTTTTAAAAACAGAAAGGAAATGGAAATCAATATTGGAAACAGTGAATTTTGAACAATTGGAAATCAGCGAACCGATTTTGCGGGCAGTGACCGAGATGGGCTTTGAGGAGGCGTCTCCGATTCAGGCAAAAGCCATCCCCGCCCAGATGGAGGGGCTTGATATTATCGGACAGGCCCAGACCGGGACGGGAAAGACGGCGGCTTTCGGTATTCCGCTGCTTGAGAAAATTAATCCGGAGAATAAAAAATTTCAGGCGATTATCCTCTGCCCCACCAGAGAACTGGCGATCCAGGTGTCGGACGAGATCCGCAAGCTGTCAAAGTTTATGGCAGGAATCAAGGTGCTGCCGGTATACGGCGGCCAGGATATCACGAAGCAGATTCGTTCCCTGAAAATGGGCGTACAGATTATCGTGGGAACGCCGGGTCGTGTGATGGACCATATGAGGCGGCATACAATCAAGCTGGAGCATATCCATACGGTGGTGCTGGACGAGGCGGACGAGATGCTGAATATGGGGTTCCGGGATGATATCGAGACGATCTTAAAGGATACGCCCGGGGAACGGCAGACTGTTATGTTTTCCGCCACCATGCCCAGGGAGATTATGGAGATCGCAAAGACCTACCAGCGTACGCCGGTTGTGGTAAAGGTGGTCAAAAAAGAACTGACCGTGCCGAAGATCGAGCAGTATTATTATGAAGTGAAAAGTAAGAACAAGCTGGAGGTGCTTTGCCGCCTTCTGGATATGTATTCTCCCCATCTGTCCCTGGTATTCTGTAACACGAAGCGGCAGGTGGACGAGCTGGTGACAAACCTGCAGGGGCGGGGATATTTTGCGGAAGGACTTCACGGCGATATGAAGCAGAGTCTGAGGGACCGGGTGATGGCGGGCTTTCGCAGCGGCTCTACGGAGATTCTGGTGGCTACCGACGTGGCGGCCAGAGGTATCGACGTGGATGATGTGGAGGCGGTGTTTAATTATGATATTCCCCAGGATGAGGAATATTATGTTCACCGGATCGGCCGTACCGGACGGGCCGGGAAGGAGGGACGGGCATTTTCTCTGGTAATCGGCCGGGAAATGTATAAATTAAAGGATATTATGCGCTACTGCAAGACGAAGATTTACGCTCAGCCCATTCCGTCCCTGAATGACGTGACCCAGATTAAGGTGGAGAAGACGCTGGACCGTATGACGGAGATTATTCAGGAAAATAATCTGAGCAGCTATGTCAATATGATTGAGGAGCGGATTAACAAAGAGGATTATACGGCCATGGACCTGGCGGCGGCGTTTTTAAAGGCATCCATGGGCGCTGAGATGGAGGAAATCCAGGAAGACCGCCGCGGGAAACGCCGATATGACCGTGACCGGGATACGGGCGCGGAGGAAGGGATGGTCCGCCTGTTTATCAATATCGGAAAACGCCAGAATATCCGCCCCGGCGACATCTTAGGCGCCATCGCCGGAGAGGCCAATATTCCCGGCAAGGTGGTCGGAAGTATCGATATGTACGATAAGTTTTCCTTTGTGGAGGTGCCTTACGCTTATGTTAACGACGTACTGAACGCCATGCATAATATTAAGATCAAAGGAAAACCGGTGAATATCGAGCCCGCGTCAGGGCGAAGATAGGGTGGAGCGGATATGTTGGAAAATCAAAAAGCGTATGCAGATGAGGAAATTGAGCCGGATGAGTGGGATTTGAAAATGATCGTCGAGGCAGAAGCAGATAATGACGGTCAGGGTGTACCAATCAAAATACTTGCGGCCGAACTGGGTATCACACTGTGAAATATATGGGGTGGTTTCAAACCACCCCGCTCCAGATCAGCCCCGCCTGTTCTTTCAGGGAGTCGAACTCCTCATCTGACATTTCATAAATTTTGTCAGCGTCAATCAATTCTCTGGATGGCAAATAATATATTTCCCTCTTTGTCGGATGATATCCTGTGTCCGGGTCAAAATTTTGGTCATAGATATTATGATCGATACGTATAAAGCTTTCCCGGTATGTTGAAAAGTCACCGTGGAATATGCTGCTCCAAATGGTTTTATAGTAGCAGAAGTAGACGACGGTCACATCTTCTCCGTTCCGGCTGATTGTCCTGCACCGGGCAACGGAGCCAACATTGTTAATTCCCCGGCAGGCAAGCTGGACGATTTCGGTTTGTTCATATTTTCCCTCCAAAAAGTCTTTGGTCTGTTCGAAAGTTAAATCATCCAGCGTTCTCATAAAAATATTTCCGTCCTCTACGACGCCAAATACTGCCTGAACCGGTTCCACAAACATACGGTTTGAATCAAAGGGAAGGGGAAGTTCATAAATCATTGCGAAGATAATCAGTCCGGTCAGTATTACGCAGGTGGATACGGCGGCGGCGATGATTCTGTGCCGTATCTTTTTCTTTAGCTTTATCAGCGGGTCGATATCTTTTTCCTCCGGCGGTATATCCCGGGAAACGGCAGCTCTCAGATGTTTATAAACCCTGCGGCAGTTCTCACATTCCTCCAGATGCTTTCGGATATCCCCGGCAGTTTCTTCGCTGGTCAGGCCGTCGGCATAATTGGACAGCAGCTCTTTTACAATACTGCATTTCATGGCAAAATCCCTCCTAAATGATTGTTCCGCAGCTCCCTTACGTGAGATGCATGGAAAATTGTTAGCGGTTATTTTTTATCTGCTTACTGTTTTTCGTCGTTTGTACGGTCCGTTGCTGCCTCATTTATCAGATTACCCCGCTCCAGACCAGTGTGGCCTTTTCCCGCAGCGCGTCAAATTCTTCATCCGACAGCCTGCCCAGCCTATCCATATTTCTCATGGGCAGATAATAAATCTCCCGCATCTCAGGCTCGCATGTTTCCTGATAATCCGAACCGCCATAAATATCTCCGCCGCTTGTCCAGCCATTGCCCGGATGCCCGTTGTCCTTGAAGAACAGGAGATCCCACAGGGTTTTTGTGGAGCAATAATAGATGACCCGAATTTTTTCGCCATTCCGGTAAATGACTCTCCCTTCGGAAGGAATCCGGCAGGTGCGGTCTATGCCGCGGCAGGTAAGGCGTATCATGTCGATGGTTTCATTGGTTCCGGCCAATACCTTTTTTTTATCCTCAAAATTCAGCTGATCCAAGTCAGTCCAGTGAAAGAACCCATTGTGATTGGTAATGAGAGCGGCCTGGTAGATTTCTGTGGACATATGGTCAGGATCATAGGGAATCGGGATGTCATAGTTTATCGCGAAAACAGTGAAGCCTGCCAGAAGAAGGGTCAGCAGGATACAGGCTAAAATAGCTGTTCTGGCATATTTCCGCCGTGCTGCCGTCCGCAGTTTTTTGAGAAAATCAATGTTTTTTTGCTCCGGAGGCGTCTCCGGCGGGATTGCCGCCGACATCTGTCCGTAGACGGTACGGCAGTCTTCACAGTCTTCCAGGTGCTTTTTCACATCCTCCGCCGTTTCCCTGCCGGTCAGGCCGTCGATATAATTGGGCAGCAGGTCTTTTACGATATAGCATTTCATTGGGGTCCCTCCATTTCCTCGATCATTTTCTTTTTGGCCCGGTAGAAGGTAACTCTGGTCCAGTTTTCGGTTTTGCCCAGGATGTCGCCGATTTCGGCGAAGGAAAATTCACCGGTCAGCCGCATATGGACCACCTCCCGCATCGGCTCCGGCAGGGAGTGGATCGCCCGGTAAAGAGCGGCCTTTTCCATGCGCAAAAGGACGGCTTTCTCCGGTGATTCTTCACTGGGGATATCATCCGTGAGGGCAACCGATTTTTGCCGGACGTGCTTTTCCAGCCATTGATACCAGAGATGCCTGGCAATCTGGCAGAGCCATACCGACAGCTTGCAGCTTCCGTCATAATTGCCGATGGTCTTCATGGCGCGGAAAAAGGTTTCCTGGGTCAGATCCTCCGCCAGATCCTCATCGTGGGAAAGGCTTAAGAGAAACCGGTACACGTCCCGGGCGTGCCGGGTATAGGCTTTTTCAATGTCATTCAGGGCGGTCACCTCCTTTGTGCTGGTTACTTATATATCCGGAAAAAAAGGATTTCGTTACAGGGGAAAATAAATTTTTTCATAAAAGGATAAAGTTTCCCTGAACGAAAGAATCCCCGAAAGCTGTTGGATGCATTCAGGGATTCTTTCATTGCTATTCAGGTGTGGCCATTTGCGCCGGGTTATTTACTGCCGGTCATCTGAACAAGTTTTTTGCAGATATCCTCTACCTGTGCCTTTACCTCCTCTAACGGTACGGCAAAGACGATGGCCGCTATGTTAATTTGAATTTCCTCTGTGTCTTGGGAAATGGTATTTACCTCGTCCTCGGTGATGGAGAGCATGGTAGTGTGGGAGGACACTAGAGAGGATTTGATATGGCCGATGATGCCGCCCTGCTCCGTTGTCCGGTCCGCCAGCGCCTTCAGCTCCTTCCGCATAGTTTCTTTCAGCTCCTGATAATGGCCGGTTATCGTCAGCATTCCAGTGCCCACAGACGCGCCTTCATGGGTATGTCCGTCGATGATATAAGGGGCGTTGGGGTCATGGTGATGGTGTTCATGCTCATGATCGTGGTTACAGCCGCAATCGCAGTCGTCGCCGTGTTCGTGATGGTACTCATGTCCGTGTTCATAGTGATGTCCGCAGCCGCAGTCATCGCCGTGCTCGTGATGGTGGTGCTCATGCCCATGCTCATGGTGATGTCCGCAGCCGCAGTCATCGCCGTGCTCGTGATGGTGGTGCTCATGCCCATGCTCATGGTGATGTCCGCAGCCGCAGTTCTCGTCGTGTTCGTGATGATGTTCCATATTACCGTCTCCTTATATCCATAATGTACTTTCAGAGTTCCGCGGAGTCTAAAGCCGCAGTTTTCGAAAAGCATGCCATATTGATGCGTTATGGATAGTATAACATATCCGCGGCTAAAGCCGCAATTGAACTTTTCTACGAAAGGACGCAAAAACTTATTATTAAAAATTGCAAAATTCCGGGGGCTCTGTTACAATGGATATTGTGCTCATACAAGCCCCGCAGCATGTACGGGGTTCGGATAAAACCGCAGCAGGACAAAATAAAGGAGGAGACAATGGGAGGTTTTTTTGGCGTCGCTTCAAAAAAAGATTGTGTATTTGACTTGTTTTTCGGTGTGGATTACCATACCCATCTGGGAACACGCCGGGGTGGTATGGCGGTTTATGATGCAGAGAAGGGCTTCGACCGCGCGATTCACAACATTGAGAATTCACCGTTCCGCACAAAATTCGACAAGGATATGCAGCAGATGAAGGGGCAGTTCGGCATTGGCTGTATCTCGGACTATGAGCCCCAGCCGCTGATTGTCCGGTCCCATCACGGCACCTTTGCCATTACCACGGTGGGAAAAATCAATAACAATAAAGAACTGGTAGAACAGATTTTTGACAGCGGACATGCCCATTTTCTGGAAATGAGTGGCGGGGATATCAATCCCACAGAGCTGGTGGCGGCCATGATCAATCAGAAAGAAAATCTGATTGAAGGCATTCACTATGCGCTGGAGACCATAGACGGTTCTCTTTCTCTTTTGCTGATGACGCCTAAAGGCATCTATGCGGCCAGAGATAAATACGGCAGAACGCCTGTGGTAATCGGGCGGAAGGAAGATGCCTGCTGTGTGGCCTTCGAGGACTTTTCCTATCGGAATCTGGGATATACGGATGAAAAAGAGCTTGGTCCCGGAGAGATCGATGTGGTGACGCCTGAAGGGCCCAAGGTTCTGATGCAGCCCGGAAAGGATATGAAGATCTGTACCTTCCTCTGGGTTTACTACGGATATCCGCCCAGTTCCTATGAGGGCTTAAGCGTGGAGCAGATGCGTTACAACTGCGGCGTAAAGATGGCGCAGAGAGACGACGCGAAACCGGATATCGTGGCCGGTGTCCCCGACTCCGGCATCGCTCATGCGGTAGGCTATGCCAATGAATCAGGCATTCCCTTTTCCCGGCCTTTTATTAAGTACACCCCCACATGGCCCAGATCCTTTATGCCCACGATTCAGAGTCAGAGAAATCTGATCGCCAAGATGAAGCTGATCCCGGTTCACGATCTGATTCGGGACAAAAGTCTTTTGCTGATCGACGATTCCATCGTGAGAGGGACACAGCTTCGGGAAACCACGGAGTTTTTATACCGGAACGGCGCAAGAGAAGTGCATATCCGTCCCGCCTGCCCGCCGATTCTCTACAGCTGTAAGTATCTGAATTTCTCCCGCTCCTCTTCGGAGATGGACCTGATCGCCCGCCGGGTGATCCGTCAGCTGGAAGGGGATGATGTCAGCGAGGAAACCCTGCAGGAATATGCAGATCCGGAATCTCCCAAATATGAGAGAATGCAGGAGGAAATCAGGAAGGCGCTGAATTTTACTACCCTGCGCTACAACAGGCTGGATGACATGCTGGATGCCACGGGTATCGAGCCATGTAAGCTGTGTACCTATTGCTGGAACGGGAAAGAATAGTATATTAGATCAGAGCCGGGTCCGTATCTACCAATTTTTCATACAGATTCAGGATTCGGATCGATAACATGCAGTATCTGCGAATCTCCGGGTCATTCAGATCCCATCCAAGGAATTCCTGAGCCTTTTTGATACGGTATGAGGCGGTGTTTTTGTGAAGGAACATCAGCTGGGAGGTGAGAGAGATCGACCGCTCACAGTCCAGAAAGCATTCCAGTGTCCGGAACATGACATCGCCTTTTTCCTGTTTCAGCTTCCACATTGCCACAAGCTGAGGGAGACAGGCATATATTTTTTCTTCCAAAGGCATATCGGAAAGAACCATGTAATCTACCGCATAATTCCAGAAGGAATAAAGGGATTTTCCCGGGTCCAAAAGCGGAACGTTTGAAATTGCATATTCTGCCTGCTTGTAAAGGATATTCAGATGAAGGATGCCTGGAAGCGCCAGGCTGAAACCTACGTGTACCGGATTATTTTCCACCATTTTTTCAAGGAAAGCCCGGGTTTGCGGCTGTTCCAGCTGGTGATTGGCGGTCAGTATGATAATGTAGGGAGGCTGTCTTAAGATCACAGCATGAGGAATGTTCATGGAAATCAGCTGAAAAAGCGTATTCATCTGAGGGGGAACATTTTTCCCTTCTATTTCCGGAATCGGATGGACCAGTGCTAAATGATAAGTGTCATCCGGTTTCCAGTTCTGATAGTGCAGCTGCACCTCCAGCTTATCTTTTTCAAAAGGCTTATTGTGGAGCAGGTTGATAAAAACGCTGCCGGAATTGCCGATAAAATCTTCAAAAGTTACCTGACCCAGGCTTGGTTCCAGCTGGCTGCATACATACTGTAAAAGCTGAGCGTCACCCGGATTTAAGGGCCTCTCCTTGGTCAGCACGTTGATGCGTCCGCAGCAGAGGTCGTTAAAATACATGCAGTAGCTGATTCCGGGATATTGGAGGAAATTATTGTTTTTCCACTGAAAATTCATCTGGCCGTGATTAAGGAACTTATAATTCGTCTGGGTGTGTTTCATATGGTTAATGGCGTTCAGCGAGGAAAAACCATACCGGTACAGGTATGCCCATTCGCTGTCGATGGCATTCTCTCCGTACTGTCTTGTCATGCCCAGCACCTTATTATTGGCATCCAGCAGAATCATGGGATTTTTAAAAATCTTCCAGGCTTCGTCGATGGCAGCCTGATATTCCTTCTGGCGGATATGCTGGTTCAGTGCGTTAGCCCAGTCTTCATAGGTGTCAAAAATTCCCTGGATCAGTTCCAGCACCCGTTTGATTTCCATGTCGAAGATTTTGATGATGTTCCCTTCTCCATTGCAGACGACATATCCGTTTTCCTGATAGATATGGACACAGTTTGTAGCATAGGCCAGGCGAGCGCTGTTTAGAATAACGGGCGCGTCGTCAGCGATTTTCAGCTCTGGTTCCAGTGAGATCAGCTGGTTGGCAATCATCCACATACTTAATTTCAAGGTCAATTCCCCCTGTTAATCAGATATTATACATAAAATATCATATTGATATCACAATAGTCTCTAATAACCCCATTATAGCACAAAAATATCATAAAATCGGGTGTTTAACAGTTTCATAATGAAAAAGATGCTTACAGGCCTTATAGAGCCT
>CAJUPT010000079.1 GCA_910588405.1 uncultured Lachnospiraceae bacterium | reverse complement strand
AACGCCTTTCGCCGACAGCACCCCCAGCAGCAGCCCCAAAGGAATGCCGATGCCGCTAAGAATCAAAAGCTGCAGGGTAACCAGACGGTAGACCTGCCCCCGCTCGCCCCCGATTGCCCGGATGATCCCATATTCCTTCACCTTTTTGGCGACCGATATTTTCAGGATATTGTAAATAACCAGCCCTGCGGCAAACAAAACCAATGCGCCTGTCAGAAGGCAGGCAGCGGCCATAAAGGAAAAGCCCGAACCCGTATCGCCGCTTTCCTTTCCATTGTAGGAGATGCCAAGGGCATCCAGCAAAACCCAGTTGTACTGAATATACCTTTCCTCCACTTGAAGGGATGCGGCCAGGTCATCCATAATCTTCCGGAAATCCCCCTTGCTCTCTGTTTTGAAATCCGTGGAATACAGCAGATATTCCTCCGGCAGCAGCTTTCTGGCCGTCCCCGCTCCCACAATTCCCTCCACTATACCGGAAGCATACCCCATATAGCTGCTTTCCAGTATCCCGGTAAGGATAAAATCCCCATGATAAGCGTACTCCGGCAGGGAGCCGTCCATCACGGACACATTTAAGTCGAGAGAAATTTGATCTCCCACCCCGCCGTCGAAATCGAGATAGCGAAGGGTTTCCTCTGACAGCGCAATCTCATTTGCCTGTTCCGGCAGACGGCCTTCCTGAATTTTGTTAATGGACGGGTACATGTCAAGCGCCCGATCCTGGTATTCCCGCAGGTATAGATTCAGGCTGCTGTTTCCCAGTGGCATACTGCCGACAAATATAATATTTCCCACATCATATAAACGGCTGTCCTGATGCAAGCTGTCCGCCTGCTCTTGGTTCAGCTGATGAAAAGTTGCATACCGGTTTCCATTCAGGCCTGCCGCCTGCTCAGACCGCATAGACTGCAAAATTCCGACCGACTGGCCGGCCACGGTAGTCATGACCGTGGATAAAATCATGGCAATCAAAATCAGAAATGCCGTTACCTTCTGCGCCCTCAGTTCCTTCCATGCCATCGACAGATAAGAGCTCATCCTGCCGTCACCTCCGTTCCCGCCGCCGGCTTCGTTCCTGCTACCGCAACCTCCGTTCTAACCGCCTCCATTCCTGCCGCCGCTTCCGAAGGAACACCGTCCCCTGCTGCGACCTCTGAAAGAACGCCGTCCACGATGACGAATTGCCGGTCTGCCATCTTTGCGATGCGGCTGTCATGGGTGATCACCACAAGGGTTCTGCCCGTCTTCATCCATATGTTCCGTAACAGCTCCATCACCTCGTCACCGCTTCTGCTGTCCAGATTCCCCGTAGGCTCATCCGCGAAAACGATGTCCGGCTTCGCGATCAGGGCACGGGCAATCGCCACACGCTGCTGCTGGCCGCCGGAAAGCTCATGGGGCAGATGAGTCAGACGCTCACGGATACCCAGCAAATCCGTAAGCTGTGCCAGATATGTCTCGTCCGGCTGCTTTTTGTCCAGCAGCAAAGGCATCATAATATTTTCCTTTGCGGTCAGCACCGGAAGAAGGTTGAACTGCTGAAAAATAAACCCGATGCACCGACGGCGGAATGCGGACAATGCTTTGTCGTCTAAACCGTAAATAGTTTTCCCGTCATAGGTCAGGCTGCCCGATGTAGGCCTGTCAAGCCCCGACAACAGATGAAGCATCGTACTTTTCCCGCTGCCCGACGGCCCCATAATCGAGATAAAATCACCCTGGGCAATTTCAAGGCTGACATGATTCAGCGCCACGACGCGGCTCTCGCCGCTGCCGTAGATTTTTGTAAGATCCTTTGCTTCGATTTGCATAAAAATACCCTCCTGTTTTGCAAGATAAAGAGAGTGTAAAATAAAAACCTCAAGAATTGCTCAACAGTTCGGTAAAAATTGAAAGATTATAACAAATAAAAATCACAGCTCAGTGACAACAACATAAATATATGCTATACTTTTTTAAGCAGACTATATCAAAAATACCTCGACGTCCTCAAGCGACGCTTTTATTCTAACAAGTATATATATGCCCAGCAGCGCATGGCAGGAAAATTATAATACAGTGAAAGCCTTACGTTCAGACTTAAAAACAGAGTATGGTTTTCACACAGGGCAGGAGATGCATACCAAACATTTTTTAACCGACAAAAATCCGTACAGAACTTACCAATGGACGAATATACAAAAGATTGAAATCCTTAAGAAATACACTTTAATGATTTCTTCTCTCAACGCTTCCTCAATCAATGTGATTATTGATAAAACGTTCATATCAACAGGTGATTACCATGTTTTAGAAAATGCTCTTACATATAATATTCAGAGAATTGAAAATGACAGTCAGGGAAGCTGGAATTTTTTGCTGATTACAGATAAGGGGCGTATTTCTCCAATGCGAAAAACAGCCAGAGCAATCAGAGCCTATAATCCTATTCAATCCCAATTCGGAGGATATATTAATAAACCCATAAAAAACATGATCGAAGACGTTCTTGAAAAAGATTCCCAGGAATCACATTTTATACAAATATGTGATTTTATTTCATATTTTGTTCATTTATATTATCTGACACGTTATAAGAAAAAAGAGCTGCCAAACCGGGTTGGGAAATTAATCAACCGAGAGTTTGTCGGAAGTGTTATGGCCACTCTTTCAGCCAACGGCATATTAAATGAAAAAGCCAGCCATGAAAAATACGGACTTGTAATCTACCCTAAAAAATAGCAACACCACCTACGACGCATTCGCGCTTTCAGTGGTTCAATACTATTATCACATACCCGATTTCATTTGTCAATGTAAAAATATCCTTTTAATTTAGGGTTTCAAAGATACCGCCAAAATCGTCAACAGGACATTAGGCAGCATATTTAACCAAAAAGAAGCGACCGCCCTTGCGCCATACCCTGTTTTATTTTCCAGCTTTAGCGTCCCACCATGCTTCATACACAGTATCTGGCTGCCATACAGCCCCATGCCGAAATGGGCGGAGGCTTGATTTAAAGCTCCGCCGCCGTCCTCTGTCTTGATTTTCCCAAAAGGTTTCGGGCCGTCCTGCACCAGCTTTTCAGGATAACCTGGGCCGTCGTCGATAACAGACAAAAGTAAAAAGTCCCCCTGCCGTTCCATATAGATCAGAATTGTGTTGTTTGCGAACCGAGCCGCGTTTCCGATCAGGTTTTCCGCAACCGTCAGAAATAAACCGTGATCCAGCCACATTGAGCCATCGCCAGACGCCGTTAAGCCGTAATCAAGCCTGGAAACAGAATACGCCAGTCCTCCCGCCAGAAGATGTGCCGTCTCTTCTAACTCAGAACACAGCAAAGAATATGCACATTCGACGACCCGCACCGGCATCTGCTCTAACCGCTGGATGCCGCTCATTGCCTCCACATACTGCTCGATCCGTAACGTGTAGCTTTCCAGCCTGTCGAAGGCCTGCTCGTCCGCTTTTCCCTGCCGAAGCAGCTTTACCGTCCCCTTTAAAACCGTGATCGGATTGCGCAGGTCATGGGAAAAAGCGGCGTTCAGCCGTTTTCGTTCCTCCGCCTGCCGCCACAGCTCCCGGTTCGATTTCAAAAGCTCCTCCCGCATTGTATCAAAGGCGGCGCAAAGCTGCCCCAGCTCGTCCTCTGAGCGAACCGACAACGCAAAATCAAGATCATGATTCTGAATCCGCCCAATACCGTCCCGCAGCGCCGTGATCGGCTCCTTCAGTTTCATATGGTAATACAAAACGCCGGAAACCGCCAGCCCGCCTACCGGGAAAACAATACAGGACACAAGCTGAACCACCCCCAGCGCCGATGCGATCCTCTGCTGCCGCTCCGTGACTCTTTCCGGGTGCCGAATCACCGTGCTGTCCGATAAGATTTCCAGCCCGCCGGCAGGAATATTCCTGCTCACCCCATTGCAGGCCATAAAGACCAGCAAAAGCAGCAAAAGAGCCAGCAAAACGCAAAACGACGACAAAACAAGAAAGGATTTCTTTAACCCCATATTTTTCAGCCGTTCCACCGATACCCACACCCCCAGACCGTATCAATATAACCATGGAGCGTATGCACCGAAAGCTTCGCTCGGATTTTCCGGATATGCTCCATAACCGTATCGCTGTTTCCCTCTCCGTCAATTCCCCACACCGATTCATAAATCCGTTCCCGGTCAAAAACCTGCCCGGCATTAAGCGAAAGCAGCTCCACAATGTCAAATTCCTTTTTCGACAGAGGAACAGGCACGCCGGCCGCCGTAACCGCGCGCGCCGAATAGTCGATAGCCAGATCTCCAAAAAAACGCACCGCCCCCTGATTCCTGTGCCGTTTTTCCCTCCGCAGATGCGCCGCAACCCGCGCCCCCAGCTCATCCAGGTCAAAGGGTTTGATAATGTAATCATCCGCCCCCGCCTGGAATCCGATAATTTTATCGGAAGATTCCACCCTTGCCGTGAGAAAAAGAATGGGACAGGCCATATGCTCCCGTATCCTCTGGCAGAGGGTCAGCCCGTCCAGGTCAGGCATATTAATGTCCAGCAGAATCAGGTCAGGCTTGCCCGCCAGTTTTTGGAGCGCCTCATTCCCGCTAAGAGCCGTAAGCACCTCATAATGCAGAGAAAAATAACCCGCCATCATATCTACGATTCCCGGTTCATCGTCTACGATCAGAAGCTTTTGTTTCATAACCTTCTCCATTACAGTTTCGTAACTCTCCTTTTGTCGCCGCTTTTATTTTTTCTCTCCCCTTAAGCCGGGAGAAAATTTCCGTTTTTGACAAAATCATTTACTGCTGCTCATTAGGCTATCGCTGATTATAGCCGCTAATTCTCAAAAAACACTCAACTTTTTGCTGCCGGAAAAATTTACGCGCCCTTTTCTCACATCATTGTATCATCCTTAAGCACCTCTGCCAAACTGATTTTACCCACGCCCCGCCAGGCCAGCCCATAAGCCAGCGCCACGGAAGCCAAAATGGCCAGCATAAATACCATGATCGGGACGAGTGGCGCCTCCGCCATAAATTCCCCTGTCCCAAGATAACTCATTTTCAGCATACAGCCCACCGCAATCACCGCCAGCGGCAGGGTGATCAAAATCGGGCGGCCTGCCAGAACCAGCGCCTCGATGCAGAACATCTTTCTGATTTCTCCCGGCGTCAGCCCGACGGACATATACCTGGCAAATTCCCTTTTCCTCTGCCGCACAAACCCCAGCGTATTGGAAAACACATCGCCGATTCCGATGACGGCCAGAAGGACGCAGAAGCTGCCGAATACCGCTTTCATTCCCTGAATCTGTCTGGCATTTACCCCATACTCCTGAATCCGGTTTTCACTTTCCAGCAGATAGGACTGGCCGGCCAGATGATCGATCCGGCTCTGCAGCGCATTCAATTCTTCCAATGTGGCATTCCCTTTAGCAAGGACACGAATATAAAGTTCTTCCTCCGCGCCGCCTGTCCGCCCTTTGATTTCCTTCCATAAGGACACCGGAACAAAATGCACCAGCTCATAATAATCGATGGTCGCATATTCCTCCCGTAAAAGGGGAACCTCTGATGTATAAGCCAAAACCGGAATCTTTGCTTCCATTTCCTTGTCGTTATTGTACGGCAGCAAAACGCTCGCAGCCTCTTCCCCGGCATCAGGCTCCTTTATATAAGACACAAACTCCGGATGCCGGAAGTCCGGATTCGTCACGTCACGAATCTGATTAAGCACCACCGCTCCTGAAAGCCGGGGCGCGATGCCGATCTGCTCACAATAATCCAAAAAGCTGCTATCATCCAATATGATCACCGGCGCATTGACCAAAAAGCCGCCGTCCACCTTTGTCACAAACTGGCCGGAAGCATGGGAAAAGCCGCCGAAAGCGTTCATCTCATCGCTTATTTCACCCTCCGCAATCACCCTTTTTGCCGCCGCCTTCTGATACACGACGGCGCTCTCCACCCCGGAAAGCCCCTGAATCTCCGCCGTCTCCTCAAAGGTGTCTATCTCCCCGTTTTTCACCGTAACCATAATATCCCAGGCGTCCTGATAGCGCTCAAAATAGGTTTCCCTTGTGCTGATTTCCGAAAGAGAAAAGAAACACTGCATGATCGTAAAAGCCATAAATGAAAGTATCAGAGACAGCGACGCCGTCCTGAGCGCCTTCCTCTGGGCTTTCAGCGCATTTCCGGCCAGCTCCCCCTCCACGCCGAATAACAGGGCAAGAATACGGGATTTCCTTTTCCGCGTAAGCTGCAGCTCCCCCGTATTTCGGATGGCTTCAAGGGGCGTCAGTCTGCTTAATTTCCTGGCCGGCAGCCATGCGGAAATCCATACGGTCGCCGCCGTAACCGCCAGCGTCAGAAGCAAAACCAGCGGATGATAGCCGGGAACCGACTTATGCCGCCCCGGGATGTCGCTGCCCAGCAGCACATTTGACAGATGTATCATCCCCATACTGCCTCCGATGCCAAGCAGATTTCCCGCCAGAACCGGCAGGACACAAAGGGCGGCGGCCTCCTGCAGAAGACAGGTATGGATCTGCCTCGGCGTGGCGCCGATGCTGGAAAAGATGCCAAACTGGTGAATCCTCGCGTTCATGGACACCGCAAAGGAATTGTGGATAATCACAATCAATGAAAAAGATGCCAGTGCCGTTATCATGATGAACATGGGAAACAAAAGCCTTGGCGCCGTATCATCTGCGCTGCGGATCAGGTACATGGCCAGAAGCTGATAGTGATAGACGGCCTTTTCCGGCGCAATCCCCACCGCTTCCGCGATCCGGGGCGTATCGGAAAGAACCGCTCCCATATCGTTAAAATAAAGATCGACTACCGTTTCCGTTTCGCTGCTTTCTCTTGTGTTAATTGCCGCTTCTTTTACATTGGCAAAATTTTTTATGACTTCCAGCTCTTCGTGCCCGAGCGCTCCTACAAGCCTGCTCTGCCAGCCGCCCTCCGTAAGCTCGATCCGCTCCACCTCGTATTTCCACGCATTGTAAAATAATCCGCACAGCAACGATAACAGCAGCGCTGAAATAAAAGCCGCAAACCGGACGGACAAACCGGAGGAACGGTTGTTTTTGATATAACCTAACGAATACTCTTTCCACATAATACCACCTTTCAATTTAGTTCCGCAACTCCCCTCCCAAGCCCCCTTGAACTGGGAGAATTTCCAGCCACTAAAGTGTCTGTAAATCCTCCCGGGGCATCTACGGTCCGTTGCTGTTTTTAATTCCGCAACTCGTCACTTACAATCCGCCCATCCTCAACCGTGATAATCCGCTCTGCCTCCAGCGCCACCTTCTCATCATGGGTAATCAGCAAAATCGTCTGCTCCAGATTCCGGTTGGAAAGCTTCAGCATATCGATAATCTCCCTGGAATTTTTCTGATCCAGATTTCCCGTCGGCTCGTCGGCCAGAAGCAGCGCCGGACGGTAAATCAGCGACCGGGCAATGGCCACTCTCTGCTGCTGCCCTCCTGATAGCTGGTTCGGCAGCGCCTGGAGCCTGTCCGCAATGCCGAGAGCGCCGACCACCTTCTCAAGATATTCCCGATTGGGCTTTTTCTTATCGAGAGCCAGAGGCATCAGAATATTTTTCTCCACGGTAAGGGTGGGAATCAGATTGTAAAACTGATACACCAGCCCCACCTTCCTGCGCCGGAAAATCGCCGCCTGAGTCGGGTTTAACTGAGAAAGGTCGGTTCCGTCGATCGTCACTTTCCCTTCCGTGGGCTTGTCCACGCTCCCTAAAATATGCAAAAGTGTGGACTTCCCCGAACCGGACGCCCCGATCACCGCCACAAACTCCCCCTTGCCGACAGACAGGTCGATCCCGTCCAATGCCACTACCTGATTTTCACCGGAGCCGTATACCTTTCGGACTCCTTCACATTTTAAAATTTCCATCCTGCTGTTTCCTTTCCCGGCCGATACCTTTCGTTTCCAGAATAATGACACCCCTTGAGCGTCATTTTCCTGTTTCATTATAACAAATGAAAGTTACAGCTCGGTGACAATACACATACTTTATTCACCTGTTTTCAAAAAAAGAGCGGTGGCAAGTTCCGCTCTTTTTCATCAATCTTCTTTTTCGTGTGTGTCCAAAAGTTCGTTTACTTTCTTTTTTGCTTCGTCCAAATCCTTGCATCCATCCAGGATCATTGAAATCATCTTTATAATTTTGTCAAATTGTTTATCTGTCATAACCTCAACCATATCCTGTCTGTCCTCCGTTCTTGATCAGATTTGCCTGCCTCATCTGACCACACTATATATTATTCATCCCTGGTTTATTATCAGCGCTTTTCTCTATTTTAAAAAAGAACTCATACGTAAAAACTTGCGCTCCAGCGCACGCTGCATATATTTCATCAACCAGCCTCTAAACGCAGGAAAATTTGATATTTTCATGTCAATTATCCTGTTGGAAAATGGAAAAAAACTCCGAGAATGCATCATATTATATCCTCAAAGACCCATCAGCTCATACATCCATGAATCATCAAAGAAAATATCACCCGGCAGACATACATCATATTTTTTTGCAAAGCTGTTAATAAAATCTTTCGATGGTTCTTTATTTTTACGATATTCCTGTTCTAAATCCGATTTCATCTGCTCTCGTTTTTCGTATGCATTTTCTTTTTCCGCATAAACAATTCCATACATAATTCCAAACGAAAAATAAATCTCATATGGGGTATCTTCCGAAGAAAAAAGACTGACCTCCACCACTTCGTCAAACACTTCACAGATTTCAAGATAAGTATTTTTGTAATACCTTTGCGATCCCGAAAAAGTATCCGTTACATTTACCCATTGATACATACCTGCACCTCCGCAAACTTTTATATCCCTCCATCAGGGATGCGCTGTCATATGAGAACAATCTTAGCACAACACCCGTCATTACGCCACTGCTTTTTGATTTTCCACCCCGGCGCAACTGCCGGTTGCCAAATCGTAAGGGCAGAATGGTTGTATTGCAACCGCTGATTCAGTTATAATAGATATACACCCATAAACAAACAAGGGAGGTCATACTGATGAACATAGCGGACAGAATCCAGCATCTGCGAAAATCCCGGGGCATATCCCAGGAAGAATTGGCCGAACAGATCGGCGTTTCCCGGCAGGCAGTGTCCAAATGGGAAAGCGGACAGAGTACGCCTGATCTTGAGAAAATCATTTTATTAAGCGACTATTTTGAAACGACTACGGATTACCTTTTAAAAGGAATGGAGCCTGCAAAGGAGTCTGAAAAGAAATGGAACGCGGCGGTCTTTTCCATCGCAGGCACGACCCTGAACGGTATCGGCCTGGTCTCGGCTGTCATCGTCTGGATCGAGCGGCAAATGGTTTATGCCGTCGGCATCGGACTGGTTCTTATGCTGTTCGGAACAGGAATCTTTTTGACAGGGCAATTCATCGACACTGCAGGCAAAGCAAAGGCAAAACGGCTTTTTATGCTGCCAAATATATGGATTTTATCACTCATCCCCCTGTCCTGCTGCTTTAACATCCTGGACGGACTGGCAGGCGGTTTCTCCGGGCAGATCGCACCGATTCCTCTGCCGGGGAATTCCTTTGTGACGTTTGGGCTTTGTTGGGTGATTTATATAGCTGTCTGTATCGGGGGTGATGCGGCCATACGCAAAAGAGTGTGGTAGGCAGCTTTAGCCCGGCTTTCATGATGGAACAAAAAAACATCTGGCTTGCCCGCCACTACCCCGTTCCAGCACACGTTGCATATGTTTCAATGACTGTAAAACCGAACCTCAAAGCAGGCGCCGCCGTCCCTTTTGTTTCTCGCCCGTATCGTCCCGTTCTGCCGCTCGATTATCTCTTTCGCCAGAGCCAGCCCGATGCCGATGCCGCCCTCTCCCGCGTTCTGCCCCCGGTAAAACCGCTCAAAAAGATGAGGAATATCCTCCTTCGCAAATCCCTCCCCCTCGTCCCAGATCAGAATTTCCGTATACAAGGGATTCTGGGCATAGGAGCAATGAACGGTTTTCCCCCTGCTGTGCTCCATGCAGTTTTTCATCAGGTTCATCACCGCCTCCATCGTCCAGTCCGGATCGGCCGCGATCATCATCTCCCCCAGCTCCGGGATATCGGCAAAAGCTCCGGAACCAGCAAACAGCTCCTGCAGATTGTCCGCCGCAAGGACAAGAAGGGTATAGACATCCGTCTCCTTCTTTTGCAGAGGCAGCGTCCCGGCATCCAGCCGGGATAAAACCAGCAGGGCTTCCTCCAGATGCGTGAGCCGTGAAAGCTGCTTTTCGATCTGCTCCAAGTGCCTGGTATAAAAATCCGTTCCTCTGCTCTGCAAATGGCTGTCCTGCGGCAGTCCGGAGGAATTGCCGCGGGTTTTCAGCATTTGCAGAGACAAAGAAACAGCCGTAATCGGCGTTTTGATCTGGTGGGCGATATTGGACAAATTTTCGGCGAAATCATTTTTCGCCTGCACCGCCGCTTCCTTCGTCTGATAGAGGTAAGTTACCGTCTTGTATATCTCGTCTTCAAGCTTTGAAAAATCATCTTCCCCGGACGCGGAAAGAACCGCTGCCTGTCCGGTATTTACCCGTTCCAGATAATCCGCCAGGGCCAGAATCCGCCCGGCCTCCATTTTATTCCGATATAAAAAAGTAAACAGAAAGAGTACAACTCCCACTAAAAATCCGGCAGCCGCAAAACCGATGCGGCAAAATATATCACCGGCAAACCCTGCCGGATACTTCATAATAGAACGCGCCGCCGGCACACTCTGCCGGACCCATTGCCATAAACCGCTCTGCCCGTAAACAGAACCCGAAAAATCCGATATGCAATACCCCAGTTCTGACAACAGATCGGTTTCCGCCGTCCCATCAGCCTTTCCGCCCACATATTCCTTTAGCACAGCGGAAATAATTTTTCTCGTCTCCGGCTCCCGCTCCACGATCTCTCCGCAAAGCGCATTCAGCAAATCAAACTGAACCCTGCCATAATGACGGGCCGCCAGCATAATGGAGACAGAAACGGCAATCAGACTGACAGATAATACAAGCCCCAGCGTCACCAGATAATTCTTCCGCCCGCTCATATCCCCTCCTCCATACGATAGCCCACGCTCCTGACCGTTTTCAGGCAGGCCGGCTGCCCCAGCTTATCCCGCAGCCGTTTCATCGTAACCGTCAGGGTGTTGTCGTTCACATAATTGCCGTTCACATCCCATACCTGCTCCAGGATTTTTTCTCTGGTGACGGTTTTTCCTTTGTTTTGCATCAGATATAAAAGCAGCTGGTATTCGGCGGCGCTAAGCAGAATTTGTCCGCCGGATTCCTCTCCCCCATAACAGAAAACCGTTCTCCGCTCCACATCGATCACAATTCTGCCGCAGGAAAGATACCGCTTCGCCACATTGCCCGTCCGACGCAACAATGCCTGAATGCGGGAATACAATACCTCAAGCGCAAAGGGCTTCACCACATAATCATCCGCCCCGTTCCGAAACCCGGACACAATATCGCAGGAATCTCCCCGAACCGTCAGAAAAATAACCGGCAGCTCCTTCCATCTGTCGCGAATCCATCGGCACAGGCTGTCGCCGCGGCCGTCCGGCATGCTCCAGTCCAGCAGCACAAGGGTGGGCACCCGTATCCGCAACGCCTGCCTCGCCTGCTCTAGCGTCCCGCATACCGTCACCTTAAAATCCTTTTGCTCCAAATATTCTTTCACAACCCCTGCGATATCGGGATCATCTTCAATATAATACAAATCAGTCATCGTGAATTTCCACCTTTTTCGTTTTCGTATATATTCGGAATCCCCTGGCCACCTTCCGCACTTTTAGCCTCAACGGCCGAAACCGAAAGATTCCGTATATACATTTGATTATACCAGAAAAAAGTTACAATTTCATGACTCGTTTCCATTAAGTGTATTCCCCCAGGGAAATGGTTTCTTCTGCCGCTGCGGTATCAAAAACAGCGGGGATGATTTCCACATCGCTTTAATCATCCGGGCCATTCAGATCCCCCAGCAGTTCCACCACTTCCGCCTCGGTCATATAGGAAGCACCGGTGATTTTGTTATTCGCGTCACGGACAATTTTGATATTGACGGTTCCTTTTGGGTTCATATTCAGCGTGCAAAAGGCTCCGTTGGCCTGTATGTCTAGAAAGATGTTGACAAGCTGGCCCTGACAGTAATAGTCCTTTCCATCCATCGTAACGCCCACAGCCCGGTATTGCGCCGCCTGGGCTTCAGCCCACTCTTTCTCCTGCTTTTCTTCCAGCTCGTCAAATTCCTCCCCCCGGTCCAGCTTATCAAAGAGGATGGATTGAAATGCCCAGTTTTCATCTTCCAAAGCCCTGTCCAGCCAAAGTTCCAGCTTCGCTTCATCCATGCAGTCCGTCAAGGTGGAGAAAAACGCCATTTCTTCATCGGCATACGCTTTTTCAGCGAAACCGGCAAACAAAGTGGAATTTGTGTCAAGCCAACGCACGGCGACAGAGAAAAATGCAAAGTCTCCATCAGCATAGAACTTTTCAAGCCATTTCTTTTGCGTATTTTCATCCAGCCGGGGAAAAGTGATTTCAAACAGCGGCAGGCTGTCAGCCTCATAGTACCGCTCCGCCTGGGCCGCATAGTCCCTGCTACTTGTGCCTGTGTTCCCTTGTACGGGAGTTTGATCCACAGAAACCTGGGGCTTGCCTGTTGTGCGATCAGTTGCCGCGGCAACAGGGTAAACGCCAACGAAAGCCGCCCCGAACATCACGCACAGCGTCAGCACACCCGTTAAAAGGCGTACCGCCGTTGACTTTTTCTTAAAGTTCATAATTGCGCTTATCCTCTCTTTCAATAGCTGTTTATTTTCACTTAACATGTCGGCTCCGAGATTTTCCTTGCATCTCCCCACTGCCGCCATAGCGTCAAGCAAGGTTTTTCCATAGTCCTGCGCGTTGCCGCTCCCCGTTTTAGCTAGGACAACTTCATCACAGGAAAATTCGCAGGCCTTGGTAATTTCCCGGCTCATAAGATGAACCAGCGGATTAAACCAATGCAGG
>CAJUPT010000078.1:4121-13054 GCA_910588405.1 uncultured Lachnospiraceae bacterium | reverse complement strand
GGCCTGTAAATAGAAGTATTTTTAAAAAAGAATCTCCCTGGGCATGTCCGGTCAGCACTAAAATTCTGTTTTTCAGCGTCTTATTTCAGCACCGATATCTGAAATCTGTTTCCCCCTGTCCGGATTCCGTGAATCTCAAATCCCTGTTCCAGATATGCCTTTACCCGATCGGCACAGGCTTCCGTAATCTCCTCTCCCGGAACCAGTATGGGGATGCCGGGCGGATAAGGACAGACCAGTTCCGCCGCGATTCGACCCTGGCTTTCTTCCAAAGGAATCAACTCACAGGAAGCGGCGGTAGCCAGGAAAATAGGCAGCCGGGCGATGGGCTTTTCGGTGTTTTCTTCTATTTTCATCCTTTTTTCTGTCTTTATATTATTTTGTCGATTATCTGATTCTCTGCCTGATTTCCGGCTCATTTTCTGATCCATTTCCCGGTCTGTTTCCTCCACTGCTTCCAACAGACGATCAAACCCCTGCCGGCTGTCATTTACGGATGTCATCAGCGTAACCGAACGATCCGTACACATTTCCGGCTGCAAATGATACCGTTCCCGGAGCCGCCGGTACAGATCCTTCCCGGTCATGCAGGCTCCTCCAACAGATAATTCGGCAAAAGGCGTCACCGGAGCGTTTTGCCGAACACTTCCCAATACCAGCTTCCCCGGGTCCAGCCCATAAATTCCATAATTTCCCACAACCCTTTCATCCAGCAGCCTGATCTGTTTCAGCCCGGACAGCTTCTGCCTCACATCCGTAAGATGCTCCACATACCTCTCCACAGCCTCCTTCCCCCTGCTGCCTGTCATAAACCGGATGCACTGGTCGATGCTGGCCAGCAGCACATAAGAGGGACTGGAGCTCTGATATACACGCAGATAAGTCTCTACCCTGTTCCGGTCGATCCTGTCCCCCCTGATATGGAGAAGGGCCGTCTGCGTCAGGGAAGGCAGCGTTTTGTGCAGACTCTGAATCACCGCGTCTGCTCCCAGCGTAAGGGCCGATCGGGGAAACGCCGGATGAAAAGGAAAATGAGCGCCATGGGCCTCATCCACAATCAGAATAGCGCCATGACTGTGGACAATCCCGGCGATTTTCTCCACATCGGATACCAGCCCTTCATAGGTGGGAGACGTCATCACGACGCATCCGATTTTTCGCTCCACATCCTGCCGCAATGCCGCTTCTGTCTGTTCCGCCGTAATCCCTCCGGCACAGGAAAAGTCCTCTAAAATATCCGGATATAGATACGCCGTCTCCAATTGATTTACCAGTGCCCCATGATAAACAGACTTATGGCAGTTTCTGGCCATTAAAAGCTTATCGCCCGGATGAACGGCGGCGGAAATAGCCGCAAGAATCCCACAGCTGCTTCCGTTTACGAGAAAATAAGAGGCGTCGCTCTGATAAAAGGCCGCCGCCTCTTCCATTGCCTCCTTTAAAATACCTGTCGGATGATGGAGATCGTCAAAACCGTCGAGCTCCGTGATATCCCAGTCAAAAGGATTTTCAAAGACCATGTCTTTTCGCTTATGACCCGGCATATGAAAAGGGTAGTAATCCGATTTGCCGTATTTTTTCAGACGTTCATAAAGTGATTCACTGTCCGGCCAGTTTTCCTTGTTCATATTATCCGCCTCCTAATCACCATTCCGTAACAATCATTCCCTAGCAACCGCATTATATTTAAGCAAACCTCTTTGTTTGATTCCATGCGCACAACCCTGACTTTTACAAATCAGTCTTCCGCAAATCCAACCAAAAATCATACTTTAGTCAAATCTCACTTTATCCGGACACAGGCAATTACTTTCTGTTCTTTTTTTCTGTTTCTTAACTCTATTATGACATAAAAACAAAATTTCCGCAAAATAATAACATTTCGGAAAACAGAAAAAATCAGCGCAGTGTATTTCCTTACAAAAACACACTGCGCCAGATTATATTATCCAACAGGATGCTCTAAAGCAAACTGTCTTCCGTATTTCTCTAATTCATCCATTACAATCGAATTATTCCACTCTCTGAAACAGATTCCGTTAGGGATAGAAGGGAAGAAACGACCGCCCGGACAATATGTATCGATGGCTCTCCGAACCTCAGCGCGAATCTGCTCCTCAGTGATATTCTCGATATCTACCTTCGGTCCGTCGATTCCACCCACCATAGCCAGCTTTCCTTCAGTAATACGCTGAATTTCCACAATATCATTCTGTGCGATTACACCCTGCCAGATATCCACGCCAATCTCCACCATATCGGTGACAATCGGCTGACAGATACAATCCGCATGATGCATATAAATCATGCCGCACTCGTGAATAACGTCTGATATCTCCTTCTGAAGAGGCTTGATAATAGCCCTCCAGATACGGGGCGGCAGGAACAGATTCTGCTTGGAACCCCAATCATCATGATAAAAGATGATATCCGGATGAACTTCCTTTGCCATCAGTCTAATATATTTAATCTTATAATCCGCAATCACCCGCAAAAGTGCCGCCATCTCATCAGGATAGTCCATATAATTAATCAATGCATTTTCCATACCCATCAGATGATGAGAACGCTCAAACAGACCGCCGCTGAACATAAAGCCCACAAATTTTTCTTTTCTGTCCACAGAATCGGCTACCTTTTTTGCTTCGGAAAAATCCAGATGATCCAGATCAGGAACCTTTATCTGTTCCTCCCATTTTTCGATGTCCTTGATTACCGCATTGGAATCATTGACATGAGGATGGGGGCCCGGTGAGCCGGGCTTGAAGATATAAATAGTACCCCAAGAATCAGGATGCTCCAAGCCATCCTGAGGCACCCTATTGTCCATAAGAACCGGGTCCGGAACCAGCTGGATCGCGTTCATCAAATCTCCGTAGAAATCCGGCTGCTGCCGGTTTAAAATCGCCATAGCGTTTTCTCTTAAATTCATGTATTTCTCCTTTAACAAATCATTATTTATAGAACTGACGGCCATATTTTTCCGCCTCATCAGCAACCCATCCGTTGACCTTCATCGTCGTTTCGTCGCCGGCCTCTCCTAACACCGCGCCGCTGAACGCATAACCGCCGCCCGGTGCCAGCGTATCGATGGAGTGACGGACCGTAGAACGCACCCATTCCTCATCTACCTCCGGCCAGCTGTCCGGCACCTTGAAATCCCAGCCGCCAACCATAGCCAGCTTATTGCCGTATTTCTTCTTTATGGCTGCCAGATCGTTCATCGTCTGTGCCGGGTCCCAGATACGGACGCCCAGATCATTCACCATATCATCCAGGAAATCCTCACAGCGTCCGCAGTTATGGAATTGAATCGGGATTCCTCTGTCAATCGCCGGTTTTGCCATCTTCTTATAATAAGGCATCAGGAACTCGCGAAACATATCAAGAGAGATAAAAGGATTCTTCTGGGTTGCGGAATCGTCTAAAATGTAATAGATATCCGGTTTATAGTAATCCATAAATGCATTCTGTGTTTCCAGATAGACATCTGTGATAAAGTCAAACATAGCCTTTACTTCTTCCGGTTCCTCATACATAGCGCATAAGCCTTCCGTAAAGCCCATAAACGCCACCAGCTCCTGGAACACACCGGCCTGGGCATTCAGCACCAGAGCAGTCTGTGTGGGATCGATACCGGACATTTCCAGGTCCTTCTTCGCCAATGCTTCCCAGTCTACATGAGAATAGTCCGGTTTTTTCAGAACGTCTCTCCATCTGGTAATATCGTCAAGAATAAAATTATTTGGCTCAGGGATTGCGCCGTTATTAGTGGATTCGCTGGTTACATATTTTACACCCCAGGGATCAATACCGCCCTGAGGACCGCGGAATGCACCTAATATACTGGGACTGAACATGGACGCCGCAACAGGAGGCATCCCCGGAATCTGCATCATCGTATAAATCGGTACGTATTCCGGACACTCCCCTCTGGTCAGTCGCATATAATTTTCTTTTGGTGTCAGATTTGCCATAATCTACTTCCTCCTTTTTCCAGGCTTTTTCTTTTGCCTTGTTTCTAAATTTACATTTACCCACGTTTATGTTATATTTATTATAAAAAATGACTACCCTTAATTCTATGGGTAAAAAACACAATTTTATCATTCAATTGATTTACGATTTTTGTAGGAATTAGCATTTCATCACTTTGCATAAAAATTATTCAGTATAAATCTAAGTGATACTCACGGGCATATATATTGCTGCGTCTAAAAACAGATTTCCCGTCTATCGGGATGACACAGAAATGCTCCGGAAAAGAGGAAATTATGAAATTAAGTATGTGGAACATTGCCAATCGGCTTTCTTCCTTTGATCTTGAACTGGAAATCGATGAAAAAGCGCCGGCTATCTTAAACAGCGCAAGGCTGGCTTACGCCACCAACTGTGTCCATGTATATCCTGAAAAAGATTATATCGTATGCAACGGGGAAGGCAATATCATCAAAATCCGCAATATGAAGCTTACGCAAGCCTTTGAGATCATACAGGGTACCTTTGACTATTTTGAAGACTGGTATCAACAGCTGAGAAAATATATAAACGATGGCAATTATCAGGAAGCAGTCAATCTTTGCTGGCCTGTTTTCCACAATCCTCTCGTTCTGTTTGACGGAAACAACAAGGTGCTGGGAATCACTAGGCAGTACGGTCCCAGCGATCTGGACGATGAATGGGCATATCTGTATCAATACGGCTATTCCTCTTTAAACGCGATTAATATGATGAAACACCAGTACTCTAATATCGCATTTCACCGCCATGGATCTCAAGCCTACAAATTCAATATCAATCAAATGATGAAATATGCAGGTATTTATTATCATCTGTATTTTAACGATGTGTCATATGGCCATCTGAATCTTCTGGCCAGAGACCGGGCGCTCAACGAGGGGGATTACCAGCTTTTAGAACGGTTGGCCAGACTGCTGGAGCCCTGTTTGGGCAGGCATCATTATGAAATTACCCAGGACAACGGTAATGTTTTTTATAATATTCTGTTTGGAAAGCCCTGCGATCATCAAAAGCTGGAAAAACAGCTGCATTATCAGCAATGGGATGCAGACAGCATTTACCATCTTGCCCTGATCAGGCTGCATCAGGATTCTGATCAACAAGGGATGCGTGCCAATCTGGATGTGATGGCGCAAACGGTTATGCAGAGGTTCCCCCAGTGTATTGTCCTGAAAAAAAATCCGTATATTCTGCTGCTTTCTAATTTTGATTTGAGTACGGACCATTCCGCCATGACATTCTTTAAAGATATGCTGGCCAACAATCCCATTGTCATCAGCTTCAGCCTTCCGTGTAAAAGACTGGAGCGGGCAAACCGTCTTTATAAACAGGCGGAATCCGCTTGCTTTTATGGTACCCTGTTTCACAAGGACGAGCGCTTTTATCACTTTTTTGATTATGCGCTGGATTTTATCATTGATTCTTCTTCTCTGTCTGACTGCGTAGAAGCCTGTATGCCCGGAATCGTAGAGTTATGGGAAATGCAGCAAGCTTGCGGAGATGAGATGTTGACTACTTTAAAATGTTTTCTGGATCATGAACGCTCCGCCTCCAAAACGGCATCCAAATTATTTACCCATCGCAATACGATTTTGTATCGGATTCAGAAAATTCAGGATATCTTAAAATGTGATCTGGATGATGTATATGTGAGAGATTACTGCAGGATATCCATGAGAACATTGGAACTGTATCAGCAAAAAAAGCTGCCACCTGATTGAGAGAGTCAGGCGGCAGCTTCTTTATATCATTAGGAAATTCTTTTTCACTACATATCCCAGGGATCAACCGTCACAATCATATCCCTGTCATAAGTCAGCACCGCGGCAACGGGATCGGTCCCTTCCGGCAGCTCCATCTTTTTCTGTCTGAAAGCCCAGCCCTCGTCGTCGTCTTTAATGTAAAAGATAAAGTTATTCAGGCTCTCGTCCACCTGAATCCGGCCATTTTCCACAGACGCGCCGGTCGCGCCGGTAATACCGTCGGTGATACAGCTTTTCACGGGCATCCTGCAGTAAATTTCCTCATCCTCGCCGAAGATCTTTTTTGCCTCTTCTCCCATACGGAAACCGAATGCCAGTCCCACGCATTTATGCCCGTGAAATTCCACGGCCTTCTGCCATAATTCTATATTCATCCTGTTCGCTCCTCCTTTATTTTTTATATTTTTCCAAATGTTATTCGCTTAAGCAATTTCCGGTGAAAGGTCATATCGGTCAAACCGCATCATTTTTATTTTATCATCATAAAACATCGAATGCAACATGGAAAAAAACTCTTTACCCAATTAAAATATAATGATAATATGTTGTAAAGGTAAAGCTATATAATCATCTGTACTTCACGTTTCAGGAACTATCGCCTGATTATTCAAACCGATCAAAATGACACGGCAGATACCCACAGTGGAAAGCCTAGGTCAGAAAAGAGGAAAACATGTTACTTGCAGTAGACATCGGAAATACAAATATCCTGTGCGGAGGCATTGTGGACGGACAGATTCTCCATTCTTTCCGTATGGCGACCCACAAAGACAAATCGGCCGCAGAATACGCGCTGCAGCTGAATGATCTGATCAGATTATATTTTAAAGATCCGAAAGTGATTACTGGAGCGATTATATCCTCTGTTGTTCCGGAAGTGACCCATTCTATTGAAAAGGCCATTATCGAGACACTGTATCTGCTTCCTGTTATCGTGAAACGGGAGATTCCCGCTCCTTTCCCGATTAAGCTGGACTATCCGGCCACGCTGGGAAGCGACCGGATCGCAGATGCCACGGCGGTTCTTCACGAATATCCCCTTCCCGCCATTATTTTTGACCTGGGTACCGCCACCACCTGTTCCGTGCTGAATAAACAGGGAGAATTTATCGGCGGACTGATCAGCCCGGGAATTAAAACCGGGTCCGACGCACTGCTCTCCAAGGCGTCTCTGTTAGGCTCTTATGAGCTGAGCAATCCGGAACAGCTGATCGGCGCCAATACGGAGGATGCCATTAACAGCGGGATCGTATACGGACATGCCTCCATGGTAGACGGGCTGGCGCGCAGGATTGAAAAACAATTCGGAGAAAAGCACTGCATCGTTTTGACGGGCGGCTTGTCCGGACTGATTGCACAGTACTGTGAGTGCGATATTATTGTGGATCGGGTTCTGATCTTAAAAGGGTTAAATTATTTGTATCATTCACAGATAAGTTAATGTAACCAGTATTTTTATTATCGATCTATATAAACAGAGCGTGTCCGTAAACCGCTGCTTATTTCCGGCACGCTCCGTTTTATTTTTAGAAACAATTATTAAATTTTGGAAATTCTGATTTCAACAGATTTTTTATGTGCCATCAGCCCTTCCACATCTGCCAAACGAATACAGTGACCGGAAAGATTTTTACATCCCTGTTCCGACACATGCTGAACGAATGCGGTTTTGACAAAGGTTCCTGCCCATACGCCGTTGGAATATCTGGCGGTCCGCATGGTGGGAAGGGTATGGTTTGTGCCGGAGCAGTAATCGCCGAAAGTTACCGGCGTATAATTTCCCACAAACAGAGAACCGAAATGAAGCAGCCGGTCGGCGATTCTATCCTCCTCTTTTGCCTGAACTTCCAGATGCTCCGGCGCCATCTCATTGGCGATCGCAATCGCCTCATCCATGGAATCTACAACCATCACAATGCCGTTATCCTCCCAGGATTGTCCTGAAATCGCGCCTGTGGGCAGTTCCTTCGCAAACTGAATCACTTTTTCCAGCGTTTTCTCCGCCAGTTCCCGGCTGGTAGTCACCAGCGTAGCTCTGGCATTCGGGTCATGCTCACACTGGGCCAGCAGATCGATGGCCGTAAAATCCGGATCTGCCGTTTCATCGGCGATAATCAATACCTCGCTGGGACCGGCCAAACTGTCAATCCCCACTTCCCCCAGTACCTGACGCTTTGCCTCTGTCACAAACCGATTTCCCGGTCCTACGATCATGTCCACCTTTTGGATAGACTCCGTACCATAGGTAAACGCCGCCACAGCCTGGGCGCCGCCTGCCTGATAGATTTCATCCACACCGGCAATATCCATAGCCACCAGTACCGCAGGGTGAATGCCGCCGTTTACCTTCGAAGGCGGGCTGCATGCCGCGATCCGTTTTACGCCTGCCACCTTCGCTGGGATTGCCAGCATCAGTGCCGTACTAGGCAGCGGATATCTGCCGCCCGGCACATAAGCGCCCACCGAATCCACCGGTACCAGCTTATGGGAAAGGGTAACGCCTTCCACCTGACTTACGTCTTCTAAAGGTTTCAGACATTCCATCTGTTTTTCCGCGTAAAAACGAATCTGTTCGGCAGCAAATTTCATGGCCTCCACTGTTTTTGCATCCACCTGATCATATGCCGCTTTTACCGTCTCTTCTGAGACGCGAAGCTCGTCAATTTTGATTCCGTCAAATTTTAAGCTTAATTCTTTCAGCTCCCGATCACCCTTTTGAATGACCTGATCGATAATATCGCTGACCAGCTTGATCGTTTCCGAATCTCTGGTAAATGTCTTTTTTTCAGCTTCTTTTATATAGTGTATCACAACTTATTCCTCCTAATTTAGTACCGCTACAGTCCTTCCAAGCCCCCTGGTTCTGGAAGGATTTACGGCCTCTAAGCGTCCGTTAATCCTTCCGAGGCTTGTACGGACTTTCGCTGTTTTAGTACCGCTACAGTCCTTCCAAGCCCCCTGGTTCTGGAAGGATTTACGGCCTCTAAGCGTCCGTTAATCCTTCCGAGGCTTGTACGGACTTTCGCTGTTTTAGTACCGCTGCAGTCCTTCCAAGCCCCCTGGTTCTGGAAGGATTTACGGCCTCTAAGCGTCCGTTAATCCTTCCGAGGCTTGTACGGACTTTCGCTGTTTTAGTACCGCTGCAGTCCT
>CAJUPT010000078.1:0-4021 GCA_910588405.1 uncultured Lachnospiraceae bacterium | reverse complement strand
TTAATCCTTCCGAGGCTTGTACGGACTTTCGCTGTTTTAGTACCGCTGCAGTCCTCCTGAACCCCCTGGCCCGGAAGAATTTCAAATATATATCCTGCTGACTCTGGTTCCTAATTGGGTTAATATTTCATTTGGAATCGTATCGCACCACTCGGAAAACAGCTCACAACTAATCTGCTCTGTTCCGTCTGTTCCGATCAGAGTGACCTTATCTCCGCTCTCCACATCAGGGATATGGCTGATATCAATCATCATCTGATCCATGCAGACCCTGCCCAACACAGGCGCTTTACAGCCATGAACCAGAACCCATCCGCCCGAACCGGAAAGATTTCTCGGTATCCCGTCCGCATAACCGATGGTAACGGCTGCGATTTTCATCGGAGCCGCGGCCTTAAATGTGCGGCCGTAGCTGACGCTGTCTCCCGCCTGAATTTCTTTTATGGCGCCGATTCTGGCATGGAGAGAAAGGGCTGGCCAAACATCAGGCCGCTTCTCATAACCTGTCCCCTCCCCGTTCAGAACGCCGTAAAGCACCAGTCCCGGTCTGGCATAATCACAGGGCAAATCCGGATAATTCACAATGCCGAAGCTGGCCTGAATATGAATTTTTCCGGTATCCACACCTTCCGACTGAAGATGATTCACCAGACGGAAAAATCGGGTAATCTGTTCATCGGTATAGGCGACATCCTCTTCCGCCAGACTGTCGGATACGCACAGATGAGAAAACATACCCTGTATCTTCAGATAGCGATGCCGGTACAAATCTTTGATCCGTTCCACATCCTCGGCCAGAATGCCCACACGGTGCATGCCGGTGTCAATCCCCACATATACCTTGACATTAACCCCCACGGCATTCAGCTTCAGGCCGTATTCATTATCCACAATCGTCTGACACAGATCATACCGTTTCAGCTGATCTGCCAGCTCCGGGTCCGTGTATCCAAGAATCAGAATTTCCCCCCGGATGCCGGCTTTTCGCAAACCGATGCCTTCTTCAATGGCAGCCACCGCAAAAGCATTGACGCCGCACTGATTCAATTCCCGGGCGACTTCTATATCCCCATGGCCATACCCGTCCGCTTTTACAATCGCCATGATCCCGCAGGAATCCGGAAGCAGCTTTTTCAAAACTTCACAATTATGACTGATTGCCCCAAGATCGACTCTCGCCCAGGCTCTTTTTCCGGTTTCCGCTTCATCCTGGTAAATATCCGGACCCTGGGCAGCCCTATCCAAAATTTCCGGTTCTTTTGTTCTTTCTCCCTCTTGATTCCTTTCTCTCTGTTCCCTGTCATTATCCTGAAAAATAACAGAAATTTGTCCAGTCTCAGCAGCATCTTTATCATCCCTTGCGCCGGAAAAGTCAGCCTTCTTCATCGTTATCTGAGAAAAATCAACCTGTCTCACCGTAACGGAGGATTTCTTTCTGCCTCTGCTGATACAGCATACGACGGCAGCCATAACCAGAGAACCGGCCAATACGGCCAGATAATGCACCAGGCTTTGCTGAATCAGCAGTTCTTCCATATGAACGGCTTTTGCCGCCCCTCTCACCGCCACAATCATCCACGGATGAATCAGGTATACGATCAGAGAAGCCGCCCGAATCAGCCGGTCCTGCCCCCTGTTAAACCGAAGCAGCAGTCCAAACAGAAAATACATCACAAAAGGCAGCGCAATATACATACTGTCATGTCTGGCCCATTCATTCCGGTGAACCCACAATCCTTCCGTAATCAGCAAAGCCATACAGATAACCAGTCCGGCCATAAGAGCAACCCATGAGAGCCGCTTTGCCGCTTTTCCCTGACTGCCATAATTCCTTTTCGTTTTGGAACCATCCGTCTTTTGATTTCTTTTATCAAATCTGCGGCGCCTGATCCACATTCCCTCCATCAGAAAAACCGGCGCCATAAACAGACCGTTTCTCGTATAATCAAAAACCAAAAATAGTTTGTCGTAAATCAGTTTTAAAAAAGGAACCTGCTGTGCGGCGCCGTAATAGCTGTCTCCCATAAGGCCAACCGCATACAAAATCAGCGTAATAAACAACCCTATATGAACACCCACAGTTTTCACCAGGACAGAAACAAGAAGCATCCCTATAATCGCCGCCGGCAGATACCACATGTGATAAAATGTACCGTTAAAAAACAGATCCTTCACCAGCTTTACGGCAGAAAAATCCTCTTTAAAATAACCGGTATATAAATTCAGCGGCAGATACAAAAGGATAGAAAATCCATAAATCATTCCGATTTTTTTGCTGAATTTAACGGCACAGCGCCACCCTCTTTTTTCTGCTTCCGGTCCCATGAAGAAACCGGTAATTAAAAAGAAAAAAGGTACCGCGATTCTGGCTATGATTCTGGTCAGAATAAAATCCGCAGACTCATTCAAGGAGGATAAGGGTGAAGTATGAATCGCCACCACCAAAATCGCAGCCGCCATTCGAAACCAGTCCAATAAAGGATATTTTTTTACTTTCGAGATCATCGATTCCTCCTGCGGCTTACAGACTATGTGGATGAAGTCCAAGCTGAATCACATTGTCCAGAAGGCTGGAAAAATCCATTCCGATCCCCTTCATCATATTCGGATACCGGCTGTGAGAGGTAAAACCGGGAATCGTATTCACCTCATTGAACACAATTTCCTTCTCAGGAGTCAGGAACATATCTACTCTGGCAAAGCCCTGGCAGCCCAAAGCATGATAAATTACTTTGGATGTCTCTTTTATTCGCTCAGCCGTCTCACTGTCAATTCTGGCCGGCATATGAATGCTGGAGGTTTTCAATGTGTACTTTTCCGTATAATCAAAAAATCCGTCCGCCAATTCGATTTCATCCACCTCGCCGACTGTCAGGGCATCATTGCCCATCACTGCGCAGCCCACTTCGAAGCCATCGATCTGTTCCTCCACAATCACTTCATCGTCAAACTGAAATGCCTGATCCACCGCTTCTTTCAGCTGGGCGCCATTAAAAATCTTTGTGATACCAAAAGAAGACCCCGCTTTAATCGGTTTTACAAATAAAGGATATTGCAGCTCGGACACCATGCCTACCAGACGGAATTTTGGTAAATCAGCCTCCTGACGGCGGAGCACAATTGATTTTGGCACCTTAACGCCTGCCAGAGAGGCCAGCTTATGGGCCCGGTCTTTATCCATGCACAAAGCAGAGGAAAGAACACCGCAGCCTGCGATCGGAATGCCTGCCATTGTAAGCAAACCCTGAATCGTACCATCCTCACCGTTTTTCCCATGGAGCACCGGAAAGGCGATGTCAAATTCTGTCTCATCCATCATTCCCATATAGAATTCAATAATCTTATGAGCGCCTCTTTCCGGTGAAATAAAAGCGGTTCGCAGATGATCCAGATCATCCTGCCAGGTTCCCTGAAGGATACGGTCCACATTTCCATGATACCGATACCATTTGCCCTCTTTGGTGATTCCCATCAGCAGCACTTGATATTTCTTTTTATCCAGATTTTCAATTACCGAATAGGCCGACTGCAAAGATACATCATATTCCGAGGAGTATCCTCCAAATATTACCAATACTCTGATTTTATCCATAATCAATATTGTTTCCTTTCCTGATGTTATTTTTACTTTTATATTGTTTTTCTGCTTTTCTATATGTATATGGCGCTTTAAACAGTTACTTAAAATTTTATGCCATATCAATAACAATACAAACGATTATATTATAACGCAAGAATTGTGGAAAAACCAGCCCTGATTGTGGATTAGTCGGCTTAAGAATTTCTAAATATTATATCTCAAAAAAATTAAAACAGATCTCTCATATATTTTTTAATAAATTTTTCAATAAAAAACATTATGGGGTATTTTTGACGTACTTATATGAAATGATAAACTTTCAAAGAATAAATAAAGAATCCATCAAAACCGAAAAAGCATAATTCTTCTGCCGTTATTATGAAAAGAAAAATGCCCAGAGCCGGAATCGAACCAGCGACACGAGGATTTTCAGTCCTCTGC
>CAJUPT010000077.1:3650-13136 GCA_910588405.1 uncultured Lachnospiraceae bacterium | reverse complement strand
GAGTTGCGGAACTAAATTAGGAGGATTTTATTATGGCTACATTAGTTGCAATTGGAGCAGGTATCGCAGTATTTACAGGTATTGGAGCAGGCGTGGGCATCGGGATCGCCACTGGTAAGGCGGTGGACGCCATCGCGAGACAGCCAGAGGCGGAGGGCAAGATCAGAACCTCCCTTTTGCTGGGCTGTGCTCTGGCGGAGGCCACTGCGGTTTATGGCTTCGTTATCGCGCTGTGTATCATTCTGTTCCTGGGACAGTAAAAGTAGGGCGGCTGCGGAACTGGAATTAACGGAGCCCCGATCAGTGCGCAACTCGATTTACAGATGCAGGATAGCGGCTGGAAACGAAGTTTGGACCGGGTGTACTGGCAGGGGCGTAACGGAACCATAAATACGAAAGGCAGGTGAAATAAAGTGCTTACGATAGATTTTTTTAATATTCTCTTTATCGTCGTGGATCTGCTAGTACTTTATTTGTTATTAAAAAAATTTTTATTCGGGCCGGTAATCAGGGTGATGGACGAGCGGAAGGCTTTGCTGGAGGGGCAGTTTGCCTCTGCCAGCGAGACGGAAAAGAAGGCGATGGAGCTGAAAAAGCAGTATGAGGCGTCGATTCATACCGCCGAGGCGGAGTCGGCCCGCATTTTAGAGAAGGCCAGGGAGGACGGCGAGGCGGAGTACCGGCGCATCGTAAGCGAAGCCGGCGAGAAAGCGGATCAGATGATGGAAAAAGCGCAGACGGCTATCGCCGAGGAAAAAGAAAAGGCATTGAAAGAAATGGAATCAGATATTGCCGCTCTGGCCATGGACGCCGCCGAGAAGATTCTGGAAGAAAATAAAGGCGGGTGGTTCTGATGGGGCAGAAAGTAATTTTGTTATACGCAACGGAGCCTTCCGAAGAACAGCTTATGCGCCTGACAGACTTTCTCAGGGAAAAGCTGGATTGTTCTGAGGTAGAGCTGGAGTTAAGAGAAGATCCCAGTCTGATCAGCGGCTTTGTGCTGCGGGCGGGCAGCCGGGAATATGATTTCAGCGCCAGAGGTCGGCTAAGACAGTTAAAGCAGAAGCTGTTTTCCGGTGAAGACGGAAAAAAGGCCAGAGGCGTACAGGATATCATCCCCATTTTCCGGGAGCGAGTACAGGAATTTCAGGGAGAGACCGAAACCAAACAGGAGGTGGGCTATGTCACCTGGGCGGGAGACGGGATCGCGATCCTTGACGGTATCCGCCATGCCATGTACGGTGAGATTCTGCTTTTTGACAATGGTGTGAAGGCCATGGTGCAGGATGTGCGTACCGATGAGACCGGCTGCATCCTCTTTGGCCGTGACGATGAGATCCGGGAGGGCTCACGGGCAGTCCGTACAGGCAGAATGGCGGGAATCCCGGTGGGAGACGCGTTTATTGGCAGAATCGTAGATGCGCTGGGAGCGCCCATAGACGGCAGAGGAGAGATCGAAAGCAGCGGGTACCGTCCTATCGAGAATGAAGCGCCGGGCATCGTGGAGAGAAGGTCGGTCAGTGTGCCGATGGAGACAGGAATCCTGTCTATCGACTCCATGTTCCCCATTGGGCGGGGGCAGAGGGAGCTGATTATCGGGGACCGGCAGACGGGAAAGACCTCCATTGCCATCGATACGATTCTGAATCAGAAGGGCAAGGATGTGATCTGCATCTATGTGGCCATCGGACAGAAGGCTTCTACGGTGGCGAAAATTGTCAATACGCTGAAAAGCCATGACGCCATGGACTATACGATTATCCTGTCCGCAACGGCCAGCGATCCGGCGCCGCTGCAGTATGTGGCGCCTTATTCAGGTACGGCGCTGGCGGAATATTTTATGTATCAGGGAAAGAACGTGTTGATTGTCTACGACGATCTGTCCAAACATGCGGTGGCATACCGTGCTCTGTCCCTTCTCCTGGAGCGCTCGCCGGGCAGAGAGGCTTATCCGGGAGACGTATTCTATTTACATTCCAGACTTTTAGAGCGGTCCAGCCGGTTAAGCGAGGCCCTTGGCGGCGGTTCCATCACGGCGCTGCCGATTATCGAAACCCAGGCCGGGGATGTATCGGCCTATATTCCCACCAATGTAATCTCCATTACGGACGGTCAGATATTCTTGGAAAGTGATCTGTTCTTTTCCGGTATGCGTCCTGCGGTGAATGTGGGGCTTTCCGTATCCCGTGTGGGCGGCGCGGCGCAGACGAAGGCCATGAAAAAGGCTGCGGGCAGTATCCGGATCGACCTGGCCCAGTTTCGGGAGATGGAGGTATTTACCCAGTTCAGCTCCGATCTGGACGCGTCCACAAAGGAGCAGCTGCAGTACGGGGACGGTCTGATGGAGCTGTTAAAGCAGCCGCTGTGCAGTCCGTTAAGTCTTCATGAGCAGGTGATTACGCTGTATGCAGCCACTCATAAGGTGATGCAGGATGTGGAGCTGAAAAAAATAAAAGCATTTCAGAGGGGCATGCTGGACTACTTTGATACCGCTTATCCTGAGATCGGGAAGCAGATTGAAACGGAAAAGGCGCTATCCCAGAAACTGGAAGATCAGATTCTCAAAATAGCGCAGGAATATAAGGAGCGGAGCCGGTGAGCTGACTGTGTCTGAAAACGGCATGTATTTGGAAAAGAGGAACGATTGATGGCAGGAGCGAGAGAGATACAGGGCAGGATGAAAAGCATCCGGGATACGATGAAGATCACCAATGCAATGTATATGATTTCATCTTCCAAGCTGAAACGGGCGAAAAAAGCCTTAGAGCAGACGGAGCCGTATTTTTATATGCTGCAATATACGCTGGAGCGGATTATGCGGAATTTTCCGGATGTGGAGCATCCTTATTTTGACGCCCATCCCATCGATGACCCGGCAAAGAAACGGACGGGCTACATTGTGATTACCGGAGACAAGGGGCTGGCCGGGGCTTATAACCATAATGTGATCAAGATGGCGCAGCGGGAGATGGATGCCGGGGGCGGCAATGATATGCTGTTTATCGTGGGCCAGCTGGGATATCATTATATTGCGAAAAAGGGTATTCCGATTGATACCCATTTTCATTACACGGCGCAGAATCCGACTCTTGGCAGAGCAAGGGTGATCTCTGAGCGGATGCTGGAGCTTTATAATCAGCGTCAGCTGGATGAGATTTTTATTATTTACACGAAAATGACTGATGCGGCCCATATGGAAGCGACGATGAGCCGGCTGCTGCCGGTGGGCAGGGAACTGTACAATGTGCCTTTGCCTGCCGATACGCCTATGGAGGCATTGGAGCTTTTGCCCTCGCCAGAGGTGGTAATCGAGCGGATTATTCCCCATTATATTGGAGGATTTGTATTTGGCGCGCTGGTGGAATCCTTTACCAGCGAACAGAATTCCCGGATGATGGCCATGGAGGCGGCGACTACAAGCGCAAAGGAAATGCTTAAGGCTCTGCAGATTCAGTATAACAGGGTGCGGCAGGCGGCGATTACCCAGGAAATCACCGAGGTAATCAGCGGCGCTAAGGCTTTAAGACGGAAGAAAGGAGGCGCCCTGCGCCGATGAAGCAAGGTCTGACGTAAGGTAAGTCAGACGGCGGAAAAGCGGATGGCAAAGGAACAGGCTATGGAAACAGGAAATCAGACAACGGAAGCGGCAGAACAAGCTTTGGAAGAAAAAAATCAGACAGTGGAAACGGCGGGGCCGGAAAATCATTTTTTGCGCAAAGGTAGGATCGTGCAGGTGATGGGACCTGTAATCGATGTGGAATTTGATCATCAGGAGCTTCCCTATATGAAAGAGGCTCTTTATGTGGATAATCATGGAAAACAGTGTGTGATGGAGGTGGCCCAGCATGTGGGGCACAGGACAGTGCGCTGTATTACCCTGTCAGCCAGTGAGGGATTGTGCAGGGATATGGAGGTATATGCCACAGGGGCAGGCATTCAGGTGCCAGTTGGAGAGAAAACACTGGGGCGGCTGTTCAACGTTCTGGGAGAGGCCATCGACGGAGGCCAGCCTCTTGATGAAGAGGAGCATTGGGTGATCCACCGGGAGCCGCCTGCCTTTATGGAGCAGAGTCCTGTGGTGGAGGTGCTGGAAACCGGCATCAAGGTGATCGACCTGCTGGCCCCCTATGCCAAGGGTGGTAAGATCGGTCTGTTTGGCGGCGCCGGCGTGGGAAAAACGGTACTGATTCAGGAGCTGATTCGAAACATCGCCACGGAGCATGGCGGTTATTCTATTTTCACTGGCGTGGGGGAGCGGTCCAGAGAGGGAAACGACTTGTGGACGGAGATGAAGGAATCCGGAGTGCTGGAAAAAACGGCGCTGGTATTCGGTCAGATGAATGAGCCCCCGGGAGCCCGTATGCGGGTGGCGGAGACAGGGCTTACGATGGCGGAATATTTCCGGGACAGAGAGCGTCAGAATGTGCTTTTGTTTATCGACAATATCTTCCGTTTTGTCCAGGCAGGCTCCGAGGTGTCTGCGCTGTTAGGCCGGATGCCCTCGGCGGTGGGATATCAGCCCACGCTGGCCACGGAGATGGGAAGTGTGCAGGAGCGGATTGCCTCCACGAGAAACGGGGCCATCACCTCTGTTCAGGCAGTTTATGTGCCGGCAGATGATCTGACGGACCCGGCGCCTTCCACTACCTTTGCCCATCTGGACGCCACTACCGTATTGTCCAGGAAGATTGTGGAGCAGGGTATTTATCCGGCGGTGGACCCGTTAGAGTCCACATCCAGAATTCTGGAAGCGGACGTGGTGGGAGAAGAGCATTACGAGACGGCCAGAAGCGTCCAGGAGATTTTGCAGAAATATAAGGAGCTGCAGGATATCATTGCCATTCTTGGCATGGAAGAGCTTTCGGAGGAGGACCAGAAAACGGTATATCGGGCCAGGAAGATTCAGCGGTTTTTGTCCCAGCCCTTCCATGTGGCGGAGAATTTTACCGGCGTACCGGGGAGATACGTGCCCCTTCATGAGACGATCCGGGGGTTCAAGGCGATTATCAAAGGGCAGATGGATGAGTATCCGGAGTGGGCCTTCTTTAATGTGGGGACCATAGACGAGGTAATCGAAAAGGCGAAGGCAGGACGGTAGAATATCTCAGGCTGCGGAAACGCGCCCAGGTAAGCCGGGGAAACAGAACCGGGCAAGGTTAAGCGAGGCGAAACTGTGCGGGATAAAGATAAACAGGACAAAGCGGGTGAAACAGAGCCAGGTATGACAAAACTGACCGGAGGCAGGAGGATATGATGGATAAGACATTTACGCTGCGTGTGATAGTCAGTGATAAAATTTTTTATGACGGGAAATGTGTCCAGCTGATTATCCCGGCCACGGATGGCGCCATGGGTATCTTGGCCAACCATGAAAATATGGTGGTCGCCGTGACCAACGGGGATATGCGCATCCAAACGGAGGACGGAAGCTGGATCGAGGCGGCCATCGGTACTGGCTTTGCGCAGATTTCCAACAACAGGGCCATGGTGCTGGCGGATACGGCGGAGCGGCCGGAGGAGATCGATGAGGAGCGGGCAAAACGGGCCTTGGAGCGGGCCCAGGTACGGCTGCGCCAGAGGCAGAGCCTGCAGGAATATCATCTGAGCCAGGCGGCGCTGTCCAGGGCTATGTCAAGGCTGAGTATGAGCAGTAAGTACAGGGGGCACTGAGCCGGTAGAACAGGCCGCTGTGCCCTTGATATGGTATGTTTTTCCAGGCGTTTGACAATAAGCGCAAAAAACGGGAATGACAGAGGAAAACCTGCCATTCCCGTTTTTCCATCATGGGGACAGGGGCCGTGTTTTGGCGGATTTTGCTGTTGTAAGAACGGAAAATACCCGGTATAATAGACTCTGTGCGCAAGGCGGGGCTTTTTGCCGGGGAGGTAGGGATAAGATGAGATTACTAAAGATGATGTTCAGCCGGATTTTTATATTCGGCATCTGCCTGGTCATACAGTTTATCTGGTATATCGAGCTGTTCTGGGATCTGGCCAGTATTTCCGCGCCGATCATGGTGCTCTGTATGCTGCTCAGCGTGCTGGTGGTATTGATGATCGTGAAAAAAGATCAGAATCCGGCGCTTAAAATTCCGTGGATTATCGCGATTCTGGCCCTGCCCCTTCTGGGCGGTCTGCTCTACCTGTTTCTGGGCACAAAGCGTCCGGCCAGACATTTGCGCAAAAAGCTGGACCAGGCCGCCGGGCGGTCCGCCGGTCTGCTTTGTCAGAAGCCGGAGATTTTAGAGGAGATTGAGAAAAAGGATAAAGGCGTGGCCGGACAGTGCCGCTATCTGAATCATGAGGGGTATCCGGTATACAAAAATACGGAGGCCGCTTATTATCCGCTGGGGGATCTGGTGTATCCGGTGATGCTGGAGGAACTGAGGAAGGCAGAGCATTTCATTTTTATGGAATACTTTATTATCGACGACGATGAGATGTGGAACGGGATTCTCCGGATTCTGGAGGAGAAGGCAAAAGCCGGCGTGGAGGTGCGGGTGATTTATGACGATGTGGGATGCCTGCCCACCAGCCTGCCGGCCGATTACTGGCGTCAGCTGGAGAAAAAGGGCATCAAGTCATTTGCCTTCAACCCGTTCATACCTGTTTTTTCCGTGGCCATGAATAATCGGGATCACAGAAAAATCACGGTGATCGATGGCCATACGGCTTTCAGCGGCGGTATTAATCTGGCGGATGAATATATTAATACGAAGATAAAATACGGTCACTGGAAGGACAATGGCTTCTGGCTGAAAGGCGAGGCGGTATGGAGTTATACGGTGATGTTCCTGAATATGTGGAACGCCTTCCGCCCCGAGGACCAGAGCTATGACGCATTCCGTCCCGAGGTCTGGCACCCGGAGCCTTTCCGGGGGAACGGATATATTCAGCCCTATGGGGATACCCCGCTGGACAGCGAGGTGACGGGGGAGAATGTTTACCTGAATATTATCAATCAGGCTCAGGATTATGTATTTATTTTTACGCCGTATCTGATCATTGACAATGAGATGATTACCGCGCTGACGCTGGCGGCGAAGCGACAGGTGGATGTGCGGATCGTCACGCCGGGTATTCCAGATAAAAAAGCGGTATTCTGGCTGACCCAGTCTTATTATGAAGGGCTGATTCGCCATGGCGTGAAGATTTATGAATACACCCCCGGCTTTATCCACGGAAAATGCTTTGTGGCGGACGACCGGATGGCCACGGTGGGTACGATCAACACCGACTACCGGAGTCTGTATCTCCATTTTGAGTGCGGTACTTATTTTTATGATTCTCCGGTAGTGATGCAGGTGAAAGAGGATTTTCTGGATACCTTTGGAAAGTGCAGGCCGATCCGGAAGGAGGACTGCGCGGCCGGGTTGTTTAAGGGGTTTTTCCAGATGGTGCTGCGTGTGTTCGCGCCATTGATGTAGCGGGGAGAGGAAAAGGGGGAATGAGAAAATGGTTACGTTCAGCCTTTGTATGATTGTAAAAAATGAGGCCGCGGTTTTGAGAAGGTGCCTGTCTTCCATTGCGGATTTGATGGACGAGATCATCATTGTGGATACGGGTTCCAATGATGATACGAAGGAAATTGCGGCGGAATTTACCGATAAAATTTATGATTATGCCTGGACGGATGACTTTGCGGCGGCCAGGAACTTTGCTTTTTCCAAAGCGACGATGGAATATATTTATTCCGCCGATGCGGACGAGGTGGTGGATGAGGAAAACCATATCCGCTTTCAGCAGCTAAAGCAGGTGCTGATGCCGGAGGTGGAGATTGTTCAGATGTACTATGTCACGCCGCCGGAATATAATACGGCCTCTAATTTCATAAAGGAATACAGGCCGAAGCTGTACAGACGGCTTAGGACCTTCCGGTGGATTGATGCGGTCCATGAGACGGTGTGCTTGGAGCCGGTTGTATTTGACAGCGAGATCGAGATTCTGCATCTGCCTCAAAGCATGCACAGCAGCCGGGACTTCCGGCTGTTTGGTCTGGCTTTCGCGCGGGAGGGCAGGCTATCGGCGAAGCTGCATTCTATGTATGCGAAGGAGCTGTTTATCAGCGGGGAGGATGAGGACTTTGCTGAAGCGATTCCGGTATTTGAAGCCACTTTGGTACGATCGGATGCCGCGGGGGATATGATCAGAGAGGCAATCTGTGTGCTTTGCCATGCTTACCGTATCGCAGGTCAGACAGATCGTTTTTTCTCGATGGCTTTTAAACTGATGCCGGATTCCCTGTGTGCGGAGCTGTGCTGTGAGGTGGGCAGTCATTTTTTTGACAGAAAGGATTATCAGGAGGCCATTCAGTGGTTTGAGACGGCCGCATACAGAACGGAAGCTGTCATTGATATCCGCCGGAGTGGCGCTGTGCCGTTGTCTGCCCTCAGTGCCTGCTATGGAATGCTGGCAAAGGAGCTGCAGCCAGCGTCGCCGATACCGTTGCTGCCAGAGCATGAGGAGCTGATTCGGCAGTGTGAGGAGCAGGCGGGGAGGTATCGAAAAGAGGCGGACGAGTGGAGGATGCCGACGGAATAGAGGGTAAAATGTATTTTCGGAATCTCACGGCATCAGGCACTGCGACACTTCGAGCGTACATGAAAAACTTAGGGAAGCATATATTTGAAAGAATCCGGCAGGATATGGTAATAGCATATTTTGTCGGATTTTTGTGAGTAACGGGCCAGATAGTCATGGTTCGCCTCAAGATATTGTTGCACAATCTTGAAAAAATTTGCGCTGCAATGAAAATGGACCTTTTGACACCCGAATCGTATACGGATAAAAAGGATATAACAGTTTGGATTACCGGTTGACATTTGGTAGAGGATGAGGTATGATCTATATATGAATAAATGTTCATATGAGAATATATAACTATGAGTTTTTAAGGAGGTTTCCCTGATGAGCAGGAATGTGTATATTTTGGAGAACCTGGGCTGCGCCAACTGCGCTTCGAAAATTGAGCGGAAAGTGGCGGCGCTTCCGGGGGTTGAGGAAGCGACGATTACCTTTGCCACAAAGCAGTTACGCCTGACGGCAGAAGACCCGGATGCGCTGCTACCGGAAATTCAGAAGATTGCCACAGATCTGGAACCGGAGATTGTGGTGAGGAAGAGGGAGCGCAGAGGAAGCGGACGCGGAGCAGTGAAGCAGGAAGCGCATGGAGATGGTCACGAGCATAGCCATGATCACGGAGACAGCTGCGGGTGCGGCCATGACCATGGGGAACATGAACATAGTCACGAGCATGGCCACGACCATGGAGACAGCTGCGGATGCGGTCACGATCATGGAGAACATGAACATAGCCACGAACATAGCCATGATCACGGAGACGGGTGCGGTCATGACCATGGGGAACATGAACATAGTCACGAGCATGGCCGTGATCACGGAGACGGCTGCGGGTGCGGCCATGACCATGGAGAACATGAACATAGTCACGAGCATGGCCACGACCATGGAGACAGCTGCGGATGCG
>CAJUPT010000077.1:0-3550 GCA_910588405.1 uncultured Lachnospiraceae bacterium | reverse complement strand
GAACATGAACATAGTCACGAGCATGGCCACGACCATGGAGACAGCTGCGGATGCGGTCACGATCATGGAGAACATGGACATAGCCACGAGCATGGACATGATCACGGAGACGGCTGCGGGTGCGGTCACGATCATGGGCATAGCCATGACACCCATGCCCACAGCCACCATGTACCGGGCCACCCTGAGGACTGTGACTGCGAGCTGTGCCATCCCCATGCGGAATACTGCGACGTATGCGGCGAGAGCCTTGACAAATGTACCTGTAAGATGCCTGACGAGCATCTGGTGAAAAAAGTATATATCCTGGAGAACTTAGGCTGTGCCAACTGTGCCTCCAAGATGGAGAAAAAGATCAGAGAGATCCCTTCCGTGCAGTATGCCAGCATCACCTTTACCACGAAGCAGCTCCGTGTTTCGGCAACTGATCCTGACGCTTTGCTTCCGGTATTTCAGGAAATCTGCGAGTCCATAGAGTCCGAGGTGCGGGTGGTTCCGAGAAGCGGCAGGGTTTCCAGGGAGCATGAGACGAGAACTTATGTGATCGAGACATTAGACTGCGCTAACTGCGCTGCCAAAATGGAGCAGAAGATCAATGAGCTGGAGGAGGTTTCCAACTGTGTCATTACCTATGCCACAAAGCAGATGAAGCTGACTGCCAGAAATATCGACAGGGTGATGCCTGAGATCCGGAAGATCTGCGACAAGTTGGAACCGGGTACGATCATCAGAGAAAAAGCTGCGGTGAAAAAGACTGTGACGCCGGATGGAACCTCCACAATGGAAGCACAGAAAGCAAAAGCGGCGGCGAAAAAGAAACGTATTACCAAGGAACAGGTCAGCGTTATCACGATTATTCTGGGCGCTATCATGTTTGTGGGTGTGGAAATCTGCCATGAGACAGGAATGTTCGGAGGCGGAGAGGAACATTTTCCGCTGCCCTTCGTCATTGCTTTTGTGGCGGCCTATCTGGTGCTTGGCGGAAATATCCTGCTGACGGCGCTGCGTAACCTGACAAAAGGGCAGATTTTTGACGAAAATTTCCTGATGTCCGTGGCGACGCTGGGCGCCTTTGTGATCGGCGAGTATCCTGAGGCCGTGGGCGTTATGCTGTTCTACCGGATCGGCGAGCTGTTTGAGCATATCGCGACGGAGCGGAGTCGTTCCCAGATTATGGACGCCGTAGATTTAAGGCCGGAGGTGGTGAACCTGCTGGTGGGCGAGGAGGTGCGGGTGATTCCGGCGGAGGAGGCCAATGTAGGCGATATTCTGCTGGTACGTCCCGGAGACAGAATCCCATTGGACGGCATCGTGATCGACGGTGAAAGCCGGATCGATACTTCTCCGGTGACCGGTGAGCCTGTTCCTGTGAAAGCAGGATATGGCGATGAGGTTTTGTCCGGCTGCGTGAATACCTCAGGAGCCATCAGGATTCGTGTGGAAAAGGTTTTGGAGGAATCCATGGTAACTCGTATCCTGGATTCCGTGGAGAATGCGGCGGCCAGCAAGCCCCGGATCGATAAGTTTATCACCCGTTTTTCCAGGATTTATACCCCTTGCGTGGTCATCGGCGCGGCGGCTATCGCCATTATACCACCGCTGCTTTTGCAACAGGACTGGTACTACTGGGTGTATACTGCGCTGACGTTGCTGGTAATGAGCTGCCCATGTGCTCTGGTGCTCAGCGTGCCGCTGGCATTTTTCTCAGGCATTGGCGCGGGCTCCAAGCGAGGCATTTTGTTTAAAGGCGGCGTGGCGCTGGAATCGCTGGCAAAAATTTCTGCGGTTGTCATGGATAAGACAGGAACCATTACCAAAGGGAATTTTGTGGTACAGGACGTGGTTGCTTTGGGGATGGATCAGGATCAAATGCTGGCCATGTGCGCTTCGGCGGAGCAGATTTCCACCCATCCTATCGGGAACAGCATTGTGGAAGCCGCAAAGAATAAGATGTTGGAGCTGGAAAAACCGCAGTCCGTGGAGGAAATTGCTGGAAAGGGCATTAAGGCGGAGCTGTCTGTGGGCACGGTCCTCTGCGGCAATGTGAAGTTGATGCATTCCTTCGATGTAAATCTGGAGCGATATGAGAGGGCAGGCTTCGGTTCTGAAGTACTGGTGGCTGTAAATGGGGAATATGCAGGACATGTGCTGATTTCCGACACGATCAAGGAGGAAGCGCCCGGAGCCATCAAAAGAATCAAGGGCATGGGCGTGGTGACAGCCATGCTGACCGGCGACGCCCAGGACAGCGCCGAGTCGGTGGCGAAGGAAACCGGTATCCAAGAGGTTCATGCCAAGCTGATGCCCCAGGATAAGCTGAATGAGCTGCGAAAAATTCGCGATGCCCATGGTTCTGTCATGTTCGTAGGCGACGGCATTAACGACGCGCCAGTGCTGGCCGGCGCCGACGTGGGAGCGGCCATGGGAAGCGGCGCCGACGCGGCTATTGAGGCAGCGGACGTGGTGTTTATGAATTCCAATATGGATGCGATCCCGGACGCCATCAAAATCGCAAAGCGCACCAGCTTGATTTCCAACCAGAATGTGGTGTTCGCGCTGGCCATTAAGGCGGTGGTTATGATGCTGGGCATTACGGGAATTTATTCCAATATGTGGCTGGCCGTGTTTGCCGACACCGGCGTGTCCGTGCTTTGTATTCTGAATTCGATCAGGATATTGTATGGGAAGATGAAGTAATGAGGTAAAAGTAAAACCCCCTCGGGAAGCGGCAGAATAATTCGGAAAAGAGATTTCATAAGTTTGCATGGCAGGCACTGTGGTTTGAATGGGCAGTGCCTGTTTGCTGTATTAGAATAGTGGAGGGAACTGTCCTGAAAGTTTCGTTCAAAGCTAAAGCTATTTATCGCGATAATGTCCTTTGCAAGCAAGGACAGTAACATTGACTTTGTCAGATTTATATACAATTCGGTTCTTTTCATCGATGTGCCGACTCCACCATCCGGATAAATTACCGGACAGCGGTTCGGGATGGCCGATTCCTTCGAACGGGTTTCGCTGAATATCTTGGAGAAGCTTGTTTATTTTTTTGAGCGTTCTTTTGTCCTGCTTTTGCCAGTCGAGATATTCTTGCCAAGCATCATCTTGCCATAATAGCCCCATATATTATTCCTCGATCAAATCGTGTTTTTTAGGAACGGATTTACCTGATTCAATATCTGCAATACGTTGTTCCAGTACTTTCAAATTCGATTCGGAGTAGAATGGATCGGCAGTGATCTCAAAAGGAATTTTATTTTGCCGAACGACGGCTTTTGTAAACATTGTAATAGCAGTTGTCATATTCAATCCCATATCTTCAAAAAGGATTTCAGCTTGTTTTTTTAACTTTTCATCCATTCGGATGGTGATACTTGTTGTTGCCATAAGATTAAATCCTCCTTCTGTATGTATATGATACATTGAAAAAGTAATTATGTCAATACAATGTATTTACAAGTTAAGCAAAAAATAATTTATAGCTGTAAATTTGTTTGTGAAGATGGTATAATTTTAACGAAAAAATTTCGCAGATATTTCCCATCTGCGAAAA
>CAJUPT010000076.1 GCA_910588405.1 uncultured Lachnospiraceae bacterium | reverse complement strand
TCGTACCTTCAACATTGGTTAATTGCCCGGTTACAAGTTCTGTATTACTATATTATGGAGCAAAACTGAATATTTGAATCAAAAATCGAAAAATCAGGGCCATAAAGGCTCTTTTTTAATATACATAACTATAATTATTTAAGAAAGGGTGAAAAAAATGAATGAAATCATGAAATTTCCGGATGGCACGGAGCTGTCCGGCCAAATCAGAGTGTCCGGCCACTTCTGTACCATTAAAAATCCTTCCGGAGCAATCCCTGAGGATACCAGCCTGATACAGCTTCAGACGGCAACAGGGGCAGTGTACGGCAAAATTGAAGGGTATACCACCGTATATAAGACGCTGGATGACGGCGTGATTCTGTCCAACGATGGGTCTGTATATCAGGAGCCGAAACCGGTGGAACCGTATATGCCAACACTGACGGAGCTGAAGGCTACAAAAAAAGCAGAGGTATCTGCGGCCTGCGAACAGATCATCTATGCCGGTATTACGGTACAACTGACAGACGGGCCGGAGCACTTTTCGCTTACCGAAAAGGATCAGATCAACCTCTTTGGCAAGCAAGCCCAGCTGGCCGCCGGTGCCGATCGGCTGGAATACCACCAGGACGGCCATCCCTGCCGCTATTACAGCGCTGCGGAAATGCAGCAGATTGTTACGGCTGCTATGGAACATGTATCCTATCACACGACATACTGCAATAGTCTTAACATGTGGATTAGCGGTACCGAGACAGCGGAGGAACTGGAAACTATTTTTTATGGTGCGGATATTCCGGAAGAATATCAGTCAGAGGTGTTAAAAGATTATCTGATCAGGATTATGGAGGGTGCGGATGAAGCAGCTGTGTAAATTAATATTCTTGTTTGTTGTCGGTGGGATCCTGTATGCGGTGATAGAAATCCTATGGAGAGGATACACGCACTGGACTATGGCCATTCTGGGCGGCATGTGTTTTTTGGTCTGCGGTGGCCTGAATGAATGGCTGTCATGGGACACTCCGCTGTGGATCCAGGCGTTAATCTGTTGCATGGCTATCACGGCGGCGGAGCTGGTGGCTGGCCTGGTGCTTAATGTTTGGTTAGGTCTGGGCATCTGGGATTATAACAGTCTGCCTTTTAATCTAGCCGGTCAGATATGTTTGGGTTATTCATGCCTGTGGTATCTTTTGTCCATACCGGCGATCGTGCTGGACGACTGGCTTCGGCACCGGTTTTTTCAGGAGGAACGGCCTCGGTATAATCTGCGTTTTTGGAAAAGGAGAAGAAGGTGAAAAAATTGATAGCGATTACAATGCTGATTTTAGCCGGCCTGTATGGTGCCGGCTATTATTCTGCCCTTCATAGCCTTTGCGCTGTGGATCGGAATTATTACGCGTAAGGAGGGATGGACCTATGAAGAATATGTTATGCACTGTGGTTGGGCTTGTAGGGAGCTGGCTGGCATCTCTGTTTGGCGGTTGGGATACTGCCTTATCGACGCTCCTGATTTTCATGGCTGTTGACTATGTGACCGGCTTGGTTGTGGCCGGGGTATTTCACCGGAGCAAAAAGACCGATACCGGCAAGCTGGAGAGCCGGGCCGGCTGGAAAGGATTGTGCCGGAAAGGCGCGTCTCTGCTCATCGTGCTGGTGGCCTATCGGCTGGATATCGTAATCGGTTCGGCTTACATCAGGGATGCTGTCATTATTGCTTTCCTGGCAAATGAGACAATATCCATCATTGAGAATGCTGGATTGATGGGGATTCCGATTCCGCCGGTAATCATGAGGGCGATTGAAGTTCTGAAAGACAAAATGGAAAGTGAGGGTGATCAGGGATGAAAATCATTGAATCGTATTTAACAAAGAATCGCTGTTATCAGGCGGGAAGAAAGATTGCAGTAAAGGGTCTGATGCTCCATTCCGTGGGCTGTCCCCAGCCCTCCGCGCAGGCATTTGTAAGCAGCTGGAACAATGCGGATGCCAGCGCCTGTGTCCACGCCTTTATCGACGGGATCGACGGGACGGTATATCAGACCTTGCCCTGGGAGTATCGGGGCTGGCATTGCGCGTCTGGGTCGGCCGGATCTGGAAACGACAGCCATATTGGAGTAGAGCTATGCGAGCCTGCGTGTATCAAGTACACGGCAGGCTCTAACTTTACCTGTTCCGACCTGGCAGCGGCAAAAGAAGTGGTTAAACGTACATACAACGCGGCGGTGGAGCTGTTTGCCAGTCTGTGCGATCAGTACGGCCTTGATCCGCTGGCGGACGGTGTTATCATCTCTCATAAAGAGGGACATGCCCGGGGTATTGCCAGCAATCACGGTGATCCGGAACATCTGTGGACGCAGCTTGGGACAGGCTACACCATGGATTCTTTCCGCCAGGCGGTCAGGGCGGCAATGGACGGCGCATCTTCCGGCACGGACGGATACACGAAGATCATGGGGAATGCGGCGGCAACGGCGGAGCAGATGAAAGCGTATCTGAAAGCGAAGAATCCGGATGTGGCGCAGTCCGTCTTTGACATGGTTCCGCTGTATCTTTCCGAGGGAAAAGCAGAGGGAGTGAGGGGCGATATCGCCTTTGCGCAGTCCTGCCTGGAGACGGGCAACTTCACCTTTTCCAGCTCTGCGGTCACGCTTTCCCAGAACAATTTCTGCGGTATGGGCGTGACGGCAAATGGGATGAAGGGAAATTCCTTCGCCACGCCGAAAGAAGGCATCCGGGCTCAGGTGCAGCATCTGAAAGCCTACGCAACAGTTGATCCGCTGGCCGGAGCCTGCGTTGATCCTCGATACAAGTGGGTGGAAAAGGGCTGTGCTCCCTATGTGGAATGGCTGGGGCAGAAAGAAAATCCAGATGGAAAGGGCTGGGCTGCCGGTGTTGGGTATGGAGAAAAGATTTTGAGAATATTGATAGACATTGCTGGAGAAAAGGTTGTTGACGACGAATCAGAATCCTTTGAGGTTCCTTTTTTGTTAAAAACGAATGGTCTGGAAATTTTTTCAGAGCCCCCGAAGGGAAAGACCGGGGTAGGATCGTTCACGATTGTGGAAGTGAAGGATTGTTGGGGCAGGTTAAAAAGTGGTGCGGGATGGATTGATCTCAGAAGGGCTATGGAGAGTGGCATAATTGTGAAATCTGTCTCTAATTAAAAACTTTAAGACTTGATTTTTTTAACAGTACGGCTGCATGATACATCCATTTTTGTGTAAGTCCGCCATAAAATATTACTGTATATTTACAGATACGTTGCATAGTCATTGAAATGCTTTTACATATATGATAGGCTTTTCAAAAAAGCTAGGAGACCAGACAAATGAAGGATAGTCTGATAGAGATTTTTTGTCGGGAAAGGATTGATACTGTATTGCAGGATACGATGAATAGTAGTGAGCGGTATCGGAAAGTTGATGATGAAGCAGAGAAAATATTGAAACATGTTGAAAGCGTAGTGAGTGATGACCAGAAATTAATGATAGATGATATGGTGTCAGCCGCAAATGCTCGTGGAGGGGAGTATGGAGATGGGGCTTATCATCTGGGCTTTTATGATGGTATAAGGTTAATGGTTGAAATATACGGAATAGTTCATTTTGCAAAATAAGCATTATAAACAGACATATAAAGGGTTCATATTGGAGGACATCTGTCGCTGGCAGGTGTCCTCCTCCTTATATATAATGGGTTTTGGATATATTCGATATTGCTCCGGCGTTCTGTCCGTTTTTGATATATTTTATCAAAACTCGCTATAAAATAACTTTTCTCTAACAGTTGAGTAAAATAATGTTATTTTATAACGGAAGGAGCAACAACGTATGATAAGAATTTTACTATCTACAAAGCTCGGTGAACGTAGATGGACTCAGGCAGAGTTGGCGAGAGCTACGGGCATCCGGCCAAACACGATCAATGAATTGTACCATGAGTTAGTAGACAGGGTTAACCTCGAACATTTAGATCTTATTTGTGAAGCCCTGGACTGTAAACTTGATGAATTGATTGTGCGGGTGCCGGATAAAAGCCCTAAAGTCCTACATACTAGGAACGGCTCTCTGATTACATCATTTGACAAATAGTGCTGCAACACTATTGTCATAAAGAAAGACGTTCAAATGGCGAACGTCTTTTTTTATATCATATTTTACAGTTGCATTCAATGGTATTTTTATCCAGAGAATCTTCTAAATATCTTATATCAAAGGAATTATCTAAATATCCCTGCCGGATGGTATGTATATACAATGGAGACGGTTGGCCAGGTAGTTGACGTTCATCCATGATATATACCATCGCTTTCTTCTTTTTACCGATTATATTCACCATGACATTTTTTTTGAAATAATATATGGGATACCCCTCATATAGATCAAGACGGTTTTCGTCACGGGGTTGGATATCCTATATCAATACAGGGATGGACGAACCTCTCTTTTGTTTGATTGTGGCGTGTGAATTTGCCCATGTGCCTCTGAAAATCAGTTCCCAGTTATTTAATATTCCTCTTGCGTAAATTTTGGCGGAGGGGCATCTGACAGCCATTTGGGCCAGGTTAAGATTGCTGCCGTACGCTACATATAATTTTCCCATAATTCTTTCCATTCTCCCCGTCATGCCGATAGGACAGCATGTGATGAACTAAGCAACAGATTCAGCAGCCGTTTTAGCGGATTTTTTCAGATGTGCCATTAGGTGCAAACGGCATGTTTTAAATTCAGCGCCGTATAAACCCAGTCTATGTGTGAGGATGCTTCTCATAATGGTAACTTTTTGTTGAGGGGTATATCCAACCATTGAACGAAAAATAATTTTTTCCTGTGAAGTAATAGCCCATGCGGATATGGCCAGACAGAATTGTATGTAAGCTTTAATTTTTCCGGCGTGGAGAGTGCTGTTGAAAAGCCTGAATTCTACGGTGCCGTTAGAAAAGTAGCTGTGGAGATTTACACCATGATAGCGGGTGTGGTTGTAGTGTCTATGATTGATGCCGCCATTATATCCGTCGTTTGCGCTGCTATACCATATCTGCTCTGCTTTGTCTTTTGAAATGTCTTTGTCTTTTTTCATTTCATCAAGAAGCGCAGTATTTAGTTTCTGGCACCACCGGTTTGCGCGATCTTCGATCTCAAGAGCTTCATAGATCAGATCCTGCCGGGAGGTCATGAAATTTATCAGCCTCCGGAGAGATTTTGAAGTGTGGTTTGCGCCATCAACGTGAATATGGATGCCGCAGCTGCTATTGACTTTTGCTCCATTTTTTCTGAGTTTTCGGATGATATTTTGAAGAAGTTCTATGTCGGTATATTCCAGAGGCGGTGTAACAAATTCTACTCGGTATTCATCCAGATCATCACAAGTACCATCGTTTTGTCTGGGATTGATGGAAGAATCTCTCATAATTTTCCATGTGCGGGTGGTTTGGTCAATGATGGTATAGGTCTTATAGCAAGTGCTGTCCGGATATGATGGAGTAGTGCCGAGAACATCTGCCACAATTTTTGCCGCGCTTTTTCTGGTGATACCTGTCATTTCTACCTCTACTCCGAATAACTGTTTTTTTAACATGTATTTGCCTCCTTTAGTTCTGATTTATTAGAATTTTATTCTGTGTTATTGCTATTGATATATTACCATATATACAGTGAGTGTCAATAGTTTTTTAGAAAAAAGTTTCAATAAGTTAGAATTTAATATTGACATATAAGTATCCTTTTGATAAGATAAAAAAGAGGTGATGATTATGATTACTTATAAGCCATTATGGAAAACGTTAATAGACAAAGATCTGAAGAAGATGGATTTGGTTGCCGATGGCACTTTGAGCAGAGGTACATTGGCCAAAATGGGGAAAAACGAAAAAGTAAGCCTTGATGTAATTGAGCGGATATGCTGCAAATTGCATTGTAAAATAGAAGATGTCATAGTGTATGATGAAGATTAGATAAAATAAGGAGATGTGTCATTTAAGAATATTAACCGAAGTTCTTTTAAGGTAATATAAATACTAATATATTTTCTTAACATCATATTAACATCACAGAGCAAAATGAAAAACCGGAAATCCTTTATTTTAATGGATTTCCGGTCAAAGTATCCATTATTCCCACTCAATCGTCCCGCAGGGTTTCGGCGTCATATCATACACCACCCTGTTCACGCCCTCCACCTCATGGGTAATCCGTTCCGTAATATGTTGAAGCAGCGCGAAAGGCACATCCTCCACCGTAGCGGTCATGGCGTCCACCGTGTTTACCGCACGGATAATCACCGGGTAGGCAAACGTACGGGCGCCGTCCGTTACGCCGACAGATTTAAAGTCGGGCACAACGGTGAAATACTGCCATACCTTGCCCTCCAGGCTGTTTTTCGCGAATTCTTCCCTTAAAATAGCGTCTGATTCCCGGACAGCTTCCAGGCGGTCGCGGGTGATCGCGCCGAGACAGCGGACGCCAAGACCGGGGCCGGGGAAGGGCTGGCGGAATACCATGTTGTCTGGGAGACCCAGGGCTTTTCCGACGACGCGGACTTCGTCCTTGAACAGCAGGCGGACAGGCTCCACAAGGGCAAACTGTAAATCTTCCGGAAGGCCGCCCACATTGTGATGGGCTTTGACGCCGTCGCTTTCCAGAATATCCGGGTAAATCGTCCCCTGGGCGAGAAATTCGATGCCGGACTGCTTGCGGGCTTCTTCCTCAAATACGCGGATAAATTCCGCGCCGATGATTTTACGCTTTGTCTCCGGGTCTGAAACGCCGGCAAGCTTGTCTAAAAACCGGTCTACGGCATCCACGTAAATCAGATTTGCCTTCATCTGATTTCTGAACACCTCCACTACCTGTTCAGGCTCCCCTTTTCTTAACAGGCCGTGGTTTACGTGGACGCATACCAGCTGGCTGCCGATGGCTTTAATCAGCAGCGCGGCGACAACCGACGAATCCACACCGCCCGACAGTGCCAGCAGCACCTTTTTGTCCCCTACCTGGGCTCTGACGGCCGCTACCTGCTCCTCAATAAAATCCCGGGCAAGCTCAGGGGTGTTAATCCGCTTCATTGTTTCAGGACGCATATTCTGATCCATGTTTTTCCTCCGTATGATTGACATGTATTTTTTGTCATTATATCGTAAAATCTGTCTGTATTCAATAAAATCCTTTACATTGTGGTTTCGCTCTAAAATGATTCACATTGTAATTTCATCCGGCATCTGTGGTTCTTCGTTACATCGTAATCCATCCCAGTACATTTGCCACGGAGCTGAGCAGAATGATCGTCACGAAAATAATGCAGAGATACCGGATCATAAATTCAAAAATTTTTCTTCTTTTAAACGAGGCGCCGTTCTTTTCCACCTCTTTCGCGATCCTGTCTGTTCCGATCGCTTTTACAACCAGCAGGCAGGTGGCGATGGCCGCGATCGGCATCATAACGGAATTGGTCAGAAAGTCAAAGAAGTCAAGGAATTCCATTCCGATTATCCGGATAAAGGACAGCGGGCCGTAACCGAGAGAGGACAGGGTGCCCAGGGCGACCATAATCAGTCCCATAACGGTGGAAGCCTTATGCCGGCTCCAGCCCAGCTCGTCCTCAAAGGTCGACACGGCGCTTTCGGTCAGCGCGATGGCGCTTGTGAGGGCGGCAAAAAGCACCAGTGAAAAGAACAGGATGCCCGCCGGCCTGCCGAAGCCCATGCTGGCCAGCACCTTCGGGATGGTAATAAACATCAGGGACGGTCCGGCCTTTAACGTCTCCAAGTCCCCGCCGGAAAAGGCAAACACTGCGGGAATAATCATCAGTCCCGCCATAATGGCGATGGCGGTGTCAAAAATTTCCACATTTCGGGTTGCGTCCTCAATCGACACATTGTCCTTCATATAAGAACCGAAGGTGATAAGAATGCCCATGGCGATGGAAAGGGAGTAGAACATCTGTCCCATCGCGGCAACCACAGTCATCCATGAAAAGTTCCGGAAGTTAGGCACCAGGAAATATTTCACGCCTGCCAGGGCTCCTTCCCGGGTCATGGAATAGACGGCAATCACTACGGCCAGGACCACAAGAACCGGCATCATAAATTTCGATACCCGCTCGATGCCGTTCTGCACCCCTGCGAATATGATAATCAGCGTCGCCGCGGCAAAGAGCAAAAACCAGATTTCCGCCGACATGCCGCCTGCGATAAACTCGGTAAAATAGCCGTCAGCGGCAACTTCGTTTACATTGCCCCGCAGGTATTCAAACAGATATTTGGTCACCCAGCCGCCGATGGTGGAATAGTAGGGCACGATCAGGAGCGGGATTACCGCGTTGATCCAGCCCCCGGCCCGCCACAGTCTGCTTCCTCCGGTTTCGCTGAAAGCGCCCACAGGGCTTTTCTTTGTCATGCGGCCCAGCGCGGTTTCCGCGATGATCATTGTGTAGCCGAAGGTCAGCGCCAGTATAATATAAACCAGCAAAAAAATACCGCCGCCGTACTTTGCCGCCAGATAAGGAAATCTCCAGATATTTCCCAGTCCTACGGATGCTCCGGCAGCAGACAGCACAAAGCCGATCTTGCCGGAAAAACTGCTTCTTTTCTTTTGTCCGTTCATCTTCTTTTCTCCATTAATGCTTTGCAACGCTTCTCCCAAGCCGGGGTCTGGAAGCAGCATTGCTGTTTTTCATATATTATTTGACACCGCTTCGTGTATGGAATGCCGCATAAAGGGTAAAATAAAACGCCCTGCATACCATTCCTTTTACGGCCTGACGGAATGGGGCAAAGCGTAATCCGGCGGCAATTCTTCCTGGGGATATTTATATCATGGAGGGGAGGGAAAGTCAAGGGAAGTCAATCCGGACTTGACAAACATACTAATAGTATGTTACACTCGTCACATACTGTCAGTATGTAACCGGCATAGCGCAAACGATCGGCGTCCGTGCCAATAATGGGAGGTGTGGAGCGTGGCCAGAAACAAGCATCCGGAGGAAACCGTGAATTTAATATTGGATGTTTCTTTCCGTCTGTTTATGGAAAAAGGCTACGAGCATACTTCCATTCAGGATATTATCGACCATATGGGCGGGCTTAGCCGGGGGGCGATTTATCATCATTTTAAGTCTAAGGAAGAAATTTTGGAGGCGGCGACGAACAGGATGACGGCCGAATCCAATCAGATGCTCGCCGAAGTCCGTGACCGCAAAGACCTGACCGGGAAGGAAAAGCTAAAGATGATTTTCTATGAGTCCATCAACCGTCCTGTCCAGAATGATCTTTTTACGGCGGCGCCTGGCTTTCACAATAACCCGAAGCTGTTTTTCAGCCTTGTTCATGACACTGTCACTGAGACTGCCATCCAGTATATTCAGCCGATTTTCAGACAGGGCGTTGCCGACGGCACGATCAGAACAGAGTATCCGGAACAGCTGGCGGAGCTGGTGATGCTGGCGGCGAATGTCTGGATGAATCCCATGACCTTTGACAGCACGGCAGAGGAGACCCGCCGAAAATTTATGGTGTTCCGGCAGATGATGGAGGGGTTCGGGTTAGATATCATAGATGACCGGCTTATGGACAGAATTGTGGAATTGGCGGAGATTTATCAGGCGAAGCAGTAGGTGAAGTGGGGGAATAAACAGGGATCTGCCCTTTTCAAAGGGCAGATATATTTTAAGGCATATACATACCGATATTCGGTATGTATAAAAATGACAGAAAACTGACATACAACAGACAGTGTCAAGTAGTGTATGAAAAGTATGAAAAATAGCGGCAGGCCGGATAAAAAACAGACCCTGAGTGCTTATAGCGACAGGGGTTGCGGAATTAAAACTGGAGGTTTATCACATGAATCAAAAACAAGAAAAGCTGTTCACAAAAGATTTTACCCTTGTAGTCATCGGCCAGATCATTTCCCTTTTCGGCAATGCCACGGTCAGGTTCGCATTGCCCTTATACCTTCTGAACCTGACCGGCTCCTCCGCCCTGTACGGGGCGGTTACGGCCTGTGCCTTTATCCCATCCATCCTGCTGTCGCCGGTGGGCGGGATGATTGCGGACAGGGTCAACAAAAGAAACATTATGGTGATACTGGATTTTACGACGGCGGCGGTGATTCTGGCTTTTTCCCTGCTGATGGAACGGGGAAGCCTGATTCTTCTGGTGGCGGTTACGCTGATGATTTTATATGGCATCGCGGGGGCATACCAGCCTTCCGTACAGGCAAGTATTCCTGCGCTGGCCTGCCGGGAGAATTTTATGGCGGCCAATTCCGTGATCAATATGGTAAGCTCCTTCTCTTCCCTGGCCGGGCCTGTCTTCGGCGGGATTTTCTACAGCGCTTATGGGCTGCGCCCGGTGCTGTTTGTCTGCGCCGCCTGCTTTGTCCTGTCGGCGGTGATGGAGCTTTTTATCAACATTCCTTTTCAGAAGCAGGAAGCCGGCGGCGGAATGCTGGAAACCGCCAAAAAGGATTTTGTGGAAAGTCTCCGCTTTGTCCGGAAGGAGAAACCCGTCATTATAAGATGCATGCTGACAGTCTGCGGGATTAACCTGTTTTTGTCCGCGATGCTGCTTGTGGCGGTGCCCTATCTGATCATCGAGGTGCTGGCATTTCAGCCGGTGCAGGCCAACAGGCTTTACGGCCTTGCGGAAGGGGTGATGGCGGCCGGCGGCCTGGCAGGGGGAATCTGCACAGGCATCTTCGCAAAGCGGCTGAAAGCGGGGAAGGCCGGGGCGATACTGATTGGCTGCGCGGTATGCGTGTTTCCTATGGGAATCGCTTTGCTGTTAACTCCCTCTGCCATGGCCAGCTATACGGTGATCACCATCTGCTGTTTTGCCATCATGGCGCTTTCCACGGTGTTCACGGTACAGGTCATGTCCGTAATCCAGCGGGAAACGCCGGAGAAGCTGCTGGGAAAAGTAATTTCCGTTATCATGACCGTCGCCATGTGCGCCCAGCCTTTGGGAAATGCTTTCTACGGCGTTTTGTTCGAGCTGTGCAGGGGAGCTGAATTTGCCGTCGTTTTTTTCGCAGGAGCGGTTTCGCTGGTGATTGCCGTCCGTTCGAGAAAAATATTTACCAACCTTATGAATGATTGAAAAGCACTGGTTATTTTCACCGGATATGGGCTTCGGTCAGTACTTTTAGCGTAGGAAACACAAAATATCGTCAGGGACGGCCCGCCGCAGGCGGAGAATCCGCCCCTGGCAGATTCGTATTACGAAGTATCCGGCAAAACGCGTCAGTGACGCGTTTTGTCGGATTTACCTTTCAGGCATCCGGAAGCCGGCGAGCGCCTTGTTCAGATAGTCGTTAAAAGGTTTCATAATCCGGAAAAGTTCCGCTGCTTTTGCAAGAAACAGTTCCGCGTTTTCCACTTCCTCATCCTTTAGCGGGTATTCCAGATACCAGCTTTTAAATTTCAGGTATTCTGCCTGCGGATGTTCTTTCTCATATCCCGCAGGAACATTTTTTAATGCCGTTCCCTTTACGGTAAAGTGTTTTTCAAAATCCGGCCGGCGGATAATTCTTTCCCATTCCATTCCGTTTTGCGCGATAGAATCCCGTACCATCCTTGTCGCGTCCTTAAACATGTCCGCAAACAATCCGCCGCCCAAAAAGGACTGGTTGCCCGGCTTGATCATAAGATAATAGCCGACAGGAACCGGCAGCTTCCCTTTTGAGGCGATATGGGCACGGAACGCGGGATTATAGGGCGATTTGTCATGGCTGAACCGGGTGTCCCGTACCATCCTGAACGTAAGGTCTTTTGGACTGTTATGCAAAACGCTGCTGTCAAATTTCCCGATTTCCAGTATTAATGCCTGCAAAAAGCTTTCAAATTCAGCATTTGCTTTTTTATAAGTCTCCTTGTTTGCGTGATACCATTCACGGTTATTATTTGCGCTCAATGAGGATAAGTAATCAATAATCAATTGTGTATTCATAGTCTGCCAACTCCTTTATGATTTCCGGACGATAGAAAGCTGTGTGGAATCTAAAAAGTCCCGTATCAGCTGCTTGATGTGTTCGGAAGACCGGTAGGTTTTACAGAACGAAAAGTCCTGTGATAAACCGTCGATCTCTTCCATGGCATTTTTCACATCTATCATAGTCTGAACAGGAATTTCCGCAGCCGACATGTAATCCGGCTGCAGCGGGTTCAGCCTGTGGCTTTGTATCGCATAATTCACCCTGTCTTTGCATCTGCATTTGCCGCCGCCGTATTCTCCGCAGTATTCGCCTAAAAAATCTGCCATCTTTCTGCGTATCCGCGAAAGCCGCTGGCGGTACGCTTCCGGGGTGATCTCCAAAATATCTCCGGCAATCCGGCTGTCAAGCTTAAACATCGTACCCAATATGAAGATACATCTGCTCTCTGTGTCAAGGCATTGCAGCATTACATTTGTACAGGACATTTTCAGCTCTTCCGCCAAAATCTCTTTTTCTACGTTTTGTGTTAAATCCGGTATATTCTCTATTTCTCCGTTTTCTATGTCATTCCCATAATATTCAAAGCTCAGCGGATAGCGGGCGAACATATGCTTTTTGTAATTCTTTAAGTGGTTGGCCGCAATGCGGAATACCCATGTCGTAAATGCGCTGTCACCTCTGAAAGAAGAAAGATGGGTGATCATCTTCAACAGAATATCCTGGGTGGCATCTTCCGCATCCGCAAATGTACCTAGCATCCGAAGAGATAAATTGAATACCATATCCTGCACGCCTGTAATGAGCGTTTCAAGGGCGTCCTTATCCCCTGATGTGGCTTGATCGACTAAAGCCTGCATTTCTTCATTTGTTTTTTTCTTCATAGATTTTTACCTCCTGCTTAATTAGACAGCGTCCCTTTGTTTTTGTGACAGTAAAGATTATGAAAAGTTTTTTTCGAAAGGCGGATCTGCGGGAAGATCAGCTCGGCCGGCATGAGAGGTACGCACAGCCGTATGGTCTGTACGGGGGTATTATAATCTGAAATTCTTTTCGGTTCAAGAGTCGGTTTTGTAGGTTTTCCGTATGTTTTCGTCCGTATCGTGTTTGACAGTAAAATGGGAAAATGGTACAGCCCCATCGATACCATTTCCAGTGAATTCGAATCGGAAAGCAGATATGCAGAATAAAGCTGAACAGCCACAGCAAAAAAACGCAGCCACAGCCCAAAAATCCGTTACTAAACAGATAAACAGAAGGAAATGGATAGTATTGACGTCCAAATTTCAAATATGAAAAAGAGGCTTTCTTCTATCGTGAAGATGGGAGTGTGGATACCGGGAAATAAATGTAAAAGCAGGGAAAATTGGCAGGGATTATGGTTTTCATGATCCCTGCCCCCTTAAAGTAATGATTGCATGGAACGTCAGCGTATCGGAGTTGTAATATATCTGTATATTCCCATTGTATTTGGCGACAATTTTGCGGATGCTTTTCAGCCCGAAACCATGCTTATGGCTGTGAGGTATGCTTATAGCCGGACTACCGTTCTCCTTTATTGTGAAAGGATTTAGGTCTTTCATAAAGTAAAACTCCTTTCAAAATATAATCAGGCAGGAGATTTGCCCGAGATGATAAGAACTTTGCTACCCGTGCTACCAAAAGGTGCGACAATATGCTGTACTCAAAGGCAAAAAGTTTACGTTGACAAACGGGGTAAAAACCACCAAGGTGCGATCAAACTTACATCTGCCTAACGTCATTATAAACCTTCCGGGCTGTCAATACCCCTATTTTCATGATAGGCTGTGATACGCTTTCATGGTTCGTTGACAACTGAATATACGGCATAACAGGTACATAACCCGTATCGAAGCGGA
>CAJUPT010000075.1 GCA_910588405.1 uncultured Lachnospiraceae bacterium | reverse complement strand
GCAGGCACTGGTCGATGATACTCTTTTCGTCCGGCTCCACCTTCCCCATCATCAGTTCCATGAGCGACAGGATAAAGTCGCTCTTTAAAATCAGCGGGTCGTCGTCCTCGCTGTAATTTAAGTTGATGTCCATGGGGTTGATGTACTGGCTGGAAGTCGGGGATACCTTGATGACCTGCCCGCCCAGCGCCGTCACCAGCGGCGAATATTCCGCTTCCGGGTCGATAATGGCGATATCATCCGCCGTGATCAGGAAAGCGTTGGTGATCTCCCTTTTGGCGGAGAAGGATTTCCCCGCGCCGGGTGTCCCCAGGATCAGGCCGTTTGGGTTCTTTAACTTTTTCCGGTCGCACATGATCAGGTTGTTGGAAAGGGCGTTGACGCCGTAATACAGCGATTCCCCGGACTGGAAAAGCTCCTGGGTGGTGAACGGCACGAAGATCGCCGTGCTGCTGGTGGTAAGCCCCCGCTGGATCTGCACCTGGTTCACGCCCAGCGGCAGGGAGGATAAAAAGCCCTGTTCCTGCTGGTAGCTCAGCCTCCGCAGGGCGCAGTTGTATTTCTGTGCGATCCCCGCCGCTTGGAACACGTTGTTCTCCAGTTTCTGCCGTTTCGCCGCCGTGTTCATCACAAGCACCGTGACAAGAAACATCCGCTCGTTGCGGCTCTGCAAGTCCTCAAGCAGCGTCTTTGCCTCGTTCCCGTAGGTGGCAAGATCGGTCGGAATGATGTCCATGTCGTACCCTGCCCGCACCGCTTTTTTCTGCTCCTCGATGCGCATTTTGTCCAGATCGGTCAGCTTGCGCTTCACTGTCTTTATGGCTGCGCTCTGGTCGATGGACTGGATATGTAGCGTGACCACCATGCTGTTCTCTAGGTCGAGAAAATCCGCCAGCATACGGTCGGTCAGTTCCGGCGCTAAGATCTGCAAAAACGAAACCGCGCCGTAGGTCTGCCCCACCTTGAAATACTGCCCGTTCTGAAAGGTGAAACTGTCCGGCGCGATAAAATCCTTGCTGGACAGCCCGGTCTTCCAGATGGCGTCCCAGGCAAAGAGGAATTTCCTCTCTCCGGCAGGGTGGAACATCTGGTGCAGGATGGCGAGCCGTTCGTACCCGTCCAGCGCCCTTGCTTTCACTCCCAGCACCTTGAAATTCGCCAGGATATCCGCCTCAATCCGTTCCAGCCGGGTCTTTGCTGCTTTGATGTCGTCCGCCTCAATGCCAAAGGTGATGTACTTCGTCTTTGTCAGGCCGTTGTTGCCCCTGGCGAGCTGGCTTTGCAGCATCCCGGCGTATTCCCGGCGGATCCCGTTGAACATGTCGTCCTGCTCCGGGATCTCAATGGACTTCTTAAATTTCTCCATGTCCGCCTTCTGGTTCAGGAAAGAAAGCTGGAAGCGGATGGATGCGTCAAAATAGTTGAGGAAGTCGCACCAGTTCTCAAAAATGATGTTCTTGTCCTCGTTCTGCGCCAGCTGGTAGTTGATGTCTAAAAACTCGATCTGCTTCGTATAGTAGTTCCCGCCTGCCGCGCAGATGCCGTCCTGGCGCATCTCCCGGTAAGGGATCGTCTCCTGCGCCGATTTCGGGATCCGCCCGTCGCGCTTCGCCTTTTTTACGGAAGCGACAAGCCGCCTTTTTTCCTTTTCGGACAGCTTCCCTCCGGGTGAAAGGCGCAGGGACTTTAACTCCGCCTTATCTTTTTTGTATTGGTTTTTTGCGGCCTGCAGGGCCTTTTCCTGCTTTGCCTGCTGTTTTGTTTTCAATCTTTTCTGCCTCCTTGTCAAATTCCGCCTGCCGCATGAGGGCGGCATAGCCATTGTCGGTACGGTAAGGCCGGGCCGGTGGCCGCAGGAACGATACATTAAGGAAGTTTCCCAGCACTTTTTCCAGCGGCTGCCCGTCCTTTTCATAAATGCCGAACGCAAAAAAGGGCAGCATGAGGCCGATCATCAAAAGCGCCGCCGGCTCATTCCCGATGCTGCCGCGGCTGAAAAGGTAGGCCGGTATCCCGATAAGCCCGCCCAGGCCGAAGCATACCAGCTGCCGCTTTGTCAGGTTCAGCGCCACCTTGGTCTTTACTTTCGTCAGATCCTTTGGCACGGGTACAAATGCCATTTACCTCACCTCCCGGTCTCTGTTTTTTGCCTGTTTTTTTTCCCCGGCTGCGGGCGGCGCGGATAACTGCGCGCGGATCGACGGTTTGGGCTTTTCTTCCTCCGGCAGCGCTTTTTCCCTGCCGCGCTCCTGGCGTACAAGGCTGATGAAACCGTCCAGCACAGCCGGATGGCTCTCCACAACGTAATCCAGACGCGGCTCAAAGACAGGATTGCCGCTTTCCGGGATCGGAAACGTCTCAGCCCACGCTTTGTTGTCCCTGGAAAAACGCCCGTCAAGCTGCTTCGTCTGGACAGTGTTTGCCAGAACCCAGTCCACCCGGTCAATGCCGTATTCCTCGATCACCGGTCTGATACAGCCGCCTTTCAGGTGGAGGCCGTCAAAATTTTCCCGGATTGCCGCCTCCACCGCATGTTTGCACGCAATGTTCAGTTTATGGGAAGCCCGGAACAGGGCAGTTTCCTCCCTGGCCCGTGCTTCCGCTGCGGAAAGTTTATAGATTTCCGGATATTCCATGTTCATTTCCTCCTTTTTCCGCCCGGTATCCGGACGGATCCTTTAACGCGCCCCTTTGTCCGCTGATCTCTGTGCTTCCGGGGCCGGACGCGCGGCGGCTTCTTTTGCTGCGCTTTGCAGCGCCCCGCGCAGGGAAGGTTTTTCCACCGCTTTCTGGTATTCCCCCAGGACAGCGGTATTGATCGCCTGGCGCATTTCCGCCGTGGTGGGGCAGCATATGTCATGGTATTTGCCGTCCTTCCCTTTGCTGCTCGGCATGGCGACAAATTTTCCTTTTTCGCTGTCCATAACGCGGATCCCGTTCACGGCAAAACAGCCTCCGACCGTCGCGCTGGCAAATGCGAGCAGGTTCCCTCCCTTTTCCTGAAGGGGATATACCTTGACGCTGACGTCCAGCGTATTCTTCTGGTTTTCCATAGCAGCCTCCTTTCTTTGTGTTTCCAGGGGCAGGAGGTTCCCGTTTTCATAACGGTAGCCTGCCTCCCGGACTGCGTTTTGTGTTTCCGCTGACACACGCCCATTTACCAGAAGATCCGTATCAATGGCAAACAGGAGCATATCTTTTTCGTTAAATTCCTCCGGCAGCTTCCCGTTCCATGTCCGGCGCATCTGCCCGGTTTCATCCATACGGTAACGCGCCGGCATCCGTCTTTCCCCCATAAGCGCCCCCTTTAATGTGCATTGAATATGGAGCGGGAGATAGAGCTGGTCTTAAACAGCGAGAAGCATAAGAGCAGGGTGTACCCGGCACAGCTCCAGATCGCCTTGTGGATATTGGGCGCTGCCCCGATGCCTGCGATCAGTGCGGAATAAATGGCGATACAGACCATGATGAAAAAGCCCTGCAATCCCAGGGCCACCAGCCCCCGCAGGTAGTTGTTCCCCATCTGCCCCCATTCCCGGCTGGTCATGGTAGCGAAAGGAATCGCGCCGACGGAACAGTAGATATAGATCTCCACCATGCGTCCCACCAGTACCAGCATGACACAGACCGACAGGATAGGTGTGGTGATCCGGATCAGGGCGGTCTCCACCAGAAGCCCGAACAGTTCCCCGATCCCCATCGTGTCAAGCTGGGAGGCCAAGCTTCCCAATACGGCAGAAAACCGGATGCTCGTGTTCCCGGTGATCACGGCGGCGCTCCGCCGCACGACTGTCTGCGACAGCTCGAAGATCGCCATGGTGATGTCAAACGTATGGGTGACAAGGTAAGTCGCAACATATACCTTGAAGATCCACTTGAAAATGTTGAATGTATCAAAATCGTGCATGTTATTCTTTTCCACGATCATGCTGATCAGTTCATAGCATAAAACAAACGTGAGTATGATTCCGGCTATGGGGACGATCACGTTATCTGACAGGGAGCGGATCATGGAAAACACCCCAGAGTTCCATGTCTGGGGTGTCTTTGCTACATCCGCCGCCACGTCCCCGACCGCGTCGTTTACCTGGTCGAACAGCCCGGAAAGGTTCCCCGTGATGCACTCAATCAGGAAATCCTTGATCCACTGCTCGATCTGGTCGAGGATATTCAGCATAAGCGGTACCCGCCTTAGCTAAACAGGTTGGCCAGCAGGGGGATCAGCTGCATACCGATCAGGGCAACTCCGCCGCCCGCCATAAGCTGCTTCATTCCCTGCGACTTTGCACCAGGGTTGTCATTGCCGTATCCCTCCAGGAGGTTGATCACACCCCATACGCCAAGCCCTGCTCCAAGGGCAATTACGAGTACCTTCAAGGTTCCGATCGCGCTGGTGAAAAATGCCATATATGATATTGAGAACCGGAGTGTTTGTTTTGACGTTTCTGTATGGTTCTTTGTTTTTCTCAGGAAAGAAAAAGCAAATCCCGCCTGCTTTTTTTGTTTTTACGGGATCCATCATCCGGTTCCGTCTCCTTTCTTTTTTATGTGCATACGCTTTTCTGTCCTGAGATGGTTTTAAAGGGCGGTGCGCGTATCCTCATAGAAATTACCTCCATTAAAAAAGCCGCCTGAACATAGTCAGACGGCAAGATTGCCGGTTTCGGGCAGAGCTTCCAGTTCGCAGACCTCAAACACATCATCCGGTTTGACTTTCAGACGGCGTTTCAGGAATTTTGCCACATCAAACGTATTTTTCGGGTCTGCGTCCGAAAGGTATTTGTACTGCGGGTGTTTGGTTATATCAAACTTGTCGGAGAAGAAGGGGCGGACACCCTGTACCTGGAGGATACATTTGCCCCCGTCCATGACCGCAAGTTCATCGGGTGTCATAAGTTCCTTTCCCAATTTCTGATAATTTAAGCCGTAACTGCGCTGGCTGCCCCGCGTGTCAGATGTGTTGAAGCTGTCTATCGTCTCCTTTCCAAGGGTAGCTGAAATCTCTTTTAAGGTACTCTGCTCCTTGCCGCCCAGAAACAACACACAGGAGCAGTTGCCGATGATCGTCTCCGCATGGTCTTTATAGACAGCTTTTAACTGGCTCTGCGTCTGGACGATCACATGGGCGGAAATCTCACGGCTCCGGATCACCGATATCAGGTGTTCAAAGTTGGGGATCTTCTGATTCGCAAATTCATCCAGCAGGCAGGTGACGTGTGTTTTCAGTGCGCCGCCGTTTTCCAGCGCCCGGTCGCAGAGTACATTAAACATCTGCGTATAAACCATGGATGCGATGAAATTGAATGTTGTATCCGTGTCGGATACGATGCAGAACAGGGCAGTCTTGCGGTCGCCCAGTTTGTCAAGCTCCAGTTCGTCATCCATCATCATGTCGCGGACTTCCTTAATGTCAAAGGGAGCCATCCTTGCGCCGCAGGAAATCAGGATAGATTTTGCGGTCTTGCCCGCCGCCATTTTGTATTTTTTATACTGGCGGACAGCGAAATGCTCCGGGTCGCGCTGTTCCAGCCGGTCAAACATCATATCCACAGCATTTTTAAAGGTTTCGTCCTCTTCGCGGACTTCGGAAGCGTTGAGCATTTCCAATAGCGTATTGAAGTTCTTCTCATTCTCCGGAGCCTCATACCAGATGTAAGCGATCAGCGCCTGATAATACAGGGCTTCCGCCTTGCTCCAGAAATCCTCCCCGCCTTTGCTGTCCTCCCCCTTGGTATTCTCCATGATACAGTTGACCAGCTTCAAGATGTCGTTCTCACAGCGCAGATAGCGGAAGGGGTTATAGCGCATGGACTGCTTGAAGTCGATGGTATTGAGGATCTTGATCTCATACCCACCGCGCTGGAGCATTTTCCCACACTCCAGAACCACAGTACCTTTCGGATCTGTGACAACATACGAACTGTTCATTTGCATGAGGTTCGGCTTGACATGGAACCTGGTCTTACCGGAGCCGGAGCCGCCAATGATCAGCACGTTTTTGTTGATGTTGTATTTTGGTATCTTGTTCCTGCCGATCATGATCCGTTCCGTCTGGGTCAGGAGGATATTATTGTCAAACTTGGGATCGATAAAAGGCTCTATATCTTTTGCGTTGCCCCATCGGGCGCTGCCATATTCCACGCCGTGCCGGTATTTTTTTGCGTTCTTCCCTTTGAAATAAACTGCCGCCCGGACAGCCGCCGCCCCCGCGATGCCGAACAGCAGGTCACGGGGGTGGAAGCTGGGAAGCGGGTTCTGCGTGATTGCCGTCCCCAGGTCAGAAATCGCCGCCATGGCTTTTGTTACCACATCGGCACCAGCGGAAAGGCGGTAACTCTCCGCAATTTTGGAGAAAATCCAGAACATCATCACATAAGGCAGGTTGGGGATAACGTACTTTTTAATTTCGATATTCTTCAACGCTCAAACCCTCCTTTGTCCCGGTTCTTTGCTTTGTCGGATACCAGGTTCTTCACAATCTCCTTGAAGTGGGAGAGCTGCTTTTTCAGCGACGGCTTCCTCTGCCGGTTCAGGGTCTTTGCCGTGTATTCCGCAAAAGCGGCATTCAGCGCGTCTGCATCACGGGCTTTGAAAAACACAAGGTATTTTCCCTGTGCCGGATCTTTTTTCAGGGCAAAATCTATGCCGTATTTGCGGGCGCAGCGTTCAAAGGACTTGATATTCTGGTCGGTGATCTCGATGTTCTGGACGCCTGTTCCCTGCTTTACAAGGCTCTTAACGCTCTGCTTGCCGTGTTTCTGTTCCTGCGCCTGTTTTTGATACTGCCGGATCGCCCATTTCAAAAGCTCCGCCGTCAGCCGGCCTCCGTCTTTTCCTACCCGTATCACAAGCGCCACGGATTTATCCCTTATCTCGTCCTGCATAGTGCATTACCTCCTTTCCAGCGGGTAACAGGCTGTTTCATCGTGCCTCACCGCCCTTAACTTTACTTGCGGCCATACTGCGCTGGCCAGCTTCCCGTTTTTTATCGCTCAGGTCGCTCAGGATCGAGGGCTTTTCTGCCTGCATATGCGGTTTTTCCTCCGGCGGGATGGCCTGCTCCGTTTCCTGCTGGTCTGCCGCGTTTTTACCGGCGTCCATGATCGCTTCCCCGATCTGCCCGTCCATATCGAACAGTTCAGACATATTGGAAGGCCATTGTTCAGCGATAAATTGCAGAGGATTCTCCATACGGAGTAAAATCTCTACATCACCCCGTTCATACTTGAAATCATCCTTCACAAAGTCGTATGCCGCCTGCATAGCGGCAATCTCTGCGCTTTGTGCGATGATCTCTTCTTTATCCATGCCTAAAAGTGCCGCATGGAACTCGGCCATATTCTGATCCAGCACCGCTTCCAGTACAGATGCCATCTGCTCCTGTTGCTGTGCGTGACCAGCCGGATCGGTCTGTTTTTGTATTGTCATTTTATGCCCCGCTTTCTATGCCGCCCCATTTCGTCAGCACCACCGTGTCGCCGTCGGAAAGGCTGTCCCAAAGTCCGTAAACAATATCTGCCACATCATCCGGATCTGCATAAGCAGTGCCGGCGACCATCATAAATTCTCCCGGCCTTGCGAAAATGTCCTGAAATTCCTTCTGCTGTCCGGCAGTGAGGGAAGCAAAGTTGCAGCCTTCCTCCGGTACGCCGCACAACAGGAATGTGCCGCTGATATAGCCTTTTTTCCCAGGCAGGCAGCGGTTCGGGGCAAGGCCGGCGGTATCCTCCCGGCTGATAAGAAGCACCTTCTGGGGAAGGAAGCATCCCACCTGTACAGCCCCTCCCAGCACCGTTTCCACCGATTCCAGGGTGTTAGGTATCACAGCCGGCCTGGGCGATTTTCCCGGTTCCACGATCAGAATGTCCATATTTTGCGTCATGTTTGTTGTCCTCCTTTAAATTTTCTTGTTTATGTGCCAGCCCGCAAGGTATCAGGGGCTTCCACAACGATAAAAACTACCGGCGGAAAAAGAAATCCGTCAGTTATCCCGCGCCGAAGCCATTTGCCATGTCATGGCTGACAAGGCTGGAATAATACTGGCTGATCGTCACAGGGGCATTGAACAGGGCAGAAAGGGTATAGGCCCGGATATTCCCAATCAGCGTCGTGTTCTTATCCAGGCAGTCCATCACATAACGGATATGCTCACTGTCCAGCTTCAGCAGGCGGCTCTTTACCACCTCCGTACACATGTCCTCCTGGTTGATGCGCACCGTAGGCCGTCTGCTGCAACAGACCTCCGCCATCAGTTCCACAAAGCCGTCCAGACGTTCCCTGTCATAAGGGTTATCCTGCAAAAGTATCTCATAGCTGATGTTCTCCCGGATCAATTCACGGTAGGCGGACATCTTATCCATCCCATCTATCTTTTTTTCTCCTGTCCGTGAAAAGTTATCCACAGTTTCCACATCCGGCCGCCCCGTTCCTGCCGGATAGATAGATGGATCAGTATCACTCTTGTCAGTTTTATTTAAGTCAGTATTATTTGTTTGTGATTTTCGCAATTCCTGACTTGCGGTTTTCACATTTCCTGATTTGTGATTTTCACAATTCTTGATTTGTGATTCCTGCCGGGTGTCTGGTTTTCCCCCGCTGATAAAGTTTTTAACGTAGATCACGTTGGGCTTCCCCAGCCCGCGCCGGACACGCTCCACCAGTCCGACGCCTTTTGCCGCGTCCAGTTCGTTCAGGAGCTTATTCGCTTTCTGTTCCGCACAGCCAAGGGTTTCCATCACATCGGCGATGGTGTAAATGATATAGACACGCCCGTCCTGATCCAGCCAGTTGTTCCTGACAGAAAGAGCCATGCGGTCGAGCAGCAGCCCGTAAAGCACTTTTGCTTCCACAGACAGCCCCTTAAATCGGCTGTCCGTGAACAGCACTTTGGGGATACGGTAGAAACTGTATTGTTCCGCCTCGTTGCCATAGTAATAATCCAGTTGTAACGGCATATCTGTCCGCCTCCTTTTTTAGTTTTTCAGACAAAAAAAGCCCCGGCAGATGTAAAAAGTCTGCCGGGGCTGATATATCGTGAACGCAAAAAAGCCGCCCGGTAACAAAAATCAGTCACCGGGCGGCTTATGCGGCCTTACTCATGTTCTGTTTTCCACGTTTCCAGAAGGGAGAAGATCACGTCTTCCATCTGTTTCGGGGTGTAGTTTTTTGGGAAATACTTCTTTAACCTGTCATTTTTCAGTGTCACCTGGACGGGAACCGGACGTTCTTCTGTCAGTATCGCGTCCATCACGTCCACGCCCAGCTTCCCCTCCTGGCTGTACTTTTTCAGGCGTTTTGCCTGTTCCAGCGAAGGGACAGCGGACAGTTCCTCCATTACTCCGAGAAGCGTTTCCTGTTCCGCCAGCGTAAGGTAGGACAGCTCCACGGCGGGATTAAACGGCACTTTCTTATCGTCCACCATTTGGAGGAGCCTGGGGTAGAGTTCCGTCAGGCGGATAAACCGCTGCACCTGCTTGTAGCTTTCTCCCGCGTTTTCCGCCACGATCTCCACCGATGCCTTCCCTTTTAAATTCTGGCCAACTTGTCCAGAATTTCCTTTTCCGGGTCTTCCGGCTCTGCGCCGGATCGCGTCCAGCTTCATTTTATAGGCCCACGCCTTTTCACTGGGAAGCAGGTTCTCCCGCTGGATGTTGCTGTCCACCATGAAAAGGATGGCTTCGTCATCGTCCAGTTCCCGGATAATCACCGGCATGGCAGTCTTTCCTGCCAGTTCGGAGGCGTGTCTGCGCCTGTGCCCGGCTATCAGTTCATAGCCGCCCTCCGTGCGGGGGCGGGCGATCCCCGGAACAAGGACGCCATGCTCCCGGACGCTTTCCACCATATCCTCCATGGTCTGATCGTCCAGTACCTTGAACGGGTGGTTTTTGAAGGGGAACAGGTCGCCCAGCGCAATTTCCTGTATATTCCCGCTTCCTGCCGGTGGCGGCGCACCGAACAGGTCGTCAAAAGAAGTCATTTCGATGTTTTTCGCACTGTTTTTCATACGCCCACCAGCTCCCTTGTCAATGCCTCATAGGCCGCCGCAACCTTGCCGGACGGGTCATGGAGGTAGATGCTCTTTCCCTCCGCGCTGGTCTCTGCCGCCCGGACGGACAGGGGGATAATGCTCTCGAATATCCGCAGTTTCCCGTCATAAGTTTTGTGCAGGATCTCCACGATGTCCCTTGCGTAATTCGTCCTCATATCTGCCATTGTGACCAGTATCCCGGCGATGGACAGCCCCGGATTGATCTGCCGCTTTACTTTCGATATTGTCCGGATCAGCTGTTCAAGTCCTTTAATCGAGAGGAATTGGGCCTGCACCGGTATGATTATTTCGTCTGCCGCCGCAAGTGCATTGATCGTCAGCATACCGAGCGACGGGGTGCAGTCCAGGATAATCACATCGTATGCGCCACGGACTGTCTGAAGGTACTGGCGCAGGATCGTCTCCCGGCTCATGGTGTTCACCAGCGTAACTTCAAGCCCCGAAAGCTCAATGTTTGCGGGGAGAAGGTCAACACCTTCCTCATGGTGGAGGATTCCCCCGCCTTCCGGCAGGGGAGAATCCGTGATAACCGCGCCCAGCACTGTAGCCAGAGTGACCTCCATCTGGTCAGGATGCTGATAGCCAAGGCTTGCCGTCATGGAACCCTGTGCATCCACGTCTACCAGAAGGACTTTTTTTCCCTCACGGGCCAGTCCGACGCCAAGACTTACGGAACTCATGGTCTTCGAGCATCCGCCTTTCTGATTACACAGGCAGTAGATTGTAGCTCCCATGGTTACACCCCCTCTCTTACACGGACGGTAAGTCCATCCATACACACATCGTTATGGCCTACCAGATAATAGTCCGTCCCGTCATGCTCCACCCGTGTCCAAACCCAGCACATCACTTCCGGCCATCCTTCCGGCACCAGAGCTTCGATCCCCGATCCGCTTGTGTAGTAGTGCCCGTGGGAGGTTTCGTATCTGCCGCTGCTGTTTTTATGTAAGCGGCTTGTCTCCTTAACAGGGCGGGAGAGGTATTTCAGCCTATGATTTACGGTAGAAAGTTTTTCCATGATTTCCCGGAGTTCTTCAATGAGGAAAAGCTGCTCGCCGTCCTCATAATCAATATGGAGGCCGCTCAGATCCCCATATGTTTCAAAAGATGATAACCTTAAAAGGCTCTCAATATTCCAGTTCAGTTTCTGCGCTTCCGCGAAGACTTTGTTAATATCTGCCATTTTTACCCGCCTTTCCCCGGCGTCTGCTATCTGCCGGTTTCGTTTCCTGTGTCTGCTGTTCCTGTTCCCCTGCAATCCGCTCGATGATAAGTCTGTCCGGCTGGCAGGATACTGTCACCTTGTCTCCTATGGAAAATCCCAGTTCTCCCAGCCAGTTCCCTTGCAGTATGATCTTTGGTATCACGTTATAAGCAGCGGTGGTTCCGCTGTAAACAGTCAAGTTTCTGCTTTCCATTCATACCTCCATTTCCTGTTGCCGTAATTTTGTCGTTAATGTAACATTGTCCTTTCCGGCCCACTTTACAGAGCCTGATTTTTATGAAAAATAAGCGGAAAAAGAATAAAGACAAATCGCGGAATCCCTTGATTTTACAGGGGTTCTCCGATTTGTCTTTATTATACTGTATGGGCATTCTCATGCATCATACCTCATAAATAATATGAGCGCCGGTTTCACAGACTTCGACATCGCCAAACGCCTTGGGGACACCGTAGAAACGCTTCACAACGTATATGCGCACTGGTTTAAGGCCGGAGATCAAGGAATCATTGATTTTATGAATAGTGACAATTAAAAAGGAGTCAAAACGACTCCTTTTGTTTTATCCAAACATTTTATCAAATAACTGATTCCAGTTTTTGTAAAATTTCGTCTGCTCGTCAATGAGCTTGTCCACAGTTTCCTGATTCGGGAATTGTGGAATCTCCGGTTTTGGCTGCTCCGGCTCTTTAACCGGATGCGAAGCCATTTCCGAGAAATCCACGTAGCATACGTTTTTATCGTATGGAATCGCGGTGTACTGGTATAGAACGCATTTTCCGGAGAAATCCTTTTGGAGCGTACCGTCGTTGCTGCCCCAGTCGGCGTTCCATTTCGGGTATTTATCGCCGCAGAGAACGAGATTTGCGAACCACCATGTAGAACTATAAATTCCCGTGTAGTATCCTTTGGATTTGACATAGTCACAGAATATCTCGCAGAACTTCGTGCAATTCTCTTTTGTCAGCGCCCCGCGGTTTTCTTTGTACTTGTCAGCGTCCTCCATGTCGTACCAGACTCCCAGAGGCACATCAATGTCTTTGATAGTCTCAAGGATATACTGCGCTTCCTCGAGCGCTTGCTCATTGTCCAGTGCGTAAGAATAGCAATACACGCCGAAAGGAACTCCTGCTTCTTGACACTTTTTGACATTTTCAGCAAAAAGTTTGTCCATATTCGTCCCGAAAGTGGCCCGAATGATGACAAATCCCTGTCCTTTTACATCAAAGTTTGGGTTATGTTCGGAAATATCACAGCCCCACGCTTTGACGTTTTTATCCAATTTTGGTTCTTCCGGCTTTGGATCGGCTGGTTTTTCAGGCTCGGACGGTTTAACTGCCTCGACTGGCCCACAGTCGGCCCATTTGTCCTTTCCATACTCTTCCGAACCAGATACAGCAATAAAGAAATAATCGTTTCCTTGTTTGCGTACGACATAGCGATGGCCATTCCCTATATATTTATATTGGTAAATGACACTGTCACCGGTCTTAAACGTCCGCACAACTTCACCTTTTGGGCCGCCTTTTCTTTCCCGGACATCATCAACTGTAAACGTCGCTTTGCCGTCTTCCTGGATCAAACTTTTTTTCCAGTCATCGGTCGATCCAGATGACGTAATGTTTCCTGTCTTCCGCCAGTTACCGGCCATAGGCGTAATGATGTTCGTGTCGTCGACATAGAATAGATCATCAAGATATGTTTCAGGTGCGGTAAATGTATATATACCGTACTGATTATAACCCATATTTGAATTGGCTGATTGCGTTCCCTCCATGTGAAGATGGACTCCCGACGCTTGCCCGGCATCGCCCATGTTACCAAGCTGTTGCCCTTGCTTAATCACCATGCCCGGATAAGCATTAAAAGAATTATCGTGAACTGTTTCGAAAGTGACAATTCCAAAATACCCATTTGGACAATGTACTTCCCTAACCGTTTGCCATGTCGCTTCGCCATAACTCGGAATCGTTCTTATACATTTCACCGTGGCTCCTGCGTAGTAATCTTCCCTCTTCCCTGGCGTTTCACTCGCAAAGTCAAGCGCTTTCGTCCCAAGATGGGTTCCGACGTTTTCGGTCTGTGTGATTTTAAAAGTCGTCATCGGACACATGAAATATTCATAGCCGTCTGGCGCAACGTATGTTTTATTAGGTTGCATCCTATCACTCCTTTATTGTTTTTGCTTTTTCGAACAGAAAATCATCAATTTCAACAGCACTATCTTCAAGCTGTTTTTGATGGTTTCCGTCAACGAGATGGTGAGTAACAGCACTCAACGATCGCATTATGATTCCATTCATTTCTTGTTGTTTCAAGAAAGATGAATGATCATTAAGAAGCTTTTCGTGATTATGCTTGATTTCATCACGCATCGCTTCAACTTCTTTGTCGTGCTTTTCGCTCAGCTTATTAACTCTCTCGGTGTTATTCGCAATCTTATCGTTAATATCTTTAACTGTACGATGTACTGTTTTTTCATATACGACAATTATTGCACCGATAGCTCCAAAAACGGTGCTTATCCAAACGAACAGCTCGTTTATAGTCATATTTTATTCCTCCGATTTTTTGTCAACAGAATCTGGTTTATCTACATTATGCGACGCGCTTAATCCCTCAATCGTCCGAGTAAAGGTTTGATGCAGACCGACCGATGCCAGG
>CAJUPT010000074.1 GCA_910588405.1 uncultured Lachnospiraceae bacterium | reverse complement strand
ATTCTGTGACAGGCAACCAGAGTAATTACAGGGCTACATAAAAGGGCAGCAACAATATTCAGGAACGGCATCACCGACCTTAACGCCTCCTCCTGTTTGAACCGGCAGTCGCTGACATACATGTCCATGGACTTTAACAGATCCGTGACCTGCTGCCTGCGCCACACCAGCTCCTCAAGGCCCCTGGCCGAAACCGTGATAAACACGGACACATAAAACAGGTCCTCATTATGGCTGGCGATCCCCTGCTTAATGTAATATCCCGCCTGGATGGAGTCCGCCAGTTCCTCATAATCCGTGCTGGTGTCCTGCATGCTCCTCAGCTTGGTACGGTTCAGGCGGATGCGCTGCGCCACCCGGTCGATGGTCTTGCTGCGGTTCTCACGCCGCATAAATATGTCAACGTCAATCCCCTCGCCGGCATTGACTAACGCCGACATCCAGCCCGCCCGGACCGCGCCTGGATAGCCGTTCCCCTTTATATACAGGATGGAATAGTAAAGCCCGTCCATCACGACATAATGATTGTGGGTCAGGTCAATCCCCCTGGGGGCAATAAAATGGACCGCCCTGATGGCCGGGACAGGGTCAACCCCCACCACCCGGCCCTTTGCCGCCATCGCGTCCACAACGACCCGGCCAACCCGGTCAGCGAAGGGCTCGTCCACACAGGAGCGGCGGTTGAAAAACATATACAAAATCTCCGCCGTGGCCTCATCCGGGTTCTCCGGCTGCACAATGGCGCTGCCGCACTGCTGGAAATAAGCCCTCGCGTTCTGTTCCGCCGTCTGCATGACGCCGTAAACATGGGAGAAGTCATCCCGCTCCCCCCGCCTTAGTTCCTCGTACTGGAAAATCAGGAAAAAACGCCTTGTCAGCGCTTCCCGGCTGCCCACGTCCCTGATCAGGCTGATGTACCCTTCGCCCAGCCGCCTGCACCGCGCGCTTTCTTCCACCTCCAGGTCCTTCCTCACCGCCGCCACATGCCGGTCCGAGTCCGCCTTGCGGGTGATGCTCTTAAACTGCAGGCGCATGGGGGATATCTTCAGCCAGCTGGCAAAGGAAGCTATAATGTTATACTGCTCCTCGTTTGAGCGGAGCATAAAGTTAATCGGCTCCACTTCCAGTATCTTAACGTAACGCCCGTCCCGCGTCAGGATGATGCCGTGGGAGATATCCTTTACCGGGATAAAATCCTGGACGAAATCAATCTTCTGTTTTTTCTTTTCTGCCTTCCTTTTTTCTTCCGGACCGCGGCCATCTCTTTTTGCGAAGCTGCCCAGTTTCATATCTGTATCCCACCCTTCTGCAATGTAGTTTTCTCCTCCGGGCCAGGAACCTGGCCATATAAAACAGGTACTGGAACAGGGAGTCCCCGTCTATCCCCATCATGGACAGCACCGCCAGCGGAAGCAGCGTGACCGTCATCACGACAATGCGGACCGTGCCGGGCAGATCAAACAGCACCAGTTCCGGGTACCCGGCCAACAGCATCAAAAACAGCGTCTCCACCGCGTTCCTTGTTTCCAAAAGCCCGCCGAACAGCTTCCCCGCGTCCGTATAATTTGCCGGTATGGCGTATATATTGTCATATTCCTTTTCATCCAAATCCATCATCTCCCCCAAATAAAGTTCCGTAACTTCCCTTACAAGCCCCTTAACCTGGGAGGATTTCCGGCCACCAAGGTGTCCATAAATCCTCCCGGGCTTGTGCGGTGCGTTACTGTCCCAACCTGTAAATTTTCGCCGTCGTCGTATACCTGCCCATGCGCAGCGCCTGCGCGTGATCCGGCACGTAAATATCCACCCTGTGGATATTCCCCTCCAGGGCAGACCCGCGGTCCTCCACCGTATACATGGTCCCGTTTATCATGATCTGCGTCCCAAACGGATAGTAGGACGCCATCGCCACCATGCCCGGCTCCACCCGTTTCCCGCTGGCCGTGATGCCTTTCGCCCCCGGCCCGCAGCATTTTTCGCAGGAACAGTAATGGGTCACAATCACCGGGATCTCATACAGCGCTTCCCCATACCCGCTTCCGGCGGCCGGCGCGCTGTAATCCACCCCTGTCAGCCTCCGCAATACCAGGGAGCCTTCATATCCCGGCGTGTCCAGCACGACGCCGCTCCCAGCGGTACAGTGTACCCACATCCGGCCGCCGCCGCTGTTATACCCGGCAAAGATCAGCACATGGTTCCAGCCGCCCCCATCCGGTTCAGCCCAGAAGCCAAGATCCCCCGGTTTAAGCTGTGACGCCGATATGCCCCTGGTATTCGCGTATTGCCCTGACGTGCCCGCGCCGATCTCCACGCCCAGCGCCGTATTGTATACCCACTGGGTAAACCCGCTGCAGTCAAGGCCATAGGGACGGATCGTGCCCGTGGAGCTGGATCCTGCCGCTGTCACCAGCTTCGGCGTGTTCCAGTCCCGGTTCCACCCTGGGGCGCTTTTACCGCCCCAGAAATAAGGCACCTTCCCTACCAGCGACAACGCCGCCGTAAGCACCTGCTCCCTGGCCGGGGATGTCCCCTGGCCCTCCACGAAATCCAGCAGCTCCTGGTCATCAAGGGGCACGTCCTGCCCTTCCCCCAGGGAACCGTAAAGCGTCATCTTCAGCGCGTCCGCCATATGCTGTATGGCTTCCCTGTATGTAACATGGAACTGGTCATATGAAGCATCCAGGTCGATGCCAAAGGCTTCCGCGGCCACCGCGTTGTCAAAAGGATGTATGGTGCATTCCACATACCGTATAACCTCAGTGCCGGGCTCAAGTCTCTCCCGCCCGGCTGCGCGGTAATACCTCCTGGCCGTGGTCCCCGTGACCCTGCCCCCCGTGTATACCGGTACCTGCACCTCTGTTTCCACATAGGCGTCCACCGTGACAGCCGTATCACTGCTGCGGGCCTTATCCCGGACATAATAGGTTCTATCTTCCACCCTGTACCGGTACAAAACCACGCCTCCGGAAATGCCGGCCGGCACCCTCCCGGTGACGGTTTCCACCGTAACCGGTTTATACGTATAGTATGTGACAGGGACCAGAACTTCCTTTTCTTTCTCCTGGTGCGTGACCTTGAACATGCTCCCGGAAACCTTCCCCAGTTTTTTCACCATGTCGTCTTTTTTTACGTCCCTCTGCCCCATTGACGCCGAATAGGCCGCCAGGATATAGCACACGTCATACCCCGCCGAACCCTGGACATGGTTGACCATGGCCTCCATGGACAGATCGTAGTCATAGCCGCCGGCCCCGATGATGCGCTCCACCTCCGCCAGGGACGCGTCGTAGCCATCCCCCACCACGTCCGAGACGGCCTTTGCCATCTCCCCGTAAGAGGACAGCAGCGTTGCCCCTTCCGCCGGTGCTGTCCCGTCCAGCCCGAAAATGCTGTTTGACACGACAGAGGGCAGCGATATGACCATGACCGCCGGAACCAGGACAGCCAGGCAGCAGCAGACCAGCACCTTCATCAACGTGTGGCGCAGGGACCATGCCGCCTGCAGGGCAGCGCCCCAGGGGCCGGAAGCCGCCCATGCGGCTGCCCGCCCGCCTTTTGCCGCCGCTTTCGCCGCGCCCGGCATTTTTTTAAGCCCGCCGGCTTCTTTCCCGGCATTCAAATTTCCCATTTTAGCAAGACCCGACGCCGCCTGCCCGTAATCATCGGCCCCGTCACCGGCCCGCTTTTCTGTCCCGGCCATCCTAAAGCACCTCCTCCCTGCCCTGCCTCTGCCGCCTGCCTACTGTTTCCGTTTCGGCGGCTTAATATCCGTATGCCCGCGTTCCTTCGGGGCCTCAAACCGTTTCGGGGCAGCCCCATAAGACACCGTCTCCACAGACGTTGTCTTCACGCCGCCGCTGCCATACACCGGTTTCCCATTTTCATAAACCGGCCTGCGCGCGACCGCTGCCTGCCCATGGACCGCGTACCAACGCCCGCCGTTTACGTCCTCGACATCACGGTAATCCCCACGGGGCGCGGCATACCGGGAACTGTCATAGAACATTGTCCCCGACCCGTCCTCATGGCGGACCTCAAAACGCCCTTCATTCCGTCCCGACCCGTCAAAGCCTGACGGGGCCTCCCCGGCATAGCCGGGCATGAACGCCTGGAACTGGGCCTGGTTATACGCCAGCGCCTCCCCGCCATCCTCAAACCGGGGCGGGTCGGCATTCCGCTCCATGGCATACCAGGCGATCCCGTCCGATGACTCAACGACCGTATGGGGCGCGTCAGGCTTTTCATAAAAGGCGCTGCTGTACCATAAGCTGCTCCCGCCGGCCCCGGACGCCTCAAGGATGCCGTCGTCCACCTGCCTGAAGTCCGTCCCGTCATAACGCTCGGGAAAGACCGCCGCGCCAGGCCCCGGGCTGAAAGCGCCGGGCCTTATGGCGGACGAGGGATAAAATTCCTTAAACCCTTCCCCGGACGCCATCAGGTACCACTGGCTGCCGTCCGATGCCGTAACCTTCGTATACGGGCCTTCCGGCTTCTCATACCGGGACGCGTCAAACATCTCAACCGCCGCGGTATCCCCATCCCCCGACACGGCCGATGTGCTGATATGCCCGCCGCCAATCCGCGTATCACGCAGCTGGTACCCCTCAAGCTGCGGCATGTAATTCGACAGGCTGCGGTCCGCGATCTCCCCGGCAATGGAGCCTGAGACATCCGGGCTCCGCGAAGCCACGGAGGATATGGATTCCCCAGTCAGGGACGCGCCGTTGCGGGCCGCCATCCCCCCAAAGGCCCGGCCCACAAACCCAATGCCGCCGCCGGCCCCCATGCGGACACCGCCGTCAACGACCGCGTCACGCACGTAGCTGTTCCCCTTAAACCTGGCCGCAAGGCCCGACGCGAAACCAGCCGCCGAAGACGCGGCGGAAGCCCCCGCGGCCCTGCCGCCAAACACGCCGCCGGCGCTCCGGACACTCCTTGCCCCTCCGCCGATGACCCTGGCCGCCATCAAAAGCTCCATGCCCATGCTGCCGCCCGTCTGGGCGACGCTCATCCCCAGGGAGGACAGGTAGCCGTCAAACTTCTGCGCCACTTTTAAAAAAGCCAGGGCGCAGAAAAACCAGAGGAAGATGCTCCCATGCCCGCTTGACAGCGCCCCGCCGTTCCCGATGTACTGCCCGACGGAAGAATGGAAGCCCCTTAAAAACCACACATTCATCACCATCAGCAAAAGCTGGGAGCCCACCATCCGGCACCATGACTTAAACACCGGCGCCGTTGTCTGGGAAGCGCCCATGGAAAAGGCCAGCGGCGAGGTGTAGCACAGCACGCCCACCACGACGTACCGTTCCACCGCTTCCAAAAGCAGCTTGAAATAATTCCAGCCCAGCGAAACCTCCAGGATAATTAAGAGCAGGAGCCCCACCACGGAAGCCACCGAAATGACCGTCGCCAGCCCGTTCGACAGTGTCTGCTCCACGCCGGCGAATGAAAAATCCTCTGCCGTCATCGGGATCTCCATCATGGCCGTATACGGCGCCCTGGCAATGTCAAGCGCGGTCAGGAATACCGGTTTGGCATAGGCGATCAGCAGCGCGAACAGCCCGCCCCTCGCAAGCAGCGTCCATGGGTTTTCCGCCTCGGTAACGGGGCCCCCAAACACCCGGAACAGCTGCCATACCGTCACCAGGAACAGGACCGCCCAGGCGGTATACTGCATAACGGTGAACGCTTTTGTCACAAATGGGAAATACTCCTCCAGTGTGGACATGTCCGCCCCCAGAGCGTCCAGGAACATCCCCGACACGGCATCCATCATCTGGGCCACAATGCTGCCCACCCAGGTCACAATCCCCTCAAAAATCCAGTCAAGCATGGTAACTCACCTCCTTCCCTGCCTGACCTGCCATCAGCCCGCGTAGTTTCCGCCCGCGATCAGCGGCTGCAGATACGCCACAACAAAGCCCAGGGAATTTAAGATCACCCAGGTCACCACGATCCGTTTGAGCCAGCTGGTCGCCTCGTCCACCGCGCGCTGGTTCCTGGATATCATCCGGACCAGCAGCGCCACCGCCGCCACGGTAACGGCAACGATCGTGCTGATGCCCACCACCTGTGAATACACGTCCTTCATAATCGTTGAGAAACGGTTCCAGATGGTATCGGCCATGACGGGCTGGGCGGACAGCAGCATGGCGGATGCCATTCCCACCGCTGTCCAGTACGTGTCCTTCAGACGCCATCCCAACTTTTTCAGCCTCCTGTTCATTTCATGTACCTCCTTTTTCAAGTTTTTTTGACCCGGCAAAACGCACCACAAGGGCGTTTTCCGGAACCACGCAAAAAGGCCGCCCTCAAAAACTTCTCAGTTCCTGAAAGCGGCCCCTTTCTGCCCTCCCCCAATTTGGGATGATACCAGTATACAGTTTTTCCGTTTCCATGTCATCGGCTCCATAGCGCCAATTTCCCGCCAATTTTATGCCATAATAATGCCAAGAGGATTTCACAAAATTCTTTCATATTTATACAATATTGTCAAAAAATGTTGAAACTATGTAAATTTATGTTATAATAATTTTATATTAGTAATGCCTGTTATTTCATAGAATGTTTTTTCATTGGTACATAAAAACTATATTTTTTATTTTACGTCTTTAGATAATTGTATAAATATAAGGATGGCATAAAATCATGAAAAAAATATTGAGCATTATTGTTAAAGGCTTAATTTTTTCTTGCATTCCGGCATTATTGACATCACTAAGCACAACAAATACTTTAGATGCCCTACAGAAAGCTGGATATATTGGAAATGCAGTAAATATTTCAAAATGCAAGGATGTTTGCACAATTATTAGTATTTTGTTAACTTTTGTTCTTCTTACAGCTAATTTAATTATTCATGAAATTAATGAAGAAAAATATCGAAACCAAGCACAACAACTATTGAAATTTAATAAGGATATATTAGTAAAGACATTATCAGAACATTTGGGAAGAGAATATTGTGATATTAATATCAGAATTTTTGTTCCATATAAAAATCTTTATTGGCGGATAGCTCATTATTTTAATAAGAATATTCCGTTAATGTTTAGCATAAAAAATATAGATGGACTTGCTAATGCAGGTTTAACCAGCAGTCTAAAATTTCAAGTTTCTCCTTCTGAGTCCAAACAAGGGCTGGTTGGTGCATGTTATCAAGAAAGGAAAATAATCTATGATGATAATCTACAAGAAACAAACAATACAGATTATAATCTCTCAGATTTCCAAAAAAGTAAAACAAGTGATTTGAAATTTATAATTGTTTGTCCTGTTTTTAATCAAAACAAAAATATTGACGCAATTATCGCATTTGATTCCAAACATGAAATAAAAATAAATAAAAATGAGGATAAATTTGTTAATACAATACTTAATTACACCCAACAATTATATGAATTTGTACCCGAATTGTTCAAATGTAAAGGAGGCATTTTTTAATGAAAGTTGTCGTATCTAAAAATTGTGTTAAAAAGCAAAGCAGCACAGCTCGTCAAAAAAGTATGGCCTCTATAGGGTTTTCAGCTTTTATGTCTGAAAACCCTAAACATCAAATAGATATTCTTCACAATACAATTTATAACACTAATCCAATTGAAAATACCATCAATTTTAATAGTCTTTCTTTGTCGACACAAAAAGACACAAAGCGACAAGGGGGTTTTATATTATATCAAATAATTAAAAAAGGATACAAAATTATCATAAAAGCTTTCCGCTAAAATATTTAAGTAGCTTCTATAAATTGTTAAATTTTCAATATATAAATCTTAACAAAATATCATAGATTGGACTGGAAACTATCAATTACATCTTTTTAGGCCATTTTATAGATTGCTCTTATTTCTAATGTGCCTTTTTATTCTTTATTCCTCATCCATCCCCTCCAATACTGTCAAAAGCTCTAGCCAGAAATCCACATCCACGCCGGGAGCCGACCAGAGCCGGATAGACAGGATCGTAATCGCCTGCTGGCGCAGCCGGTAATAATGGCGGGACGAGATATCAAGCCGGTACAATAATTCCGTATGGCTCAGACGCTCCGGCCCTATATAAGCCAGATAGATCAGCTGGTACAGTTTCTCCCCATTCCCAGGCTTTTTCTTCAGCACGGTAAGTGCTTCATTCACACGGTCAATCAGCAACCTGGACTTTTTTGCCTCTTCCAGCCGGTTTTCCAGCCTCCGGTTCCCCATGGACAGCTCCGCGTCCACACGGGACAGCAAAGCGTCCAAGTTTTCCAATGGCCTGTCCAGCTCAGCCTCTATTGTTTCCGGAAAGCATTCCATCACCCAGACGATGGTCCTGTAATGCCGCAGGAGCATCAGCGTGTTGTGATAGCTGTTCTTCTTTTTTTCCTGCTGTGCCTTACGCCTTTTTTCATCGCTGATCTCCCCATCCGCCAGTACCCCGCATTTAGTCAGCAGACTGATCATCGTTTCCGTCTGTGCAAGCGCTCTATCCTCCGGCCCTTCCTGTACTGCTATTTTATTATTTTCCCTGTTCATATGTCATTTACTCCTTTACCATTCCTAAAAATATCTATAAAACTAAAAATGAGGCACGATATCCTGGTATTGGCATGGATAAAGGACATCCCCATGCTTTAAATTCCATCCTATACCAAACACTCGCATCGTTACCCCAAAGTTTACAAAGAAAAAAGATGGCCCTTTCAGATGCTGTCCAACAAAAAATAAATATTTTTATAATGGATGCCTACCAAAGCATCTTTCTTACAACTATATGACACCCTTTTCCTCCCATCCTCCGCCATACATGTCATACTGCGCTTCCTGTTTGTAATAATGATTAATCGTGTTAGGCGCGTTATAAAGCGCGGTCACCATATAGGAACGGATATTCGTTATCTTTGTTGCGGTATCATGCATACGGCTGATGACATACTCAAGGTGGGAACTGTTCAATTTCAAAAATTTTGACTTCACCAGTTCGTAGGGATATGGCTCCCCATTCACTTTCACTGTTTTCCGCTTTACGCACACAGTCTCACAGATCAGCTCAAACAGTTCATCAAACAATTCCCTGTCCTGCCACTTTGCGCATCGCATATGATTCTCATAATCAATGTTCTTTTTTATTAACTCTATGCAGGCATGGGCATCATCCATCATATCCTGATGTGGTTCTGATTGATTGATTGAATCAGTATAACTCATATCCGTATATCTTTTATTGTTATAATTAGGGTCTAATTTTTGGACTTCCACAGATTCAATTTTTGGGCTTCCGGAAGTCTGTTTTTTAGATTTCAAGAAGTACAAATTTTGAACTTCTGGAAGTTCAATTTCTGAACTTCCGGAAATCTGATTTTTAGATCCCCTGAAATCTAAATTTTGAACTTCTGTGTAACCGTCAGTGTTTGAGGGGGCTCTTTCCGCATGTTCCGGCCCTGACGAAACCAAAGAGACAAAATTTTTCACATAGATCATATCCGGTTTCCCAAGACCCTGCCTCTTTTTCTCAATCAGCCCGATTCCCTTTTTACAGTCAAGTTCCGCCAGCACTTTTGTGCAAGTACCCCGGGAACACCCCAGATCTTCCATAATATTCTCTACGGTGTAATAAATATAAGCCCTGTTCTCAGCGTCAAACCAGCCATTTTTTACGGACAATGCCATCCTGTCAAGCATCAACCCATAAAGAAGTTTCGCGTCACTGGACAGTTTTTTGAAACGCTTATCCTTAATCAGCAGCCTGGGCACACGATAGAACGAAAACTGCTCCGCTTCCATGCCATAATAATAATCAAACCTCAAACTTCCATCCACATTCATCGCTGTATCCGCCATTACTCTGCCCTCCGCCTACTATTTTGATTAACAATAATCCGACAAAACGCGCGGCTGCAAAGCATACCCATGGATACCAACACATTTTGCCGGATACTTCGTAAATCGAGTAGGGGAAAATTTTTCCCTTACTCGCGGCACCGAGGCAGACTGCGTAAGCAGTATATACCTTTCCGCCCCGTGTACATAAAAAAAGGACATTCCCATAGATTTCTCCAGGAAAATGTCCCCAATAGCACAAACTTTATTTAATTCTTTGCTTTTCTTATTTTCTATCCATTCGCCTGATCACGAATATACACATTTATTACATAATGCGTATTCCACATAAAATACGTATAAAATCGTCCGTCTAAATATCAAATATCCATCCTGCGGCTGCAACCCATCACATATGCCCTTAGATTCCGATCAAAACCAATAAATACAATTAGATTCTTACAATCAGATTCTCAATGTTGTCCGTATCAATCCCCACCAGATACCACTTATCATTTAATTCTATTCTTGTGGAAAACCATTTTCCATCCAGCAGTACATCCATTGTCTCTCCACAATGCAGCCCTCCGTAATAAGATTCCAGACCAAACCGGATATCCATTCTTTCACTTCTCGGATCATAAAATAATGCGCCTTGTTTCATTGCCATCCTCCTTCATTTTCTTTTTATTATCGACATTCATTATTAATTTTAATCATTTCATGTAGCATCAACCGAACGTAATAATGACACATTTTAATCAGCACATGATAATCAATAAAAATAAATGACTCTTTGACCCTACGACAGTTGACAAATATTCGTGCGATCACAAGGTGAGCTCCTTGGAACGAGAGGATGACCTGGGTCACAGCTGCTTGGCTCATTGCCTGCGGGAATAAAGGGACAGACAAATTAATTTTTCTCTGTCTGCCCCCTTATTGCAGTTATTGAAAATATTATGTAACTGTTAAAACGTACCTCCTTCTTTTCCTTCTAAACCTGCGCAGATTCCTCCCATTCATGGTCAGTGAAACGGGACAAGCACCAGAAACGCCCTATTTATAAGGATTTCCTGTGTTGTCCCTATTATAACTCACTCACATCCCCTGCACAATCCCCCCCGTCAGCTCCAGCAGCCGCTCGTCCGTCACCTCCAGCACCATACTCTTACTCTCCTTATTCGAACTGTTCACCTTCAAAATCCGTATCTCATAATCCTCCACCTTCCCGTCCACGCAGCACCGCACCAGAGCATCGCCCTCATGCACCTCCTGGCTGTAGGCTACGGGCAGAGCGGGGCCTGCGATGCGCTGGGCCAGGTGGGTATTTTCTGTTCCATAGACGCCCCTGCCGGTATTTTTGCTGATATTTCCCAGCAGCTTGCTGTCCTGATACAGAATACTCCCGCTTAAGGAACCGGGTTCTCCCAGGGTTCCTTTTGTAATGGAAAAAATATTTGCTTCATACAGCTTTCCCTGACAGGACTCCACCACCCGCCCGGTATCGGTATCGCTGATTCCGTGCCCCAGGGCGCCGAAAGTGCCGTTGCTATCGACAAAAGTCAGGGTGCCGATGCCATGGGTGTCATCCCGCACCCAGATTCCCGCTTTGTAATCCCCCGGGCCGGTGCAGGCAGCCTCCACCCGGACATCCATCTCCTCGCTGCCCCGGCGTATGGTGAACACCAGCGGCTCGGCTCCCTGGGCGCGGATCATTCCGGCCAGCTGCTCCTTGCCGGATGGCCGTTCACCATTTACCTTCAATATATAATCGCCTGATTTCAAAATACCATAAGAGGGCTCAACCGTGTCCCCTGACTGGGTCTCGATTTTGCTGGTACCCACCACCATAATCCCGTCGGTTTCCAGATAAACCCCCACCGGAATGCCGCAGGGGATCACAGACCGCTCCCCGGCCACATTCACATCGATATTTTTCATATCGAAAAGGCCGAACAATTTCAGACTCAGCTGATAATGCCCCTCCGCCTCCGAATAGATGCCGAAGGGATCGTCAAATACAATGTCGATCTGATCGGAACGGATATTGGACGTATAGCCCAATGTCACCTCCTCGCTCTCACTGGACAGACTGAACCCGAAGGGAATATGAAAAGAAAAATCACTTTCCTGCTCCTTAGTCAGATGAATCTCGTTGGGAATCACCTTTTTCACATAATACCATGTATATCCAAACGTAAATATAAGAGTAAACGCCAGCACACGAAGCAGCCACTGCCGATAGCGCTTTTTTATCTCCATGTATAAAACCTCCTAATAAAGTTCCGCAACTCCCCTCCTAAGCCCCCCTGCTCTGGAAGAATTCCCAGCCGCCTTGCGTCTGTAAATCCTTCCTCGCTATGAGCACTTAGGGTCTGTCTTTTAGACCCTTACGTGCGATGCATGGAAAATTGTTAACGGGTGTTTCTTAGCCGCTTACTATTTTCCAGGGCTTATACGGTCCGTTGCTGTCTTTATAAAGTTCCGCAAATAAAAAGCGGTGTTTTATTCAAACATCCGCTTTTAGTATACGTGATTCCTCTGAATCTCAATCTAGTATTTTTTGGTGTATCTGTCAAGGCCGTCTGGGTTATTTTCCCAAATTTATTTTGCCAGCTTCGTCTGTCCCGCCAGCTTTTTCATCTCCCTTGCATTTTCCAGAACCGCTTCCGTAATCTGCGCTCCGCCTAACAGCCGGGCCAGTTCGGTTACGGATTCTTCCCCATCCAGCTTATGAATCCGGGTTTCTGTCTTTCCTGTCCTGGAAGATTTTTCAATCAGATAGTGCCTGTCCGCCATCGACGCGATCTGGGGCAGATGGGTGATGCACAGCACCTGGTGGTTCCTTCCGATATAAGACAGCTTTTCTGAGACCATCTGGGCTGTCCTTCCGCTGATGCCGGTGTCTATTTCGTCGAAAATCAACGTCGGAATATCGTCGTCATCGGCCAGCACCGTCTTGACCGCCAGCATAATCCGGGACAGCTCGCCGCCGGACGCCACCATATGAAGAGGCTTCGGTTCCTCTCCCACATTGGTGGAAATCAGAAACTGCACCTGGTCCGTGCCGTTTTTCGTGTATTCCTTCAAAGGACAAAACTCCATCGTCAGCTCCACATTTTCAAAATTCAGTTCCGACAAGCCGCCGGCAATTCTACCGCACAAGCTTTTGGATGCTTTTTTTCTCAGGGCGCTGAGTCGGCCGGAAGCCTTTTTTAACCGTTCCTCTGTCTTTTGCAGCTGTTCGGCAACTATCTTTTTCTGTTCCTCATAGTGTTCCAGCTTTTTCAGCTGTTCATACTTCTCTGCCAAATATCCCTGTATAAGTTCCCATTTATTTCCATATTTTGACTCAATCGTACGAATCAGATCCAGCCGTTTGCGAATCCCTGCAAGCTCCTCCTCATCGATCACCAAATCATCCAGGTAATCGGAAACCGCCCGGTTGCAGTCGTTAAGCACCGCTTCCAAATCTGTCAGCTGGGAAGCGATGCCGTCCAGCGCCGAGTCAAGCCCTGTAATCTGCGCCATGCTGTGAATTGCCCGGTCTACCGCTTCTCCGGCTGCCTGAGCGCCGTCATAGCCGATCTCTTTTTTTACCTCATTCAGCGCAGCGGCAATTTTCGCACCGGAAGCGCACACCTTGTGCCTGGCTTCCAGTTCTTCCTCCTCCCCCTGACGGATAGCGGCATCCTCAATCTCGCCGATCTCAAAACGGATAAAGTCCAGCTGACGCAGCCGCACATCCTCGTCCATATCAAACGAAGCATATTCCTTCATAAGGGCGGCATACTCCTGGTACAGCTTCTCCACCTTCTGTTTCTCGGGCCGAATCGTCTCTTTTCCATAAAGATCCAGAATTTCAAGATGTTTTTTATCGGAAAGCAGGGATTGGTGCTCGTGCTGGCCGTGAATGTCCAGGAGCAGGGAAGTGAGTCTGCGAAGTTTTGACAGGGTGGCGGCTTCATCGTTGATTCTGCTCATACTTTTTCCCGCCATGATTTTTCTGGTGACAATAATGGTTCCGTCCTCCTCCGGCACAATGTCCAGCTCCCTGACGGCTTCCAGCTTTTCCGCCTCATCTATGGAAAACATCAATTCGATATAGGCATATTCCGCCCCTTTGCGGATCACGGAGCCGGATACCTTCTGTCCCAGCGCCGCATTGACCGCATCGATCAGGATGGATTTTCCGGCGCCGGTCTCACCGGTCAGAATATTGAGCCCGGAGCCAAAATCCACGTCTGCCTCGTCGATCAGGGCAAAATTTTTCACATGTAGATGTGATAACATAGTTCTCCTTTCTAATTTAGTTCCGCTACTCCCCTTCCAAGCCCCCTGATCTGGGAGAATTTTCAGCCACTAATGTGTCTGTAAATCCTCC
>CAJUPT010000073.1 GCA_910588405.1 uncultured Lachnospiraceae bacterium | reverse complement strand
TCATTTTTTCCAGCACTTCTTTTTGTGCCGCAGACAGGACGCGGGGCGGGACTATTTTCAGCCACTTCTTCGGCAGTTCAAAAGTCAGTCCTCCGCAGCCGTTATCTCCGGTGCGTTTTACCTGCTCCGGATGGGAGCCGCACAGCGTTGTCAGCTGCCGGATCAGGGCGGCATTATGGGTATAGATGCTTGCCGTCCGGTCTGCTTCATTAAAGAGAAAGACGCTCTCTTTTTCATAGTTTGTCAGCTTCATTTTCCCTACCTTTCCAGCCCCCGTTTTACATGATCCATGGCGGGCAGTTCCTGAATGGAACGGGCGGCTTCTTTCTGATCCTGCCGCAGCATGTCGAGGAGCGACGGGCGGCTTTCCCGTAAATAATCCCGCTGTTCATCCGCCCTTGCGTGGAAGTCTTTGGCTGCCGCTTCCGGGTCGCAAAAATAATGGCCCCAGAAGAAATTTTCATCCCCCCGCTGTTCATCGTTTTTTATGTTCCGCGCCCATGTTGCGTAGGGCTGGGGCGCGTCCTGATTTTCGGCGAGGACATATTCCATGTGGCCGACAGTTTCACTTTCCAGTATGGTATAACCCTGGTTGACACGGGGCGGCTCATTGTTGGGGATCCCGTCGATCATGTTCATATTCTGCTCCGTGGAAAGCTCTGTCGCCCGCAGGTGGTTTCCATTTTCTGATGCGGGTACAAGGGCGTATTCCTTTTCCTGCTCTTTTGCCAGCGGCCTGGGGTATTCCACATACCCGAAGGCTTTGACTGTGCCGTTCTCTACAAGGACAGGCGCGATCTCCTTAATCTCCACCAGCTTCATGTCCTCCATGTGGGGGCAGGTTCCTTTCTGCAGGGCCTCATTGGTAATGTAATAACGGTATCTGTCCGGCTGCTGCGCGGCAAATTCCTCCAGTTTCTGTTTTGGTTCCAAACGGGTCGCCTCCTTCTTTTATTTTTTATCAAATTCCAGCTTAAAGTTCACATATTTTCCGCCTGTGTCCTCCATGACGATCGTAGCGTCATAGAAGATCCCTTTCTTTTCCGAATACAGGCCGGTCATTTTGACCTTCCCTTTTTTCAGCAGGGCGGCGGCAGTCTTTTTTGTCAGTTCCTTCCGCTTGCTCCTGAAATACGGGTTGTCTTTCCACAGGGCAAAGCCGCAGGAGGGTGACGCTTTATATCCGGAGCAGTAGAAGCTCTTTTTTCCCTCATAGACCGGCCTGCCGCAGCGGGGGCAGATGCCAACGGCCTCTTTTGCGGAGCCGGAGAGGGCGCTGCCGGTATCTGCCGCTGCATCTTTATAAGATTCCACCAGCCCGCAGACCATACGGGTGATCCCGTCCATAAATTCCTCCGGCTTCCGTTCCCCGCGTTCCACTTCTTTTAAGGCTTCTTCCCAATCAGCGGTCAGCTTTGCGCTCTTTACGGCGTCCGGCAGCACGTTTATCAGTTCCATGCCTTTTTTTGTGGGGATCAGCAGCTTGTTTTTCCGCTCCACGAATCCGCCCTTTACCAGCTTTTCGATCACGCCCGCGCGGGTGGCCGGCGTCCCCAGCCCTTTGCGCTCCACATCTTCGATCTGTGCAAATTCTTCCGCCCCGGCGTTTTCCATGGCGGAAAGGAGGGAATCTTCGGTGTACCGTTTGGGAGGGCTTGTCGTCCCCTCATGGAGCGCGGCGGCTTCCGCAGTAAGGATCTGCCCTTCGGATAATCCCGGCAGGGGCGGGGCTTCGGTTTTATCCTCCGTTTTTTTTCCTGACGCTTCCAAAAACGGGCGTTCCACGGCTCTCCAGCCCCCGGAAAGCTCCGTGCGGCCTTTTACAGTAAAGGTCTCCCCTTCACACAAAAGCGCCACCTCCGTATCCGCATAGGAATATTTTTCCGGGCAGACGGCGCATAAAAGACGTATGGAAATGAGGGAGAGGATATTTTTCTCCCCGGTAGGGAGGGCAGTCAGATCTGTCCGTGCGGTTTCTTTTGTGGGAAGTATGGCATGGTGGTCGCTGACTTTGGAATTGTCAGTCACAAGGGCCGCGTTCACGCCGCCCCGGAATCCCGAAGCAGACGGGAACGCGCCGGCGATCTCCCGGCACAGTTCCGGCAGCATACAGGCCATGTCTTCCGTCAGATACCGGGAATCCGTGCGCGGGTAGGTCGCCAGTTTCTTCTCATACAAAAGCTGGATATAGTCCAGCGTCTGCTGTGCGGTATAGCCGTACATCCGGTTGGCTTCCCTTTGCAGGGTGGTAAGGTCATAGAGTTTCGGCGGCTTTTCCGTCTTTTCCCGGCGGTTTACAGCCTGTACTGCGGCCTGTTTTCCCAGGCAGGTCCTCCGCAGCTTCTCCGCGTCCGTCCGGCTTGGAAAGCGGCGGCTTGATACGGACAGGGAGCCGCAGTCCAGCTCCACCGTATAAAATTTTTCTTTTTTAAATCCGCTGACCGCCTGTTCCCGCTCCGCCAGGAGTGCGAGAGTGGGCGTCATCACACGGCCTACATTCAGGGTCTTTCCCCGGTAAAGGGTGGTAAAAAGCCTTGTGCCGTTAATCCCCACCAGCCAGTCCGCCTTGGCGCGGCACAGGGCGGCTTCATAAAGCAGGCCGTAATCTTCTCCGGGGCGCAGATGTTCCATGCCCTCCCGGATGGCGGAATCCTCCATGGACGAGATCCAGAGCCGCCGGAATGGTTTTTTACATCCCGCCTGGTGGTAGACCAGCCGGAAGATCAGTTCCCCTTCCCGGCCTGCATCCGTGGCTTCCACCAGTTCCGTTACGTCAGGGCGTTCCATCAGATCCTTTAAGATCTCAAACTGTTTTTTTGTGGCCGGGGATACTGAAAAGCGCCAGGGTTCCGGCAGGATCGGGAGATCTTCACGCGTCCATCTGGAATAGCGCGGGTCATAGCTGTCGGCGGCGGAAAGCTCCACCAGATGCCCGACGCACCAGCTTACCAGATAGCCGTTTCCCTCCAGGTAGCCGTCCCTGCGCCCGGCCACGCCGATGCTTTTGGCGACCGCCTGTGCGACGCTCGGTTTTTCCGTTATGATAAGAGTAGAAGTTGGCAAGATACATTCCTCCTGTCTGATAAGGCCGGCGCAGGGGATCCCCGCGCCGGCAGTCTGTTCCGGTTATGTCTGTTTCATTCTGTTAAGGGAGAAACCGCAGACAGCCGCAGACAGAAAACAGAGTGCGGACAATCCCGCAGGGATAAGCGGGAGCGTCTCCCCGGTCTTGGGTATGATGTCTTGGGGGTTGGTATGCTCCATGTCCCGTTCACTGGTGATCTCCACCTCCGTCGTCATGCTCGCCGTGACAGAAAAGCGGATCCGGGCGGTCTCCCCGAAAAAGCCTGCCGGGGATTTCCTTTCCCGGAGGTAATAATCCCCTTCTGCCAGGGTGAGCGTCCCTTTCCCGTTTTTTACGGTCACTTCCCCGGCCTTTTTCCCATCGCTTTTATAGACAGCCAGCACCTGCCCGGAAAGTTTTTCCCCCGTCCCGGCGGCAGAATTGGAGACCTGCAAAGTCCCCGTCTTTTTCGCTTCCGTCTGGCTTCCACTGTCCCCGGTTCGGGCAGACGTGGCGGACGCGCCAGTGGATGATGTGCCTGAAAATGGTGCGGAAGAAAGGGCGGAGAACAGGCTGTCGAACGGGGACGCCTGTGCGCCTGTTTCCTGCTTTTCCTCCTCCTTCTTTTCTTCTGTTTCTTTTTCCTCTTCTTTTACGTTTTTCACGGTTTTTTCCGTCGTTATCCCGGAACGCACACGGAATCCGGTCTTTTCTTCATCCAGCCGGTAGCCTTCCGGGGCTTCCAGTTCCAGGAGGTAATAACTGCCCGGTTCCAGTTCGATCTCCGCCACGCCTTTCCGGTCAGTGGTGACTTCCCCCATGCAGTTGTCCGTGTCTGTCTCATAAATGCCGAAAATAGCGTCTTTTAAGCGTTTTCCGCTTTCGGAATCCCGTTTGGTGATCCGCAGCGCGCCCGGCTCTTCGCTGTCCTCAGTTTCTCCCTCCCTGCGGTTTGTGACCGTCAGTTCCTTCACTTCTCCTTCCTGCAGGGAGACATGGATGGCATTGGAAGAAAGGAGATATCCTTCCGGGGCCGTGGTCTCTTTCATGGTATAGCTGCCGGCGGAAAGCTCCATGCCTGCCGTCCCGTCGTTCCCGGTCATCAGTTCCCCAACTTTTCTGCCGCTTTCTTCCTCATAAACGGAGAACACGGCTCCGGACAGCCTCCGGTCTTTCTGGTCTGCGTCCGTTTTGGTGATCTTTAACGCCGCCATTTTCGGCTCCGGCGCTGGCAGGGGCTTATTGGCAGCCGTAAGGGCTGTCGTTTCCCCGCCAGCCACAGTGAACGCATATTTTTCCGCAGACAGCTGGTAGCCTTCCGGGGCACACTGTTCCAGCAGGTAATAATCCCCCGGCGCAAGAGCTGTCTGCCCCATGCCGCCGTTTCCTGTCAGCAGTTCCCCAGCCTCCGTGTCGTCTGCCGCATGGTACACTTTAAAAGACGCGCCGGGCAAAGGAGCGCCTGTGTCCGCGTCCGTTTTCAGCACCCGGATCCATCCGGTTTCCGGCGCGGTTTCCCCCAGTGTGCCCGGATCTTCCTCTGTTCCCCCTGGTTCCCCCAGGCCATTGCCGGACACGGTTTCCGCCGACTCTGCGGCCGGCATTTCCTCCGCCGCCAGAGCCGCCATGGGCGTGGCCATGAGGATAAAAAGACACAGGGAAATAAAAAATGCTGTGATTCGTTTTGACATAGTGGTGTGTTTCCTCCTTTCATTCTTCCAGCCGCATCGCCCGGACGATCAGCCGGTGCGTTGCGATCCTGACTGGGGTGCAGGTATACAGGGTTAATTGCGCCCCGCCGTCCGGCGGCAGGGCAAATACAGACGGGTCGTCCGGATCCGCAGTCAGGATCTCGCTTACCAAAAAGGGTATGGGTTCGCCGTCCGCCGTGGTAAACAGGATCTCATCCCCGGCTTCCAGTTCTTCCAGACGGTTGAAATGCAGCCCGAAGGTATAGCTGCGGTGTCCTGCAATTACGGCGTTCCCTTCGTCTCCGATCATATCCGTCTGCCGCACCCAGCCCTCCGAGACCTTCAGCTGTTCTTCGGTGACGCCTGCCGTGACCGGAAGCTCTGCGTCTATTTTTGGGATCGAGAGGATCCCGATCTCCGCGCCTTCTTCCGGCTTTCTCTTCCTTTCTGTCAGGGCGTTTTCTGTTTCCGGCTCCGGCGGCAGGCTCTCCCCGTTTCCCTCCCCCGGAATTTCCTCCAAAGCTTCCGTTTCCGCAGGCGGTTCCGTTTCCGGTTCAGTGCGTGGGGAAGCCTCCGTTCCCTGGGCTTCTTCCCCTGCAAGCCGCACGATCATTGCCTCCTGTTCCTGTTTTTCCCGGCGGCGTTCCCACGAAGGGGACAGCGCCAGCATAGTCCCGGCAAGGGCGGCGGACAGGAGTGCGGCGACTAAAAGTGCTTTTTTATGTGTCTGTTTCATGGTTCCTCCTTTTTCTGGTATCAGACAGCAGATCTTTGATACAGTAGCCGATGCAGGGGCGGGCGCGCCCATAAGGGCATCCCCTGCATTTGTCAGACAGGGCAGGGGCAGGGCTGTTTCTCCGCGCCTGTCTGGCAGACGGCTTTCCGGCCATCATGTATTCATACGGGGAATCCGTAAACTGTGCCATGCCGTTATTCCTCCTGTTCTGGCCCGCTGTCCACGTCATCGCCGTCCGGGTAATCGTCATAAAAAGCTGCGTCCATATCCGGCTGTTCCATCTCTGTCCCTTCCATGCCGGCCTGGGCCTGCATTTCGGAATCCTCGTTGACTTCCGGCTCGTCCTCATCCAACAGGTCGTCCAGATCCTCCGCGTCGTCCAGGTCGTGCTTCGGCTTATAGATTTTTAAGTAGTACCCGGCTCCGCCGAATGCCAGGACGGCAAGCAGAATAAAGATCATGATCCCGGTCCCGCCGCTTTTTTCCGGTTTTTCCGGCTCTTTTTCCTGTTCGTCTTTCGTTTCCTCCGGTTCGCCGGCGCAGGATTTTAGGTCGTTCTTGCAGACCGGGCAGGCAGTATCCACCTTCCCGGTCTCACACTGTTTCACACACGAGCAGACCTCCACCACAGGCATGGCGCTCTCCCCGCCGCTTCCTTCTTTGCTTTTTTCCGCCAGGTCTGCCAGATCGTTTTCCGTAACTGCGTTTAAGAAATACACGTTGTCGGAATCACGCTGGCGGTCGATCACAAGATAGAAAATATTTTCCTCCGGCGTGACAAAGGTGTAAAATTCCTTCCCTTCTTCGTCGGTGGCATTGTCGAGGACGGAAGCCTGCCCGTCCGGGGTGATCGGTTTCTGCTCCGGTTCCGGCTCCGGGGCCTGGTAGCGTGGGTTTGCCACCGTAACGGCATCCGACTGGTTCCCGGCAAAGTCAATTGCGTAAACTTCCACGGTTTCCTGCCCGTCCGGTGCGAAGTCCTCAAAATCCAGGTCAAGTGCGCCGTCCACGCGGTAGTTGACCCGCTTCCCGGCGATATAGACAGCTTCCACGCCGGAATCATCATCGGTTGCTTCGATATGCAGCATACCGTCCGTGGCTTCCGCGCTGACCCTCGGCGGGGTGGCGTCGGTTTTTTCTGCCGCAAAAACGGTCGCAGGCGTTAAAAATGCGCCTATGCACAGCACAAGCGCGGATAATGCGTATCGGATATTAGTTTTCATCTGGTTTTGTTTCCTCCTCTTTTACAGCGTTTCCCTGGGGGACTTCCTTCATGGACTGGATCAGTCCCAGGATTGTTTTCAGTTCCTCCGGCGAGGCGGTGATGCCGCGCACGGCCTGTATGATCTCCATGTTCTCATGCTCCGTGATCTGCCGCTCGATGTCCTTTGCCCGTGCCTGCCATTCGGCGGCTTTCTGCCTTGCCTTTTCAAGCTCCGCTCTCAGACGTTCGATCTTCATTTCCTTCTCCTTTCTGCTTCCTGCGCCAGTTCGGGACAAAATCGTTGAAGTCCGGTACTGCGCGGAAGAACCATTTATTGTTCACCCACTGCTGGAGACGGCGCGTAACGGGAGGGGCGGTGGATTTCTCATACACCATCACATAGGGGTCGTATCCCATGTCGCGGAGGGTATAGATGCGGTACAGATCCTGCTCATGGGTGCTGCCGTAATTGGTAAGGACATAGACCCGCCGCTTCCGGCAGTCTTTTACGGAAGTCCATTCTGAAAACCGCTTAAAATACGGCGTCAGATCATCCTCCGGGTTATCCCAGGCAAAATGCAGCATTTTTGTCCTCACCCGGTTTAAGGCGGACGCTTTCTCCGGCGTCATGAGCCGTATGTCAAGCCCCTGGGTAAAATCCACCATCGCCCCGCTGTCCGCAAGCTGCCCTAAGAGCCGCTCCCAGTCCGGGCAGGCTAACAGGTTTGCGTCCAGGAGCTTGATTTCCTTTTCTCCCCTCCAAAACTCGGATAGGTCTGCCACCGCCACCGTTTTCCTCCCCTCTTTCTCCCCTACGATGCAGAAGCCGCAGCCCCGTGGACAGCCCCGTGACAAAAAGCCGTAGGCAGTCCCGGCAAACTGCGGATATATCCCGTAATCCGGGCAGGTATGCTCCACATCGTCGGGCAGGCAGTTAGAAAGCCCGTAGCCTGTGCCGCCCCGGATAATCTGGTCGGCACGGATCCTGCCGGTAAAGTCTTTGGAATAACTGTCCGTAAAGACGCGGCTCATATATACAAGGTCATACCGCCTGCGCCCGTCGTGCCATTCCACAGTATCGCCCCGTGCCTTGTGGTAAGCGGAAAGCTTCATCAGGCACAGGTTTGGCCATCGGTGGCCGTCCACGTCAATCAGTCCTATTTTCAGTGTGATCCCTCCTTTTTAAGTCCGCTGGCTGTCTAAGTAGGCAAATTCCAGCTGATTCTTACATATCCCGCTGCACAGGTAGCCACTCTGGAATGGCACCCGTTTCGCTTTTTCCATTCCTTTTCCTGTGTACTCCACCCGTGGGCTGAGCCAGAGCATTTCCACCCGGTTTTCATAAAACATCCGGAACCGTTCTTTGCTGTCAAAAATGCCCTGAAAATTCAGCAGCATGGCAAATGGCCTGCCGATCTCATACAGCCGCCGGATCACCTGCCCCTTTAAACTGTAAGGCGGGTTGCTGACGATATAATCACAGTCCGGCACGTCAGCCGTAAAAAAATCCTGCCCGGTGTGGATATGCCCATAAATGACATGGAATCCGTGTCCGGACAGGACTTTGACAAACTCACTTTCTGCCGTATCGAACGGACACCAGACCACAGCGCCGGCCTTCAGCCGCTCCATGATCGGATATACCGCATAAGCAGGGGTGAAATATTCATCATTCTTATGGAACTGGTGTTGTATCTGTATCCTTGTCGCCTCCTTCCTTTGTCAGCCGTGGCAGGATCATGTCCCTCACGTAAACCGGGTTGATTTCCGCAGCAATAAAATCCCGTCCATGTTTGATGCATGAAACGATCTCACTGCCTGATCCTGCAAATGGTATCACTACTAAATCTCCCGGATCGCTGCTGGCAAGCAGGATCCGCTCTGCCAGTTTTTCCGGTTTCTGTGTGGGATGCCCGGTTGATTCTTTGTAGTTTGGCATGACCCTGGAAAATTCCCAAACATTCCCGCAGCTTTTCCCTTTGGGATTTTTTCTCTTGTCCTTCTCCCACCCACTATGGTAAGGAATCCGTATTCTGTCATGGTTGATCTCATGCAGAGGGTTACTGTAGAACCACATAAATTCCGTTTCATGCCGGTAACATGCTTTTCCCGGCCGTCCTGTTGCAAAATTCCAGACGATCAGGTTGCGCTTCGTCCAGCCAAACCGGTCTAACACATGGACGGATAGCTTATCTATCATCTGGCAGCTCCCCCAGCAGTAAAAGGCTCCAGTGGGTTTTAATATCCGGTAACACTCCGACACCCACTGAAAACACCATTCCAGATACTGCGGAATGGAATCATAGACAAAATCAAAAGGCCCTTTCATGTGGTAGTAAGGGGGATCTGCGATCACCAGGTCTGCGCTCATGGAAGGAAGCGATTGCAATATTTCCACGCAGTCCGCTTCATAGACCTGGTTCCGTTTTATCTCCATATATCACCTTTCCTTTCTTAAACAGCCATGAATTGCAGGTCATCAATCTTTTCTGTAACTTTATCAGTTATAATTGTCACTCAATGCCCGCATTTTAAGGCAGCCGACCCCCGCTGTAGAACTTTGATAACCAGTAGCTTGTGTCAAGACTGGCGTAAGAAATTGGCGAACCGCAGTGGATCATGCGCCCGCCGCCTACATAGATCCCAACATGGGTGACAGGGGTAGCCGCCGAATAGGTTCCGGTAAAAAAGACCAGATCCCCCGGCTGCATGTCCGCCCTGGAAACCGGGGTGCAGAGATTGTAAAGCCCCTGCGCCGTCTGCCTGCCCACGTTCCCTACGCCGGAATGGTTGATGACCCACGACACATAGCCGGAGCAGTCAAAGGAAGTAGCCGGCGAGGAACCGCCCCAGACATAGGGGAATCCCAGGTATTTTTCCGCTTCCGCCAGCATGGCTTCAAAACTGCCGTCGCCCATGGCCGCTCCCGGATTTGCCGCAAAATCAGGCATACCGGTCGCTCCGCCGCCCGGAAGGTAGCCGTATCCGCCGTTATCCACATAATAATAGGGGTTTAAATACTGGCCGTTATGGGTGACTTCCAGATGTAAATGTGCCCCGGTGCTGTTCCCGGTGTTCCCCACAGCGGCAATGACGTCACCCCGTTTTACTTCCTGTCCCGCCCTGACTGAGAGGGTGGAGCAGTGGGCGTACCGTGACTGGTAGCCGTCCTCCCCTTCGATCACAACACACAGGCCGTAGTCCCCGGCATTTTCCGCCGATACCACACGTCCGTCCTGCACGGCTTTGATCGGCGTCCCTGCCGCGACGCCGATATCAACGCCCCGGTGGAGGTCTTTTGCCCCGGTCGTGGGGTGTACCCGGTAGCCGTATGGGCTGGTAACATAAGGGATCCACGCAAAATCAAAAGGATTCCCATAGCACTGGCGGTTGCCGCAGGTCTGCATATATACGCCGTAACGGTCTGTCTGGTCGCCTGGCGCAAGGCTGGACGCGATGATCTCCGAGAGCGGGCGCACGGTCAGCGTGGTCTGGAGGACATACCAGTCATATTCCTGTTCCTCGTCATTCTCGTCAATGTAGGTGCGGATCTCCACGATCTCTGTCCGGGTGAGCTGGTACTGCTGTCCGAACAGCCGGTCAAGCTCCGCCTCCACCTGTGCATAGGTAAAGTCCCCGTAAGCCGCCGTGAGGTATCCCATCAGTTCATAGGGGTTGTGGCCGATCTCGCCGATATTGTAGCGGTATTCATCATAGTTTGGATAATCCGTCTCCGTACTGTTGATGTTCCTTTGCAGGTCGGTCTCCAGTTCGGTATAGTACAGTTCGCTTTTCTCAATTTCCGGATCCTCCGCCACATAACAGGTGGATATCACTGCCGATTGTACGCCGGTGAGCATGGCGGAGCAGGAAGAAAACAGGGAGCCGCACATGGCAAAAATAAGGACGCCCACAGCGACGATCCCAAGGACTGCTTTGTGGGCGATGATTTTCTGCGCGATGGCGCGGATCACCTGCCCGGCAGCGGTCAGGACGTTGGTGGTGTGCTTTGCCCCCTTTGCCGTTTCCCTTGCCGCGGCGGCATATTTCCGTTTCAGTTTCTGCTTCTGGATCCATTTGGATAATGCTTTTTTCTTCTGTAATTCCGGGTTATCCAGAAGGAGTTTTTGGTAAGCCGCGTTTACGTTGGCTTTTGCCAGACGTTTTTCCGCGCGGCGCACTTCCCGGTAAGGCTTATCGTGCAGCCCGCGCTTGTTCCAGCGCAGAAACCGCCCTCCGGCGCGTTCTGCCGTAAACTCCGCCTTGTGCGCCGCCTCCACGCCCACGTTGTCCCGCTCCGTTTCCCGGATCTTCTGGTGCAGCTTTAAGGAAGCAGTGGTCACAGCAGTCCACCGCAGGGCCGTCACCGCTCGTTTCGGCAGCGGCGGCTTTTCGTATTCCGGGATCACTTCGGTTTCAAACTGTAACCGGCGCTTCACCTTCCCGGATTCACTGTCATACTGCTTCTGCAAATGGGCACGGCGACGGGTCGGCAGTTTGGATTGTGCCTTTTCCAGTTTTTTTCCTGCTGATTCGGCTTTGTGCTGCGCCGATTCATATTTTTTCTGCTGTCTGGACAGTCCCGGAGGTTTCCCCTGATCCGGCGCGTCGTTTTTTCCGGCGGCAGTTTTCCGTTCCTCCGGCGGCAGTTCGCTCCGGTCATATTGCAGGCGGGACGGGCTTTCCGGCCTTTTTTCTTCAGCCAAAAACTTTGCCGCCAGCCTCTGTTTTTCTTTTGTACGGTTTCCGGGCGGTTCCATCGTCCTGTTATCCTCATGTTCAAACCGGAGCCGTCCGGTTTCCTGAGACGCAGGAGCCTTTCCCTGTTCCTTTTCTATGGCTTTCTGCCCTGGCTTTGCCGCTTCGGCAGCAAACCTCCGCGCCTGTTTCTTTTTTGCCGCCGTCCGGCCTTTGGGATTTGCCTGCTCCTTTCTGGTCTCTGTCCGGCTCTGGGGTTTTGCCTCCTTTCCATCCCCATGGATAAATCGGAGCCGTCCGGTTTCGCTTATTTCCGCGTCAGATTCCGGCAGGCTGTCATCGGATATTTTTTCAGTCCCGGCGGAAAACTTTACCGCCATTTTCTTTTTTACTGCCGCCCGGTCTTTTCCTGCTTCCCCATTTGTTTCCTTCGGCTCGAATTGCAGCCGCCCGGTTTCATGGAGCGGCGGGGAGTGAGGGGGCATCCCGTCCCCCGGCGCGCCATCCGGTTCGGTATCTCTGCCCGGAATGGGTGTATCCGCTTCAAAATGCCGTCTTACCGCCGCCCGCGCTTTCCTTCCTGCCTGCGGTTCTGTCACGGGATCCGGGGTCCAGCCGGCTCCTGGCGGTGTATCCGGCAAATCCATGGGTTTTTCCTGCCCTGAATGGGAAGAATGATGTTTTTTTGACGGTTCCGGCGGCACGTTCGTATCTCCAAGCGTATGGTTATCCCCGGCGGTATCTCCTTCAGCCGAAAAAGACTGCTCCTGGAAGATCGGAACATCTGCGGCTTCCCGCATGGAAGCAGGGGCATTTGTCGGCCCCCATATTTCCGGCGCGGCGGCCTCCGAGAAACGGTCGTTTATATCCTGCGGCACCGGCGGGTTTTCCGGCGGCTGGTACGCCGGGTTATGTCCCTGTTTCTGTTCCGCTGTCTGTATGCGTCCCTGGGATCGGTGCCCGGCTGAGGTGTCTGCCTGCCGTTCCTGCCGGAAAGAAATTTCTTCAAGGCGGGTGCTGATCCGCTGCTGTGTCCCCTGGGTCAGGTTTTTCTCCGTCAGCCCGTCGCGGGTCATTTTCTGTACTTTTTTATCCCGCACCTTAAATTCCTGCCCTCTCATAATGCCGCCTCCTGTGCTTTCCGTCCTTTATCCGGTGCAGGGGCGGTATGGGCGGCGGCACGGTTTTTCTTCTCCTTTAAGTCTTTCAGCACGGAAGGCTTTTCTTTTGGTTCCTCCGCCTTATCTGGCTGCTGTTCCTGTCCGTCCAGGGCGGCGGTCTCTTTCCGAGCTTCCTTCCCGTCCCTGCCAGCGGAAGCGGCATCCATTTCCGGCTGTGTTTTCTCCGCCGCCTGTTCCAGACGTTCCACGCTGCCAATGGCGGCGAGAGCCAGATTGTTCAGTTTATTTAAGATGTTCCGTTCCGCACGGAGGGGTGCAAGGACAGCCGCCTGGAAGCGGCCCTCCGTGCCTCCGTCCACAGTCACCATTTCTTTTCCGGCAGCGGCGCGGCCTGCGTTCTTTAAATGCCCGCCCACGCTCCGCAGTTCCTTTCCCACAGCTTCCACCTTCTCAATAGACTGCCTGATTTCGGTAATGGAACCGGATAAATTTTTTTGCATGGCTTCCAGCGTCTTTTTTGCCCCGATCGCGGAAACGGCTTTATCCAGGGCTTTTACGCCGGCCTGTTTTATGCCGGCAGCCGCCTCTTTAGCACACGTTATGATCTGTTCCTTTAATCCCATGATCCCCTCCTGCATGGCATGGATCCGGTTATCTACCGCGTCTATGGTACGGGAGACAAAGCCTTTTTCCGGGCTTTCCTGCATTTTGGCCAGCTGTTCCCTGGCCTGCGCCAGTTCCTGGGACGCCGCCCTTAGCTGCTCCGCCATGCTCTCCATCTGCCAGAGCAGGATGGAATAGTCATGGCCTGCATCCGGCCTGTTGTTTTCCACCAGCATCCGGTAAAACTGCCGGACGGCTTCGTTTTCCATAAGCTGCCCGCCCTGCGCGTTGTTCTCGTTCATTGTTCCGCCCTCCTTTCCGCCGCTGTTTTATCAGGCTTCCGCCAGATCTTCGGGCCTTGTTGTTAGTAATTGATACAAACGGGTCTGTTTCGGAAAATGGTCGATAAAAGGTATGATCACATTCCCGTAAAATAAAAGCCCCTCACCGGCGTTGGAATTGGTCACATAGGAAAGCTGGTGGGGGGAGATGTTCAGCTGCTTCGCCAGGATCTGTCGGTCGCCCGCAGCCTGGTTGAGCATATAGATGAAATCGCTGTTCTCAAAGATATTTTCGATCTCCCTGGAAGAAAGGAGATCCTTCACATTCTGCGTGATGCCGGTCGGGATCCCTCCCCACTTCCGGAAACGCTTCCAGATCTCCACCGAATAGGCGGCGGTCTGTTCCTCCTTCAGTAAAAGGTGGAATTCGTCAACATAGAGCCGGGTGGACTTATGGGCTTCCCGGTTTACCGTGACGCGCCCCCAGACCTGATCCTGCACTACCAGCATACCCAGCTTTTTCAGCTGCTTCCCCAGCTCCTTGATGTCATAGCAGACGATCCGGGACTGGATATCCACGTTCGTCCGGTGGTTGAACACATTTAAGGAGCCGGTCACATAGATGGCCATGCAGTCCACCACATGCCGCGCCCGTTCGCCGCCGTATTTTTCGATCTCTTCATATAAATCCTGTAAGATTGGCATTTTCTCCGGCACAGGGTCGTTAAAAAAGCGGTGATAGACCCGGCGCAGGCACTGGTCGATGATACTCTTTTCGTCCGGCTCCACCTTCCCCATCATCAG
>CAJUPT010000072.1:2173-14308 GCA_910588405.1 uncultured Lachnospiraceae bacterium | reverse complement strand
CCCAGGGAGGATTTACAGACACTTCAGTGGCTGGAAATTCTCCCAGATCCGGGGGCTTGGAAGGGGAGTTGCGGAACTCTAAAACAGCAATGGACCGTACAAGCCCAGGGAGGATTTACAGACACTTCAGTGGCTGGAAATTCTCCCAGATCCGGGGGGCTTGGGAGGGGAGTTGCGGAACTCTAATAGGAGGACAATATGCAGCATATTTTTAACAAAGAAGAATTTAAGAAAACCGTTGTCTATAACGTAAAAAATCTGTACAGGAGAAACGTGGACGAAGCGTCCCAGCAGCAGCTGTTTAACGCGGTGGCCTACACGGTAAAAGATCTGATTATGGACGGCTGGATTGCCACCCATAAGGAATATGACAAGCAGGATGCCAAGATGGTAGTGTACCTGTCCATGGAATTCCTGATGGGCCGGGCGCTGGGGAATAATATTATCAATATCTGTATCTGGGACGAGGTACGGGATGCCCTGACGGAGCTGGGCGTGGACCTGAACGTGATCGAAGACCAGGAGCGGGACTATGCCCTGGGCAACGGCGGCCTTGGCCGTCTGGCCGCCTGCTTCCTGGATTCCCTTGCCACCCTGGGCTATCCGGCCTACGGCTGCGGCATCCGTTACAAATACGGCATGTTCAAGCAGGAGATCAAGGACGGATTTCAGATGGAAGTGCCCGACGACTGGTTGAAGAACGGAAATCCCTTCGAGGTACGCCGGGAGGAGTATGCCAAGGAGGTAAAATTCGGCGGCTACGTGAAGGTGGAACGGGACGCCCAAGGCCGGGAGCATTTTATCCAGGAGGGCTATCAGTCTGTCCGTGCGGTTCCCTATGACCTGCCCATCGTGGGCTACGGCAACGACGTGGTGAATACGCTGCGGATCTGGGATGCGGAGCCGATGAACACCTTTAACCTGGAATCCTTTGACAAAGGAGATTACCGGAAAGCCGTGGAGGCGGAAAACCTGGCGAAAAACATCGTGGAGGTGCTCTACCCCAATGACAACCATTACGCAGGAAAAGAGCTGCGTTTAAAACAGCAGTATTTCTTTATCTCGGCCAGCGTCCGGACGGCGGTGCAGAAATACCTGAGCAATCCCAAGCACACCGATATCCGCAACCTGCATGAGAAGATTATCTTCCAGTTAAACGACACTCATCCCACGGTGGCGATTCCGGAGCTGATGCGGGTGCTGATGGATGAGCACTACCTGACCTGGGACGAGGCCTGGGCCGTTACCACGAAAGCCTGTGCCTACACCAACCACACGATTATGGCGGAAGCCCTGGAAAAATGGCCTATCGAGCTGTTCTCCCGCCTGCTTCCGAGGATTTACCAGATTGTGGAAGAAATTAACCGGCGGTTCTGCGCGGATATCCGCCAGGCTTATCCGGACAAGGCAAATGAGAAGATCGCCAAGATGGCCATTATCTATGACGGCCAGGTGAAAATGGCCCATATGGCCATTGTGGCCGGCTTCTCCGTCAACGGCGTGGCAAGGCTGCACACGGAAATCTTAAAGAAACAGGAGCTGAAGGATTTCTATGAGATGATGCCGGATAAGTTTAACAACAAGACCAACGGCATTACCCAGAGAAGATTCCTGCTCCATGCCAACCCGCTTCTGGCTTCCTGGGTAACGGATAAGATCGGCGACGAGTGGATTACCGACCTGTCCCATATTAAAAAGCTGGAAATCTACGCGGACGACGAGAAATGCCAGCAGGAATTTATGAATATCAAGTACCAGAACAAGCTGCGCCTGGCGAAATATATCAAAGAGCATAACGGCATCGAGGTGAATCCCCGCTCTATTTTTGACGTGCAGGTAAAACGACTTCATGAGTATAAGAGACAGCTTCTGAACATCCTTCACGTGATGTATCTGTACAACAAGCTGAAGGAAAATCCCCAGATGGAGTTCTATCCCAGAACCTTTATCTTCGGCGCCAAGGCGGCGGCAGGCTATAAGATTGCCAAGCTGACCATTAAGCTGATTAATTCCGTGGCCGACGTGATTAACAATGACAGAAGCATCAACGGAAAGATTAAGGTAGTGTTTATCGAAGATTACCGGGTATCCAACGCGGAAATTATTTTTGCCGCCAGCGATGTCAGCGAGCAGATTTCCACGGCCAGCAAAGAGGCTTCCGGCACGGGCAACATGAAGTTCATGTTAAACGGCGCCTTAACCTTAGGTACTATGGACGGGGCTAACGTAGAGATTGTAGAAGAAGTGGGCGAGGAATATGCTTTTATCTTCGGCCTGTCCGCCGACGAGGTGATCAATTATGAGAACCACGGCGGTTACAACCCCATGGACATCTTCAACAGCGACCAGGATGTGCGCCAGGTGCTGATGCAGCTGATCAACGGCTACTATGCGCCGGAGAATCCGGAGCTGTTCCGGGATCTGTATAACTCCCTGCTGAATACCTTAAGCACCTCCAGGGCTGACACTTACTTTATCCTGAAGGATTTCCGCGCCTACGCAGAGGCCCAGAACCGGGTGGAAGCCGCTTACCGGGATGAAAAATGGTGGGCGAAGGCCGCGATTAAGAATATCAGCAACGTAGGGAAGTTCTCCTCCGACCGGACGATCCAGGATTATGTGGATGAGATCTGGCATCTGGATAAGATTAAGGTAGAGCTGGGACAGTAATGGCTGTGCGCTGAAATGCTTCTGGCTGCAGTGTCCCTGCATGGGTTAAACAATAAACAGATGCTTCCACTTTTTGAAAAATTGAATTAGTTTCATTGTATAACAGGCATCCGCCTCCCACTTGTCTCATATATTTAGAGATATACCCGTGAGCGAAATGACTTGCTGATATGGTTTATGCCATATCCGGGAAAATAGCAAATCATTTGGCAAACACCTGTCCCCTATGGGGATAAGTATGCTCGTGAGTATAAGTGGGAGGCGGTTTGTTTTGATCAGAGGGGAAAAAAGGACAGGCGGCGCGCTGGCCGCATGGGGGCAGAAATGGTGTATTATACTGGCAGGATTTTATCTTTCCATTATGATTCCTTATATGGCCACGCTTTTGTGGAGCGGTCAGGTGGCCGTAAAGAATCAGGGGTTATCCTACAGCGGGGATATGATTTCGGCAGAGGGGAAGGAGATGGACGCGGAGGATTTTCTGGTTCTGGTGCTTGCCAGACAGATCGAAGAGAGTGCACCGCCGGAGGCCATGCAGGCTCAGGCGGTGGCGGCCAGAACGAATCTGTACAAAACGATGGAGGAGACCCAGTGCAATCAGGCGGAGGATCTGGGAATTGAATATGATAGCCTGTCATTTTTACGGGAACTGTGGGGGGAGGATTTTTCAAAGATTTATCAGAGCTATGAGGAAGCGGTTTCCGCCACGGCGGGGGAGGTGCTTACTTATAATGGTCAGATGATCGACGCCTTATTCCACAAAGCCAGTGCAGACAATACCCGGAACATGGGGGAGGAATACCCCTGGCTGGTGTCAGTGGAAAGTGACGACCAGCTCTGCGACGGCTATCTGACGATTGTGGATTTCAGCCCTGAAAAGCTGGTGGAGGCTGTCAATGCTATCGATGGGGCGAGGCAGGTGTCGGAGGAGGGGATCGGCAGTAAAATTCAGATTATTAACCGGGCGGACGGGCCTTATGTGACGGCAGTCCAGATCGATCAGCAGATTTTCAGCGGAGAGGAGATCGCGGGCGCTTTGCAGCTTGGCTCCACGGCATTTTCCTTTGAGGCAGGTTCGGAGAGAATCCGGGTGATCAGCAACGGCATTGGTCATGGATTTGGCCTGAGCCAGACCGGAGCGGCCAGGATGGCGGAGGAAGGGAAAAGCAGACAGGAGATTCTGAGCTATTACTATCCGGGGACGGAGATTACGCCGCGGTATTGATTTTAACGGCGGAACTTCTTCCAAAAATCATTCATTTCGAGGAATAAATTTATTGTTTCCGGTAACACTAGAAACATAACAGCGAAAGCTGAAAGGGAATCGAGGTGAATGATGTGAACAGAAAATTGAATAAACTTTTGCAGAGCAAAACAGCAATGTCTGTCGTACTTACTGTGCTGGTGGTGGCGGCTTCTGCAGCCGTCGTATGGGGCACCAGACAGGAGAGCAAAGTGGAGGAGAGCCAGGCTTACATGGGTGAAAACCAGGTGGACGGAGCGTCCCGGGCTGACTCTTATGCCCAGGAAAGAGACGGACAGAACAATGCCATGGCAGGTGTTGCGGCGGTAGGTGAAGACAAGACGGAGACGTCTGCCGAGGCCGGACAGGATGAAAATAGCCAGGATGTGGCAGACGCGGACACGCAGGATGTAGCGGCCCAGGCAGACGCAGGGACGGCGGCAGATGGCGATGAGAATGCACAGCCGGAAGCCGCCGCTGCGAATGCGGAAGCGAAAAGCGGCGAGGAAGCCGGCGATGGGAATAATGCCGATGATGCGGAAGCCGCCGCGAATCTGGTGAATCCTGTGGCGGAGCTGCCCTTTGACTTTTTCAATGAGGCCAGCACGATGCAGTGGCCTTTGGAGGGCAGTATCCTGCTGGATTTCAGCATGGATTCCACCACTTATTTCCCCACGTTGGATCTGTACAGGACAAATCCGGCCGTTTTGATTCAGGCTGAGGTGGGAACCACAGTTCAGGCTCCCGCGCCGGGCAAGGTAGTGGCTGTGGATCACAATGAAGAGCTGGGCGATTTTGTGGTGATCGACATGGGCAATGGCTACCAGGCTAAATGCGGTCAGCTGACAGAGGTGCCTGTGACCGCCGGCGATATTGTGGAAGCAGGTGCCGTGCTGGGACAGGTGGCCGAGCCCACCAAGTATTATGTGGTGGAAGGCAGCAACCTGTATTTCAGTGTGACAAAGGATGGGACACCTGTGGACCCGCTGGATTATATCCGGTAAAAACAGAGAAAATAAGAGCGGAACAGCGCAGAATCGGGCTGTCTCGCTCTTGTTTTTTTTATGTATTCCTACTATAATGATGAGGATGTACTTTCGGAATCTCACAAAATCAGGTGCTGAGAGGCTCCGAGCGTACTTGAGGAACGAAGGGATGAGCGAAATCATCCGCTAAATCTGAGCGAATGGCAGAACAGACTGCGTCAGAAAAGAGGAAAGTTTGAAAGTAAACTTTCAAATCTACCTAGATGACGCAGCAGGTGCGTCAGAAAAGAGGAGAGAATGATAACAGAGATATTTCGTCTCGCGGAAGGACAAGAAGTAGAAAAAATTCGGAGGGCGGCAGAAATCATCAGAGCCGGCGGGCTGGTGGCATTTCCCACAGAGACTGTTTATGGCCTAGGGTCAGATGCTTTGCGGGAAGAAGCTGCGGCGAAAATCTATGCGGCAAAAGGACGGCCTTCCGATAATCCACTGATCGCCCATATTGCTGATCGGTCAGCTTTGTATGAGTTAGCCGCCTGCGTTCCGGACTGGGCCGAAGGGCTGGCAGACGCATTCTGGCCAGGGCCTCTGACGCTGGTTTTTCCCAAAAAGCCTATCGTTCCTGACGGCACCACAGGCGGCCTTAAGACGGTTGCGGTGCGGATGCCTGCTCATGAGACGGCCAGAAAACTGATTCGGGCGGCAGGCGTCCCCATAGCTGCGCCCAGCGCAAATACGTCAGGCCGTCCCAGTCCTACCACAGCTTTTCATGTGCTGGAGGATATGGATGGAAAAATTGACTGTATTCTGGACGGCGGCGACGCAGGATTTGGTTTGGAATCTACGATTATCGATGCGACAGGACCGGTTCCGGTGATTTTACGACCGGGATACATTTCTGCAGAGATGGTTCGGGAGATTGTGGGAAAGGTGGAAACAGACCGAGCGGCAGAGCAGCCCTTGGGATCAGGAGAAATGCCGAAAGCTCCCGGGATGAAATACCGTCATTATGCGCCTAAAGCAAAGCTTGTGATTGTCGCAGGAAAGGAAGCGGCCGTGACGGATAAAATTAACGAAATGACGGCGGAGCAGGAGGCATTGGGAATTCCCTGCGGCGTGATCTGTGCCCGGGAAACGGCGCCCTGCTATCACTGCACAAACAAAAAAATCATTGGCAGCAGACAGCATCAGGAAACCATCGCCCATAATCTGTATGCGGTTTTAAGACAGTTTGACGAGGAAAATACGGGAATGATCTTTTCCGAAAGCTTTGAGGGCGGACAGCTGGGACAGGCAATTATGAACCGACTGAAAAAGGCAGCCGGATATCACATTATCCAGGTGTGACCAAAACCATTGCAGGGTATCGAATCATTTGGCCGTGACAAAGCTACTGCCGGATATCAAATCATATGAACACAGCCAAGACAGAGGCAATATGAAAAAAACTGAGATATTACAAAGGAAAGGAATCGCGCAAACCGAACAATGAACAGAATACTCCAGGGCTTAAAATTCAAATTTCAGACGTTGACAGTACATAAGATTAGTTGACCTTTGTATGATGCATTATTTTGTATGTCTGTCGACAATTCCAAGTAAGATAATAATTATTATGGTTCCAGGGATATAAGCCCACAGCCATGCCGATCCATAATTTTCGGCCAGGATGTGAATCAGAAAAATTTCAACGATTACTCCGCCGATCCCGATCAGCAGATTCAGAGCGTGTATAAAAAATATGTTCACATTCCATAGATCATTCGTATTACTTCGCCGTTCCGTGTTTAATGACGAACCTTTAGGATTTGCCATCATATAATCCTCCCTTTTCAGATTTGTCTGACACTGGCGGCGATTAATCTTAAATGAAGGTGGTATCGGCCAGGCAGAGCTAAAGAAACGTTTGCGGTGAAGTTAAGCCCTGAAACTATTCAATTTTTCGGTTTATTCCTATATTGATAGGGTATGCATTTATCATATCATATTTTCGCGTATAAAGGAATAAACAATATTGTGAAAATATTCACAAAATAAAAAGGGGAATGACAACAGGTTTTTGTATGATTTTTAAGATATTTTTGAGCAAGCAGATATAAGTGTGTCAGCACACTGGACTGGGATGTATATAACATGTGGATCAGGAGCATATTTTTTACACCATTTGGAGAAAAGCTTATGTCAGCTTATCATCGTTTACATAAAAATATCATGCATAATTTGCGCATATTTGCATATAATTGCGTATAATTTTCGAAGCCCTCTTGCATAACCACTTATAATAAGTTATAATAACTACCGTAATCTAATTGAATCTTCGGGGCAGGGTGAGATTCCCTACCGACGGTATAGCCCGTGACTCGTGAAAGCGATTGATTTGGTGAAATTCCAAAGCCGACAGTATAGTCTGGATGGTAGAAGAGCGTTGTTGAATGTTGTAACTGGCCCCGGTTTGATCCGGGGTTTTTCACGCTCCGCGAGAATGCGCAGGGTCTGCCCCAGCGAAGCGAGGGTACGCAAACGCAGAGGAAATTGTCGCTTGAAAGCGACGCGTTCACAGTGTGCGCTATTGCACTAAGCTCGAAAAAACCTCGCTAAGTGCAATATGTGTGCGGCGCAGAATCCTGCGAATCAGGATTCTTATTCGTGAGAGTACATAATTACAAATTGGGAGGAGTTAAGAAATGAGTCATGAAAATGTAGCGGTAAGAGCAAAAACGGGGTTGTTAAGCGTAAAAAATGTGGTGCTGATCGGTATGTTCGGCGCGTTGGCCGCGGTGGTGATGATGATTGAATTTCCGCTGCCTATGATCGCGCCTGCGTTTTATGAGCTGGATTTAAGCGAGGTTCCGGCGCTGGTGGGCACCTTTGCCATAGGGCCTGTGGCTGGCGTTATGATTGAAGCGGTGAAAATTTTGGTAAAGCTTTTGCTGAAACCCACCTCCACGGCTTATGTGGGTGAGCTGGCGAATTTCTGTATCGGCTGTGCCTATCTGCTGCCGGCAGGGCTGATTTATATGAGAAACAAGAGCAAAAAAAGTGCGCTGACAGGTATGGTGGTCGGAACGATCATCATGACTGTGGCAGGCTGTCTGATCAATGCCTATGTGCTGCTGCCTTTTTATTCCCGGTTTTACGGGATGCCGATGGAAACGCTGATTGGCATGGGCGCGGCCATCAATCCGGCGATTGGCAATGTACTGACTTTCGTGATTATCGCGGTAGCGCCATTTAACATTATTAAAGGGATTCTGATCAGCGCCGTAACGCTGATGATTTATAAGAGAATCAGTGTTATCCTGAAAGCACATTAAACATAATTGGTCTGTATGACAGGTGCTGCCGGTCAGATATGTTCAATGAATAAATAAGGATTTTTATATCGGCGGGGCTGTTGCGGATTGCGGCAGCTCCGCCGATATGTTATGATAGCAATTATCATGCAAAGTTAGGAACAGCGAGACTTTGAAAATGGATTATCGGAAATGAACGGAGGATAGATGGCGATGATAAAAACAGTCGAGACGAACCGGCCGGAGGACACCCGGAAGCTGGGGTATGGTCTGGGGGAGACCGCAGCCAGGGGGCAGGTGATCTGCCTGAATGGTGATCTGGGTGTGGGGAAGACAGTTTTTACCCAGGGGTTTGCGGCCGGGCTGGGGATTGGCGAGCCGGTAAACAGCCCCACCTTTACGATTCTGCAGATTTATGAGGAGGGCAGGCTTCCCCTCTACCATTTTGATGTGTACCGGATCGGCGACGCGGAGGAAATGGAGGAAATCGGATATGAGGATTATTTTTTCGGCGAGGGTGTGTGCCTGATCGAGTGGGCGTCTCTGATTGAGGAGCTGTTGCCGGAGCGGGCGATCCGTATTACAATAGAGAAGGATATGGAAAAAGGGTTTGATTACCGCAGGATTATAATAGACGGATTGGAGGAATAATGAAATGGCGAAAATACTGGGCATCGAGAGCGCTTCCCTGACGGCTTCCGTGGCGATTGCCGACGGAGATATGCTGCTGGCAGAGTATACGGTGAACTATAAAAAAACCCATTCTCAGACGCTTTTGCCGATGATCGATGAGATTATCACGATGACGGAAACGGACAAGCAGTCCATAGATGCCATCGCCATATCTGCCGGCCCCGGTTCCTTTACCGGGCTGCGGATCGGCAGCGCTACGGCGAAGGGTCTGGGACAGGCGCTTGGGAAGCCGTTGGTAGCCGTGCCCACATTAGATGCGATGGCTTATCATATATTTGGTTCCGCCAGTCTGGTCTGTCCGCTGATGGACGCCAGAAGAAACCAGGTGTATACCGGGATTTACAGGAATGAAAAAGAATTTCAGGTGATTAAGAAGTCCTGTGCCATTGCCATGGAAGAATTGCTGGAAGAACTGAACGCCATGGGAGAACCGGTGATTTTCCTGGGGGATGGCGTGCCTGTCCAGGCGGAGCGGATTCAGGCGTCTGCCGGATTCTCCTACTCTTTTGCACCGGCACATCTGAGCCGCCAAAAGGCCGGAGCCGTGGCGGTGCTGGGAGCGGTTTACTTTGAGCAGGGGCAGGTGCAGACGGCAGCGGAGCATGGGCCGGAATATCTGCGGGTATCTCAGGCGGAGCGGGAGCTGAAGGAAAAAAAGGGAATCAGCCTGCCGTGCTGACACCGAAAAAGAAAAATGACTGTGTTACGGATGGTTCTAACGGGTAGTTCTAAACGAACAGTAGGGAATCATCATGTTTATGACAGAACATGTTATGACAGAAGGAATGGCAGACATGGAAGAGAGAAGTATGCAGGGGCAGGGAGCTTCCTGTTTTCATGTGACCCGGATGAATGCGGATGAGATTTCGGAAGCGGCGGCTCTGGAACGGGAGGCGTTTCCTGATCCCTGGTCAGAAGCCATGCTTTGCAGCGGCTTGGCAGCGGATTCCCAGACTTATTTTGGCGTCAGGGAACAAAATGGGCGGCTGGTTGGTTATGCGGCGGTGATGACTGTCCTGGACGAAGGAGAGCTGCTGCGTATCTGCGTGGCTCCCCGATTTCGGAGACGGGGCGTGGCCGCTATGCTGATGGAAAGAATTTTTCGGACAGCAGCGGAGCGGAAGCTGGCCTTTATGCTGCTGGAGGTGCGCAAAGGGAATCTCCCTGCAATCAGATTATATGAAAAATATGGATTTTCGCCCGAGGGCATCCGGAAAAATTATTATCAGAACCCGATGGAGGATGCGCTGATTATGAGAAAATTATGTGTGTCCGGTGAAAAAATACCATTATATTTTTCTGAATAAGCAGCTTTCTATTTTTGATTTTTGGTTTCAGTTACTTGTCTGATTCATGTCTGTTTGTGGAGACTTAGACATTTTGTTTTAATTGGAAACCGGTCTGAAAACCATAAATGGTTGGGGATACCTGTTCTGACCAGGTCGTTTCCTGTCAGAAATTACCGTTGCAAAAAACGAATCCGGTCGTATATAATAGAACTCGGCCGATAAACCGCGACGTGTTGAAAAGGAGGAGCCATATGAACAATCATGCCCATTCTTTCAATCAGGAAACGAACCAGGAAGCAATTCGAAACATGGCAGACGGTGTGCAGCATAGGGCAGTGTGTAATTGCTGCGGCCGGCCGATTCCTGCCTACCCCTCCCCGGAGGCGGCAGAATGCATGGAAATTACCCAGAAATGGGGCTATTTTTCCGGGAAGGACGGAGAAACCCATCATTTTCATATTTGTGAAACCTGTTATGACGCATGGATTGCCACATTTGCCATTGCTCCGGAGGTGACGGAGGATACGGAGCTGGTGTAATGTCCGGCTTGTGAAAAGGAAAAGGACTATGGTTTTCCGGCATGTTTTGGAATGAATAAGAAAAAATATAGAAAATATAGATATAGAAATCATAGCCCCGGGGCATTTTCGGAAATTTTGTAAAAACCAGAATATGGTTTTTGCGGAAAATCTTGAAAGTGCCCCGGGGCTTGTGTTAGAATGGCAGAAGCGTACGATGCACAGGGCACAGAATGCTTTGTGAGGATGCACAGGGTCTGTCCCGGCGATACGAGGGTACGCAAACGCAGAGGATGTCGCTTAAAAGCGACGTGTTTTGTCGGATTCATAAATTAAAAAAACAGTGAAGTGAGGAATCAAATGCTTGATATATGTTTACTTGGAACAGGGGGCATGATGCCCCTGCCTTATCGCTGGCTTACGTCCCTGATGGCCCGCAGCGGAGGCAGCAGCTTGATGATCGACTGCGGCGAGGGGACGCAGATTGCGCTGAAACAAACCGGCTGGAGCGTAAAGCCGGTGGATGTGATCTGTTTTACCCATTACCACGCCGACCATATCAGCGGCCTGCCAGGGCTTCTTTTGACCATGGGAAATGCGGAGCGGACGGAGCCGCTTTTGATGGTCGGCCCGAAGGGGCTTGAGCGTGTGGTAACTGCTTTGCGCACCATTGCGCCGGAGCTGCCTTTTCCCATTGTGTTTCGGGAATTGGCGGAGAAGCAGGAGGAGATTGGCTGCGGGCCTTTCCGCCTGCGTGCCTTTCGGGTGAATCACAATATTCCCTGTTACGGATATTCATTGTCCATCGACAGAGCCGGCAAATTCAATCTGGAAAAGGCCGAGGCGCTGGGGCTGCCCAGGCAGCTGTGGAATCCGCTGCAAAAGGGCAGTGATGTGGAATATGAGGGAAAGGTGTACACGCCTGATATGGTGATGGGAGAACCTAGGAAGGGGTTGAAGGTCACTTACTGCACCGATACCCGGCCAATGCCGGTGATCGCACAGGAGGCCCAGGAGTCGGATCTGTTTATCTGCGAGGGGATGTACGGAGAGAAGGAGAAGGAGGCCAAAGCCCGGGAGTACAAGCATATGACCATGTATGAGGCGGCTAATCTGGCCAGGGAGGCCCGGGTAAAGGAACTGTGGCTGACCCATTACAGCCCTTCCCTGGCATATCCGGAAAATTATATGGGCGGGGTGCGGAAAATTTTCCCCGATGCCGTGGCGGCGAAGGACGGGCAGATGAAAGAGCTGAAATTTGAGGATTAAGGGGAGTTGCGGAACTGTAACAGCAACGGACCGTACAAGCCCCGGGAGAATTTGCTGACGTATCAGCGGCAGTAAATTGTCCCAGATCCAGGGGGCTTGGAAGGGTAGTTGCGGAACTATAACAGCAACGGACCGTACAAGCCCCGGGAGAATTTGCTGACGTATCAGCGGCAG
>CAJUPT010000072.1:0-2073 GCA_910588405.1 uncultured Lachnospiraceae bacterium | reverse complement strand
TAAATTGTCCCAGATCCAGGGGGCTTGGAAGGGTAGTTGCGGAACTATATTTCGGAGGAAAAGGGAATGTCCGTAAAAGATGTTTTGATACTAGGAATAGAAAGCTCCTGTGATGAGACGGCGGCTGCGGTGGTGAGAAACGGCAGAGAGGTATTGTCCAATGTGATTTCCTCCCAGATCGACCTGCACACCCTGTTTGGCGGCGTGGTGCCGGAAATCGCATCCAGGAAGCATATTGAGAAAATTAATCAGGTGATCGGCCAGGCGCTTGCCGATGCGGGGCTGACGCTGGATGATATAACTGCGGTGGCGGTTACTTACGGTCCCGGCTTGGTGGGCGCATTGCTGGTAGGTGTTGCACAGGCCAAGGCCATCGCATGGGCAAAAGATCTGCCCTTGGTGGGCGTTCATCACATAGAGGGACATGTCTGCGCCAATTTTATCGAACACAAAGAGCTGGAACCGCCTTTTTTATGCCTGATCGTATCAGGCGGTCATACCCATCTGGTGATTATGAAAGACTACGGCCAATTTGAGATGATTGGCAGAACCAGAGACGATGCGGCCGGGGAAGCTTTTGACAAGGTGGCCAGGGCTGTGGGGCTGGGCTATCCCGGCGGGCCGAAAATCGACAAAGCGGCCAGGGAGGGAGATCCTCATGCGCTGAAATTTCCCCAGGCCCATATCGACGGCGCGCCTTATGATTTCAGCTTCAGCGGCCTGAAATCGGCGGTGCTGAATTATATTAACCATGCCCGGATGAGCGGGGAGGAGATCTTCGTGCCGGATCTGGCCGCTTCTTTTCAGAATGCGGTGGTGGAGGCATTGGTTACAAGGGCGGTGGCGGCGGCTAAAGAATTTGGGTACCGGCAGATTGTGCTGGCAGGAGGCGTGGCGGCCAATTCTGCTCTGCGGCAGGGTTTGAAGGATGCCTGTGAGAAGGAAAAACTGGAGTTTTGTTATCCTTCCCCCATATTCTGTACCGATAATGCGGCAATGATTGCCGTGGCAGGGCATTATGAGTATATGAGAGGCGTGCGCCACGGCTGGGATTTGAATGCGGTGCCGAATTTGAAATTGGTGAACTGACTCTCAGAAAAACATTCTACGGAGTTTTACCGGATATGAATGAAACAGTACATTGGGAGAACAGTGGGAGATAAGATGGAAAGAGAAAAAGTTACGGCGGTTGTGCTGGCAGGCGGGAGTGGGAAACGGATGGGATCGGATATTCCGAAGCAGTATCTGCCTATAGACGGCCGTCCGGTTTTATATTATTCATTAAAAGCTTTTGAGGATTGCCCTTTGGTGGATGAGATTGTGCTGGTGGTCGGAAAAGGGGAGACGGATTCCTGTATGGAGCATATGGTAAAACCCTGGAATATGCGGAAGGTGCGCCGCGCGGTAGAGGGCGGAAGGGAACGGTATCACTCTGTGCGTGAAGGGTTGAAAGCAGTGGAGAAGGCGGATTATGTGCTGATTCATGACGGAGCCAGGCCGCTGCTTACCGACAGGATCATCAGGGATTCCGTAGAGAGCGCTCGTATGTTCGGCGCCTGTGTGGCCGCCATGCCGGTGAAGGATACGATCAAGGTGGCGGATGCCGAAGGGTTTGCCGCAGAGACACCGGATCGTTCGACCCTGTGGCTGATGCAGACGCCTCAGAGCTTTTCCTGTTCTCTGATCCGCAAAGCCTATGATATGCTGGCGCAGGCGGAAGCCGCAGGAGGCCCGGACTGGGAACGGCTGCATATTACTGACGATGCCATGGTGGCCGAGACCTTTTTAAAGATGAAGGTAAAGTTAATCTCAGGGGACTATTCTAACATAAAAATCACGACGCCGGAGGATTTGATTGTAGCCGAAACCCTGTTAAAATCAAGGAAAAATGGCAATAATTTAAAAAAATAAAAAATTTTGAAAAAAAGTGTTGACAGGTTGAACCTATAGTGATAGAATACATCTTGCGCTGCTGATGAAAAGCAAGACAGACAGTTAGCGAACCGCATATGGAATGGTAATGGAGAGGTATCGAAGTGGTCATAACGAGGCGGTCTTGAAAACCGTTTGTCC
>CAJUPT010000071.1 GCA_910588405.1 uncultured Lachnospiraceae bacterium | reverse complement strand
CTTCAATAAGTCTTTTGACCAAGATTAAAAAAATCTGCTATAATAAATGGGGGATTCCTACCATATACCAAAGCAGAGGTTATCTATGATCCGGATATGTCAGAAAAATAAAGATAAAGTTTACGAAGCGATACGCACAGGAAATATTGATGCGGCGGAAATGTCTTTCCCTAACCTGATTGATGACATTCTCCTTACTATGAAAAAACACGGACTCACTGAGCTTCTACCCGCTGCCCTGCCTGACAAACGCAGCGATAACAAGCATATTCCTTTCGGCATCCTCATCTGCCTTGCCGTTGCGGCCAAACTCAAATGTAAAACCAGCCTTACGGATGTCCCTTTCGCGGTGACTGAGGCGGAACTCCTTGCTGAACTTGGATGGAATGTCTGGGATTATGATCGGGACGTTAACGAGGGGCTTTTTTCGGAAAGCGTGATGCGCAAACTCCTTGCCAAATACAGCAGTGATGAATGCCTCTCCTTTTACAACAGCTATGTTCAGCGGCATCTATTGAAAAAACTGGACGCGCAGCCCTGCATCCACATCCTGGACTGCACAAAGATCCTTGTCAACCCGGATAATGAAAACTATGAGAATTCTTCTGTTGTAAAGATAGACGGGGAAACGCTGCGCGGATATAAGCTTGGTGTTTTAAGAGGTGTCCCGGATGATTCCGGGATCGCGGAGGAAGTTGTGTTCGGCACGCTTAAGACCCATGATATGGAGCACTGCCGGGAAATGCTGCGGAATACCTCCTGTTTCCATGAAAATGACATACTGATCAATGACAGAGGTTTTCTGTCACGGGAAATGACGAATTATTTAAAGACTGTCCGTAAAGTAGACACTTATCTTCCCGCGAAGGAAAACATGATCATCTACCAGGACGCGGTAACACTGGCTGTTGCCAGAGGAAAATGGCAGAGGCACCCCAACCAGAAAAGAAAAGACCAGGAGATCCAGCTGGTGACAGGCCCTGGCCCATTATGGGAAAGCGATGAACCGGAAAGAGATGTCCCGGTCAACGCCTGCGTGGTACATGATAAAAAGACAGGAAAGTTTTTCGTATTTATGACAACAGATACCGACAGGACTGCCCGACAGATCATAAACACCTATGAACTACGCCCGGAAATCGAAGAAGATTTCCGCCAGATGAAGGATTTCCGGAAACTAGAAGATTTCAAAAGCACGAAATACAACTATATCACTTACCATATCGTAATGACATTGGTAGGCTACCTATATTTCCAGGTATACAAAAATATGGATGAAGGAAAGGCCTATGCAGGGAAATCCCTGCCGGTTGTAGTGAAGAACTACAAAGAGACCAGGCCCAAAGCAGTCCTCATATATGTTGGGCAGTATTTTGGCATCTTTCCCTTTCTTGAATTTTTACAGCTCTATGCGGAATGCACTTTAGAAGTAAGACAACTTCTTGATCCGATCCTGGCTAAAGTATAGCAGGCTTTTGCGGGCTACTCCAAAAGCCTGATTGAAGATGTAAAAAAATGAAAAAAATAAAAGAATTTTCTATTTTGTTTCAATTTAATGTAAGAAATTTGTAATTGTATTTATATACTATTGTTAAGAAATTGTGATATGATAAATAAACCATATTGTCAGAATGATAGAGGAAAAGATAGTATGAAAAATAGAAGGAAGATTCTGATATGGGGATGCCTGTCGATGGTTTGTTTGTTAACAGCATGTTATAAAGGAGATGGGACGAAAGATGGGACGGTATTGACAGAGGATGCTTCTGTGGAAATGTTGGAAACGAGACAAGAATCTATTCCGGAGAATTTGGCCAAGTCGGAAACGGAAACAGTCATGGAAACAGGAATTAAGACATCAGAAACAATGCCAGAAATTTCGGCGGGAGCCGGAATCATGGCAGAAGTAGATGAGATTGGTGAAAACGACAAAACTGATCAGGATGAGTTTACCTGGCTGGATCGTGCGTTGGCAGAGGTGTTGGAGAAGAACATGGGGGAATTGAAGGAGACAGACTATATGGCGATAAAGTCTCTGACTATTTATGGAGGAAATATACAAGACATATGTTATCCTCAAAATAACATTGTAAAACTTGTTATAAGAGGAAAAAGAGGAATGTCCATTGTTCCATTTGAAAATTCGTTGTATGATGTAATTGATATGCAGGATATTGCGAAATGCAGTAATTTGGAGTATTTGGAAATTGCTTTAGACTATATGACCCATCCGGAAACATATATCATTCATTATGATGAATTGATCAAGTTGAAAAAATTAGAGAGTTTAGAGATTTTGTTAAATGGGAATGATTCATCATTTTCGGAGATTGTTGATCAGATAGATGATTTATCTTTTGTTTGTGATATGCCAAATTTGACGAGTCTGACTTTAAAAAACATTGATTTGCCAGATGACTTATCTCCTTTATTTTCTCATTCTTTTCAGAAGATTGTTTTATCGAATTGCAATATTACAGAGGAAGATTTCTTTGATTTGGGGGATGATGTTCTTTATCCGAGGAGATTGGATTTGCCCTGGAATCAGATTAAAGATGCTACAGTTCTCACAGCCATGCAAACCAAATTACTTAGTGGTACTCCAAATGCGGTATATTGTCTTTGCCTGGGTGAAAATCCATTGGAAAAACTGGGAGATTATCTTACGGAGGAACGGCTAATGCAATGCGAAGAAAGCATAGGGGGTATTTCACTGAGCTTGCATGGAACTGATTTTGAGGAATGTTCTTTTGGTTGGTTTACAGATACAGATTAATATTTTAGGGATACCAGTGAAAAAATTCTATACTGAAAAACAAATTCATACAAAAATGTCATCATATGATTGCAAATGACTTCAAAATGAACTATAATGAAAATACCATGTGGCAGGAGGTGATGGTATTATGGCAAACGCATTAGTCCAGTTCCGTACAGATGACACTTCGAAAATCAAAGCGGCAAATATCTGTGAGCGTCTCGGGATTGATCTGCCGACATATATGCGTATGTGCATTTCAAGGCTGATCCAGGAAAATGGTATACCCTTTAGCATGAAGCTCGAAAAAGAGCCTGAAAACCGTGCGATAGCGGCCATGAAGGCTGCCAGCCGTATTGCGGAAGAAAACGGGATAGCCGATATGACATTGGACGAGATCAATGCTGAAATCGCAGAGGCAAGGAAACAAGGCGGCTTATGAAATATTATGCGGTGATTGATACGAATGTACTTGTTTCGGCGATGATCAAATGGAATTCCGTACCGGGCAATATTATGGAATTGACCTTTGACGGTTCTATTGTTCCTATATTGAACGAACAAATTGTAAAAGAGTACCGTGAGGTGCTTACACGCCCCAAATTCCATTTTACAAAAGAAATTATCCGTGATGTGCTGGAAAATATCCGGAGTAAGGGACTTTATGTGGATGAGGAGCATCTTGAAATTGAATTGCCCGACCCGAAGGACAGGGTATTTTATGAAGTTGTTATGGAGAAGCGAAAAACAGAAGATGCATATCTTGTGACAGGAAACATCAGACACTTTCCGACGAAACCATTTATTGTTACTCCAAGGGAGATGATAGATATTATTCTTTCGGGGGATGAAGGTTAAAGCCTATAAAACGAAATAACGTGGCGAATGTTTTTTCGCCACGTTATCAATAGATGAAATATTAAGTTGAAATATAAAATGGTAAAAAGGGATCGCAGCGTTATAACTTCGATTGCAGCAATTCCAGTATCGGCTTGAGTGCCGCCGTATCAATTACCGTAGGTTTAATATGGAGAATTTCCGATAACAGTCTGATGCCATCCTCAAATCCCTGGTAGTAAGCTTCGTCACCGTACATCCCGCCCCTGGCATTGGCTATGGCGACGGCTTGATCAAAAACGAGAAATTGTTTTGCCGTGAATCCCAGCTGTTGCGCATACGCATATATTTCAATGGACTCTTTGTTCATGTCAGAATATTCTTTTTTGTTTAAAATACGTGTTTGCAATGCAGTCTCTATGCGTTCGTCGCAAAACATTTTTAGTAATTCTTTGTTCTTTATCTGTTTTCCATTCGTCATTGTTTTGATCTCTCCTGTACAGTCTTTTTTGTAAAAATGGTTAAAAGATATTATGATTGTTCTTTTTTGGAGGTATGGGGGCGTTCCGATGTATATTGAGAAATCTGGTTGATTTTTCCGGCTTCATATCCGGACGCATAGGCCAGCATTTGCTGTGCGTCGGAATCGCTCATATGTTCTATTAATTTTATGAGAATGGCTCTGTTATCTAACTCAGTATTCATAAATTCACCTCATAAATTTGACTTAATCAAAGTATACATCTATCTTAGTCAAATGTCAAGCGCATTTTTAATTTGACTTAGTTCTATATTTATGGTATGCTCTATAACAGAATTGAGGTGACAGGCAAATGACATTGGGGGAACGAATTAAAACCATATTATCCGAGCGGAATATCAAGCAGGTGGAGTTTGCTAAAGCTTTGGGTGTCAGCGCTAATTATGTGAATCTGTTGGTGAATGGGAAAAAGAAAAATATTTCAGATACGCTGGCGAAATTAATTGAAGAAACATATGGTTATTCTGCGCAGTGGGTTATGACAGGAGACGGAGAGAAATTACTGATATCATGTTCTGCCGCCAAAACGGAGCTTATGAAAAGAATTCAAAAAATGCCTGATGATGAAGTGATTGCGCTTTTGGCATTTGCAAGTTCGCTGGAAAGTATAAAAAGGTCGTTTTCCGGTTCTGAAAAATGAATGGTATAAGAATGTTTTAGGGCTTTGCCGCTGTGGCAGAGCCTTTTGTTTATAAAAAGAATCATTTTTCCTTTACAATTATGATACTTTAAGTTATGATAGCTATATAAACATAACATATAAACGATATATACAAAAAATGTCAGCCGTAATTTAAAAACAAAAATATGGTTGACTTTTTTGTAAACCGTCTGAAATAATGCTACGAGGAGCATACAAAATGAAAAAGAATGACGACCGCATCGCAATCTATTCCCGAAAATCCAAATTTACCGGAAAGGGCGAGAGCATTGGCAATCAGGTAGAACTCTGCAAAGATTATATCCGTACCCATTATGGCGATCGGGCGGCGGAAAGCAGCATAATCTATGAAGATGAAGGCTTTTCCGGCGGCAATCTGAACCGGCCCGGTTTCAGAAAAATGATGGAGGCGGCGAAGGAACGGAAGTTTAAGATGATTATCGTATACCGGCTTGACCGGATCAGCCGGAATATCAGTGATTTTTCCGGGCTGATCGAAGAATTGTCCCATCTGGACATCGCTTTTGTTTCGATCAAAGAGCAGTTTGACACCGGAACGCCTATGGGGCGGGCGATGATGTATATTGCGTCGGTTTTTTCCCAGCTGGAGCGTGAGACCATCGCCGAGCGCATCCGTGACAATATGCATGAGCTGGCCAAGACAGGCCGCTGGCTGGGCGGGATCACGCCTACCGGTTACGGGTCGGAGAGCATCAAAAGCGTGACCGTGGACGGAAAGACGAAAAAGTCATGTAAATTAAAATTGATTCCGGAGGAGGCCGAGCTTGTTAAAACCATTTATGATTTATTTATGGAGTCAAATTCGCTGACGGTTACGGAGGCGGAGTTGATGAAGCGAAGGCTGGTTTCCAAAAACGGCAAATATTTCACCCGGTTTTCCATCAAGGCGATTTTGCAGAATCCGGTCTATATGATTGCCGATCAGGATGCCTATGATTATTTTATCAAAAATGATACGGAACTTTTTTCCGGCAGGGAAGAATTTGACGGAACCCATGGCATACTGGCCTATAATCGAACCGATCAGGAAAAAGGCAGAACCACCGTTTATCTCCCCATGAAGGAGTGGATTGTCTCCGTGGGGCAGCATCCCGGCCTGATTCCCGGCAGAGTATGGATCGGTGTACAGGAGATTTTGGAACAGAACAAATCCAAATCTTTCCGCAGGCCCCGCAACAACGAAGCGCTGCTTACCGGCCTTTTATATTGCGGCTGCGGCAGCAGGATGTATCCGAAGCTGTCAAAGCGGAAAACGGCGGAGGGCAAACCGATTTTTACTTATGTATGCAAGATGAAGGAGCGCAGCCAGCGCAGTATCTGCAATGGTAAAAATGTCAACGGCAACACAATGGACATGGCTGTGATCGAACAGATCAAAATGCTGGAAGATGATAAAAGCACATTTATTGCCCAGCTGGAACAGAGCCGGGCATTTTATTCCGGCGACCGCACACGATATGAAGAACAGATCGCTTCCCTGAAACAGGAGAAAGCAGAATCGGAAAAGAAAATTGAAGCGCTGGTCGATTCCCTGACGGAGCTGGGCGACAGCAGCGCGAGAGTACATGTGGCAAAACGGATCGAGCAGCTTCATCAGGAGCAAGAGGCGATCGAGAGCCGGATTCAGGAATTGGAGGGTCTGACCTCCCGGCAGGCTTTAAGCGATACCGAATTTGATGTTTTGCGGCAGATGCTCTCAGTATTTACGGATGGGATTGATGAGATGAGCATCGAACAAAAACGTGCCGCAGTCCGTACCCTGGTGCGCAAGGTTGTCTGGGATGGTGAGAATGCCCATGTGGTGCTGTTTGGCGCTTCGGAGGAGGATATTGATGAGTCCGTCATAAAGACCCATTGGGGAGAGGATAGCAAATGAGATCCTGATGATGTTCCGCTCTGAAAAAAAGCATTTGAAGGTAGGCTCCCTTTTCGAGCCCATCGGGACGGACAAAGAGGGAAATGAGATCCGGCTGGTGGATATCATCGAAAACGACGGCAGGGAGATCGCGGACGTGGTGGCGCTGGGGCAGGAGATCCGGCGGCTGTACCAGGTGTTTGATACGGCGTTAAAGGAGAAGGAAAAATTTGTGCTGAAAATGCGCTATGGCCTTTTCGGCTGCCGGGAGCATACCCAGCGGGAAATCGCAGCCCAGATGGGGATTTCCAGAAGCTATGTGAGCCGCATTGAAAAAGCGGCGCTGGAAAAGCTGTGTGCGGTGATGGAGAGCCCGGCGTAGGACAGGATAAGGCAGAATAATGCATAGATAAAGCGCGGAGCAGGGGCGCGCGGCGCAGGGATAATGCCTGGTGCGGGAGGGGCAAAACAGGGATAAAATCAGGAAAGCCACGGAAAGGCCGGTTGATTTATCCCTAATTTTATGCTGTCGGGGAAATTTTTCAGACAAAATAAATGATACGAAATTTCAATACTATCCTTTTGGTCAGTTCCTTTTTTCCTTTTTTTCTGTTAATATAAATAGAAATATGTCTGAAAATCTACAGCCGCCGGAAAGGGTTTGGATTTCAGATATGTCCGGGGAAAACCGGAAAAATTCTAAGGAATTCTAAGTAATATGGATGAGAGGATGAAGTATGGAGATAAAAGGGAAAATCATCAAAATACTCTGCAGCATTGTTGTGTTTTGTTTCTTTATTTTCTGTCCGGTCCTGGCAGAGCAAAATCCGGGAGGGCAGGCAGGGCAAAGCTCCGTGAGCGGCGGCCAGATGACACAGGATGCCGCTCAGGGAGCTTTGGATATGATGGGAGTCCGGACGGCAGAGGGCGCCTCTCAGAGTCCCCAGGAGCCGACGGTTTCGGATGCGGGGGGATCCCGGACAGGAGGAGATGCTGCAGACGAGCTGTGGAGGATTGATGGAACTGTAACTTTAGGGGAGGCTGAACAAAAAAATATAGACCAAAACAGTGGAAACGGCTATACCTGGACCAAGCAGGGAGAAGATTCCTATGTGCTTACGCTGAAAAACGTACATATAAAAGGGACTGATCCGGCTCCGGATAGTGGGGAGTCTCGTCGTGCGTTTTTTATAGAGTTGTCCCAAAAGGCCGAAATTTTGGTAAAAACAGAAGGGGATCGGCCTTCTGTTTTAGAAGGTGGGATTGGTTTCCCTGAGACGCATCCAAAATTTCATATGATTTTTGACGGTGCGGCTGTAACGATTAACGGAATGATTGCGGGAGGGTCAGATGATGAGCAAGTGACAGTCCGGAAAGGCTCGAAAGTGACGGTGGAAGTTCTGGCTGTAGGTGCATCCGGCAATGCTGCTTCGAAGATTGTGGTCGATGGAGCTGGCAGTGAGCTGACAATCATCGAAAGAGGCCTTCTTGTTGATTTTTTGCATGTTGTGGGCGGCGGTAAATTGACCGTAAAGGGCGGCGCCCTCAGAGTGTATAGTCAGATTGAGCTGGATAAGGAATCTGTGATTGCAGTGTATTATCTGCCTGCATTTGTTGAAGAACCGATGGGTGATAAGTATTCTTATGGCGCGCTGAAAGGAATTGAACCTTATATACAGCAGTTGGGATATCATTTGGGCTTCGGCAAAACAACGGATGAAGATGGTACATCATTCGATCATTACACCGTTCTGGATGCTGATAATGAGATTGTGGGCAATCTGACACTGAAATGGATAGAAGAGCCGGAAGAGTCGGAAAAACCGACGGAAAAGGAGACAAAAGAGGAGGAATCTGGGACGGCGCCCGAAACAGAAGAGCCGGAAGAGTCGGAAAAACCGACGGAAAAGGAGACAAAAGAGGAGGAATCTGGGACGGCGCCCGAAACAGAAGCGCCGGAGGAAGTGAAACCGGATACCGGCGGCTCCGACGAAGAGGTGAAGACTGAGCATAACGATTCTCCCGGACCCCGGAATACGGAACGGAAGCCAGAGAGTGAACCCGAAACGGAGACCGAGACGGAATCGGCTGCCGCTTCGGACAGCACGGACAATACAGGGACAAAAGTGCTGGACGCCAGCCCCTATACCGGCGACCGGGACAGCACCGGACTTTGGGCGGCCTGTGCCATTTCGTCAGCGGCGGCGCTGTGCCTGGCTGCCCTGCGGCTGAAAGCCGGCCGGGGCAGACAGTAATATATGCCGAATGTCAGCCTTGCGGGACAGTAACCGCAGGGCTGTCTTTTCGTATCACAGGAAAGTCCTTCGAACCTCCCGATGAGATGAAAACGTTTCGTATTTATATGGGCATTTGGCGGCTGCCGCAGGGTATTTCACTCACAATGAACAAAGCAGGCGCGGGCAGTGTCAAGTGAGCTATGAAAAAACAGCAACGGACCGGATAAGCCCCGGGAGGGGAGTTGCGGAACTAAATTTAGAAAGGAGGCGTCAGGGATGGGAAAGACCGGCGGAAAAAAACAAAAGTCGCGCATGGCAGATGAAACCTATATTCGTCCCAGGGAGGCGGCGGGGAAATGGAAACTGGCTCAGAGCAACAGGCAGGCAGTTTATCTGTATGGCGTGACGGGAATCGGAAAGACGGCTCTCGTGGAGAATCTGCTGGGAGGCGGGAAGTATCATTATTTTTCGGCGGCCCGGACAGGCCCGGAGCAGATCAGGATTCCGGCGGACGGCAAACTGCAGACGGTAATCCTCGACGACCTCCATGAGGTGACTGCCGGGCAGATGCGTGAGGCCTGCGCGGTATTGCTGGAAAAGCTGCTGGGGCGGCAGGATGTGTGGCTGATCCTGATTTCCCGGTGTAAGGTGCCCAGGTGGCTGATGTCCCTTCATGTCCGCTATGGATTTCTGCTGATCAGGGAAAAGGATTTGCGTCTTGGCCGTAAGGAGCAGGATCAGTATTTTGAGAAATGGAATCTGTGCCTTCCCCGGGAGACTGCGGACTGGCTGTGGGAAGCCGTGGAGGGCAATCCCCTTGTCTTGCGCATCGTGGCGCTGGCCCGCGGAGATCTGGAGCAGGCCACGGAGGATATATGGAATTATCTGGAAACCCATGTATATGACCAGTGGGATATGGAGCTGCAGGAGTTTATTATGGAGCTGTCGGTGGTGGATCGCTTCGATCTGGGAATGGCCAGAATGATCACCGGCAGGAATGACGTGGAGCGGATGTTAGGCAGGGTCGGGGAGGTGGGAGATTTTCTCACGGAAACAGAGGGCGTGTACCAGTTCCGGCTCGTCGTCAGGCGCTCTATGCGGAAACGGCTGACCCGGTGCTGCTCGAAGGAGCAGGTGGATCAGCTCTACTACCATGCGGGGCATATGTACGAGATCAGAGGAGAACTGTCAGAGGCGGTTAAGATGTATGCGGTCTGCGAAAACCAGGAGGGCATTATCCGGGTCCTGATCGCCAGCGCAAGGCAGAACCCCGCTGCCGGACAGTATTTTGAACTGCGAAAATATTATTTTGCGCTGCCAGAGGAGCGGATCGCCGAAAATCCTGTTCTGATGGCGGGCATGAGCATGCTCCAGTCCATGCTGATGAACCGGGAGGAGAGCGAGCGCTGGTATCGTGCCCTGGAGGAATACGGACAGAGGCAGTCCCAGGGCGCAAAGCGGGAGATCAGAAGCATGCTTTTGTATCTGGATATCGCCCTGCCACACAGAGGGGTGGTGGGGCTGGTGGACATTTTGAAAAATGCCGGCGTTTTGCTGGCGGACTGGAGGGTGGCTCTGCCGGAATTTTCCGTCACCTCGAACCTTCCTTCCATGATGAACGGCGGGAAGGACTTTTGCGAGTGGAGCAAAAAAGACCGGGAGCTGGCCACCGGCATCGGCAGGGTGGTCGAGTTTGTGCTGGGAAAATACGGCAAAGGGCTGGTCAGCTTGGCGCTGGCGGAAAGCTTTTTTGAAAAGGGCGGGGACAGCTATGAGATTGCCGCCCTTGCGCAAAAGGGGCGGCTGCAGGCGGAGAGCGGCGGCAAAAAGGAGCAATGCTTTGTGGCGGTCGGGCTGTTGTCCTGGCTGTCGGTTTTCAGCGGACAGATGGGGGACGCCCTGGAAATGCTGGGGGATTTTGAGCGCAGCGCGAGGGAGGAAATTCCCCGCCTTCTGCCGAACCTGCGGGCTGTGCGGTGCCGTTATGACCTTTATCTGGGCAAACGGACGGAGATCGAGGAGTGGATGAGGGAAGCGCCCAATGAAAATGAGGATTTCTGCAGCCTGGAGCGGCTGCGGTATCTGACAAAAATCCGTGTTTACATACAGGAAGGAAAAAATCAGAAAGCTTACGGCCTGCTGCAGAAGCTGTCCTATTATGCCGAGCAGCAGCAGCGGATTTATATCCGCATGGAGGTTCTGCTGCTGTCGGCGATCCTTCGCCGCCGGATGGGCGCGGGAGAATGGAAGGACACCCTGCAGGCCTGCATTACCCAGGCGGAATCCTATCATTTTGTCAGGCTGCTTTCCCGTGAAGGGGGTGCGGTGCTGGAGCTGCTGGAGGCAGAGCCCTTCGTCTTTCAGGATGCCTCCTTTAAAGCGCAGGTATTCGCCGAGTGCAGGCGGATGGCGGCATATTATCCCGCCTATTTGAAAAAGAAGGGAAAAGGAGAGATCGTCCTCCCGGAAAATGCGCTGAAAATCCTGCGCCTGCAGGCGGAGGGCTGCTCCACGGAACAGATCGCAAAATCGCTTAAAATCTCCCCGAGCACCGTGAAATACCACAGCCGGGAGACATGCCGGAAGCTGGGCGTGAATGGCAAGACAGCGGCGGTAAACGAGGCCAGGAACCGGAAAATGATTTGATCTGCGGCAGGGGTTTTGCAAATCCCTGAAAAAACATGCCGTGAAATGCGAAAAAATACGATGAAAATTTTCCTGAAACACTTTACCAATGCGCAGTATGTGTGTATAATATAATGCGTCAGTTTTCAGGGAAATGCGAAGGAGTGTCGTCCGATGCGACCGGTTATCCAATCAGGCAGGATTTGGAAATGCTTCTTTGTTACTTTCCGGCCGGCGCGCAAAAAGCGTCGGGAAACGAGAAATTATGGCGCGAAGAAGCGCAGATGGAGGAAAAATCATGTCATATACGGACGAAATTTACGCAAGAGTTGTGGAGCAGAATCCGGGCGAGCCGGAGTTTCACCAGGCTGTCAAGGAGGTTTTAGACTCCTTAAAGCTGGTGATAGATGCGAATGAGAAGGAATACAGGGCCATGGGTCTTTTAGAGCGGCTGGTGGAGCCTGAGCGGATCATCTCCTTCCGGGTGCCCTGGGTGGACGACAAAGGCCAGGTTCAGGTAAACAAGGGCTACCGGGTGCAGTTTAACAGCGCCATCGGGCCTTACAAGGGCGGCCTCCGCTTCCATCCTTCCGTAAACCAGGGTATCTTAAAATTCTTAGGCTTCGAGCAGATTTTCAAAAATTCCCTGACCGGCCTGCCCATCGGCGGCGGCAAGGGCGGTTCTAATTTTGATCCCAAGGGCAAGTCAGACAGAGAGGTGATGGCATTCTGCCAGAGCTTTATGACGGAGCTGAGCAAATACATCGGCGCGGATCAGGATGTTCCCGCCGGCGATATCGGCGTGGGCGGCAGAGAGATCGGCTTTCTGTACGGCCAGTATAAGAGACTGACCGGCCTGTATGAGGGCGTTCTCACCGGCAAGGGCTTAAATTACGGCGGTTCTCTGGTGCGTACCCAGGCGACGGGCTATGGCCTTGTATACATCCTCGATGAGATGCTGACCCATAACGGCCAGAGCCTGGCAGGCAAGACCGTGGTGGTTTCCGGTTCCGGAAACGTAGCCATCTACGCGGTGGAGAAGGCGCAGCAGTTAGGCGCGAAGGTTGTGGCCATGAGCGATTCTAACGGCTATGTATATGATCCCGAGGGCATCAAGCTGGATCTTGTGAAAGAGATCAAGGAAGTGAAACGGGGAAGAATCAAAGAATATGCCGATCAGGTAGCTTCCGCTTCTTATACGGACGGGAAAGGCGTATGGACGATCGCCTGTGATATCGCATTGCCCTGCGCAACCCAGAACGAACTTGGTCTGGAAGATGCGAAAGCGCTGAAAGCAAACGGCTGTATCGCTGTTGCCGAGGGCGCGAATATGCCGACCACCAGAGAAGCGACAGATTATATTCAGGAAAACGGCATAATGTTTATGCCCGGCAAAGCTGCCAATGCAGGCGGCGTGGCCACATCCGCGCTGGAGATGAGCCAGAACAGCATGCGGCTGAGCTGGAGCTTTGAGGAAGTGGACGAGAAGCTGAAAGGAATTATGAAAGACATTTACCGTAAGGCAGCCGATGCGGCTGAGCGTTACGGCGTGGCCGGAAACTATGTGGCCGGAGCGAATATTGCCGGATTTGAGAAAGTAGTGGATGCCATGAAAGCGCAGGGAATCGTTTAAACGGAAACGGAATGGTGACGGTGCCGGAAGGCATACCGTTCGGTTTACCGCTGCGGATCAGGCGTTTTTCAAAAAAAGGAAAAAATGAGGACGATAATAGGGGATCTTCTTCCTACCATATATGGGGAAGAAGGACTCCGGATGCATGATCAGAAAAAGGGAGACATTCCTGCCATATACAGGAAAGTCTCCCTTTTTTCCATATGTCCATAAACGGATTATCTGTTAAAAATCAGGCCGCTCTCCATCTTAATCAGCGCAAAAATACAATAATTAATCATATCATGCAGCTGTGCGTCAATGCCCTCCGATACGGCGCATTCACCCTGATTTGACAGTATTTTCCTGATCCGGTATACCCGGATAATGATCTGGTCAGTCATGGAGGTGAGAGACATGCTTCTCCATGCATCGCCGTAATCGGTGTTTTTTCTGACCAGAAGGTCTTTTACCGCTGTGATCCGGGTCTGGTATGCCTTGAAAATATCGGCCTCATCAATTCCGTCCAGTACTGCCAGATCATTGGTGAGATCCTCGTTGGAAGGAATCCCGGGCAGCGTGTCCAGCTTGATCAGAAACATAATGCAGTAATTGATAATACCCACATACTCCACGTCTCTCCCTTCCGGGATACAGGCCTGGTCATGGTGTTCTTCCAGGGTGCGGATTCGCTTTGCTTTTCGCCAGATTTCGTCATTGAGAGAGGAATAGCGGTATAACAGCCATGTGGGGCCGTAGTCGGTGTTTTTGCTTTTGAATAAGCGAAAACAGTAATCTAATATTTGGTCAAACTGATTGAACAAAAGGGATTCCATGGTATTCTCCTGTATATTTTTCTTTATATCATAGGAAAGTTCGACGAACTTCCCTATGATATCAAAAGCCCTCCGGGCAGGATCGCACTACGTTGTACGCTATTACACTAAGCTCGAAAAAACCTCGCTAAGTGTAATATGTGTGCGGCGGAAAGGTAAAATGTCGCCAGGGCGACCCGCCGCAGGCGGAGAATCTGCCAAAGGCAGATTCTTATTTATTCTATCATAAGTGTATCTCGTATGCAAGCATACTCCTTCCTGGCCGGCCGCTGTGCCGGTTTCCCCTTTGAACTGATTCAGGATTCCATATTCATGACGAAAAAGTGTGGTTTTTGTAAAAGATTGTGCTATAATCCCGTCTTTAACAGTCAGAGAAAACAAAACACCGCTGTAATGCCCATTC
>CAJUPT010000070.1 GCA_910588405.1 uncultured Lachnospiraceae bacterium | reverse complement strand
CAGATACCGCTGGACGATGCCGGTCACGACCTCCCGCTCTTTCGTAATATACTGATTAAACAGAGACTTTCGTTCTTCCTCCCGGATCTTCTGCAAAATAACATTTTTTGCATTCTGAGTCGCAATACGGCCGAACTCCTTGGACTTGATCTCCACGCGTACGATGTCGCCAGGCACATAATGCTTATCCTTTTTATGAGCCTCCTCTAAACTGATCTGAAGCAGATCGTCCTCAACATCTTCCGCCACTTCCTTTTCCGCATACACCTCAAAATCACAGGTCACCGGGTCGATAGTCACCTTCACATTATCCGCCTTGCCGAAATGATTTTCACAGGCCTTGATCAGAGAATTTTCAATTGCTTCCAATAGTGTATCCTTGCTGATTTCCTTTTCCTGTTCCAACAGATTCAGGGCATCTAATAATTCTTTACTCATTTTCCAGTATCCTCCTCATATTTGAGTGAAACGATCATGCTGACCGCCGCCGTCACCATACAAAAGCCAGACGGATCAACGCAATGGCAGAGCGTTCCAGCGTAAGCTCCTCGCCGCTTTCCTGTACGATGGTCACGAAAGCGCCGTCGTAGGATTTCAGCGTCCCCAAAAAATCCTTTTCCTTTTTTTCCTTGCTCAGGGGTTTAAACAGTTTGACCTCCACATCCTTTCCGATGCTGCGGACAAAGTCCTTTTCCTTTTTTAATGGCCGTCCCAGCCCCGGCGAACTGACTTCCAGGACATAGCTTTCCTCGATAAAGTCCTCCGCGTCCAAAAGCTGTCCGAAGGCCCGGCTGACCAGCTCGCAGTCGTCGATGGTAATGCCGCCTTCCTTGTCAATATAGGCGCGCAGATAACGGGTTCCCGCTTCTTTCACATACTCCACGTCCACCAGCTCAAAGCCATTTTCCTGAATCACAGGCATCAGAAGCTGTTCCGCCCGCTGTTCGTATTCTTCCCTTTTTGTCAATCCTGTTTTCCTCCTGTTTTGTAGAATCTTGCCGCTATGCACAGTTATACTGCTTATCGCTGCAAAATCTTTTTATAACACATCGAAAGAGTGGGCTTTCGCCCACTCTTTCAGCTCCGGTCACAATTAATTTCTTCCCTAGTATAGCACCCTGTTCTGTAAATTACAAGGGGTTTTTGAAATTTTTGGCGGTTTCTCTTCTGTAAAGCCAGTTTCCTCCAATCACCAGAATACTGATCACCAGCAAAAAATAAAAGCTAATGCCTCTGGTCACATAGAGCGACGGCATAATGTACTGCGTTGTAAACACGGGAAGGAATATGCTGCGGTACATCAACTCTGTAATTCCCTGAGCACCTGGCACCGGCAGCATGTCCACTGCTATGTACACGGAAGCCTGCAAAAACATAACAGAAAACATGTCCGTCCCCTGCAGGTCAAAGCCTCTGTATATAATATAGGTAAGAACAAATACACTGGCACGCTGCAGGCAGGTGAACGCTACTACAAAACAAACCTTTTTCTTATGCTCGATCAAAAAACTGATGGCATTCTGATAGCTGTCTACAAACCGCAGCACTTTTACTTTCCGTTTTTCAGAGGGCTTTAACAGATGAAGAAACACCAGCAGTTCTTCCACGCTTCGCAGCAGTCCTTTCATCCCCTCCGGCCACAGCATCACGCCTAAAAGAATCACTACCAGACCGGCATTCAGTGCCAGCCCCAGCAAATATAGGCCAAAATAGCTCCCCAGATAAGCCTTCAGCGGTCCGTGCCAGAACAGCAGCATCAGAACGCCCCACACCACCAGCACAAATTTATAAATCAGCGCCACTACCATCAGAACCACCGAGCTGTCCGCCAGGCCGTTCCCATCCTTTTTCAGATAGTAAAGCTGCATAGGCTGTCCGCCTGTGGCGGAAGGAGTAATACCAGAATAAAAAAATCCGATAAACGAATAGGAAATACAGCGCAAAAGTCCGCTTTTTCCTCCCAGCGCCCGAAGCAGATAATAAATCATTATACCTTCCGCGCTGACAAAGAAAAGGGCGGTAACAATCGCCGCACAGATGGAAAGGGCCGACAGCTTCTGCATTTCCTCCCAGATCAGGCTGATATCCTGTCCGTGAAAAACGGTGTAAAAGGACAGCGCCATCACCGCCAGAAAAAACAATATTTCAATGAGACGCCTCCTCCTGTTTTTCATCCGCTGTCCGCCCTCCGTATCGCCTTTCATAAGCTGCCCCCGATAATTCCATATTTCTTTACGCCGGACCGCATCACCAGTTCTGCAAGCGTTCCCTCGAAAATACAGGTTTTCTCCGGATAGTGATAGAAGTCTTTAGGCGTCACCAAAGAAAAATGCTTATCTGCTATTACAATTCCAGCTTCCTCAAGGACCTTTGCCACATAGGATGAGCAGGTAAAATGCCCCTTCTGATAAAAAGCCTTTCCCATCACCAGTGGCAGCAGGCCAATCACAGCATAATGGAAATGAAATCGCTTCTGATAGTCGCTTCGAAGCCGCTCCCTGATCTGTTCCTTTTGCGCCTCTGTCACCTCCATCCGGCAGATCATGTATTCCGCCGTGGGAAATGCACCAAGAATGCTCCGCTTATTTTCACGCTCAAAGCCTGCGATCAGCGGAACATAAGGATTGCGCCGTCCGACGCTGTAGGTCTCCTCCAGCTCTGCGTCCAGAGAAAGCGCCACATGAATGTATTTCTGTTTCAGATATCTGTGGATCATCGAGGCAAACAGTCCCGGCGTATCCACAAAGGCAAGATAAATATATGCCATAAAATTTTACCCTTTCACACAAATTGAATTGCGGCTTTTATTTTAAAATATTTTTGAACGGATATCAACTTAAATTTATCTTAATTCCCGTTCATTTCAAGTCGGCTAACGTTAAGTCACTGAAACTGGTAGATCCGTTTCGCCGCCCGATAGCCGCCGATGGTGAGCAGGCCGCCCAGCCGTCCGGGAAGATAGGTAAAGCCGCTTAATGCTGTGAACCGCAGCCGGTAGTAAAGCATCGAATTCATCCGCCTGATCTCCTGCCACAATTCTTCCCGTTTCTGATACGCTTCCTCTGTGCCGATCAGCAGTAAATGAACAGATGAAATAGAAAGCATTACTGAAATATTCCGGCACAGATAGGCGGCCAGCTTCGGATGCTCCTGCTTCACCACTTCCAGATCCACGCATTCCGATACCAGTTTCGTCACCCTGATCTGCTGATCAATCCGGGACATCAGCACTCTTTCATTAACCGACTGATCTTCTCTGCCGAGAAAATACTGGTACAGATCGATATCCATATACCGAATCCATTTCACACTGGGCAAGGGCTGGCAGGCAAACAGATTATCCACATAAAAGGTATGCTCCGGCAGCTTTACGCCCACTTTCCGCAAAAGCTCTGTCCGAAAGATCAGCGCATGCATCACCAGATACTGGGACGGCCTGAAATGCCCGATCTCATCCCATCCGAACAGCCTGCCCTCCGGAAATACGTTCTGATAGCCCATAGAACGGGTGGTACCCTCATATAAATGATTATATACATAATTGCAGACGATCATGTCAGGATAAAGAGATGTTTCACGTTTTGTTCCGGTTTCTTTTTCCGGTTCTGTCCCGCAGGCTAATTTGGTTATTTGGTTTACATCTGCTTTTTCTTCGGATTCCGTGTCACTGCAGGACTCGCCACAATAAGTTCTCAGTTCCATCAGCAAACGCATATATGCATCCTGATCCAACCAGTCGTCGGAATCCACCACCTTAAAATAGATCCCCTGTGCCAGCGCAAGCCCTGCGTTTACGCCCGACCCATGGCCGCCGTTTTCTTTCTGTATCGCCCGGACAATTCCTGGGAACCGTTCGGCATATTCCTGCGCAATCCTTCCTGTTTGATCCGTGGAGCCGTCATTTACTATAAGGATTTCCACATCATCTCCGCCTGTCAGCAGCGAATCCACACATCTTCTCATATATGCCTGAGAATTATAGCAGGGAACGACAAATGTCAGATATTTTTTCATATTCATTCACATCCTGTTTTAGTTCAATCATATATATTCTACATCACTATCTGTTTTTTATGTACGGTTTTTATTATATAGAATAAAAATAAAAGGAAGCGTCAGAATTTCTAAAGATTCACAAAAGATCGCATAAAAATCTGCGAAAAAAGGAAAACCTTTTGTTGACATTCAAAGAAAAGTTAACAAGTGATTGAAAAAACAGACGCGCAGGACCGCATTGCTACAAATCTGTCCTGCGCGTTTTACTAATAGGATTCGGGTGCCAAAAGATCTGATTTTGACATCCGAATCCTATTAGCTATGATAACTGACTGATATCCGGCCAGACATTACATCTTACATAATCGGTTCCAGCTTCAGTACCGGATGATTCTTCTCATTCAGAAATGCCATCAGCGTTTCTTCGTCTGTGGCGATGGTCTCGTCCGCAATCATATCGCAGAAATTGTCGATACCGTATTTCTCCTTTGCAGACTGATTCAGGCGCTCCGCCACATCATCCTTCAGCTCCTTGGGCATCCAGACGATTCGCTCAAAACCGCCCTCCGCGCTCATAAACTTTTTGGAAGCGATGAAATGCCTTCCATGTCCCATAAAGCCAGGGGTCTGAACGCCGCCGCCTGTCATAGAAGCCAGCTCGCCAAACGTCATGCCAAGAGGCGTGATGCCTGCATATTCACGGTTTGCTATAATCACACCGTTAGAAAATGGCTCAATACCGCAGATACATTCAAAGCATCCGCAGGAGGTCATCGGGTCCTCCATAATCGAGTACAGCGTCACTCTGCTTAAAGCGCCATGAGTGGCTTCCTCCACCATCCGGTTTGCATCCGGATAGATTCCCTTCACCTCATCCTCACAGCCTTCCTTGGAAATAGGCTGACAGGGTCCGGTAGGTGTCAATTCCTTCGTAGCCTTCGCATCCAGCCATGATACGGCTCCGCACAGTCCCAGTCTCTCAGGCGTTACCACACAGCAATGAGAAGGCGCGAAGGACTGACACAGCGTACAGGTATAGAATACGTCCACGCTTTCATCCGTCAATGATTTCAGACGCTCATCTCTGGCCTCGTAAACCGGCATAGCCACATGGTCCAGAATATCCTGTACCTTGGCCGTATCGGTTACGATAGTCACCTGGCATTTATCTACCACGATGTCAAACTCGTCCATGATCATCGTATAGAGAACCTCGGCGAAATGGGTCAGGCGCAGGCCGTTTTCAAAGGCTTCCTTATTGATGCGGACACGGAGCTGATTTCTCTGCCCGGTGTGCATCACGCCTTCCATATAATTGAACCATGCGTGAATTTTACGCTCGATCACAGATTCAAAATCAGGCTGCATCTTCTCTCCGGCTACTTCTACCATGGTTGCCAGCGCATAAGTCTGCCCGGCCTCCAGCTCGTCCAGATCTCCGCCGACGATGGTGATCTTGTGGTCTTCGATCTCTTCATCTTTTTTGGTCTGAACCAATTCGCAGGTAGGCTGCTTGTGGGAACTAAATTCCACCTGCATATCACTTTTACGGATAATTTCACCCTCAAAGGCTGACGCAAAGGCAACCGGAATGTTCAATTCTTTTACCTTAATTTTAATATTGCGCAGCTCTAAGGATTTCTTTACGGTCATGGAATGATCGGTCACAGATTCTAAAGCGCCCGGAACCTGATTTTCCCCCAGATCCACATCCGCTACCACCGGAAAGCCCAGGGCGATGGCACCTGCGCCTGCAGCTACTGCCACCTCGTTCAGCGCGCCGAAGGTATTGACATATGCGGGTACTCTTTCCTTTGTGTAAGCCAGCAGTCCAGGCAGGTCGCCAGGCGTCACATTGCCAAAGATCAGTGCCGCACGAATGGCCACGGTGACTACATGAATCACGGCGGTTACATCGTGTCCCAGAGGAACTACACGGAAATCAAGACCTACCTTAACGCCGCCCTCAATACACTGCTCGATGACGTCGCCGATTAAAAAAGTCATGATGCCCTTGCTCTGATAATCCTTAACGACATTGACCACATCTTCCCCATGATCGGCCTTGCCCAGTACCACGGCCACGCCGGGGATATCGCCGGTTACCAGCGGAACACCCAGAGAACGGATCACCGGGTCCGGCACAAAGCCAATGCCGCTGTCCTCTTCATAGGGATTTGCATTTTCCACATATTTTAATGCCTCGATAATTTCCGCTCCCACCGCTGTTGCAAGCCCCGCGTTCAGTGCGTCGCCCAATTCTTCCTTATTGGTAATCAGACTTTTCATCACCCCCACACAAGCCGGCAAATCACCCAATCTGGCGACCTTCACGCCGGTAGCCGCATAAATCGTCGGAAGAAAATAGGCCGTATCAGGCATAGCTACCTTCTGGTCCTCTCCGTACTTCGCGATCCCATCGTTCAGCACTTTCTCCGTAAGCCCTGCAACCCCGTTCGCACCTGCATAAATCAAATCTGTCAATGCACTCATTTTAACTGTCTCTCCTTTGATTTATAATTTTATTTTTCGGGTAAATTTTATCACTGTTGCAGGGGTAAGTCAATATTTCCCATTGGAGAGATAGGACAATAAAGCAAATTTTAATCCAGCTTCAGATCATTTTCTTTAATCCATCCCATTTTCCGCAGTCCCTGTCCGAAAATCCAGGTGAGAATTCCTGGCAATATAAAGCAAATCAACAACAGCCCTGCCCAGTCCATCCCGGTGATGGCAGCTTTCGCGCCAGAAGCCACATCTGCCACCCATCCGGTATAGACGCCAATCTGCCCTACCAAGCCGCAAGTTCCCATTCCTGAAGAAACCGCAGTGCCGTTCATTTCCATTTCGAACAGACAGGTGGAAATTGGTCCTGTAATGGCGGAGGTTAAAATAGGCGGAATCCAGATTCTCGGATTTTTTACAATATTGCTCATCTGCAGCATGGAAGTTCCGATTCCCTGAGCAAATAATCCGCCCCACCGGTTTTCTTTAAAGCTCATCACGGCAAAGCCCACCATCTGGGCACAGCAGCCGGCCAGTGCTGCGCCTCCGGCCAGACCGGTCAGGCCAAGGGCCGCGCAGATCGCCGCGCTACTGATCGGCAGCGTCAATGCAATTCCCACTACTACGGAAATAATCACGCCCATAAAGAAAGGCTGCAGCTCCGTAGCCCACATAATCAGCCGGCCTATGGAACTTGCCATGACGCCGATGGCCGGAGCGCACAGAACGGATAAGCCCACTCCCACAAAAATCGTGACAAAAGGCGTCACGATAATATCTACTTTCGTTTCCTTCGATACTGCTTTGCCGCACTCTGCCGCAACCACCGTCACGATCAGCACTGCCAACGGTCCGCCCGCACCGCCCAGCGAATTGGCCGCACCACCCACCGCAGCCAGTGAAAACAGAACAAGGGGCGGACATTTCAGCGCATAGCCGATGGCTACCGCCATGGCAAATCCTGTGGCACCCTGAGCATGCTGTCCTGCTGTTTCCAATATGGGGATTCCAAGCTGCGTCCCCAATGTTCCCATAATAGAACCCATCAGCAGAGAGGCAAACAGCCCCTGCGCCATGGCGCTTAACGCGTCGATCCCGTACCGTTTTGCTGAAAATTCGATATCCTTTCGCTTCAGAAAGCTTTTCAGCTTACCTTCTTTTTCAATACTCATCCCTATGTTTCCTTTCTTTTACCGGCGCTTCCGATATTCATCCATATTTTATCCGTACGTCCTATCTTCTCAAACCGTTCCCCCGCGTTCTGCTAATCTCGTTACGCTCCCCCTGTCAGCAGCCTAACCCCTTCCGTCAGACGTCCCCACAGATCCACGTCAGCGGCATAAACCGAGCCCACAAAAAGAATAAATAAAACCACCATCACCGTAAAAAACGCCATCCGTATCCGACTCTTCCATTCCAGGGCCTCCCCGTCCCTCTGGCGCATTCTGCCGTGCATAAACCGAATCAGCCCGCCCAGCAGCAGGACAGGCGCCGCCGCCATAAACAGATAAAAGAGCAGACTTGGCCAGAACAGCAGATGCCCCGTTTCCGCCGCCGAAAGTGCCATGACGCCTCCCGGCGGTTCCAGCCATGCCGGACGGTTCGGCGGCTGGGCGGACCGTACTTTCCTCCATCCGTTTTCCGCCAGCAGTATCAGGGAACAAAAGATCATGACCGCGGCAAAGTCAGCAACCGCGAAAAAGATTCCCGTATCCATGATCTTTCTTCTCTCAATCCTTTTGTCCTCCTGTTTTTCCGCCTTTCGCTGTTCTGTCGTTTTCGGCGTCAGAGGTTCTGCCCGGCTTTTCAGTACGGTGATTTTCCCATCGATTTCCCGTACCCTGTCCGCCGAAATGCCATTCTGAAAAAATACGTAATGGGAGGGCCGGTTTTCGGTACGGCAAATTTCCAGACAGACAGGATTGGGCATATCCGGCTTGAGGCGAACCTGCCGGATCTCCTCGTAAGGAATGCAAACCGTTCCCCACTGCCTTCCCGGGCGGAGCTGAAACGCCAGAAGGTGGGAACTGGTAAAATATAAGTCTCCTGTCTGGTCGCCGGCCTGAAAATCATATTCCAGCCGGTCCCGCACCAGATCCGGCATCCGGTTCAAATATGCCCGGAGCGACAGTACGCGCCAGAGTCCCCATGCCGTCTGATAGAGCGCCAGCAGAAAACAGAGACCGTTCATACCCAAAAATGTATAGATCACAAGATTCCTCGTCTCTTCATCGATATTGAGCGAGGTAAGATAAACATACATGAAAAGAGTGATCGCCGCTCCGCCGGCCACCGCCGGCCAGGTCTTATTCAGAAACAGTTTTTGATATGCAGCTTTCAGCATGATACTCCTCCACGGTATCCGATACGGACAGTTTTTCACGGGCTTTTTCACCCAGACTGCCCGGACCTTTCTGATTTTTTACATGACTTATTCAACCGCATTGTCCTCTTGATCAAACAGGAGACCATGAATCCCCTGATCCCCCTCAAAAGATACCTCGTCCAGCACTCTCCCCGTTTCCATGCTGTATACTACGATATTAAGCCCATCTTCATTCCTGGAATACTCTCTTCCGTTCAGCCGTATGGAACTGACCGCGCGGCCGCTTCTGATCTGATAAGAAAGGGCCCGGCCTTCGGGGTCCAGAACGCCTGACGCCTCCGGAAGCTGGTCGCCAGTCTGTTCCGACGCCGGCTCGCCCCGAAGCGCAACCGCCAGATAACCGGCCTGTTCCTGCCCCTGCAGCGCCGCTTCCAGCCCTAAAGCCCGCAGTCCTTCCACAACATCCCCGTTCAGCGCCGTGCCGGCGCCTCCTCTCACCGAAATCAAAATCCCATACCGGTCTTTTCCCCTCTCCAGCGCTTCCAGATATTCAGAAATATCCGTAATACGGACAAGATTCACATCGCTTACAATGTCCGTGTAAGGGTCTTCCCCCATATGCATATCCGTTCCCTTTTCCTGCCATCTTCTGATATCCGCGATCAGCTGCTCTGTCCGGATTTTCGCACCCTCCGTATTCAGGTGCAGATTGGAGTCCCAGAAATAGGTATAATCAAACATATAATCCACATAGTTCGAAATGACGGTACAGTCAAGCCTCCGTTCCAGTTCCTCCTGGAACGCCATAAATTCCTCCGGGGCCACGGTCAGGCTGCCGTTGCCCACCGGATATCCGGCCACCAGAAGCGTGGCTCCCCGCTCGGTCAGCCAGGCGTTCAGTTCATTGATCCGGCTGACCATAATGTCATTGATCGGCGGAGGCGCAACCGTGTCCGTAAAATTGTCCAGGCTTCCCTCCCGGTATAAGCCGATATCGCCGTATTCATTAAAAGAACTTCTGTTATGTACCACGCCCGCGATCTCCTGGTTTCCGGTTCCCGACGCATACAATGCCAAGCTCTTTTTCAGATATACCGGGAATCCCTTCGCCGCCGCCGGAATATCCCTCCCCCGGATCAGACGCCATAAATGATAATGATTTTCCAGAGAAGACCAGTAGGCCATCGTGTCCGGAATATTGTCAGAGTCCGCAAAGGAGCTGTGACAGAGGACATAGATATCCCCCTCACCCACATTGAATTTTGCCATGTCCTCATGAAACGCATTGCCTGCCCCTGCGTGAAGTCCCATATTGACCACAGGCATTCCGATCTTTTCTTCGATCAGGGCAGAATCGAAGCCGAAAGCCACATTAGAATTTCCCAGAAGTACAATCTTCGGCTCGTCGATGGATTCCACCCGTTCAACTTTGTCGATCAGGGCGGCGTCATAGCCTTTGTTGTACTGGGGCAGTATGTAATTGATGTAAGCGGCAATCAGGACGACGAATAATAATAGTTTTAAGAGGAATTTTCTGTTTTTCTTAGAATTATCCCGTTCCGGCCTCTGTGCTTTCAGATTCTCCTTCTCCATGTCATTTTCTCCCGCTCCGCGATCAGAACTGGAAGTAGATAAACTGTGTCTGCTCATACCCTGTTCCGTAAAGGCCCCAATAAAGAATCGCCATAAAAAACAGCCAGTAAAAGATCCAGCGGAATACAATCTGCTGGCCGAATATTGCGGCCTTGATATCCTTTCGTAAATATTGCAGCGAATCCACAGCAAACAGCACAAAAAGAGCTGCCGCAATGACCATCATGGAATCCGCAGATTCAAACAGACTGACAAATCCCATGTTTAAAAACCATTCCCACCGGAAATCAAACAAAATCCGTTTCAGCATATGCAGCGCCAGCCTGAAGGAATCCGCGCGAAAAAACAGCCATGTAAAATCGATGATCACAAAAGTCGCTGCCCTCTGCAGGATTCGATACCCAAACTGCTTCTGATCTATGGAAAACCGGCCGCACAGCTTCTCCTTCACCGGCCTCAGCAAGTCCTCTAACACGCTTAACGCCCCGTTCAGCCCGCCCCAGACCACATAGTGCCAGGCCGCCCCGTGCCACAGACCGGAGCTTAAAAATACGATCATCGTATTTATATATTTCCTGACCCTTCCTTTTCTGCTGCCACCAAGGGGGATGTAGAGATAATCCCGGAACCAGGAGGTCAGCGAGATATGCCAGCGCCTCCAGAAATCTTTGACGGACAGAGCGTGGTAAGGACTGTCGAAATTTTCGTTCAGCCGGATGCCCAACACCTTGGCGCTTCCGATGGCCAGTTTCGTATACCCCTGAAAATCGCAGTAAATCTGAAAAGCAAACAACAGCGTCGCCGCCAGCAGTTCCATGCCGGCATAGCTGTCCGGCGAGGCAAAAACCGGGTCCGCCACGGCGGCAATCCGGTCAGCCAGCACAATTTTCAGAAACAGACCGTAGCCCATAGTCAGAAGTCCGGACCGGGCATTGTCACTGTCAAAGGCTTTCGGCTCCCGCAATTGCAGCAGCAGATTTTTGGAACGCTCGATCGGACCCGCCACAAGCTGCGGAAAAAAGGACACAAACAGAGCGTAGCGGAAGAAATTATATTCCGCCCGGATTCCTCCTTTTTCTCCCCTTTCTCCCCGGTATACGTCGATCATATAGCCCAGCGCCTGGAAAATAAAGAAAGAAATGCCTACGGGCAGGACAATATCAAAAGAAGGAACATGCAGCTTGATATGCGCCATTCCGAATAACTTTTCTGCTGTGCGAAAGGCAAAATCCGTATATTTAAAATAGAATAAAAGACCCAGATTCAGCAGAAGGCAGAGGGCGGCGACCGCTTTTTTCCGGCTTGTAATCCGTTTTTCTTCCGGACTATCCTCTTTTTGGCCAAACCGGTCTGTCTTTGGGTGCAGCCGGTCCGCCTTTTGGTTTAGCCGATCTAAGGCGATACCGCTTACCCATGTCACAAAAGTGGAAAAGAAAATCAGCAGGCCATATTTTGCGTTCCAGCATATATAGAAAAAATAGCTGGCCGCCAAAAGCCACAGATATCTGATCTTTTCGGGGATGACAAAATAAAACAGCGTCACGACAGGAAAGAAAATCAGGTAATGAATGGAATTAAACAACATGAGCCCTATTCCTCCCTTCGGGAATATACGCACCCGCAGTAATTCTGCCGGTACAGCTCATATTTCGCCGACAGCTCGATGGAACGCTTGTAGCCGTTCTTCTTCTTAAAATCCGATACCAGATATGGCACGCCGGTTTCCTCAGCCAGTTTCAGCCCGATTTCATTCAGCTTCCCGGCATTTTTCAGCGGGCTGATGGTCAATGTGGTGGTGAAATAATCGAAGCCATGGTCAGCCGCATATTCCGCAGCCTTTCGCATCCGCAGCTCATAACAGCGAAAGCACCGTTCTCCCCCTTCCGGGAGCTGCTCCATCCCCCGGACCGTCTCAAAAAAAAGCTCCGGCTCGTAAGCGCCCTCCGCCACCTGCACCGGCAGCGAAACAGGCATCTGACTGACCAGCCGCTTCTGTTCCTTCACCCGGGTATCATATTCTTCCGGCGGGTAAATATTGGGATTGTAATAAAAAACGGTAATATAAAAATATCGGGACAAGTATTCCAGCACATAGCTGCTGCAGGGAGCGCAGCAGCTGTGAAGCAGAAGGGTCTTTTTCTCCCCTTTTTGTTCCAAATCTGACAGAAGCTTGTCCAGTTCTTTCTGGTAGTTTACATTTTGCCGATTCATTTTCCTGTCGTTTCCTTTTTTCTCTATTTTAAAATAGGTTTCTTTTTCCGTCAATCATTTTCAAAACCGTACCCTTTGCCAAAGCAGCATATTGTCCTGAAATTGATCCTTGTCAGGTACATAGACGCCTATACTACCATATTTGCTAAAATAGTAAAATTCAGACCATCAGTCGTCCTTCGCAATACGCTTCAACTAAATCAATCAGTTCTTTTGCAGTCTCAATCTGTTCGTCTGCTTTTTCTTTTGTGGCGATATCAAATCATCATAATCACTGGCATGGCGTATTTCCTCTGCCTGCGCTATCCTTCTACCAAATGCCCTGGGGAAAATCTCCATTCTGACCTTCCGTATCCGTTAAATCTAACAGAATCATAATATCAATGTCAGAATCGCTTCTGAAATCTCATCTGGCATAAGAACCATATAAAATCACCGACTTTAAATATTCTCCATAAATTTTACTTACTTCTTCCACGTATTCACCAAGCAATACATTGATCGTCCCTGACATAACTGTCGCCTCCTTTTATATAAAACGGAGCTTCATCATAATATCTATCTATATTATATCCTGCCAAATACCGTTTGTACAACTAAATTTTAGCAGGTAAATTTCCATGCCACATCAAATCTCAATATCTTTAAACACTTGAACATCGAGAATACATCCTCTCACAAAAATAAAGCCGCAGAATCCGTGGAAAAGTTTATTTCCACGCATTTCTGCGGTTTTTTATTATGTCAAGATAAAAAATCCCTGATTCGTTTGCTTCTGACCGGATTGCGCAGCTTTCGCAGTGCTTTGGCTTCGATCTGTCGGATTCTCTCCCTGGTTACGTTGAATTCTTTTCCCACTTCCTCTAAAGTACGGGGATGTCCGTCTTCCAGTCCGAACCGAAGCACGATCACCTGACGCTCTCTTTCCTTCAGGTCTTCCAGCAGTATATCGATATGCTCCCGCAGCATCACTGACTCTACGTTTCCCTCCGGCGTGACCGCATTGCTGTCGGCGACAAAATCGCCCAGGTTGGAATCATCTTCCTCTCCGATCGGCGTCTCTAAAGAGGCCGGCTCTCTGGCGATCTGCATGATCTCCATCACCTTTTCCTCGGTCATCTCCAAAGCGCTTGCCAGCTCTGCCACAGACGGCTCATAGCCCAGCTCCAGCGTCAGCTTCCGCTGCATCTTCGACATCTTGTTAATGGTTTCCACCATATGTACGGGCACACGTATGGTTCTGGCCTGATCGGCCAGCGCCCTGGTTACGGACTGTCTGATCCACCAGGTGGCATACGTGGATAATTTATATCCTTTCTTATAATCAAATTTTTCCACGCCCTTGATCAGCCCCAGGTTTCCCTCCTGGACCAGATCCAGAAAACTCATGCCCCGCCCGGTGTACCGCTTCGCGATACTTACCACCAGACGCAGATTCGCTTCGATCAGACGTTCTTTCGCATAATTGTCTCCTTCCGACTTACGCTCAGCGAGTTCCAGTTCCTCCTCCGCTGTCAGCAGAGGAACCGTCCCAATCTCCTTCAGGTACATTCGCACCGGATCTTCCGTACCGATTCCATCCAGCAGATCAATCGCGTCAAGATCGATTTCCTCCTCTTCCTCGTCGCTCATTGCAAAATCCACATCTTCTGCATCCAATACCATATTCTCGACGGCGGCAGGATCATCGTTCATAACGCGCAGCACATCTATCCCATGTTTTTCCAGGTATGCATAGATATGCTCCATCTGTTCCACTGACAGATCGGCTCCAGCAAAATACTCGTTGATATCATTCATATCAAGAGCGCCTTTTTTGCTTTTTCCCAGTTCGACAAGCTTTTTCAAATTTTCTAAAAATTTGTCTTTTTCCACCAGCTAACGTCCCTTCGAATCACTATTTTAATTTTGTCCTGTAACCTATGATTATATATGATTAGTGGTGTTTTGTAAAGTATTTTGTCGATTTTTTTCGTCTTTTAAAAATTTCAACCTTTTTTTGAACAATTTTTCACTTTCGGCATATTTACTAAT
>CAJUPT010000069.1 GCA_910588405.1 uncultured Lachnospiraceae bacterium | reverse complement strand
TTCTATTCTGAAAGAAACAGGAAACAGTCTGAATATTTATATTCATGCGGAAAAAGCATTTAAAGCTAAGCATCTGATGGAAAGAAACCATGTGTCTTATGAGGAGGCGGTCAGAGAAATGGAACGGCTGGATAAACGCAGGGCTTCTCATTACAAATATTATACGGATCAGGTATGGGGCTTTGCGGAAAATTACCATCTGTGCCTGGACAGCAGTCTGATTGGGATTGAAAAATGTGTTTCTGTCATCTGTGATATTTATCGGTCCATGAATACAGGGCAATAGTGAAAAGAAGAAGTTTCCGGTGGTCGTGATCCGGCATTGGTGTGATGGCGTCAGGAGCAGTTGAGACGGGATGCCATTCTCACTCCTGTTCTTGTGGTTATTGAAGTGTATTTTAGTTTCTGATATGATATTTAATGTACTTTGTAGGTTATATATTTGGATTGATAGCTGAAGATATCTGCCTGTTCTTTGTTTCGGGAACGCAAAAGAAAATGAAACGGATGGAGTATCCTTTATCTGCATAGACAATATAGAAAGAGAGGATGAGTATAACCATGAATCATTTTGACCTGGCGCTTTTTCTGCTGGTTTATTCCTTTTTGGGTTGGATTGCCGAGGCAGGTTACTATGCTGTTGCAAGGCGGGAATTTTGTAACCGCGGTATTCTTTCGCTGCCGCTGATTCCCAGCTATGGCATTACCTTTGTTTTGCTGTTGATTGTGCTGCCTACCCTTGCCGGCAATCATGTGCTTGCTTTTCTTGTCACTATGACGATTTCTGCTGTGGTGGAAAGCCTGTCCAGTCATGTGATCCGGCAGATTGGTTCAATGGTCAAATGGAATCCGGAGCGCAGCCGTCTGTTGTCCGGCACGGGAAAGGGCCTGCTTGCTTCTGCGATTGTGGCCGGAATTTATTATGCGGCTTATCTGATCATCCATCCCGCCCTGATGGTGGTATTGCTGTTTGTCCCGGAATTTCTGAAAAAAATGATTGTCATGGTATCGCTGGTTCTTATGGCAATAGACTTGATTTCGGTCATTTACGAGGTGCGTACCGGGGATGCGGCACGGTATGAGACGCGCCAGGGAGACAGCGGACAGCAAAAATTAGCGGCAAAACTCAGGCGCTTAATCTGGAAGCGCCTGCGCAAAGCCTATCCGGAAATAGGAGAGGCCGGTGAAGAATCAGAGCGGAAATACATATTCGCGAAAGGACTGTGCTGGGATAAGCTGGTATGGGTATTTCTGATCTCAGCTTTATTGGGCGACATCATTGAAACCTTCTACTGCGGTCTGGTAAACGGGCAGTGGATGAACCGTTCCAGTATGCTTTACGGCCCCTTCAGTTTTGTATGGGGCTTAGGCGCCGTGGTGCTTACGATGGCGCTTCAGGGGCTGGCGGAAAAAAACGACCGGTTTGTTTTTCTGGCGGGCTTTGTCATCGGCGGTGTCTATGAGTATATGTGCAGCGTATTTACGGAGCTGATATTCGGCACAGTTTTTTGGGATTACAGCGATATGCCGCTGAATATCGGCGGACGGACGAATGTGCTGTTCTGTTTCTTCTGGGGCGTGCTTGCGGTGGTCTGGATCAAGATTATTTTTCCACCCATGTCCGGGTGGATTGAAAAAATACCTCCGTTAACCGGAAAAATCGTCACCTGGATCGTCGTTTTCTGTATGGCATGTAATGCGATTCTTACCAGCGCGGCAATGATACGTTACGATATACGGGCTTACCGGCCTGAACCGGCCAATGCCCTCGAGGAATTTATTGACCGGCAGTATGGGGATGCGCATATGGAGCGGCGGTGGCCCAACATGAGGAAACGGGAGGGATAGCGATGCCTGTGGATGAACAGAAATTATGGGGTGTGTGGGGACCGGCCAATGGGCCGTACAGCTGCTCCCGGCCGTGAGGATCGCCGGGAAAATCATTATACTGACGGAGAAGGGGATTGCCTATTCCCATGAGCTTTTGGCGCCTTTGCGTGAGCCTGAGCGTTGACGGGTAATATTACGGTATAAAGAATGGTCTGTGGTATTGAGAAGAATCTTTTATCCTGTAACAGGGATTTCAATCTGCACAATGTAATCCTCGATCCGGTCGACAACATTTTCATTGATACCTGTCTCATAGGAAAATCCATGGAGGGACAGATGATGTTCCCTGGCATAGCCGAGGATCTCCCGGTACCGCTTCGGAATGCCGTCCCATTCCCCTTTATGAAAAGCTCTGATGTATTTCCCTTTCGGCATGATATGCAGCCCGGCCTGGTATGGGAGAAAGGGGATCTCGATAAAGAGCTTGGAATAATTGTCAAAGCAGCCTTTTTGCAGGTCGGCCACGGAGATCATGGAGCCATAGGAGGCATTGTGGAGACGGCCGAGCCGGTACTGCCCGGTCTTTGCAGTAACCAGCTCCACTTCCTGTTCAAAGGAGGTATTCCGGTCTATGTCCACAGTGACCAGACAGTGTTCCTCCTTTTCTATTATGCTGATCTCGGATAAATCCATAGTCAGAAGTGTTTTCATATTTTGGAAGTGCGTACATAGAGTCGTCCGGACTGCCTGCAGGTGAGTAATCTGCATGTCGAGTTCTGTTATTTTCTCCTCCAAAAGGCATTTTAAACTGCCGGCCGACCGGTTTTCCATAAAATTCTGTATTTCCTGGATGGAGACGCCCAGCTCCCGCAGCAGCAGGATGGTTTCAAGGACAGGGCTTTGGTGGTAATTGTAGCAGCGGTATCCGTTTCCGGGGTTAATCACGGCCGGTTTGAACAGTCCGATCTGATCATACCACATAAGAGTTTTCTTGTTTATGCCGTGCATGGCCGCGAACTGGCCGATTGTGAGAAGCTTTTCTTTTTGATCCATAATCGCCTCATTAAATGAAAAAATTGTATTGACTGAACAGTTACTGTACGGTTTATACTATCATGGACATGAGAGAAATGCAAGGGGAATACAAGGAGGATTATGGAAAAAACAAATGTATATGAAAAGCCCGTAACATTGAATAATATCCTGAAATTTGCCGTGCCGACGATTGTAATGACGGTATTTATGTCTTTCTACACGATGGTTGACGGACTGTTTGTGTCGAACCTGATCAGCACGGATGCGCTGTCAGCCGTCAATCTGACGGCACCTGTCATCCAGCTTGTCACTGCCATTTCCACCATGCTGGCCACCGGAGGCAGCGCGGTGATCATGAAAAAGATGGGAGAACAAAAGTATGAGGAGGCGAAGGAAGATTTCACTTTCCTGATTTTAGTGAATGTCATTGTGGGGATTGTGATGTGCGGGGCAGGGTATCTGATGATGGATCATATTTTCGCCGGCATGAACCTCTCCGCAGATGTAGAAGGGTACTGCGGGGAATATCTAAGCCGGTATCTTTTGTTTACCGTGCCGATTCTTCTGATGAATAATTTTACACTTTACATGATTGCCAGTGAGAAGGCCAGTCTTTCCCTGGTCTGCTCGGTGACAGGCGGTATTCTGAACATGGTGCTGGACTATGTGTTGATCGCCGGGTTTGGCATGGGGATCGGCGGCGCCGCAATCGCGACGGGGCTTGGTTATTCCGTGACGGCGGTAGTCGGGCTGTTCGTATTCAGCCGGAAGAAGAGCCTTCTGCACTTCAGGAAACCGGCGTTCCGGTTTAAGGTTCTTGCAAACGCGGCAGCGAACGGATGCTCGGAGATGGCGACAGCCCTTGTTACCGGAATAATTACGATGATGTTTAACTGGACGATGCTGACGTTTGTAGGTGAGGACGGCGTTGCCGCAGTTACCATTATCATGTATGTGCTGATGTTTGCAAGCTCCCTGTATACAGGGTATTCTTATGGCGTAGCTCCGATGCTCAGCTTTTATTATGGGGAACAGAACCATGAAAAGCTGAAGAGGCTGGTCGCAGTCAGCATGAGGGTGATCGCCGGGATTTCCCTTGTGACGGTTGCGGCGTCCTTTCTTCTGACAGAGCCTTTGGTGTCCGTTTTTGCCCGCCCGGACAACCCGGTATTTGGCCTGGCGGTGACAGGAAACAGGCTCTGTACCGTCGCGCTGTTGTTTATCGGGTTTAATATTTTTGCCAGCGGGATGTTTACCGCATTATCCAACGGGGTCGTTTCTGCCGTCCTGGCATTTTCCAGATCCTTTGTATTTATGATGATCACGATGATCGCGCTTCCGCGCATTCTGGGCGTGAACGGGATCTGGCTGGCAACGCCTGCGGCGGAGCTGATGGCTCTTGCACTGTCCTCGTTTCTGTTTTTAAAATACAGGAAGAGGTACGGTTACTAAGGCGGCAATATGCTGTTGGCCGATTATCCGGTATGCTTCGTGAATGCGCTGAAGATATCTAGCCTGAGGATATTGATCGCTGATAGCCATTGTTTATTGCGTCAATAGCTGGTATAATAAAGTAAAACAATTCAGTTTGCGAAGGATCTGAAGGCATGGGTGGACAGCCTGGGTGTGTAGAAGGGGAAATGATCGGAGATGCAGACGCTTTATATATATATTTGAAATTATGGCGTGGTGGTAAAGGTTGCAGGAGGTTGCAGGAGGTTGCAGGAGGTTGCAGTATGAGATATGTGCAGATTGTTTTTAGCCCAACAGGAGGAACGCAGAAGGTTGCGGACGCGGTAACGGAAGTATGGGGAGATCATGTTGACCGGGTCGATCTTTCCGATCCGGGGGAAGATTTTTCGAAAATAGAATTTGAAGAGGAGGATGTTGTGCTGGCTGCGATTCCCTCTTATGGAGGCCGTGTTCCGGAGCTGGCCGCGAAGCGGCTTGGACAGATCCGGGGCTGTCAGGCGCGGTGCGTCATCGTCTGCGTATATGGAAACCGGGCTTATGAGGATACTCTGGCGGAGCTGCAGGATATTGCTAAGAATTGCGGTTTTCGTGTAATGGCCGGGATTTCCGCGGTGGCGGAACACTCTATTATGCATCAGTACGCTGCCGGCAGGCCGGATGAGCAGGACATTACGGAGCTGCATGATTTTTCCGGAAAGATTCTGGAGAAGCTGAACAGCCATGACGCGGCATCCCATACGCCTGAGATTCCGGGAAACCGTCCGTATAGAAAGGCGGGGGGAGCAGGCCTTATTCCGAAGGCGGATAAAAAATGCGTGGGCTGCGGGCTGTGCGCAAGGGATTGTCCTGCGCAGGCAATCAGTAAAGAGCATTTAAGAACCGCGGATGCCGGGAAATGTATCGCATGTATGCGATGTGTTGTACGGTGTCCTGAATCCGCAAGAAAGGTCAATGGCGCAATGGTCTCTGCCGCGGCGCTGGCGATGAAAAAGGTCTGTTCCGTGAGAAAAGGGAATGAGCTTTTTCTTTAATGTGATTGGCGCATTTATAACCATACTTTGCAAAGAAAAGAGCATGACTCAAAAAATGTTGGCGGAACAGACATGGGTATGTATCGTTTTCGCATTGCTTTTTGCAGGCATACGCAAAAGGCAGCTCACGGACTTTTTTGTTTCTGTAAAGAAGCAAGCGGAATGCATACCGTGACAAGCGCGCCGCCTTCCGGGGCGTTTGCCAGACGGAGGCTGCCATTCAGCTCTGCAGCGATCTGTTTCGCGATGGCGAGTCCCAGGCCGAAATGGGTTCTGCTGCTGCGGCTTGGGTCGGCGCGGTAAAATTCGGAGACGGCGAGGGAGAGAGCTTCTTTGGAAAACCCTTCTCCCTCGTCCCGTATGCTAAGCCGCAGCATATGCTCTGCGGCGGATGCATGGAGAAAAACAGTGCCGTTTTTGGGAGAGTATTCTACCGCATTGTCAATCAGATTATCTAAAATTCGCTGCAACGCATCCTTTGGAACCGGCAAAATGTCGGGAAGCTGCTCTGTGGTGAGGGTGCAGGAGAGATGTTTCTTCTTTCCCAGGCTCTCCACATTTTGGGCTGCTGCCGAGAGGAGCTCTAAGAGCCGGCAAATGCCGCTGCTGCCGCCGGAAAGCTGGCCGGAACGGAAAAGCTCGAGCATTTCTGTCACATGACGGTGAATCTGCCTGGCGTGTTCCAGAATAAATGAAGTATATTCCCGCTGTTCTTCTGTCTGGCTGCTTTCCAATAGGAGCTCCGCATTGCCGGTTACGATGGACAGCGGGGTTTTGATGTCGTGAGCCAGGGCAGCCAGCTGCCGTTTTTTCTGCTGTTCCATCGCCCATTGCTCTCTGAGGGAGCGGTCTAAGTCTGTTTTTAAACGGTCAAGGGAATCCATGATCTGGTTAAATTCGCGGAGTCTTGTATTTTGCGGGTTAAAATCCAGGTTTTGCTTTCTGATTTCTTCGGCTGCCGCCGCCAGCTTTTGAAGCTCTCCGTTTAACTTGCGGGCGTATCTGATCGCGGTCAGACCTAAGTCGGCGGCCAGCATGAGAAAGAGCAGCAGGAAGAAAAACAGCTCGGCGCTGGGAAAGAGCCGCCCAAGCATTGGGGTGGCAAACCGGGCGACGAGGCGGTAGGCGACGACGATCCGCTGGGTGTCCGTGTGAAAGCAAAAATAGATCAGGGTTCCTGACCGTTTTGTGATTCCCTGTCCGCCGTCGGCGGCCAACCCGGCGGCGGTTGCCAATGTCTTTTCATCGAAGCTGGTCCGTAAAAGTCTGCCGTCGGCGTCAAAAAAAGCATAGTCTGCCCCTTCCGGGATTTCCTCCGGCGTAACAGCTCTGTTTCTGTCAAGGGTGGAAAGCCAGGCGGAGAGGGAATGTTCCACGGCATTGGCCGGAATGATTATGCCGGAACAGGAGGCGGCGGCCAGCAGGAATGCCCACAAAAGGCAGGTGAAGGCCAGTGAGAGGATGGTGCGAGTCAGAAAGATAATAAAGAAACGTTTCAGGCTGATTTCTTTACTTTTATTACGGAGTATCCGACGAAACGCGCCAGTGACACGTTTTGGTGGATTTTGCGTTTTATTCGGTTTTGTAGTCCACTTCATATTTTGCCTGTCTCCATTGGTATTACTTTGTCAGATTTGCCGTAATCAGTGTTGGTGCTCCGTTTCATATTCGGTTCCACCGGTATCCGATTCCCCAGATGGTTTCAATCGGAGACAGGTCGACGGCGGCCAGTTTTTTTCGGATGTTTTTGATATGCTCCGTGATGGCCGAGACGTCGCTTTCTTTGTCATACCCGAATACATTTTCAAAAATTTGTTCCTTGGAATAAATCTGCCCGTGGTTTTTGGCCAGCAGCAGGCTGATCTCATATTCGCTTTTGGTAAAGGGAAGCTTCTGCTCCGGTTTTGCTGCCCACACCTCTTTTTGGGCTAGGAAAAAACGGAGGCTGCCGACGGAAAAGCATTGGCGCTTTTCCCGCTGTTCCCGCCTTAAATGGGCATTGACCCGCGCCCGCAGCTCCAGGATGGAAAAAGGTTTTTTGATATAGTCGTCCGCGCCGACGGAAAAACCGAAATCCACGTCTTCCTCAAAGCTTTTGGCGGTGAGGAACAGGATTGGGCAGTCAGTGTAGCTGCGGACATTGCGGCAGAAGGTAAAGCCATCCGTGCCTGGCATCATCACGTCCAGCAGGATCAAGTCATAAGGGGAAAGGCTGTCCGCCAGCGTTTCCGTAATCCGGGAAAGGCAGGTTACTTCATGCCCGTCTTTATTTAATGCGTTTCTAATCAGGGTAAGCATGGCTTCGTCGTCGTCAATCGCAAGGATATGTGCCATGGGAAGTTCCTCCTCTTTTCTCTAACTGAAAAACCGGTATAAAACAAAGGACAGTCCATACAGCACATAAATGTGAACCGGGTAAAACCAGTAAAAAAGGCTTTTGGAACCCTGTCCCCGTATCCCATTATAGCACAGCATGGGGATGACTGCAAAAACTTCCATCCATTCGTAGGCGGTCGTGAAATAGTCCGCAAAGCCCAGCTGGGGCGCCATCAGATAAATCCGCAGGATATCCCAGAGGATGCAGGTGATTACAAAGGCCGCCGCCTGCCGTATTCTGTTTTTGCGGAACAGATACAGGACGATACCGAACAGCAAAGTGGCGGTTCCGCCGTCCATGATAAAGGAGTGCATGGGCAGCAGGGTAAAGGCCAGAAGATTTAAGGAAAAATTCCAGGCCGGGTTTTGGAATGCGCTCATCAGCACGGCTGCGAAATAGGGCAGGCAGACCGGAATCAGTATGGCAGTAAGTCCCCGTCCCCATTTTTTGCGGCCGCACCAGTCAAATCCCTGCAGGACGACGAGAAGAATGGCGAAGGAGGCCAGCATCTGGTTTTGGGGAAAGAAACCGTCCGGGCGTACCAGGGCGTATCCGACGTTATAAAAAGAAAATTGTATCGCACCCATGACTACGGAGAGCAGGTAAATACGCAGAAAATATTTCCGTCTATCATGGGTATGGGTGAAGCCTTCGATCAGACAGAACAGAAACAGAGGCGCCGCCAGCCTGCCAAGCTGGGAAAAAACTAAGGGAACCTTGCCGGTGTAAGCAAAAAAGTATTCAATGTGGTCAAGAACCATCAGCGCCATGGCAAGGTATTTCAGGGCGAAGCCGGAAAGGCCTTTGGGGGTGTGGGATGGCTTGGAGGGTTCTTGCGTTGTGACGTATTGTCGCAGCGCGTGTTGTTTTGTTTCGGGTTGGCACATAACCGGCTGCTGTGCGGGCGGGTAATGTATGGATTGTTGTCTCATTGCGGATATCCTCCTTTGGGTTGAATTTTAAATGAGGTAAAGTTTTTACAAAGTGCTTGAAACATCCTCTATGAAAAAAGCTTATCAGGATGATCTAAGGAAAGTATAAGGAAATGGGAAAGGATGAGACGATTATTTGCGGGATTTTGAGAGGGTTAACTGTAAAATCGGCTTGAATCTGGTATCCCCAGCCTTTATAATGAAGGATATGAGACGATTTTTGTGAAAATATAACTGCAATGATCAGGGTGTCAAAAGCCTCTCCTGTCAAAACCAGTACGATATATCGTGATAAGCATTTGAAATCTGGTCTTTTGCCACTCTGATTTTGCAATGTAAGAAGGGGCCGCCGTATGCCGCAGACCGTAAGTATCGGATACCAGGATTTTGAGACAATCCGTAAAAACAAATATTTTTATATCGACAAAACAAAGTTTATCCGGGAATGGTGGGAACGGGGAGACAGCGTGACGCTGATTACCCGGCCGAGAAGATTCGGAAAAACACTGACGCTGAGTATGGTGGAGAAATTTTTTTCGGTGGATGTCGCCAATCAGGGGGAGCTGTTTGAAGGGCTGTCTATTTGGGAAGAAGAAAAATACAGGAAATTGCAGGGAACATGGCCGGTCATTGCCCTTAGCTTTGCGGATGTAAAAGAAGTGACGTTTGAGCAGGCGAGAAAAGCGATCTGTCGTATTATCAAAGGCATATATAATCAATACGATTTTCTGCTGGAAACAAATCTGCTGAATGAAAGTGAAAAAAATGATTTCAGAAGGATCGCAGTCGACATGGAAGATTATGCGGCCTCCGTTTCTCTGAAGGTGCTGTCTGATTATCTTTGCAGATATTATGGGAAAAAGGTAATGATTCTGCTGGATGAGTATGATACGCCGGTGCAGGAGGCTTATGTAAAAGGGTATTGGGAGGAAATGACGGCGTTTATCAGAAGCCTGTTTAACGCCACTTTTAAAACAAATTCCTGCCTGGAACGTGGGATGATGACGGGGATCACCCGGATCAGCAAAGAGTCTGTTTTTTTGGATTTGAATAATCTGAAGGTGATCACGACTACCTCGGAAGAATATGCGGACAGCTTTGGATTTACGGAGGAGGAAGTATTTCAGGCCTTGGATGAATTCGGCTTTTCCGGGCAAAAGGAAAAGGTGAAGAGCTGGTATGATGGGTTTTCTTTTGGGAGCATAACGGAAATTTATAATCCATGGTCTATTATTAATTATCTGGATACGGGAAAGCTGGAAGCTTACTGGGCAAACTCCAGTTCAAACGCATTGGTAAGAAAACTGATTCAGGAGGGGAACAAGGAGGTAAAGCAGGAGTTTGAGAAACTGTTAAAAGGAGATTCTGTTTTTGCGGAGATCGATGAGCAGGTGGTATATGACCAGCTGGATCATGATGACCAGGCGATCTGGAGCCTTCTGCTTGCCAGCGGTTATTTAAAGGTAAGGGGGCTTGAGACACGGGAATCGGAGCTTGGCGGGGGGATTACGGTTTATGAGCTTGGGCTTACGAATTTTGAAGTAAAACTGATGTTTCGCAATATGATTCATAAATGGTTTGGCATGGCGTCATCTGTGTATAATGATTTTATCAAAGCGCTGCTTATGGATGATGTGAGGGCGATGAATCTTTATATGAATGAAGTAGCTATGGCGACATTCAGTTATTTTGATACGGGGAAAAATCCGTCAGGGAAGGAAGAACCAGAGAGGTTTTATCACGGGTTTGTCTTGGGGTTAATAGTGGAATTATCTGACAGATATATACTGACATCTAATCGTGAGAGCGGTTTTGGGCGGTATGATGTGATGCTGGAGCCGAGAAAGCAGGGTGGTGGCAATAAAAACGGTTATTGTACGGATGATGCCATTATTATGGAATTTAAAGTACAGAACGAAGAAGAAAAAGATCTTTCCGACACGGTGAAAGCGGCATTGGAGCAGATTGAAGAAAAGAATTATGAAGCGGCGCTGGTGGCAAGAGGGGTGCCAGGAGAACGGATTCGGCAGTATGGGTTTGCTTTTTGCGGGAAAAGGGTGTTGATTGGCAGGGGATAAGGAGGAACGGCTTGTGGAGCCAATGGCGATCACTGCTATGGAGGAATGTATATAGCAAACAGGGAATGATTGGACAAAGACTTCGTTTGGGTGAAATAAGAACTGATTTTGAATAATTTTAACTAGAGAGGAGAAAGTATGGTTTCGGAGGAATTGAAGAATATCATTGGTCGAATCAAAAAGCAGGGAAAAATGTACTTTATTGAAGGTGCAACCGAAGAACAGATTATATCATTTGAAAGTAAGAACGGTATTTCCTTTCCACTACAATATCGGGAATGGCTGGAATTTTCAGATGGTGGTGAGTTCTTTTTGCCTGCTGGAGTTCAACTGTATGGTGTTGCGCATAAACCTTTGATTGATATAAATGACAATGACAGACCAAATGAAGAATATGTGGTTATTGGCTCATTGGCTTTCGGTGATCCCATTCTATATAAAAAAGAAGAGGAACAGATTGTTATCTATAATCACGAGGCTGACAGAATTGAAGAAGATGAAATATATCAGAATTTTTATGCCTTTTTAAATGACCTTTATGAGTTACTTGGGATAGGAGAGTGATTCTATGTCAAGGAGAACAGCAGAAGCCACTAAAGCTGTACAATTAGCGTGGCAAAGGGAATATGAATTGATTCAAGAGGGGAAAGGGACTCGTGATTGGACAGAGGAACAACAAAGAGATATTCTCAACCCTGAAAAGGGTCGGGCATATGATGACAATGGCAGAGCTTTTAATGGTCAACATATGAAGAGTGTAGAGAAATATCCAGAGTACCAAGGCGATCCTGACAATATTCAATTTCTTACAAGAAAAGAACACTTAGAGGCTCATCAAGGAAATTGGAAAAATCCAACTAACTGGTATTATGACCCTGTGACAAAGCAATTTTTTAATTTTGGTGAAGAAAACATTGTTCCTTGCCCAGTTATAGAACTAAGCAAACCGATAATAATATGTACCTATCCAATAGATAATGATTTAGAAGTAGCTAGTTTTGATGTATCAGAATCAGAAAAAGTGACAGAAGAACAAAGAACACCTTCTTCAAAAACAAGAAGTAATAGTATTGCCAAGGCTACTGCAGTGAAACCAAAGAGTACTTCAGAAGATATAGGATTTTTCAAACGTTTTATATGTGGTACTACGAGAAAATTAAAAAGAGCAGGTACTTTCATTACCGAACATAAAGAGATAATAATAGGTATTGCTACAACAGCTGCTACAGCAGTAGGCAGTACAGTTTTAAAAGAAAAAATCAGAAATGGTAATTCCACTGGTGGACAATTAAATAATGAAGTATCTTTTGATGATAATGACTCAAATCTGAATGATGAAGAAAATGCTGAAGATATTGATTGTTTGGAGTCGTTGAGTGATTACATAGATATGGAAAATAAGAGTGCTAAAGGAGCGGCCAAAAGCCCGCATCCTCGTAGGGGATATTTTGGTGATAGGTGGAAGAAAGATGAAAATGGAGAACTCAAGCGGTGTAAAACATGGATAAGTGAAACATATGTAAATAAAGACAAGATAGATGAGAATGTCGAACAAAACACTCCCAACGGAGGGGTGGAAAACCAGTAGTTCAGACATCTTTTGCATCAATTTGCACTCCAATTGCGCTAAAACCTGTTCTTTGGTACATTTTTAAAGGTTTGTGTAATTGTATTATTGATATGTTTTTTAAGACTGGCAGAAAATCAATGTGTTAAGTTCCAGTATTATTTTTTGTACAATTTTTTGGTATGATTATGTGGAATTTTTAGAAAGGCCGAGTTTGACAAAGAAGGTTATAGAATCAATATCAATTAAAATGCCGAAATATGAAGAGTAAAAAACAATAGTCTCAGTTCTTACGGCGATGGACGAGGAAATTGTAATCTTGGAAGTTGAGTGGGATAAAATGATTCAAATCAGAGAAGGCGCAATGGATGATTTGCTGGCAGGTCGTGTTCGTCTGAATGTGTAGGAAGCATTAATTGTGTTTGATATATATATCTAAATGATGACAATCAGGGTGAGATTGTCATATATCAATCCGAAAATGGCGACACTAAAATAAATGTTTGTTTTGTGGACGAGACAGTCTGGCTCACACAGCAGCAAATGCAGAGTTTTTCAATTTTCCCGAACGAACATTGTGGAACATATCTGGCATATTTATGAGGAGGGTGAGCTGGATGAGGAATCAACCTGTTGGAAATTCCGACAAGTTCGAATGGGGGAGACTGTCCGAAAACTAAAAATCAGGCAGACGGAACCACGAAATATAGAAGCAGATAATGTGAATGGCAACAAGATGATGTGGTCTGAAAATTTGGAAAAGGAGTTTTCGGACAGTCTGGGGGGGGTCTTGTCAGGTTACAAAGGAGAATGTAAATGGGAAAACCTTGCGGATGAAGAAGAAATATAAATTTTAGTATTTGGCATTGTGGAGATTAGAATGGAGCAGAAAGTGTTAATATGGGAGCCCTGGTTATTCATAGCCTTTGGGCTGTTTCATTTGCACAGGATATGGGGATTGATAGACAAGGATTCTTATGCCAGGTTTTGGCTGGGTGTATTGCAAAGTAAAGGGTTGTTTTATTTTACTTTGATGGGAGCATTGGCAGGATTGTGTGTTTTAGGAATCTTCACATTTATGAAATACCGGGGCAACAACTATTGGTGGAGATGGATATATCTGTTTGGCGGCGTTTATGTGCTGTTTGATCTATATGCGATTGCGGCAGGATTGGAATTTTGGAATAAGCTTTTGCTGTGGATGTTTGATGTGGATTCAATTTATTGGAATGCGGTATGGACATTCTTTGTATTGCTTGGCGGGTTTATCTTTCTGTTAGGGGTGAAGCTGTTGGTGCAGAAGAAGAATACGGTAAAAGTATGAGAACTGCGATGATAAGGAGGAACGGCCTGTGGAGCCAATGGATTTGATACGGGATAAATTTTCACAGGATTGTACGATAGAGACAGTCCTGCATCTGCTTATGGCGCATTCTGATCTGTCAGAGGAAGAAGCACAGGCGGAGATTGACGAGTATTTTAAAATTATAGATAGGATCGATGAGGAACGTAAAAAAGATGTACTCCCGTAATTTCACAAAATTAGGCACTGTGAGACGCTGGGAGTACATAAAGTGTAAGAAGCGTAGGAGGGCAAATGAAACGATACGGTTTCTATAGCTGGGAAACAGCCGATATAAAAGATGCCAATGGTCTGACGCTGAGGGACTATTACGATATCCTGTCCGGTCTCTGGTGCGCGGATACCTGCGCGCCGCGGATGCGGGACGAATGGAATTATTAATATATATAATTGCGATAACTCGCAAAAATTTTCATTAGGGGTTGTGAAATCAGTTCGAATGGGATATAATTACTGAATAAATTTGCGATAACTCGCAAAAAATTTTAATAAAAAGCAGGATGATGATATGGAAATCAAGAGAGATATCTATTTAAATAAGCTCATCAGTAAAAAGCACAATGGATTGATCAAGGTGGTGACGGGTATTCGACGCTGCGGAAAGTCCTACTTATTGTTTAATTTGTTCAAGGATCATTTGCTGGAAGAAGGGATGGATAAACAGCATATTATAGAAATTGCGTTTGACACCTTTGAAAATAAGCATTTTCGTGATCCGGATGTTCTGTATCCCTATCTCAAGGAGCAGATGAAAGGTGATGGAATGTATTATGTGCTGTTGGATGAGGTACAGCTTTTAGGCGAGTTTGAATCCGTATTAAACAGTCTGATTCGTATGAAAAATGTAGATGTGTATGTGACAGGAAGCAATGCCCGGTTTTTGTCTAAAGATGTGATTACCGAATTTCGAGGCCGGGGAGATGAGGTTCATATGCATCCCTTAAGTTTTGCTGAATTTATGTCTGTTTATTCCGGGACGAAACAGGATGGCTGGAATGAATATATGCTTTATGGCGGATTGCCGCCTGTCATAAACATTTCGAGCCCGGAAGAAAAGATTCGTTTTTTAAAGTTGCTGTTCGAGGAAACCTATATTTCAGATATTGTAGGCAGACATCATGTACGCAATCGGACAGAACTGGAGGAACTTCTGAACATCCTCTCATCAGCTATTGGGTCACTTACAAATCCGACCAAGTTATCGGCTGCTTTCAAGAGTGTCAAGCAAAAAAACATCAGTAACGCAACCATTAAAAGATATATCGATTATCTCTGTGATTCCTTCCTGATTGACAGTGCCGTCCGATATGACATTAAGGGGAAGAAGTATATCGACACACCGGTTAAATATTATTTTACTGATTTGGGATTACGCAATGCCCGTCTTAATTTCCGTCAACTGGAGGAAACTCATGCTATGGAGAATATCATCTTCAATGAGTTGAAGATAAGGGGTTTCAACGTGGATGTGGGCGTTATTACTCTGAATAAAACCAATGAAAAAGGCCACGGAATCCGCAAACAGTTGGAAATTGATTTCGTTTGCAATAAAGGTTCTAAGCGTTATTATATCCAGTCAGCCTATGC
>CAJUPT010000068.1 GCA_910588405.1 uncultured Lachnospiraceae bacterium | reverse complement strand
TTTAGGGCGGGGGAAAATCCGGAGATAACATCAAAGGATTACCTATCGCTATTTCCACAGCTCCGGGAGATCATGTCCTATGACGAGCTGGAGCTTGATAAGCTGGGGGACGAAAAATCGGCGCTGTTCTTTCTTATCAGCGACACGGACACTACCTACAACTTTTTGGTTGCCCTCGCTTTTTCGCAGATGTTCAACCTTCTGTGTGAACGGGCTGACAACACCTATGGCGGGCGTCTGCCCTACCATGTGCGGGTGCTGTGGGACGAGGCTGCCAACACCGGGCAGGTGCCGGGGCTGGAAAAGATTGTGGCCGTCATTCGCTCCCGGGAGATCAGCCTGACGCTCTTTTATCAGGCTATGAGCCAGTGCAAGGCATTGTACAAAGACCATTCCGAAACCATCATGGGAAACATGGACAGTATCGTGTTCCTCGGAGGCCGGGAGGCTTCCACCCTAAAGGATATTTCGGAAAACTGGCTGGGCAAGGCCACCATTTCCATGCAGACCGAGGGCCGCAGCCGTGGACAGTCTGAAAGTTACAGCCAGAATATGCAGCGGCTTGGCCGGGAGCTGATGACCACCAGCGAGATCACCACCATGCCCGGAGATAAATGTATCTTGCAGCTTAGGGGGCTCCCGCCTTTCCTGTCCCCGAAGTATGACTTGAAAAAGCACCCGAATTACAAGTACACAGCCGAATTTGATAAAAAGAAAAACGCCTTCCGCTTGGAAAGCCTGTTCCGCCACCGGCCATTGAGACTAAAGCCGGAGGACGAATACACGGTGTACGAAGTGGACGGCTCCGACACGGACGAAGAAGCTGACCTGTTGAACTTCGATGATCTGGATAGCGACGAGTTTGTGTAACTTCGGGCCATGATGACCCGAAGCGCCGCCGATGTGGGCGGCTTTTTTTGTACCCAAAACCATCAAACAAAATGGAGGAACGTATATGGAATTTTTCAATCAGGCAATCGACATTCTCAAGATTCTGGTCATGGCTCTTGGCGCTGGTCTGGCGGTATGGGGCGTCATCAACCTTCTGGAAGGTTACGGGTCGGACAACCCTGCGGCAAAAAGCCAGGGCATTAAGCAGCTTATGGCGAATTAGATGTAATCAAAAGAGGAAAGGATAAGCACAGTCCAGACGGGACAGTTGTTAAGTCAAGAAATATTTGCTATTTTCTAGCAATAATAATATAATAAAATTATAGTTATCAATACGTCATGGATTCGAATGATAAAAAAAGATGAATCTAATATTTTGAAGAATTTGGAGAAGAAAAAAATTATGCCTATAGATAAATATGGAAATATAATACCATCAGAAAAAAGTAGCAAAAAAAAAGAAATATTAAAAAAAGTTAAGAATACAATAAATAATGTTGCTATGGCGGGATTGATTGTTTCGGTTGTTGGATTAATATTTCAAAAAAATAGTTACGATATACAAAAGAAATACTATGAAACGTATATTGATAAATTAGTAATAGATTTGAAAAAAGAAAACCCACAAATAAAGACATCCTATTTGAGATGTGGCTTTACTCATTTAGATGTCATATATCGGAATGAGGATTATAAGATACTAAGTAATGAAATAAGCAATCTTTATTATGCAAAAGATAACAGAACACTAATAAATGATAGAGACGTTTTGAAAGAGTTGTTTAATATTAGAGATAAAGGTAAGTGGGTACTTTCTGATGTTATATTTTTAAATATTGAAAGTTTTGGTAACAGGAACATGAATAACATGAAAGTGATCATGGATAAGGTTACTTATAAAAATGATATGGATTGCCGTTTTAATAGGTTTTCTGATTTAAATTTAGATACAGATAAAATTATTTCAAATGATCAGAAGGTAATAGATTTGGGTGATAGAAGAGCAGGTGAAAACATATTAATTCCAGTTGTATTAACGTATGAGGTATATAATGATTTCAACGAAGAAGCTGGTGAGATATATAATAAACTTAATAAAGAGATAGATGAAGATTTTTATATATATAATTTTCCGGAAGATACATTTATTTATAAGATTGCTTACATTCCTAAGTTTGTTGAATATTATGATAGTATATCAAGTGAAGAAATAGTTATAGAAATTAGAGATTTGTTAGAGAATTCAATAGAAATAAATGTAGCTGTTTCTGAACAGGGTTAGTTGCATGAATGTTGGTTAGAATCTGTGAATTGATTGTCTAACACTAAAAATCAAAACGAAAATGTTTCGTTTTGATTTTTCTACTGTTGGTTTTACGTTAGTGAGATTAATAGTATGGTGAAAGAAATAAAAGATGGCGTATTGAATTGGAGGATGTATGACTGAATGGATAATAATTTATCATGATACAGAAAAAAATAGGGTCAATGATGCACTCCGCAATCTTCCTGCAATTGAATGGGATCATAAGCCACAAACGATGGGAGTACAGATTGGAGATATAGTTTATTTATATGAGGCGGCTCCAATATATGCAATCTGTTGGAAGTGCCGAGTTACCGATGTGTTGAGGGAAAAAAGTATTATAAGCGCAGCTCAATATTTTCGTGATGAGGATAATGGAAAATTACTTATGGAATTTGAACCTTTATATGAATATCCGTTTCCAGAGCAGTTGTCACTTGATGTTTTAAGATGTAATGGTTATAAAGGGAATATGCAGGGACCTTTTAGATTAAAAGTATTGCCTGAAATGGAAAATTATATCCATCAGATTGACAAAGAACAGACATCTGCTACAGAACTAAAAAAAGTCAGTCAGAGGTTTACATTACAGGAACTAAAAGAACGGGCAAGAAAGTATTCTCGTAAAAATCCGGCAGTATATATAGTCCAGACAAAGCAGTTTCAAAGAAACTTTTTTGTCTCTGAATATGCCAAGAGACGGGCTGGCGGATGTTGTGAGCTGTGCGGCAAAGAGGGTCCATTTTTAGATGAAAATGGGAAGCCATATTTGGAGATACATCATGTCGAATGGCTTTCAAAAGGAGGGGCGGATAGCATTAGAAACACTGTTGCATTATGCCCTAATTGTCATAAAAAGATGCATATAATTCAAGATGTAGCAGATATTTCTTATTTGAAGGAATTATTAGAGAAGCGATTGTAAACTGTTGTATATACAATTGAATAAAGATAAAAGATTACCGCTGTACAGGTGTATGCCTGCCAGCGGTATTTTTTATCTATGTTTCCGGCTGACTAAAGGGGAATCCCTATAGTAGATGGATTTTTTCATGACTTTTTTGAGGGCGGAGCGGTCCTGTTCAGAAAGTCTCTCATATTTTATTTGCAACTGTTCGCATATGATATGGCAGAATACGTCAAGATAGGTTCCAGGAGTACGGAGGGCTTTCTGTACGGACTGTATCATTTTCAGTGAATTGGAATTATCCGGTGCACTTTCGCGGTCATTTTTGTGGGCGTTCCGGATGTCATGGAGGATAGCGTCCCATACTTTATGCGTGACGTGGCAGAAATAATCTTCTTCCTGTATCTGTGATGCTTCCAGTGCCTTTAGCGTGGAATCATCTTCTTTCGGCTGGTAACGTTTTAGGACTTCGGCACGTGTAATTTCTAACAGGCTGTTAAGATCTTGGAAACGCATGGATGCGATCCCATCTACGTAGATCTCTGTATCTATCATGAGTGCAACAAACTTCTCATGCGTGGCAATTTCACACAGCAGTCGGTTGTTGATGCGGCCGCTTTTTAATAAGTCTATCATTTCATCGCTCAGGTGCAGCTCTGCTAGTTCTGTATCGGGATGTTTTCTGTTTTCCGTCAGGCACAGGAGGTAATCCGTTGACACGCCATAAAACTTTGCCAGTATCACGATGTTTGCGTGGCTGATCTCCCTGAAATCATCTGTTTCGTAGTTGCCCAGGGCAGATTTTGAAATGCCGGTCAGTTCTGCCAGTTCATCCAGTTTTAAGTGACGCTCCACCCGTAAATCTTTTAAACGTTCCTGTATGGTAATGCCGCTTTTCATAGCTTTTATTTCCTTTCATGTAGTTTAGTACTATCATACCACATTTTCCACGGACGTGGAATTTTTTTGTTTCGGGCTCTATTCCTGTTTTGTGGATATACGGGACAGGGAACAGAAATGTTCTATGATACAGTCAGTCCCAGGCAGGGAACATAAAACTGAATGACCGGGCTGATAGGATATGCTGTCTGGCATGGCATGCGGTGACATCGGAAAAGGGAGAATGGTTCCTTACGGAGTGAGCGTGCAGCGGGCAGGAAAACGCCGCTGAAAAAGGGGCAGGAACGGGATCGGAATGAACCGGCGGATGAACAAATGAAAAGTAATTTGAAAGCAGCAGCATAGCAGACTTTGCCTGCTGGAAGAAATAAAATGGAGGGATAAAGTTGGAATTTAGATTCATGACAGGGCATATGCCGCTGCCGCCCGGCATGTGGTTCCCGGCAGCGCTCATGGAGCTGCATATCAGCAGCACGGCAAAGATCATGTACTGCCGGATGCTGGATGCCGCGCTTGCGGGCGGGGTGCAGGATGAGAACGGCATACTGTTTGTGCATTATCCCATTGCGGAGCTTGCCGGTGACATCGCACGGTGCAGCATGACAGTCAAGCGTTCCATGAATGAACTGGAAAATGCAGGGCTGGTCATAAGGGTGCGGCAGGGGGTTGGAATGCCAAACAGGTTATATATTTTAATTCCGGAAAAAGAAAAGCAGTGCGGAAAAAATATTTATATTGAAAACCGGACAGGCATAGTGTCCAGACAAGGAGGCGGGGAATGAAGTATACAAAAAATGAGCTTGTTATGATCAGCAGGCATGCAGGCGGAGACAGGGAGGAAACATTGGAGCGGCTGAGAAGAGCCATGGAAGCAGGGGAGGATGCGCTGGACAGGGCATTCATGCGCAATGCGGCGGAAAAGCTGAAAAGGACGGCGGAGCCGGAATGCAGCAGGTTTATCGCCGGCGTTAAATCAGCACTGGCAGAGCGGGAAGGCTCCATAAGGAGACGGCTTGCCCTGGCAGGGATAGAACGGTATATCGTGCAGGGGCATGACATGTGCGGCGGGGAACGATTTCAGCCGGAGACCAGACACATGATAACGCTGGATGTTTTGCAGGACAGCAGTCCCGTCGGCAGTAAGGGAGACCATTTCCGGGCATTTTTGTCTGATGAAAGATATCAGAATGCAAAGCGCAGCGAGCAGGATGGGGAAATTAAAATAAGGAGCCATGCCGCAGTGGAAAGTGGCCGTATTATCCCTGACAGAAATCGCCGGAATCTGGAGAGATGACCAGAAAGAAAACAGGGGATTTTGGAAATGCACTTTGTTTTGTCGGATGGCTGTCAGAACTATATGAAGGATATGTTGATCTGCAGAAAACAGAAGCAGTTTTATTTTCTCGTTTTATGACAGATAAAACGGCTTTAATTTTTTTGAGGATGGCTGTGTAAGTTTTTTATCGGAAGGAGCAGGGTGTGTTTCAAGAGATAAGATGTTTTGGAAATATTTAAAAAAAGAAATTTTGTACAGGGCGGTGATGCAGTCTGCGGCCTGTTTTGGACGGAGCCGCAAGGCTCCGGGGTCGAGGGCGGCAGCCCCGCCCAGAGAACTGGCGCTTGCGCCAGTTCGTACTGGGTATTGCCTGACGCTAAAGACGCAGTTTTTGGCAGCAGAGCTGCCACTGCCCTTCGGGGAAGATTGCAGGAAAGGAGAAAATGATTTGAAGCTGACCAGGCACAATGGGCGTTCCGGCAGGCACGGTGTATACAACCCACGGCACAATGACAGGCGGTTTGACCTTGGCAACAGTGAACACATAGACGCAGATCTGGCAGAAAAAAATATTTACTGGGACTGTTACCGTGGATATACTGCAGCCGATGATCGCGAGAATGCGGACATCCCGGATTTTTGTTTTGAACGGATCGAGCAGATCTATTATACAGACAACTATGCTGAATACGTGGATGCGCAGAATGCAAGGAATATAAAAAACCGCCATCCGGAACGTAACCGCACCACGGAGGATCTATTAAAAAATAATAAGACCTGCCCGGAGGAGAGCATCTACCAGATCGGCACGATGGGCGCGTCTGTCCCACCGAAAACGCTTGTCCTCATAGCCGCTGAATTTTATGAGGAGTTTGAAAAACGCTACGGCTCCCACGTACACATCCTGGACTGGGCGCTGCACATTGACGAAAGCACGCCGCACATCCATGAACGGCATGTCTTTGACTGCAGGAACCGTTACGGCGAGCTCTGCCCGCAGCAGGAAAAGGCGCTAGAGGAACTCGGCATACAGCTTCCTGACCCGGGCAGGCCGAAAGGCAGGAACAATAACCGCAAGCAGGCTTTTGATGCGGAATGCCGGGAACTGCTTTTTGAGATCGCGCAGCGGCACAGCCTGGATCTGGAGCGGGAGCCGTCCTATGGCGGGCGCGGCTATCTGGAAAAGCAGGATTATATCATTACTAGGCAGAAGGAACGGATTGCAGAAAAAGAAAAGACACTGGAAGAGCTGACGTTAAAGATCAGTGATGTGGAGACAATTTTGAAAGATGTTGCGGACGTAGCATATGAAAAAGCCTGCGGCGTTGTGGCGGACATTGCGCGGAAAGAAACGCAGAAAGCTGACCTTGCATCCATCGTGGAATATAAGGAATGGGTGGCGCGGCCGGAACGGGGGATGAAAAAAGACAGGCGTGAGCTGGCCATAAAATGCGTGGATGCAGTGAAAAACAAGCTGGGGAGCCCGGAAAATAAAAAAGCGGCAGCGGCAAAAGTGAGGGCGGCATTAAAAGCTCCAGATGTGAAAGAAGAGGCTGTAGGACAGATCCAGGAAAAGACCAGGGTATCCATCAGGGAAAAGCTTGAAAAAGCCAGGCAGGATGCTGACAGGAAGAACCGGGAGCGTTTGGAGAGGTCAGCGTCTGTGAGAAAAAAGAATATGGATATGGAGATCTGAACACCTGCTGTTTTAACAGAAAACGGCAGGCGCTTTTGGATTTATTGCAGGAAGGAGTTATTTTTAATGAATGTATTTGAAGCGGTCAAGGAGGGCGTGAGCACACGGCAAGCGGCAGAAATGTACGGGATAGCAGTCAGGAGGAACGGCATGGCGTGCTGCCCGTTCCATAAGGACAAAAATCCGAGCATGAAGCTGGATAAGAGGTTCCATTGCTTCGGATGCCAGGCTGACGGGGACGTGATCGATTTTGTGGCACGGTTTTATGCCTTGGGCTTAAAAGAAGCGGCAGAGAAACTGGCAGCTGATTTTGGGATCCAGTATGACACAAAAGGAAAAGGCCCGCCGCAGAGGGTATCCGTTCGCAAAAAGATTTCAGATATAAAAAAAATAAGGAATGCGCAGCAGCATTGTTTCCGTGTACTGTCAGATTATTATAACCTGCTTGTCCAGTGGGCGGAGGAATACAGGCCGCGGCAGGAAGGGGAGGAATGGCACCCGCTGTTTGTGAAGGCGCTGCAGAAGCGGGAATACGTCGGATATCTGCTGGACATCCTTCTGGATGGCACGGAAAAAGAAAAAGCCATCCTTTTAGCGGAACACGGGAAGGAGGTGCAGCAGCTTGAGCAGCGGATATCAGAGTATCCCGCCAGCCGTGCGCCAGGCCGCGCTGAACGCGGCAGAAGCCATGGAGCCGAGCAGGAGTGTTGAGGAGATCCGGGAGATGCTCGACACTACGCAGAAAGGGCAGACGGCAAATACGATCCATAACTGTAAGACAGTGTTCACGCTCGACCCTCTGTTAAAAGGAGCCATCTGTCTGAACCTCCTGACAGAACGGATCGACATTGTGCAGGACGTCGGCTGGCGCAGGGATTCCAGTGTGCTGACGGATACGGACGTAAAATACCTGCTGCTTTATTTTGAGGAGAATTACGGTATCACGAATGAAAAGAAGATACAGCATGCACTTGGGATCGTGGCAAATGAGAATTGTTACCATCCCGTCCGGGACTGCCTCTGTTCCCTTGTATGGGACGGACAGACGCGTATACGTTCCTGCATGCACCATTTCCTCGGTGCTGGGCAGGGCGGCTATGAGGAGGAAGTGCTGCGGCATTTCCTGTTAGGCGCGATCCGACGGGTTTTCATGCCCGGCTCCAAGTATGAGGAGATGCTCTGCCTGGCAGGGGGACAGGGTGCGGGGAAGAGCTCCTTTTTCCGCCTGCTCGCGATCAGGGATGAGTGGTTCAGTGATGACCTGAAAAAACTGGATGATGAAAAAGTGTACACGAAGCTGCAGGGACACTGGATTATAGAAATGTCGGAGATGCTGGCGGCAAACAGCGCAAAAAGCATTGAGGAGATCCGTTCCTTTATCAGCAGGCAGAAGGAAACCTACCGCACGCCTTATGAGGCGCAGACAAAAGACCGGCTGCGGCAGTGCGTGTTCGGCGGCACGTCAAATACACTGGACTTCCTGCCGCTTGACCGTGCAGGGAACAGGCGTTTTCTGCCGGTCATGGTGCATCCGGAAGAAGCGGAAGTGCATATCTTAGAGGATGAGGATGCGTCCAGGGCGTATATCATGCAGGTATGGGCGGAGGCAATGGAGATCTATAAAAGCGGCAGGTATTCCATGAAGTTCAGCAGCGGGATACAGGAGCAGCTCATGAAAGTGCAGCGGGATTTTATGCCGGAAGACACGGAGGCGGGCATGATCATCGGATTCCTGGAAAGCTACAAAGGGAGCCAGGTATGCTCCAAGCAGCTTTTCAGGGAGGCGCTGCGCCGGGAATATGAGGAGCCAAAACGGTGGCAGCTGCACAATATCAACGAGATCATGAATACGGCGGTGTCCGGGTGGAAGCCGTTCACGAATCCGAGGATGTTTGATGGGTACGGCAGGCAGCGGGGATGGGAACGGGACGGTTCCGGCAAAGAACTGCCCGGCAACGAAACAGGTTTTGTGGATGTGTCGGGCGAAAAAGCGCGGCAGGAGGGGGTTCCGGAAGAGTGGATGACGTAAATCTGTGTGTCTGTTGCCGGGCTGGTTGCCGTTTCGTTGCCGGGTTCGTTGCCGGAGCATGATTGCCCTGTACAGCCGCAAATCCCTTTATTTATAAGGATTTATATAAATATATATAAAGAAAATATAGTATACGGCAACGAAAGCAACAAGGAATTGAAAGAAAATGCAGGGAATAAAAATAAGGGGCATGGTTTTGTATGAAAAGTTTTTTGATGCTTGTTGCCGTACTTCGTTGCCGGGTTCATTGCCGGGCAGTTTTGTAAGAACAGAAAATTTATGGGAGGCCGTAGATCTGCCCTGCATGGTTTCATTGCCGGGCAGATTTGACAAGGGAGCAGAACACCAGGCAGAACTGTTTATCTGGCATGTTTATGTTTAACGGACAGATAAAAATGGAACAGATGGCAGAATGCTTATCTGGTTTGTATGGGGTTATTATTAGGATGTTTTGAAAGGGGAAAAGCAGCATATATGGCAAAAAATAAAACAGAGATATATGTATCAGCAGTATATGACGGGCAGCTGGACGCAACGGATGTATTTGTAGACTTGATCGCCCAAAAGTACAGAAAAAGCAGGGATTTTACAGAAGAATGCCTTGTAAACGCGCAGGGTTCAGACTATAATGATGGAAAGGCCCGGCAGGGCCTTGCGCCGTCTGGACTGTGCGGGTAACAGGTTATGGCAGACGGACTGAAACATGCAATGATGGGTGGAATCTTTGGACAGAATTACCGCGTAGCCGTTTACTGCAGGCTGTCCAAAGATGATGACCTGCAGGGAGAAAGCGCAAGCATTGCCAACCAGCGGGATATGCTAGAGAAATACTGCATGAAACAGGGATGGGAGGTTACGGCCGTATTTCAAGACGACGGCTATACCGGTTTGAACATGGATCGCCCGGATCTGAAAAAAATGCTTGAGGCGATTGAGGGCAGGCAGGTCAACCTTGTGATCACAAAAGATTTAAGCCGCCTAGGGCGTAATTACCTCCAGACGGGCTACCTGATGGAAGATTTCTTCCCAAGGAACGGCGTGCGCTACATCGCCATGAATGACGGCATAGACACCATGCGTGACAACAACGACATAGCGTCGTTCAAAAATATCCTGAATGAGATGTACAGCAAGGACATTTCAAAGAAAGTGCATTCTTCCTATCTTTTGAAAGCGCAGAAAGGGCAGTTTACCGGTTGCCTGGCACCGTTCGGTTATAAAAAGGATCCAGAAAACAAAAACCATCTGGTCGTGGATGAAGAAACGGCGCCGTATGTGCGGCTGATCTTCGGATGGGCACTGGAGGGCCACGGCCCGAACTACATACGGCGCAGGCTGGAAGAAGCGAAAGTGCCGTGCCCGGCATGGTGGAACAGGGAGCGCGGGCTTCGCAACAGCCATACGAAATGGGAAAAGAAAGACCCGGAGAACGGGCGTTTTGTATGGGATTTTTCCGTGATCAAGGATCTTTTGATGAACCCTGTTTATGCGGGGGCGATCGCGTCGCAGAAGGCGAACTATAAATTTAAGATTGGGACGATCAGCGACAAGAAGCCGGATGAGTGGATCGTGGTCGAGGGGCAGCATGAGCCGCTGGTTGACCGGGCCAGCTTCGACATTGTGCAGGAAAAGCTGAAATCCAGGCAGCGTCCGGGAAAATCCGGGAAGACAAGCCTGTTTGCCGGGCTGATCAGGTGCGGGGAATGCGGCAAGGCTCTTACCATACGGCGGACGCATGAAAAATGTCCGAAACAGGTTTATTCCTGCAAGACTTACAATGCTTACGGCAAAAACCACTGCACGCAGCACCGTGTGGAATACGACATTCTTTATGACCTTGTGCTGGATAAGATCCGTGAGTGTGCCGCAGCGGCGCTGGCAGACAGCGCCGCTGCGGAGGGAAAACTTTCGGATGCATGCAGTTCCGGCCGTGACGGGCAGAAAGAGGCATTGGAGCGGATTCTGTCGGGATACCAGGAACGTGCCGGAGTTTTGGAGAAGATGGTACAGCGGCTGTATGAAGATATGCTTTCCGGGCGGATCAGCGAGCAGAATTTTAACCTGATGCTGGAAAAGACGCAGAAAGAGCAGGAAGAATTAAAAGGGAAGATATCTGCCTGCAGAAAAAAGCTGGAAGATGAAGACAGGCTTGCCAGCGATGCCAGGCAGTGGTCGGACGCGATCCGCCAGTATGCCGACATCCGGGAGCTGGATGCGGCCACGCTCAACCGCCTGGTCAGGGAGATCACGGTGCATGAGCGCATAGACAGTGATAAAATAAGACACATTTCTATAGAAATTCATTTCAATCTGAAACCGATCCCGGAAGCGGGCCAGCCAGTCGGCTGACCTGCCGAAACGGGAGGTTCTTATAATTTAATACCCAAATATTTTTTGACTTACACTGCGGTAAGCCGGTGAGCAGGATGTTTCCAACTAATTAGGGATGACACAGCTCATGGCGGGCGGCGGTGTCGTTCTGATCGGCCTTCAGCTTATCCCTCTGCTGTCCGGCCTGTTCAGCTAAATGTCACCCGTTGTCCCTTTTTCCAGAAAAGGAGCTGATGTATGGACTTTATCATCGACGCAATCGTTGAATGGCTGAAAGGTCTGCTCGTCGATGGTATCATGGGAAATCTGGACGGCCTTTTCGATAACGTCAATCAGAGCGTTGGCGAGATCGCCACACAGGTAGGCACGACCCCGGCGGACTGGAACGCCGGGGTCTTTTCCATGATACGACAGATCTCTGAAACTGCCATCCTGCCAATCGCCGGGGTCATCCTCACTTTTGTAATGACTTATGAGCTGATACAGATGCTCATAGAACGCAACAACCTCCATGAAGTTGACACATGGATGTTTTTTAAGTGGGTGTTCAAAACCTTTGTGGCTGTGATGATCCTGACGAATACCTTCAATATCGTGCTGGCGGTCTTTGATGTAAGCCAGCATGTGATCCAGCAGTCAGCGGGCATTATCCAGAACGGGACAGAGATCACGCCGGATGTGCTGGACAGTCTGCGGATAGAGCTTGAAGCGATGGAGTTAGGCCCTCTGTTCGGACTCTGGCTACAATCCTTCCTGATCCAGCTTACCATGATTGCCTTAAACATCGTGATCTTCGTCATCGTATATGGCCGTATGATTGAAATTTATTTACTCACAAGTTTAGCGCCTATCCCGTTTGCCACCGTCCCCAACAGGGAAACCGGACACATGGGGCAGAACTATTTCCGCTCCCTCTTTGCGGTGGGCTTTCAAGGTCTGTTGATCTTAGTCTGTGTCGCCATCTATGCGGTGCTGATCCAGAGTATCGCCACCGACGGCGACCCCATCGGGGCGATCTGGGGCTGCGTGGGATATACGGTGCTGCTGTGTTTTACCTTATTCAAAACAGGCAGTCTTGCAAAATCCATCTTCGGCTGCCATTAAGAGACTTCGGGCCATGCTGACCCGAAGCGGAAAGGAGAAATCCATGCAGGAAAAAAATGCGGGCGGAACACCAGCCGCCCCTATAAAGCTGGATGTAAGCGTGCGGGTCATCGAACCTGTGAAAAACCTCATGGGCTTTGCCAGCGTGAAATTCAATGACTGCTTTGTGGTGGAAAATCTGAAAATCGTACAGGGCAGCAAGGGGCTCTTTCTTGGGATGCCCAGCCAGCCAGACGGCAAAGGCGGCTACCGGGATATGGCCTACCCTGTCACAAAGGAGTTCCGGGAACAGCTCAACACCGCTGTTCTGCAAGCCTATGAGGCAAAGCTGGAACAGATGGCGGAGCGTGGCTCTGTGGGGCGTGCATCCATCAGCGACCAGCTCAAAGCCGGAAAAGCGGCTGCTGAGCAGGCAAAGGCAGAACGGTCCCCAAAGGAAAAGACCAGCCGTGGTGCGGAGCGTTGATTTCGGGCCATGTTGGCCCGAAGCAGAAAGGAGGCGGGAACCATGCCACGCAAACGGACGGGCTATGACGCGGCCTGCTATTACGACGGAAAACTGCTGGGCCGCTGTACCAAAGCGGACAGCGATGCCTATACCCTGTTGATGAACGCCTGCGGCGGGGACGCCGCCCGTGTCCTGCGGGAATACGCCTACTTTTCCTCGGAACTTCGCGCCATCTTGGAAAAGGCGGCGCTCATGCAGGCGGACCGGAGCCGGACGGGCGGAATGTTCCATGCGCCGAAAAGCTCCCCGTGGGGCGAGGTGCAGAGCTGTGAAACCCTCTGTCCGGGGGGGTGTTTCTGGTATCTACCGCCAGCCACGGCGGAACGATGGTGGCAAATGAGGTAGCCGCCGTCCTCTCCCCAGCGGCGAAAAAGTGCGGCTTCAAGGATAAGGGCTATATCTGCTATGAGGAGGACGCACAGGAAAGTGTGGTGCTCCGGGAGCTGCTGGACAAAAAACTGTGGAACATCCCTGACCGCATTAAGGATAAAGGACAGTTTGAAGAAAAACTCAATCAGTCCATCCGGCAGTATAATCCCGAATACTGGCGGGCAAGGCAGAGCGGACGAGAAGCCGCCGAAGCCGTCCGCAGTACAGCCCCGGCCAAAGAAGCCGCAAGATAACCTCGGGCCATGCTGGCCCGAAGCAGTAAAGGAGGTGCACCCAAATGGCCTATGTGCCAGTACCAAAAGACCTTTCCAAAATCAAGACAAAGCTGGCCTTCAATCTGACGAAGCGCCAGCTTGTTTGTTTTTCCGGCGCGGCGGCGGTGGGGCTCCCGGCCTACCTGCTTTCCCGTGACAGTATCGGGAACAGCGCCGCCATGTTCCTGATGATCGGCCTCATGCTCCCGTTCTTCTTTCTGGCTATGTATGAGCGGGACGGCCTGCCGCTGGAAAAAGTGCTGAAAAACATCATCCGCACCCGGTTCCTCTATCCCCGGGTGCGGCCTTACAAAACCGAAAACTTCTATGCGCTGCTTAGCGCCAGAAAGGAGGCGCAGCCGATTGCGAAACAGCAGAAGGGCCGGAAAGCCCGCAGGCAGAAAGCCTGAAAAGCAGGGCCTTACCGGTCTGTTCACAAAGGGAAAGAACATTCCCACCACCGCCCAGCAGACCCTCCCTTACCGTGAAATGTACCGGGACGGGGTGTGCCGGGTAGCGGACCGCTATTACACCAAAACCATTGAATACGAGGACATCAACTACCAGCTCGCACAGTCCGAAGATCAGGCGGCCATCTTTGACGGGTGGAGCGCCTGCCTCAACTACTTTGACAGCAGCCTTCCGTTCCAGCTTTCCTTCCTCAACCACCGGAGCCGCCCGGGCAGCCGGTACAGCGTGAACATCCCCATGCAGGATGACGATTACAACAGCGTCCGGTGTGAGTATGTGGAAATGTTGGAAAACCAGATCGCCAAAAGCAACAACGGCATTGTCCGCACAAAGCTCCTGACCTTCGGCGTGAACGTGGACGACCTTCCCACCGCCAGGGCAAGGCTGGAACGTGTAGAGGCGGACATTTGCGGGAACTTCAAAAAGCTGGGCGTCAAGTGCCGCTCCCTTTCGGGGCTGGAACGGCTGGAGCTTCTTCACGGGCAGCTCCACCCCGGCAGCGGCTCCCCCTTCCGGTTTTCATGGGATATGATCCCCAAAACCGGGCTTTCCACCAAAGACTTTATCGCCCCGGACAGCTTCGACTTCCGTTTCAGCCGTCTGTTCCGGGTGGGGACGACTTGGGGCGCTGCCTCCTACTTGCAGATTTTGGCCTCGGAGCTCTCGGACAAGCTGCTGGCGGAGCTTTTGGAAATGGATGCGGAAATGACCATCACTCTCCATATCCAAACCGTCGATCAGGCCGCCGCCGTAAAATCTATCAAGGCCAAAGTCTCCGACATTGACAAGATGAAGGTGGAGGAACAAAAGAAGGCAGCCCGGTCAGGGTACGACATGGACATACTTCCACCCGACCTTGTAACGTACAGCAACGACGCAAAGACCCTTCTGGAAGATTTACAGAGCCGGAATGAAAGAATGTTCCTGCTGACCTTCCTTGTGGTAAACATGGCCCCGACCCGCCGGGAGCTGGACAATGACCTGTTCACGGTGTCCGGTATCGTCCAGAAATACAACTGCACCTTGAAGCGGTTGGACTTCCAGCAGGAGGACGGTTTTCTTTCCAGCCTTCCGCTGGGCCATAACGGCATTGAGATCAAGCGCGGCATGACGACCAGCTCCACGGCCATTTTCGTTCCCTTTATGACGCAGGAGCTCCGCATGGATGGCGAAGCCGTCTATTACGGGCTCAACGCACTTTCCCATAACGTCATCATGGCAAACCGGAAGAAGCTCAAAAATCCCAACGGCCTGTTCCTCGGCGTGCCGGGCTCCGGCAAATCCTTTGCCGCAAAGCGGGAGCTTGTGAACGTGTTCCTTGCCACCCGTGACCGGATCATTGTGGTCCTATGTCAAAAAAAAGTACAAGTTAAACGTGAACTCCACCTTAATAT
>CAJUPT010000067.1 GCA_910588405.1 uncultured Lachnospiraceae bacterium | reverse complement strand
CAACAGACTGTCTGTTTATTTCTCACTTTCCGACGAATTTTCCGCTCCGAAGGCCAGTCCGGCCGTACCCTCCTCAGCTTTGGCAGCGTTCTCTGGCAAAGTCGCATCTTCCGGCTCGACGACAGTACCAATCTTATAAAAAGCACGGACCTTTGCATCAATCTCAGCCATAATCTGCGGATTGTTCTGCAGGAAAATCTTCGCATTTTCCCGGCCTTGGCCAATCTTTTCTTTATTATAGGCATACCATGCGCCGCTTTTTTCCACAATATCTACCTTTGCGGCCAAATCCAACACGTCCCCTTCCCTGGAAATGCCCTTGCCGAACATGATATCAAATTCTGCTTCCTTGAAAGGCGGTGCAATCTTATTTTTCACAACCTTGATCCGGGTACGATTACCGATAATCTCGCCGCTCTGCTTCAGGGACTCGATTCTTCTCACATCCAGACGGATCGAGGAATAAAACTTCAGTGCCCTGCCGCCGGTAGTCGTCTCAGGATTCCCGAACATCACGCCTACTTTTTCTCTGAGCTGATTAATAAAAATCACCACGCAATTGGACTTGCTGATACAGGCCGTCAGTTTTCTTAAAGCCTGGGACATCAGACGGGCCTGTAAACCCACATGGGAATCCCCCATGTCCCCATCAATTTCTGCTTTTGGTACCAGCGCTGCCACAGAGTCGATGATCACAATATCGATGGCGCCGGAGCGCACCATCGTCTCAGCAATTTCAAGCGCCTGTTCCCCGTTATCCGGCTGGGATATGTACAGATTATCAACGTCCACACCGATATTTTTTGCATAAACCGGGTCCAGCGCATGCTCCGCATCAATGAAGCCTGCAATACCGTCCAGCTTCTGCACTTCCGCTACCATATGCAGCGCCACCGTAGTTTTACCACTGGACTCAGGTCCGTAAATTTCAATGATCCTGCCCTTCGGCACACCGCCGAGTCCCAAAGCGATATCCAGGCTTAAAGAACCGGTGGGAGTCGTCTCAATATTCATACGCGCGGCGGAATCGCCCAATTTCATCACGGAGCCTTTCCCATACTGTTTTTCAATCTGCGTCAACGCCGCGTCCAAAGCTTTAAGTTTATCTTCTTTAATCATATTCTTCCTCCATGTCCATTTATGAACATTTGTTCGATATATACATATTAGTATACTTTTATGAAAATGTCAACACAAAATCAAAAAAGTATTATTTACATAAACAGGGAAAACCAGACGAAATGCCATAAGAAATCATTTCCACAGAATATACGGACCCGTAACGCTCTCATCATATCACAAATAATGGAAATATGCAAACAGAACTGTTCGACAAAATTCTCTGTAAAAGTCCTCCGTCCGTTTATCATTCTTAAGAAATATATTATAACGCCGAAATATGTTCTTTACAAATATAATTTGATTTTTCTTGTCATTTTTTTTATTCTATATTATAATGCTATGGCATGAATTTTCTTTTTTCTTAAGAAAATCTCACGGACTTCCCCACGGAATAAACGCATACCGTGCGGACATATGAAGTCTTATCCGCTTGTAATGATACATCAGCGCGAACTTACGAAACATTCGGAATTTTTTATAATATTTTCCAAATTATTTATCTGGCAGATATCTCTGCTCACAGTTACTGTCTATATCATACAGAATGGAGGTTTTTATGGATTATCATATTCTGGGAATCGACATCGGCTCCACCACCGTCAAAATTGCCATTCTCTCACAGGATCATCAGATCCTTTTTTCAGACTACAAACGTCATTATGCCAACATACAGGAAACGCTGGCCCAGCTGGTAAGGGAGGCCAGGAAACAGCTTGGGGACTTAAGACTGTCCCCCGTGATCACAGGCTCCGGCGGCCTGTCTCTGTCCGGACATCTGGATATTCCCTTTGTTCAGGAGGTGGTGGCCGTATCCACCGCTTTGCAGGATTACGCGCCCCAGACCGACGTGGCCATCGAGCTGGGCGGGGAGGACGCGAAAATCATTTATTTTACCAACGGCATAGACCAGCGAATGAACGGCATCTGCGCCGGCGGCACCGGCTCCTTTATCGACCAGATGGCTTCCCTTTTACAGACGGACGCCTCCGGACTGAACGAATTTGCCAGCCGTTATAAAGCCATCTATCCCATCGCCGCCCGGTGCGGCGTATTCGCCAAATCCGATATCCAGCCCCTGATCAACGAGGGGGCCACGAAGGAAGATCTGGCGGCGTCCATCTTTCAGGCCGTGGTTAACCAGACCATTTCCGGCCTGGCCTGCGGCAAGCCGATCCGGGGCAATGTAGCTTTTTTAGGCGGACCCTTACATTTCCTGCCCGAGCTGAAAAATGCCTTTATCCGCACCTTAAAGCTGACTGACGACGCGGTGATCGCGCCGGAGCATTCTCACCTGTTCGCCGCCATCGGCGCCGGGATGAACCATGAGCCGGGGCATGTCGTATCGATAGAAGATCTGCAGCACCGGCTGGAACATGGGGTCAAGCTGGAAAATGAGGTAAAAAGGCTCCAGCCCCTTTTTGCCGATCAGGAGGAATATGACCGGTTCACGGCCCGCCACGCGCAGCACTGTGTGGCCACGGCAGACCTGGAAACCTATGAGGGCAACTGCTTTCTGGGGATCGACGCCGGCTCCACCACCACAAAAGTGGCGCTGGTAGGGGAGGACGGAAGCCTTCTCTACTCCTTCTACTCCGGCAACAACGGAAGCCCCCTGGCCACCACCCTGCGGGCCATGAAGGAAATCAGCGAGCTGCTGCCCGACTCGGCCCAGATCGCCTGGTCCTGCTCCACCGGATACGGGGAGGCGCTGTTAAAGTCCGCCCTGATGCTGGACGAAGGCGAGGTGGAAACCGTGTCCCACTACTACGCCGCTTCTTTCTTCGCACCGGAAGTGGACTGTATCCTGGACATCGGCGGCCAGGACATGAAATGCATTAAAATCAAGAACGGCACCGTCGACAGCGTCCAGCTGAATGAAGCCTGCTCCTCCGGCTGCGGCTCCTTTATCGAGACCTTTGCCAAATCCTTAAATTACAGCATCGAGGACTTTGCAAATGCGGCGCTGTTCGCCCCTGACCCCATCGATTTGGGAACCCGGTGTACCGTTTTCATGAATTCCAATGTAAAGCAAGCACAGAAGGAAGGCGCCACCGTGGCGGATATCTCTGCGGGACTGGCCTATTCGGTCATCAAAAACGCATTATTCAAAGTAATCAAAATCACCAACGCCTCCGACCTAGGGAAATGCGTGGTGGTGCAGGGCGGCACCTTCTACAACGACGCCGTACTGCGCAGCTTTGAATATATCGCCGGCTGCGAGGCCGTCCGCCCGGATATCGCCGGGATTATGGGGGCATTCGGCGCCGCTTTAGTGGCCAGAGAGCGGTTCGACGGGTCCGGAACCACTTCCATGCTGCCCATGGAAAAGATTCTGAACCTGACCTACGATACCAGGCTGGCCCGGTGCAAGGGATGCACCAACAACTGCCTGCTGACCGTCAACCGCTTCTCCGGCGGCCGCCAGTATATTTCCGGCAACCGGTGCGAGCGGGGCATCGGCAAGGAGAAAAACAAAGAACACATTCCCAATCTGTTCGATTACAAATATAAACGGGTATTCGGCTATGAATCCTTAACCGCCGACCTGGCGGTCCGGGGAACCGTAGGCATTCCCCGCGTCCTGAATTTTTACGAAAACTACCCCTTCTGGGCGGTCTTTTTCAGGGAACTGGGATACCGGGTGATTCTGTCCCCCGTATCCACCCACAAGCTTTACGAGCTGGGCATCGAATCCATTCCCAGCGAATCGGAGTGCTACCCGGCCAAGCTGGCCCACGGCCATATCAGCTGGCTCTTAAAGCAGCCCGTCGACTTTATTTTTTATCCCAGCATTCCCTATGAACGCTGCGAGATTCCGGATGCGGCCAACCACTACAACTGCCCCATGGTAACCTCCTATTCGGAAAATATCAAAAACAATGTGGAGGAATTGAAGGATTCCGGCATCGCCTTTTACAATCCCTTTATGGCCTTCACCGACGAGCAGGTGCTGACAGAGCGGCTGACCGCATTTTTTCAGGAAACCTTCGGCATTCCCGCGGAAGAAATTCAGACAGCTGCCCACAAGGGATGGGCGGAGCTGGACGCTGTCCGCAGGGATATCTCAAAAAAAGGCGAGGAAATGCTGAAATATCTGGAAGAAACCGGGCGGCACGGCATTGTTCTGGCCGGACGTCCCTATCACCTGGACCCGGAAATCAACCATGGCATCCCGGAGCTGATTACCTCCTACGGCATCGCCGTCTTTACGGAGGACTCGGTCTCCCATCTGGCTCGGGTGGAGCGGCCCATCGTGGTGATGGACCAGTGGATGTACCACTCCCGGCTCTATGCGGCGGCTAATTTCGTAAAGACCCGGGACGACCTGGATCTGGTTCAGCTCAACTCCTTCGGCTGCGGCCTGGACGCAGTGACCACCGACCAGGTCAGTGATATCCTGACCCATTCGGGGAAAATTTATACGGTGCTGAAAATCGACGAGGTAAACAATCTGGGGGCGGCCAGAATCCGTATCCGCTCTCTGATCTCCGCCATTCGGGTACGGCAGAAAAAAGGAAGCCAGCGGCAGATCGTTTCCGCCGCCTTCAAGCGGGTGGAATTTACGAAAGAGATGAAGCAGAATTATACGATCCTCTGCCCCCAGATGTCGCCGATTCATTTTGACCTGCTGGAGCCTGCCATCAACTCCTGCGGCTACCGGATCGAGATTTTAAGCAACGACAATAAAAGTGCCATCGACGTGGGATTGAAATATGTAAACAACGATGCCTGCTACCCATCCCTGATTGTGGTGGGCCAGATGATGGAAGCGCTGCTCTCCGGAAAGTATGACCTGAACAAAACGGCCGTGCTGATGACCCAGACCGGCGGCGGCTGCCGGGCTTCCAATTACATAGGCTTTATCCGCCGGGCGCTGGAACGGGCGGGTATGAGCCATATCCCGGTCATATCCCTAAGCGCCCAGGGGCTGGAAACCAACGAAGGATTTCACTATACGGTTCCCATGCTGTCAAAGGCCATGCAGGCCATTATTTACGGCGACGTGTTTATGCGGGTACTGTACCGTGTTCGCCCCTATGAGCTGACCCCCGGCTCTGCCAATGCCCTTCATCAGAAATGGAAAGCAATCTGCGTCCGGTCACTGTCCGGTCACGGCTCCCTTGCCCATTTCCGTAAAAATGTCCGGGGCATTATCCGAGATTTCGACCGGCTGCCAATCCGGGAAGACCTGGTAAAGCCCAGAGTGGGGATTGTGGGGGAAATTCTGGTGAAGTTCTCTCCCACCGCCAACAATCATCTGGTAGAGCTTCTGGAAGCGGAGGGCGCCGAGGCGGTTATGCCGGATCTGATGGATTTCCTGCTGTACACACTGTACAACACCAACTTCAAATATGAGCAGCTGGGTTTTAAACAGTCCACCGCCAGGCTGTGTAATCTGGGAATTTCTCTTCTGGAAATGTTCCGGAAAACGGCCAGAAAGGAATTCGAGGCCAGCCAACGGTTTACCCCGCCGGGCAAAATCCAGGACCTGGCGCTGTACGCCCAGGACTATGTCTCTTTAGGCAATATGACCGGGGAGGGCTGGTTCCTCACCGGAGAAATGCTGGAGCTGATCCACAGCGGCGTCTCAAACATCGTCTGCGCCCAGCCTTTTGGCTGCCTGCCTAATCATGTGGTGGGCAAAGGGGTGATCAAAGAGCTTCGCAGGACGAATCCGCAGGCAAATATTATTGCGGTGGATTATGATCCTGGCGCAAGCGAGGTGAATCAGCTGAACAGGATTAAGCTGATGCTGGCTACGGCGAAGAAGAATGTGGAAAAGGAAGCAGCAGAGGCAGCGTCAGCAGAACAGACAAGCTGAGAACGGCGTTAAAAATCCGGAAAAATGTGTTATCGCAAGGCATACCCTTGGGTATGTATTGGCGCATTTTTCCGGATTTTTGATGCCTATAATTCTTCCTCCATTTTCAAAAATCATGCTGTCCGCATCGGAGGTGTTTTCATCGCTTTTTGGCGAACATCCGGACAATATACTGAAAACAAACCTGCTATGCATAGCGTTACTTTATTGTGTTTTTTCATAGCTCATTTGACACTGCCACCGTCAGCCCAGCTCCCCCAGCTGCACAATCAGCAGCTCCACTGCCATCCCATCCGCGATCTTTCCTGTTTTCACGCCGAATTCCGCATCCATGCAGGCGGAGGCGGCCTGTTTTAATTCTCCCATGGAATGGCGGGATGCCTGGGAAAGCAGCCTGCCGGTCACAAAGGCCGGAACGCCAAGCTGTTTGCCGATCTCCTCCTTAGGCACGCCGGCCTGCTGCAGCTCCTTTGCCTGCAAAAGCTGCTGATACTGCCTGGAAATCAAAAACAGAATGCGCATCGGCGGCTCCCGGAGCGTCCGAAGGTCAAAGTACAGCTTAAGCGCCTTCTTTTTGTCTTTAGCCGCCAGCGCCGCCGTCATATCAAAAATCCGGCCCACCACCTGGGGCGTACACACCGCGTCGATATCCTCCTTCGTCAGCACCTTCCGGTCTCCCAGATAGGAAATCAGCTTGTCCAGCTCCGAACGGATCAGGCTCATATTCGTCCCGGTGGTCATCAGAAAATAGTCCATGACAGGCTCGGTAAGCCGGATTTCTTCCTGGGTTAAAAGCTGTAACACCCACCGCTTCAGCTCCCGTTCTGTCTGGGGCTTCAATTCGGCCGGGTATCCCAGCTCCTTCACTTTTTTATACATGCGGCTTCTCTTATCCACCTCGGATTCCACAAACACCATATGGGTGGTTTCCGGCAGCTGCGCCAGATAATCCGGCAGCCTGCCCGCATCCTTTTTAAACAGGCCGCTGTCCTCCACAATGATCAGCCTGCGCTCCGCAAAAAAAGGCATGGTTTCCGCCATGGAGATAACCGCCTCCACCGAAACATCCTTCCCGACAAACACGCCCAGATTCATCGTATCCTCTCCCACAATGGCATCCCGCAGGCGGTTTTTATAGCTTCTCTTTAAAAAATCCTCCTCGCCAAACAGCAGATAGACTGGTTTGAATACGCCTTTTTTGATGTCCTGATTTAATGTTTTCATTCTATCTCCTGTTCTTTATCATGTATGATTTTGATGCCCAAACTATTTTTTTACCAATTCACCTTTTGAAAATATTCCTTACATGTTTCTTTGTCACATATTAATGTACCATATTGGTAATATGAACGCAATGAATATTTACAGCTTTACCGACGCCTGACTTCTTCTTTAATATAACTGCCGTTTTCATTTCCAATTTCCACCTTACCTACTGCCCGCAATCATAAATCTTTCCTTTATATATCCGCAGCGTCACCGCCCCTTCTTCCATGGTCGTGACAACCTTGCACTTCTGTTCTTCAAGCCTGGATAAAAGCTCAGCATGGGGATGACCGTAGGAATTATCTCGGCCGCAGGAAATGACTGCAAAAAAAGGATTCAGTTCTTCCAGAAAAGGCTGACTGGTAGAGCCTTTGGAGCCATGATGACCCACCTTCAGAATATCACAGGACAATTGGCCGGTCCGGTCGCTTCTTGCCAGCAGGCGGGCTTCGCCGGAGGATTCCAGATCGCCGGTAAATAAAATATTCACGCCCTCGTATTGAGCCAGAAGCACCATAGAACCGTCGTTGGTGGAAGCAATCGGCTCCTCTGGCTCCGGATACAGGCATGTAAGAATAAATCCATCAGAGCCATCCACACTACTGGATACACTTGACCTTCTGCTGTCACAGACACTTCCGTCATCCCTCATATCATTCGATTCTCCGCCGCCGCGATCCGATACCAATACCCCCGGCCTTGTAAACCTTACCTCCGTCCCGTTTTCCTCTGCCAGCTCCGCCAGTTCCAGAACCGCTTCCTTCTCCCGGAACACCTCAGGAACCCAAAGCCGCTCCACAGGAAATCCCACAGCAAGGATTTCCTTCAGCCCCGACAAATGATCCTGATCCGGATGGGACAAAAACCAGTCGTCCACCCGGCTGTTGCCTGACGCTTTCATCATCGGCAGAATCCGGTTTTCTCCCACTTTCCAGCCGTCGCTGCTGCCGCCGTCGATCATCATGGTATAGCCGCTTTCTTCCCGCATATAGATGCCGTCTCCCTGACCCACGTCCAGAAACGTCACCTGTAGTCCTGCCTCCGGCCTTCTGTCTAAAAAGGCCAGCGATGTCAGCAGAAGCAGCGCCAGGCAGCCGGGATACCAGCTGCGCCGCCCCCATTTTTTCAGAAGGGAACACATCCAGAAACATAAAAGAAACGCACAGAACATTGCCGCACAAGCTGCTTTCGGCCTGCCCGTCAGCCATAAAGCCCCGGGCAACCTGCGAACCTCGCCGCACAAAAACCTCCAGAACCAGAAAATCCCCCGCACCGGAAGCAGACAGTATCCGGCTCCCGTCACCCAGACACAGCTTAACGCCATCGCAAAAAACCCCAAAGCCAGCACAGCGGACAGCATGGGAATCACAACCAGGTTCAGAAGGATGCCGTAACCGGGATACTGAAAAAAGTTCCACAGCGTCGGGGGCAGCAAAACAAGCTGTATCCAAAGAGAAGCCGTCAGCCCTTTTATAAACTGCTTTTTTCGTCTCTCCCATTTTCCCCTTTTTCCATACTTTTTACTTTTACTAAAATCCTGTTCACGGAACCCCCGACTGTCAATATCCGTTTTATTGGAATCTGTTACACCAGATCCTATTTTGCCGACTCTCACCATACGGAAACTACGATGAAAAGAATAACGTTCCCTTTTATACCCACTATGTTTTTCGGAAATTTTATCTTTTTTTCTCTCTCCCCTGGAATCAGCTTCCTCCTCATGCATATCGCCGCCCATCACGCTTGCCGCCGCCGCAATCCCCAGCACCGCGCAAAAAGAAAGCTGAAAACCGGACTGAAACAGCATCAGCGGCCTCTCCCACAAAATCAGCATACAGGCTGCTGACAGACTGATTGGAAGATCATAGGTCCGACCCGCCAATCCGGCCAGCAGCGCAAGCAGAAACATACAGAACGCTCTTTTCACGGAAACGCTTCCCCCAGCGGCAATCACCAGCGTCCAAAGTCCAATTCCGGCTGCCGCTGAACAGAGCTTCCGGGAAGCGCCCAGCTTTTTCAAAATTCCATATAAACCCCATCCGAAAAAAGAGGCGTGCAGGCCGCTGACCGCATACATATGGCTGATTCCGCTTTCCTGAAACAGCTTCTGATCTTCATCGCTGATTCCGCTTTTCTCCCCAAGCAGAATTGCCCCCAAAAGCCCGGCATCTGCTTCTTCTCCCTCCTCCACGGCCTCATACAGCCGCCCAAGCAAAAACTGTTTCCCCCGGTACACAAGATTCGCCCCCACGTCTGACAGCCTGAAACGGGAACCGGACACACAGCTCCAACTGTTCAGCTTCAACCGCCCTTCCAGCCCCTGCGCTTTATAATACTGCCGCAAATCAAACTGACCGAAATTGGTTGCGGCGTCAAAAAGAGTAAATGTCCCCTCCCCGGTTATCACATCCCCAATCCGAATATTCCTGGCGGCTTCCTCATCTCCCTTTAAAGTCACCACCGCGCCCTTCATTTTTTTCATTTTCTCCTCGGGAATCAAAGCATCCGAACCATGCTCCTCGATTTCCTGAATTGTTCTTGTATAGAATTGCAGAGAACTGTCGGTCCGACGGATCTCATCCACCTGTAGCACAGCCCTCACCTTAACCTGAGCTTCCGCCTCCGTCGCCCTCGCGGCTAATCCGCTCCACTCGGAGGCATCCGCCATCCGAAGCATTCCGACCAGAAACAGTGCCGGAACAAGCAAAAACGTGTCTCTATATCTACGTGTATCATCATACGCACACATAGATCCACCGCCAAAATGGTAGCCAGCCAACTTCATCAGCCCTAGCGGCGGCAAAACGCCTGCCCAGGCTGCAGCCCCAATGCCTATAGACGCAAACAACACCACCGCAGCCGCAGTCAGACTCACATAACAGCAAACCTCTCCAAACACAAATGCTCCTGACAGCACAAGGAAAGGTCTTTTTTTCATTCATTACTCCACATCTTTATTATGTGCTCTCGGAATCTCACAAAATCAGACACTGCACGACTCCGAAAGTACATTTATATTGTTACAGGAAATGACCTCAGTCATTTCTGATATCTTTCACTCCTCCATTCCGCCCACATAATCCAGATTTCTCTCAAAAATTGTAGAAAAAGAAATATTTTCCCTAAATTTCACATCCGTCGAGCCGTTGATGGTGATCTGTACCTTGCTGACGTTCGTAAGCTCGGACAACGAATTTACCAATGAATAAATCGGGATATAATCCTTTACGTCCAAAGCCCCGCTGATAAAGGAAGAGTCAAAATCCACATAACAGACCCCGTCCTTCACCGTCACGCCCAGCAGCGTCAGCGTCTCCGGCAGCGTGGGATAAACGCCCTCGCTAGAAGGACCTTGAATCAGCTGACTGACTACCAACTTTTCCAGCGGCATATCGCTGTTATACAGTACCGTCCGCTCCGTCTCATATAAAAGATCCCCAGTCTCATTTGTAAAATATAAAATCAGAGTGACCGGCTGCATGGATTCCAGATTCTCATTCAGATTTTCCATAAAGGTATCTGGCTGCATAATACCTGCCGGCGCACCGTTCGCGTCCATCAGAGGCTGGTCATTGACAAAAAAACTGACATAATTAACGCCTGGGATCTGGCACATCGTCTTTACCACGGCCGCTCGCAGCAGAATCTCCGATACCGGGTCCATCTCCGTATACAGGCTGTCAAAATACAAGGTCAGGAACGCCCCCTCCCTCTCATATTTTGACAGACTTAAATTTTCCGGAAAAACCGACAGCAGGTTGATGTCATCCGGATGGTCCCGCATCTTTCCCAAAAGCTCTCTCACCAGGGTCGTCTCGTCCGTCCCTGCCGCCCTGTAATTCTCCGTCATCAGCTTCGTACCGCTCTGATTTTTATAATAAACCGCATAGACCCCCTCTTCCTGTGCATTTTCCTGCGGCTTTTCCTGTTTGCAGGCACACAGAAACAGCGAGCAGACCAGGAACAGAAAACCTGCCATACAGGTCTTTATTTTCATACTTTCTCCCTCTTTCGGATCAGGCAATATAAATCAACGGGATACGCACCGTAAAGGTACTTCCCTCCCCTTCCTTACTGTACAGCTTGATTGCGCCATGATGAAGCTGTATCACCGAATAGGTGATGGCAAGTCCCAGCCCAGTTCCGCCAGTCTCTCTGGAACGGGCCTTGTCCACCCGGTAAAACCGTTCGAACACCTTGCCCTGCACGTCCTCCGGAATTCCAAGGCCGGAATCCTGCACTTTGATATAGAAGAAATTGTGGTCGGCGTTCAGGGAGACCCGCACCCAGCCCTCGTCCACATTATACTTAATGGCATTCTCCACCAGGTTCGTGACAGCAAGAATCAGCTTCACCTCGTCAATCTCGCCGACCACCGGCCTGAAGCTCTCAAATACCAGCTCAATATTCCGCCGCTTGGCCAATGGACGCAGCCGCTTTAACACCAGCTCCAACAAGTCATTGATGCTCACCTGCGTTACCTTCAGCTCCATATTGGACTTGTCCAGCTTCACCAGAGAAAGCAGATCGTCGATAATCGTACTCTCCCTGTCAATCTCATCGGAAATATCGCTTAGAAATTCCCGGTACAGTTCAATCGGCGCATCCTCCATGGACATCAGCGAATCCGCCAGCACCCGAATGGATGTGATGGGCGTCTTCAGCTCATGGGACACATTGGAGACAAATTCCTGCCGGCTCTCATCCAATGTCTTTAATTTCGTCAGCGTCTTATTATAGGCATCGCAAATTTTTTGCGTCTCCACACAGTCATTGACCTCCACCGGCTCTAAATCGCCGAAAGCCGCCTTATTCAATGCGTCTGTCACCCGCTTAAAAGGACGCACCAGCACAAGAGAAAGAAAAAATGCCAGAAATACCGAGAGAATCAACATGACGATATCGATCACACCGGCCCGGTCCGCATAACCGTTTACCATATCCATAATCGAGCCGGTCGAGGAAGTCACCACCATCACACCGATTACTTCCGTCAGGACCAGATTGTAGACGGGAATCGTTATCTGAATTCTCTTGTTTTTCTCAGAGTATTCCACCACCGACTCTCCCTGAAAGCATTTCAGAACACTTTCCGAAATATTCAGCTTTCCCTCGTCGATTGAATAGGTATCCTTCTCAATTCTAAACGCCTTGTTTACCACTAGAATCCGCCCGTCGTATACATCTGACAAAACGGACAGCGCACTGTTGACGGCGCTGTTATCACGGCCGTCCAGATAGCCTGACTTCGACAGCTGTCTTGACAGCGTATTACACTGGTACTGCAGCTCCCGGGTTTTCGACTCGATCTGATCATTCAGATTTCCCCGCAGAAGCATCTTGCATGACAAATGAGCCGGCAGAAAACAGCAGATTACCAGCAGAACAAAGAGCCAGAGGCGCAGGCTTTTGAATGCCTGTGCCTTCTGGCTAACCTTTGAAATAATAGCCTACGCCCCACTTCGTATGAACATACTGCGGATCACTGGGGTTATTCTCTATTTTTTCCCGCAGACGCCGCACATGTACGTCCACGGTTCTCACATCGCCGGGATACTCATACCCCCACACGACATTTAAAAGCTTTTCACGGCTATATACCTTTCCCGGATGTGTCAGCAAAAGCTCCAGAAGATCAAATTCCTTGGCCGTCAGATTGATCTCTCTGTCCTTAATAAAAATTCTCCTGCTCTCTCCGTCCAGTGTCAGGTCTTTGCAGGTAAGCTTCTTTTTCCCGCTGTCCTCAGGCTCTTTACTCCGGCTGCTGCGGCGCATAATCGCCTTGATCCGGGCCTTCACCTCCAAAATATTGAAGGGCTTCGTGACATAATCGTCCGCTCCGTATTCCAATCCCAGAATTTTATCCATATCATCGTTCTTTGCCGTTACCATAATAATAGGCATATCGGAAAATTCCCGGATCATGCTGCACACCTCATAGCCGTTATACACCGGCAGCATCACATCCAGAAGCACCACATCATATCGCGTCTCCCTTGCCAAATTCACAGCTTCCTCGCCGTCATAGGCGCAGTCCACTTCCATTCCGTCCTGCTCTAAGCTGAACTTAATTCCTTTCACGATCAGTTTTTCATCGTCTACCACTAATACTTTTTTTGGCATCCCGGCTCTTTGCCTCCTAAGCAAATGTCTATGCTGTCAAACCATTCATCTGTCTTGATAAAGCATTTCTGTCACACTGTGATATAACCTTTTAGTTTTTCATAGGAACCTTCCTTAATACCAGGCACATTTGTAATATCCTGTGGCACGGCGAAAGGTCCTGTCTTCTCTCTGTATTCCAATATCGCTTTCGCTTTCGATTCGCCGATTCCGGGAAGCGTCATCAGCTGCTCCATCGTAGCCGTATTCAGATTTACCAGCCCGGCTGCTGCGCTGTCCCTGCCATTTCCAGCCACACTGCTATCTCCGGCAGCGCTTCCATTTTTGACAACGCCGTCATTCCCGGTCACGCTGCCTGTCACGGCGGCATCATTTCCCGGTCGGGGGGACAGTGTCTCCGACTCTCCAAAGGGTTTCTCCACGTCCGCAAGAAATGGAACAACCACCTTCTCACCATCCGTTACCGGCACGGCCATATTCAGATAGTCTCCCGCGCCATCCGCCGTTACGCCGCCGGCGGCCTCCACAGCTTCCCATAAGCGGCTTCCCTCCGGAAGCCTGTAAATTCCCGGGCTGTTCACAGCGCCGCACACATGAATCACGACCATTTTCTCATTATGTAGGTCTTTTGCGCTCACCGCCGTATCCTCTGGTCCCAGTTCTTTTGCGTGCAAACCGTCCGGCTCCGAAACGACCGGCTCTTTCCTCTCGGCCAGATCTCCCTTCGAATCAGCTTTCCCCGACAGTTTCTCTTCCGTATTTTCTGCGCCTTCTACGCGCTCTGCGTCTGCGTTTTCCGCGTTTCCTACATGCTTTGTGTCTGTGTTTTCCTCCTCCGCATCTGCTGCCCCGAAACCGTCGGCAGTCTCCTGAGCCGGAACGATTTCCCGACCGCTCCGCCCGCATCCTGTAAACGACAAAAAAGCAGACAGGATCATCAACAATATAAGCTTACGCCAGCTTTTCGACATGGATTTCCTCCTTTTCACCGTGGCTACTCACGGCGCTTTAGAGCAGAAACCATTTCCCGATTCATGCCGCTACAGTTTATTGTACCTAATCCGCCTGTTTCTTGCAAGATACAAATTTTTAAAATTTTCCGACCTGAATTTTTAACCGGAAAATTTCTCAGCCTTTTATTATGCAAACAAAACGAATGAACCGTCAGGCGGCAACTCATCCTGTTCCAGATACCAGTTTTCCATCCGCAGTCTTTCCAGCAGTCTGACCGCATCCGCCCCCTGTTCTCCGCCTTCCGCTCCTCCTGCCCTTTCCAGCATGTTCAGCACGCGCATGGATATTTTCATATAATCCAGCGTATAGGTGTCCTCCGGGTTATATTTGACCAGCTCGTGAATCCGCTTCAGATGATAAACCAATGTGTTGCGGTGAATAAACAGCTTTGTCGCAGCGCGGATCAAAGAACGGTCATTTTCCAGATAGCACCGGAAGGTGTCGTATTTTGTATCCTGATACTTCTGCTTTCTTAGCCATAAATTCAGGACATCCGGATGAACGGCAAAAAAACGATCCCAAAGAGAGGTGGACTCGATCATATAATCTATGGCATATTCATAGAAATCAAAGGTTCCCTCCACGGCCTCCTCACGGCGCATCGCGTAAACGGCCTGGCGCAGCATATAATAAACATGCATGATATCATGCATGATCAGGCTGCAGGAAATATGCAGCCCCATATCTTTTGCAGCCAGTATCAGAAATCCTCTTTCTTCCTCATAGTCGTCCGTATCCACCCGTAAAATAACAATAACCTTTGTTCCTTTTACGATCACCGGACTTCCTGACAGCCGACTTCGAATCGTATCGGTTACCAGACGAATTTCCAGTTCCTCAGCGGCGTCCGGTGATTCCAGAAGAAACAGCTGAAAATTGCTCTTCCGTTTCCATTTAAAAAATGCCAGCTGGTAGGATAATTCTTCCTGAACGGTCAATTTATTTTCCAAAAGCAGGGTAAAACAATCCTCATTGTACGGCATATCCTCATCTCGCTGCTCGGAAAGAGATCGTTTCAGGCCGGAGGCTAACAGCTCCAGAAGCTGCTGATCGCCATAATTCAATTTCCGGTCTCTTTGCAGAACACTAATTCGTCCAAACACCGTTTGGTCAAGAATCAGCGGAACAGAAAGACTGTCATACTGTGCCTGACCGACCCGGCGGTATAAGTGAGGCGTTTCATCCTCCAGACAGATATGGCTCCGTCTATGGGCCTTGGCCGTATCAACAGAAGCATAATGGTATTTCAGAAGATACGCCCATTCGTCGTCCATACGCTTATCCTTATAATGACTGCTCATGGCCAGCACCCTTCTCTGCCCGTTCAGCAAGGTCATCGGATTGTGAAAAACAGGCCAGCAGCAGTCCAAAACATTTTGATAATCGTATTGTCCGAGATACTGATTGATTTTCATCTCCCAGTCCTGGTAAAAATCAAAAACATCCTGAATCAGAGCGACACCCTCGGAAAGAGGGATATTTTTCAGACGGATAAAATCATTTTCCTCTGAGTGAAGACATACGACATCCGGGCCGTCCGAAGTAACGACCACACAATTGGTTGCGTTTGCCAGCCTGGCGCTGTTTAATACCTGCGGCGCCTTGTCCTGTATATGTATCTCCAAATCCATAAATTCGAGCCTGTTTGCAATCATCCACATACTCAATTTCATATTGTCACCTTTATCTATTTGTAGTCCGGTAAACTGCCGTTTCCCGTCATATGATCTATTTTTCCACCTCAATATCTTGTAGTTTATTGTAATATAAACAGACAAAAAAATCAACATCCTGATACAGCGGTACCACACCGCACATCTTTTTCCCTACACTTTTCGTATTCGAAATACGATGACATTTTTATAAAAATTTTATAATATGTTTATGAAATTTATGTTCTTAAATACTTATGAGCTATAAATGAGCAAATAATGAAATTTGCACAAAACTAACCTACCAATTTCAAAAC
>CAJUPT010000066.1 GCA_910588405.1 uncultured Lachnospiraceae bacterium | reverse complement strand
TCTCAACCAGCTCGATCAGCTCTTCGTCGTCTACCATATCGCACTTGTTCAGGAATACTACGATATAAGGAACGCCTACCTGACGGGACAGAAGGATATGCTCCTTGGTCTGTGCCATAACGCCGTCGGTAGCGGCAACAACCAGAATAGCACCGTCCATCTGCGCAGCACCGGTGATCATGTTCTTTACATAGTCGGCATGTCCGGGGCAGTCAACGTGTGCGTAATGTCTGTTCTCGGTCTCATACTCTACGTGAGCGGTAGAGATGGTGATACCACGCTCTCTCTCTTCGGGAGCCTTATCAATATTATCGAAATCAGTTGCTACGTTACCAGCAACTCTCTCGGATAAAACCTTGGTAATAGCGGCGGTCAGAGTCGTTTTACCATGGTCTACGTGGCCGATCGTACCAATGTTACAATGGGGTTTGTTTCTCTCAAATTTAGCTTTAGCCATTATAAATGTCCTCCTTGATTTGTACCCGCAGCACGGGTATCATTCAATTCACTATTATCGTTATTTGCTATTATATTGTATCGCAACAAGTTTTTCAAGCATTATTTCTGCTTTGCGGAAATAACTTTTTCCTGTACGGACTTGGGCGCCTGCTCATACTTGCTGAAGAACATGGAGTAGGAACCGCGGCCCTGGGTCTTGGAACGCAGGTCGGTTGCATATCCGAACATTTCGGCCAGCGGAACATAGCCAGTGATCAGCTTGGAGCCGTTCACATCCTCGAAGCTCTCGATACGGCCCCGACGGGAGTTGATATCGCCGATGACGTCACCCATATAATCCTCGGGGGTGGTAACCTCCACCTTCATTATGGGCTCCAGCAGTACTGCGCCGCCCTTTGCCATCGCATCCTTGAATGCCATGGAACCGGCGATCTTAAATGCCATTTCACTGGAGTCTACCTCATGGTAGGAACCGTCGTATACGTCGGCTTTCAGACCCAGTACCGGGAATCCGCCCAGAATACCGGACTTCGCAGCTTCTTCGATACCTGCGCCGACAGCGGGAATATATTCTTTCGGAATCGCACCGCCCACAACGCTGGATACGAACTCGAAGGTCTGCTCCGCATTGGGATCGGTAGGCGTAAATCTGACTTTACAGTGTCCATACTGACCGCGGCCGCCGGACTGCTTCGCATACTTGCTGTCAACTTCCACAGGCTTGGTAAAGGATTCCTTATAGGCCACCTGAGGCGCGCCTACGTTTGCCTCCACCTTGAATTCGCGGAGCATACGGTCAACGATAATCTCCAGATGCAGCTCGCCCATACCGGCGATAATGGTCTGGCCCGTCTCCGGATTGGAAGTCACGCGGAAGGTGGGATCTTCCTCCGCCAGCTTCGCCAGCGCCTCGCCCATCTTATCCTGTCCGGCTTTCGTCTTGGGCTCGATGGCCACCTCGATCACCGGTTCGGGGAATTCCATGGACTCCAGGATAACCGGATGCTGCTCGTCGCAGATCGTATCGCCGGTGGTGGTAATTTTCAGACCAACGGCGGCGGCGATATCGCCGGAATATACCTTATCCAGTTCCTCTCTCTTATTCGCATGCATCTGCAGAATACGGCCTACACGCTCCTTTTTGCCCTTTGTGGCATTCAGCACGTAGGAACCGGAGTTCATCGTTCCGGAATACACACGGAAAAACGCCAGCTTTCCTACGAAGGGGTCAGCCATAATCTTAAAAGCAAGAGCGGAGAAAGGCTCCTCGTCAGAGGAATGTCTCTCTACTTCGTTTCCGTCCATATCCATACCCTTGATTGAAGGGATGTCAGTGGGTGCAGGCATATATTCAAGAACAGCGTCCAAAAGCTTCTGTACGCCTTTATTTCTGTAAGCCGTACCGCAGCATACCGGGATGATCTCCACGGAAATCGTCGCTTTTCTCAGCGCTTTTTTCAAAGCCTCTACGGACGGCTCTTCCCCGTCCAGATATTCCATCATCAGATCGTCGTCGGTCTCACAGATCGCCTCGATCATCGCCGTTCTGTACTCTTCCGCCTGTTCCTTCATATCATCAGGAACCGGCACGACGGAAATATCCTCGCCCTTTTCATCATTATAGATGTAGGCTTGCATCTCGAACAGGTCGATGATGCCTTTGAAATCATCTTCCTTACCAATCGGAAGCTGAATCGGAACCGCATTATGCCCCAGCCTGGTCTTAATCATGTCCACTGCGTTGTAGAAATCAGCGCCCATGATATCCATCTTGTTGATGAATGCCATACGAGGCACGTTATACTTATCAGCCTGTCTCCAAACGTTTTCAGACTGAGGCTCTACACCGCCCTTTGCACAGAATACACCGATGGCGCTGTCCAGCACACGCAGAGAACGCTCAACCTCAACAGTGAAGTCAACGTGTCCTGGCGTATCAATGATATTGATGCGGTGCTCCAGTGCGCCCTTCTTCGGCTTTGTCTCTTCCTCCAGTGTCCAGTGACATGTGGTTGCAGCGGAAGTGATTGTGATACCACGCTCCTGCTCCTGCTCCATCCAGTCCATGGTAGCAGTACCTTCGTGAGTATCACCAATCTTATAATTAACACCGGTATAATACAGAATACGCTCAGTCAATGTGGTCTTACCAGCATCAATATGAGCCATAATACCGATGTTCCTGGTTCTCTCTAATGGATATTCTCTTCCAGCCAAGGGATTTTCCTCCTTTAAAGCCCGAAACAAATCCCGGACATCCAATTAAAATCTGTAATGCGCGAATGCCTTGTTTGCTTCGGCCATCTTGTGCATATCTTCTTTTCTTTTGACAGACGCACCAGTGTTGTTAGATGCATCCAGGATTTCATTGGCCAGTCGTTCCTCCTGGGTTTTCTCGCCTCTTTTACGAGAAAACAGCGTCAGCCAGCGAAGGGCCAGCGCCTGTCTTCTGTCCGGCTTCACCTCGATGGGTACCTGATAGGTAGCACCGCCGATACGCTTTGCCTTTACTTCCAGTACGGGCATAATATTGTTCATCGCTTCTTCGAACACCTCCAGAGCAGGCTTTCCAGCCTTTTCCTCTACTCTGTTAAAGGCTCCGTATACGATTTTCTGGGCAACACCCTTCTTGCCGTCCAACATAATGTTATTGATCAGCTTGGTCACAACCTTATTATTGTAAAGCGGGTCTGCCAATACGTCTCTTTTTCCAGTAACTCCTTTACGTGACACGTTACTTCCCTCCTTAATACCGCCTTTCGGGGGGCTCCCTTAAGGCTCGTTAATTCATCGGTACTCACATTTGCCATACATGATAGATGTGTTCGTGCGGGTCAGGTGGATATTCAAATCAATCGGTTCAAATATGCTTCATTCCGGCACTAATCTCTTAATAACAAATCTCAGTATCCCTTATTTTTTAGGCCGTTTAGCGCCATACTTAGAACGAGCCTGCTTTCTGTTCGCCACGCCTGCGGTATCAAGCGTACCTCTTACGATATGATATCTGGTACCAGGCAAATCCTTTACTCTGCCGCCTCTGATCAGGACAACGCTGTGCTCCTGCAGATTGTGGCCTTCGCCGGGGATATAGCTGGTCACTTCGATACCGTTAGAAAGACGAACTCTGGCAATTTTTCTAAGCGCTGAGTTAGGTTTCTTAGGAGTCGCTGTCTTAACTGCGGTGCAGACGCCTCTCTTCTGAGGAGCGGCCTCGTCAGTCGCTCTCTTCTTTAAAGAGTTATATCCCTTTAACAGAGCGGGGGCAGTGCTTTTCTTCTCGACAGTCTGTCTTCCCTTTCTCACTAACTGGTTGAATGTAGGCATATTTTTCACCTCCTGTAAGTTTAATAGTCTGTGCCTGATTGGCATGTGCCGGGACAGGCCTGCGCCCTATAAAAGACAGGCCCGTAATGCACACTTTCCTATTATATACAGGGTTTTTCCCCTTGTCAAGCGAAAATTTCCCAGGATTTACGCAAATATTACACGCCGTTTTTCACAGGCTAAAACCTGATTTTCTTTGACATCTCAATAAATTCCCTGTTGGTTTTCGTCCGGGCAAACAGATCCAGCACGCTCTCCGCAGCATCATCGGGCTTGGAACTGTTAATGGCCTTGCGCACATTCGACACGGCCTCCTGCTCTTCCCGTGTAAGCAACAGGTCCTCTCTTCTGGTACCGGACTTGAAAATATCGATGGCAGGAAAAATCCGGCGCTCCGACAGCTTGCGGTTTAATACCAGCTCCATATTGCCCGTGCCCTTAAATTCCTCATACACCATATCGTCCAGGCGGCTGCCAGTATCCACCAGCGCCGTCGCAAGAATCGTCAAGCTGCCGCCCTCTCTCATATTCCGGGCTGCGCCGAAAAACCGTTTGGGCATATGTAATGCCGCCGGGTCCAGGCCGCCGGAGAGGGTACGTCCGCTGGGCGCCACTGTCAGGTTGTAAGCGCGGGCCAGGCGGGTAATGCTGTCTAACAGGATCGTCACGTCTTTCCCGTGCTCCACCAGCCTCTTCGCCCGTTCCAGCACCATCTCCGACACCCGCTTATGGTGTTCCGGCAGTTCATCAAAGGTGGAATAGATCACCTCTGCGTTCGGCCCCTCAATGGATTCCTTGATATCGGTCACTTCCTCCGGACGCTCGTCAATCAGCAGGATAAGCACATGCATCTCATGATGGTTTCTTATAATGGAGCGGGCAACCTGCTTTAACAACGTCGTCTTACCAGCTTTCGGCGGCGACACGATCATCCCTCTCTGTCCCTTTCCGATAGGAGAGAGCAAATCCACAATCCGCATGGATACGCCGGCGCCCGGCATCTCCAGATGCAGCCTGCTGTTAGGAAAAACAGGCGTCAGGTCTTCAAAATTTGGACGCTTCATCGCATCGTCCGCCGCCATGCCGTTAATTTTATTCACATACAGCAGGGCTGCGAACTTCTCCTGCCCTGTCTTGATCCGTTTGGAGCCATAGACAATATCACCGGTCTTCATATTAAAACGGCGGATCTGGGAAGGTGACACATACACATCATTTTCCCCGGGCAGATAATTCTCACACCGGATAAACCCAAACCCCTCCTGCATCACCTCTAAAATCCCGTGGGCAGGCACGCCGCTGTCAAGGGCGGCCATCTCCTCGGTACGCAGGCCGGCCGGGCGCACAGGCGCTTCCCCCTGCTGCCCGTCCCTGCCGTGGAACTCCCTTCCGTAAGATTCCCTCCTCTGGGCTGTTTCCTCCGGCTCCCGTCTCCTGCGCTCCCTGGGCTCCGTGCTTCTTACTATTCTTCCTTCGCTGCCTTTCAGCCCCTTTTCCTCACTTTCCTTTATGGCCTTTTCCACGCTGTCTACCTGCTCCTGTACCTCTGACGTTCCGTTCGCCTCCTGATTCTCTTCCTCCATCAGCGCTACCAGCTTGTCCACCAGGGCTGATTTCCTCGTAGCGGCAATATTTTTTATTCCCTTGCTCCGGGCAATCTCCCGAAGCTGCGCCAATGGCAGTGATAATAATTTTTCTTTCATTCTGTTCCTCCATTAATAAATGCTTCTTTCACATTCCATTCTTTCATAGTCATCACAAATCATACGGTAATCCGTCTTATAATAACTTTCTATCCTGCGGCCTAAACGACCCATGCTTTGAATACCGAAGGTTTTCATAAGTAAATTAGGGAAAGATGATGAACATCCAGATATTTCACATTACGAAGTATCCAGGGAAACGCTCCGCGCCAAAAGCCTACCTTGCGCAGCGACGCGTTCCATCGGAAATATTAGGTATGTTTAAAGATTGAGATGACATCATTATACACTATTTTTTCCTGCTTGAGAAGAATATTTATAAGAAAATTTCAAAAAACAAAAAATGATTAATCCGGGACATTTTCAGATTTTTCCGGACGGCAACGGAATTGTTGACTTCACTTCACGGAACTGGTAAAATATGAGGACGACACACACAACAGGAGATGATGGATTATGGTGTCAGAACCGTTAACCTTATATAAACTGATGGTTTTGCAAATGCTAAAGCATGTGCGTTTTCCTTTGACCAACTCCCAGATCGCGGACTTTTTCCTGTCAAAAGAATATGCCAATTATTTTACGCTTCAACAAGCATTGACCGAGCTGCAAGAATCCAACCTGATCCGGCTGGAAACGGTGCGGAACTGTTCCCGCTACCAGATCACAAAGGAGGGTGAGGAAACACTGTCCTTTTTCGGTCATCAGCTTTCTGACGGCATCGTTCAGGATATCCGTCAGTTTCTGAATGAAAATAAAGCCCAAATGCGGGAGGAGGTCAGCCTGATTTCTGATTATCACAAATCGGACAACCGGGATTACATCGTTCACTGCGAGGCGAGGGAGGGAAACGCGCCGCTGCTTTCCTTGGACATCTCAGTTCCCGCCAAGGAACAGGCGGAGGCCATGTGCTTCAACTGGGCTGATCACAATCAGGAAATCTACGCCTTCATTATGAATACACTGATGAAAGAGCCATAACCGGCCGGAAACCGGCTATAACTATTTTCGCCTTTTCCCCAAAACCATAGACAAACCACCGTAAAATCGGTCATCCATTCACAATAAACGGGTATATCTGTCAACGCAGATCTTCCAAAATCCGATAAAACGCCTCACTATGCAAGGTACGTCTTCAACGTGGTACGCTTTGCCGGATACTTTGTATCATGAAAGGAATTAAAAAATTTGGTAATCAAATCAGTAAATTTAGAAACCGTCTGCGGCATCACCAGCAAGCTGCCCGAAAATACCTTGCCGGAGTTTGCCTTTGCCGGAAAATCAAACGTGGGAAAATCTTCCCTGATCAACGGCCTGATGAACCGGAAATCTTACGCCCGCACCTCGGCTCAGCCGGGCAAAACCCAGACCATCAACTATTATAATATCAACAGCCAGCTTTACTTTGTAGACCTTCCCGGCTACGGCTATGCCAAGGTATCCCAGGAGATCAAAGCCAAATGGGGGAAAATGATCGAGCGCTACCTGCACACGTCAAAACAGCTGAAATGTATTTTTCTCCTGATCGACATCCGCCACGACCCTTCTGCCAATGACGTCACGATGTACCGGTGGATTGTCCAAAACGGCTTCCAGCCAGTCATCATCGCTACCAAGGCAGACAAGATTAACCGCAGCCAGCTGCAAAAGCATCTGAAAGCCATCCGGACAGGGCTTAACCTGCCCCAGGAGCATACCCTCATCCCCTTCTCCGCCCAGACAAAACAGGGCAGGGAGGAAATCTATGAGGTGTTGGAGCAATATCTGCGGAGCTGACCCGCGCAAGGTGAGCCCTTTGGAACGGGCAGCCTGGGCCCCGTCTGCCCGGCTCATTGCCCGCGGGAATAAACGCCCGGAATCTCTTCTGTGCCTGCTTTTATGCTTCAGCTTTTCTGCAAACCGCAAAAGCAGGCCTTAAAAGATTCCGGGCGTTTATTTTTATTCTGCAGCCTCTGTTGTATCCGCCGCTGTCGTATCTGCCTCCGTCTCACCGGACACGGTTGTCTCTGTCACAGGAGCCCCGCTTTCCGCGGGCGTCGTCTCACCTGCCGCAGCCTCCGTCTCATCGGAATCTGTCCCAACCGTCATCGGCTCTTCCACATAAACCGGATTTCCATTAAAAGCTACCAGATCCCACACATCTTCCTCTACCTTGAACTCCGCCTTATCCCAGCCTGCGTAAACCTCGGCAAATCTGGCGGACTTCCTCTGTCTGATGATTCTCTCCTCCTCGTCCTTTGTGGCTTCCTCATCATTCTCTGTGTCACAATAGATCACATACCAGCCATCTGCGCTCTCTCCATACACCGCCCGGGCCTCTCCGGCGGCCATAGCCGCCGCATTCGCCGCAAGGATATCCGCTGATGATGTCCCTTCAGCGTCTTCTCCATCCCCGGTTTCTGCCGGATGCTTCGCGTAATGGCCGGTATTACAGGTCAGTCCCAGTTCTTCTGCCACATCCCCGATCTCCTCGCCTGCCTGAATCCGGCTGACGATCGCATTGGCCTTCTCCTCAGGTGTCTCCGTCACGGCAGCTTCCCCTTCTTCGCTTCCGGCGGTTTCTCCGTTCCCGTCAGCTTGGGCCACAGTTGTTTCTGCCGCCGCCTCGGTTTCGGCATTCTCCGGCTCCGCTTCCTCTCTGACCAGAATATAACGGATGCCTACCTGCTGAGACTCCTCCAAACTAACCTGGGTGTCCGTATCCGCCACAACCGCCTGCCATACCTTATTCGCCAAGGCATTCTTCTCATAGATCCGCTTTACCAGCTCCTCGGTAGCCCCGGTGGCCTCCACCAGCTTTTCGCTCTGCTGTGCAAAAAAATCGCTGCAGGCCTTGTTCACCTTCTCCCGGTCCGCATCGGTAAGGGTTACGCCATACTCCTCTGCGTGGGCGATCAGCGCCTCCGTCTGCAGAAGCGCCGCCATCACATCCTCCTTAGTGGCCGCCTCCAATGTCTTCCCGCCGATATCCTGGTTCCACATTTCCTCTCCAAAGTAGCCCATATAATACATCTCGTTATACCACTGGTTATAACGCGCCATAAAATTCGCTTCTTCCAGATAAATGGGAGTGTCACCGTAAGTGGCCACCACCGTCGTCGCATAATCCGTATTGTTCTGTGCACAGCCGACCAGCATTCCTGTTGCCAGGGCTCCCGCCATCAGAATTGCGGCTGTCTTCTTCATCATTGCCTTCATCCTATATATCCTCCTGTTATCGTTAGATCCGGCAAAATACTTTGGGAACAAGCCGTCCCCATAAACCGACAGCTCTCACCGGATCTTGTATCATAAATATTCTCTTTATCTTATGGGACATCCCGCCCCATAATTATCCTATTATAGTACTTTTCTACTGTTCAAGCAACAATTTTATCTCATTTAACAGAACTTTCACAGTCGCCAGCATGGTTTCCGTATCCATCAGCCGCTTTCTTTTCTCTTCATAGATAAACTGGGGCGTCTCTCCGTTTGCAAACCGCAGCTTTCCCTGATATTTTTCGATCAGCGCCGGAATCCGCTGCCCGGCCACCGGCGCCTGCGGATACATGGAGAAGGTCAGTTTCTGTTTATTCCCCGCCACCTCCACCACATTGGCCTCATGGGCCTGGGCTTTCATCAGCGCCACCTTCAGCAAATACTGGGCCGGCAGCGGCAGCTCGCCGAACCGGTCGATCATCTCATCCTGGATATCCATGTATTCCTCTTCATTCTCCACCCCGGAAACCCGTTTATAGATTTCCAGCTTCTGCCCTTCATTGGGTATATAATCGGGAGGAATGTAGGCGTCGATGTCCAGTTCCACGGTCGTGTCAAAGTTTTCCTCCGGCGCCTCCCCTTTGATGGCCTTCACGGCGGTATTCAACAGCTTGCAGTACAGGTCATAGCCCACTGCCTCCATATGCCCATGCTGCTGGGCGCCCAAAATATTTCCGGCTCCCCGAATTTCTAAGTCCCGCATGGCAATCTTTATGCCGGAGCCGAGATCCGTGAAATCCCTGATCGCCTGCAGCCTTTTTTCCGCCACCTCTTTTAGCAGCTTATTCCGGCGGTACATCAAAAAAGCGTAGGCCGTCCGGTTGGAACGCCCCACCCGTCCCCGCAGCTGATAAAGCTGGGCAAGGCCGTAGCGGTCGGAATCGTGGATAATAATCGTATTGACATTAGAGATATCAAGCCCCGTCTCGATAATGGTGGTAGTAACCAGCACGTCGATCTCGCCGTTGATAAACCGCAGCATGATTTTCTCCACCTGCCGTTCGCTCATCTGGCCGTGGATAAAGGAAACCTGCGCATCGGGGACAAGGGCGGCGATTTTATTTGTAACATCATCGATATCCTGCACCCGGTTATAGACATAATAAACCTGCCCGCCTCTTGAAAGCTCCCGGTTGATGGCCTCCCGCACCATTTCCTCGTCATACTCCATCACATAGGTCTGGATCGGAACCCGGTCAAGGGGCGGCTCCTCCAGCACGCTCATATCCCGGATGCCGATCATGCTCATATGAAGGGTGCGGGGAATGGGCGTGGCCGTCAGTGTGAGGACATCCACATTTTCCTTCAGCATCTTGATCTTTTCCTTGTGGGTCACGCCAAACCGCTGCTCCTCGTCGATAATCAAAAGCCCCAGATCCTTATATTTCACGTCGTCGGATAACAGCCGGTGGGTGCCGATCACCACATCCACATGCCCTTTGCGCAGCCCTTCCAGAGCCGTTTTCTGCTGAGACGGCGTGCGGAAGCGGCTTAACAGCTCCACATGCACCGGATATTCCTTCATTCTCCGGACAAAGGTATTGTAATGCTGCTGGGCCAGAATCGTAGTGGGCACCAGATAGGCCACCTGCTTGCTGTCCTGTACGGCCTTAAAGGCCGCCCGGATGGCAATCTCGGTTTTTCCAAAACCCACATCGCCGCAGATCAGCCGGTCCATGATCTTCGGGCTTTCCATATCCTGCTTGGCGGCCTCGATAGCGTCTAACTGGTCCTGGGTCTCCTCATAGGGAAACATTTCCTCAAATTCCCTCTGCCAGATCGTGTCCGGGCCATACTGAAACCCAGGCTTTTTCTGTCGGGCCGCGTAAAGCTCCACCAGCTCCCTTGCAATCTCTTTTACCGCCGATTTTACCTTTGTCTTTGTCTGCCCCCAGTCCTTACTGCCCAGCCGGTTCAGCTTCGGCTTCCGGTCTGCGCTGCTGTCCGCATATTTCTGGACAATATCCATCTGCGTTACCGGGATATACAGATTACCGTGGTCCGCATACTCAATCTTTAAATAATCCTTGGTAACGCCGCCCACCTGAATCTTTTCCACGCCCCGGTAAATGCCCATGCCATGGTTCTCATGGATAACATAATCCCCTACGGAAAGGTCAGAAAAGTACTGAATCTTCTTCCCTTCGTACGGATGCTTTTTTCGTTTTTTCTTCTGGGCGCCGCCGAAAATATCCGTCTCCGTCATCACTGCAAATTTGATCAACGGATATTCATAGCCCCTGGACAGCTGCCCCGAGGTCACAAGAATCCGCCCCGGTTCCACCGCTGTCTCTGCGTCTTCGCCGTAAAAGGCGTTCAGCCCATACTCCCGGAACAGATCCTCTGCCAGCCGCCGGGCTCTTGTACGGGAGGGAGAGATCAGAATTACCCTGTATTTTTCCCGTTTCCACCGCATCAGCTCTTTAACCAGATCTTCAAAATGGTTCTGATAGGAGACGCCGGTTTTCACAGTCAGATGGCAGCAAAGGGCAGGCGTCAGATATTCTGTCTTGGAATCCAGGGCGGATAGCTGCACCCATTTCCTCCCGCCGATTTTAGAAAATATATCCCGGTCCTCCCACAGAACTTCTGCCTGACCCGGCAGCAGCGTTCCCTTTTCCAGGCGGTGGGACATGCTCTCCAAAAATTCCTTTTTCACTACCCGGGCTTTCTCCTCCAGCCTGGCCGGCTCATCCAGAACCAGGCAGGTATCCTGGGGGAAATAATCAATAAAAGACAATGTCTCCTCATAAAAATAGCGGATAAAGGGATTGAGGCTGCTGCTTACGGTTCCCTCGGACAGCGCCTCCTTCGCCTGTGCCGCCGTCCGTTTTACGCAGGCAGCCGCTTCTGCCTTTCCCTGCTTTTTAAGCGCCTTCACTGCCGCCTGCGCTTCCTTCTCAATCCTCTCGGTGCCCAGCCGGATGCTCTCCGGGCCAGGCAGCACCTCCACGGCAGGATAGACGGACAGCTCCTCCAGATTTTCCACAGACCGCTGGCTTTCCGGGTCGAAGCAGCGGATGGAGTCGATCTCATCTCCCCACAGCTCCATACGGACAGGGTATTCCATATTCAGCGGATAAAGGTCGATAATGCCGCCCCGCACGGAATACTGCCCGGGCATCTCAACCTGCCCCATCCGCTCATAGCCCAGTCCGGAGAGCGCTGCTTTCCACTCTTCCAGATCCAGGGGATCTCCGCACCGGGCATAAAGAGCCCTTCTTGCCCACTCCGTCAATGCGGGCAGCATATCCATACAGCCGTCCATCGTAGTGACCACCGTGCCGCCGGGGCTTTTCAGCAGCCGTTCCCACACGGAGATCCGCTGGCGCACCAGCAGATTTCCCTGCAGGTCTGCCTGGAAAAACAACATGTCTTTGGCGGGGTACAGCCATACATCCTTTTCAAAAAAGCTTAAATCCTGGAACAATTCCTTGGCCCGCAGATCATTGTAAGTGATCACTAGGCGCCATGAAAACTGGCGGCCCAGCCCGTCGATCAGATGGGCCTTGGCCGCGTCCACGCATCCCGCAAAGGAAACGCCCCCCGCAGATTTCTCCAAGCCTTCCCTTCCCCGTTCATATTCTATTAATTCTTCCAGATACCCATTCCAGATCCCGCTCACTGTTTCCTCCCGACATGCTGATACATATTCACGGTGTTCTGACGCATATTCATAATAGGATTCGGGTGTCAAAAGGTCCATTTTCATTGCAGAGCAAATTTTTTCAAGATTGTACCACAATATCTTGAGGCGATGCGGCGCATCGTTGATAGATATTGTTGTGCAAGATTGGAGAAATTGGCCTGCAAGGGAAATTCAGACCTTTTGACACCCGAATAATATGTCAGCATGCCTGCATGGCATCCTAACATACATTATACATTTTTCCGGTTAAACAGATTCATCGCCGCAGCCGTCCCCTCGTAGAGCATCACCTCCACCGCCCTGGCCGCATTTTCAAAACTCTGTTCCATCAGCTTTTGTTCCTCGCCGGCAAAATGCCCCAGCACATGATCCACCAAATCCATCTGCTCCGGCTTTTTCCCTACGCCGATCCTGACCCGGGCAAATACGTCCGACCCCAAACAGGCGATCATATTCTTTATGCCGTTATGGCCGCCTGCGCTTCCCTTCTCACGAATGCGCAACTGCCCCGGCTCCAGGTTAATATCGTCATAGATGACGATCAGCTCCTGTTCTATATCAATTTTATAATAATCCGCCAGCTCCCTGACACTCTCGCCACTCAAATTCATATAGGTCTGGGGCTTTGCCAGAATCACCTTCTGCCCATGAATCATGCCCTTCCCCGTAAGCGCCCTGTGCTGCCTGGATGACACCTGGATGCGGTTTCGCTCCGCCAGTGCGTCCAGGGCGCAAAACCCGGCATTATGCCGGGTTCCTCGGTATTTTAAATCAGGATTTCCCAAACCTGCGATGATATACATAATGGAAACCTCCTTTTTGCCATTTCTCAAAAGGGGGACTTTTGAGTACCATAAACGTACTCATTTTATCAGGAAAACCAATGCTTGTAAAGTGTCTGCATATACTGATTAACGCTGATTAACACCGCCCGGTTAATGCCGCTGCGTCCTGGTTAACATTGTTTCGTTACTGTTGCCGCTGTCGTTCATGTGCCTGATTCCACAAGCCTGTCCAGCGTTTCGGCAGTTTCTTTGGCCGTCCATGTCAGATTGCTTCCGGGCAGGTGCGTCATCCAGCCATGGAATGCAAAGCACAGGTTCGGCTCCCTGATCCGGACAGAACAAAGGCCGTCCGACAGCGGAAACTGCCTCGTAGTGAAAAAACCGATACCTTTTTCTGCGGAAGTACACATAGCCAGGTAATCAGGAAATATGCCTTCATTAAAAATATGTCCGATGATATCACCGTTTTGGATAGCGCCCGACATCTGCCGCATCAATAGGCACCGTACCTGAGGAGAAAAGGGCTTGACGATTTCCACCGGATAATCATCCAGCGTCCCGTCTGTCATAAAACGCCTCACACCCGACTCCGTAAAAAAAGTATAGAAATGCGGTACTGCCCGAAGCAGTGTAAAACGGTCCGTTGCCGCCGATAAAATCTGTGTAAAACCGGGCAGCTCCTGCCGGAGATGGGCGCGCACAAAATCTTCAGAATAGAATCTGCCGAAACAGGGCTGGTCCATCACCATATAGAATCCATCCTCTCCGGTGCATTTCTGATAAGAGCTTAATATTTCCAGCGGATCGCTCGTATACTGAATCAGGCTGTGGCTTTTATCAGCCAGAGACTGAAAATGCCTCTGGTAACAGAAAATGGCATCCGGCGAACGCAGAAGCAACGCACAGGAACCGTCCTCCGAAAGACAAATCACACAGCTGTGAGTTACCATAAAATATGGAAACGGATCGGTATAATGGATCGGCACGCTGCTGTCATAGTAATAATAAGGATGATAATGCTGTCCGGACAGCAGGCAAATCGGGAGGATACGGCAGAAGCTTTCCAGATTATGAAGATTGATGTCTCCTCCCTGTGCAAAACCCGCGTCAAAACAGATAATCTGGCTGATTTCCATCGTAATCTTGTCGTCCATATAGCGGTGCAGCAGTTCTGTGACCAAAAACGAATCGGAGGGCGGCACGGTCAGCTCTAACCGGGCATCCGGGCGTGACATTTCCTCGGAAAGCACCATGCGCAGCAGAAACTGCACATTTGTCTCTCCAAGGAAGATAGTCCTTTCCCCCGCATATTGTTCAAGATTTACGAGCAGCCGGGTTTCTTCAAAGGCTGGCGAGGAAAAATCCAGACAAGACAGGTTGTGAAATAGCTTGTCGATCAGCTCATAGGAACGACGCGTCCCTTCTTTTTCAAACTGCTCGTCATAATAGGAACGGAGCTTTTTTTCTTCCCCTGGTGTCAGCCGCAGGTAATAGGCCAGCTCCTCCAAAAGATGATATGGGAGCACTCTATGGCCGCTCAGCGCTTTGGAAAGTTGTGTCCGCTCCACGCCAATGGCACGAGCAAGGGAGGAAACAGACATTTGTTTGTTTTTCAACAGTTCACGTAAATACTCACTGAATAAAAGCATGATTTCACCTCAGGTTCCGCAACACTGCAGAACTGTTCTAACTATAATCGCACGGAACACTCCAAAAATACGCCACTGACACATTTTACCAGTCACTTCCCAAAATAGCTTGAAAAAAACCGGCCTTACAGCCGGTTTTTTTCAACGCACAAAAAAGCGAGGTTTCTGAACCCTTTCTCAAAAACTGTCTTGGATTCGGAACCTCGCATTTTAGTGCAGGAGATGGGACTTGAACCCACACGTCTGTTGACACATGATCCTTAGTCATGCCTGTCTGCCAGTTCCAGCACTCCTGCATCTCAGCGATAAAAGCTTTAGCCTGGCGCATATGCCAATTCCGCTACAGCTGCATCAGCGAATGATATTATATCATCTTATTTCGGAAAAATCAAGCAATTTTTCATCAATTTTTTTCAAATTTTTTCTCTGAATCATTTTTCGCTTTTTTAGAATTTTCTTACACTGTACAAAACAACAAAAAAGCTCCGATACCAGTTATTCCAGCCCAGACATCGCAGTTTCCCTTGAAAAAATCACGCCAGGGACAGGCGAAGATACCGCGACATATTTTCTTGCGGATATTTATGTTGCAGATATCGAATGTATACAGGCGAGTGAAAACGCGATTAATCAAACGATTTCCAGAAAATCTTACGATTATTTTCAGCCCAGTGTGCTGACCGTATTATATACAGTATATAAGGAAGCTAACCGAATCATTATAAAAAGCGTTGCAGCTCAAATCATTTGCCACAACGCTTTTTTCGCCAAAGAATAAAATCCCAAAAAAATTCCTACTGTCCCAATTCACAGCTCTCAAATCCGCTGATATATTCCTCTCCAATGGCAGCAAGTACGCAAGACTGTTCCATATAAGAAAAAGCCTTCTGATTTAACGCCTTGATCTGATCCTCCAAGCCCTTCTCAAGCTGTCCGGTCCACTCAAATTCCAACACATCGCCTGCCAGCCGGACCGCTTCGCCTTCCGCACTCAGATAGAATACGGAAAATGCATACTGAGAAGCGCCCTCATACAGAATCGGATCATACTCCATCAGATAGTCCTTCCCATTTTCCTCATACAGATACAGCCATCCCCAGCCTGCATGACTTTGGTCCAGCTGTCTTTCGTATAATGTGTAAACCTCTCCGGACAGATCGCTTGCAAGCACAGTCACCTTGGCTTCCAATGTATAATCCGACGCATTCCCTCGCGTTTCCAGCACGATCAGATCTTCCTGGCCGTCATGGGTCAGATCCGCATAAAACGCCTGACTGCTTCCACTTGCATAAGTGTCTCTGTAATAAGCTTCCAGCACCGATTGCCCTTTTGAAGCTGCTTCAGTCTTTGCTGTGGATTCCTGACCGGAAATCTTCAGCTCTGTTTCAGGACAGACCTCTCCATCCTGGGCCACACTGAAACTTTCTCCGGACGGCTGAAAGATCCGCCCCAAAAGCATCACTACGAATGCGGCGGCCGCCAGACGCAGCAGTCTTTTATTCCACTTATTTACTCTACTCTCTGTTCTTCCCTGCCTGCTCATACGTCCGCCCTTCTTTCCCTTCAGCCACATCCGTTGCATCCGGCCTTATGCAGCTTTCATGCATTCTGCCCAATTCTTTGTATGATTGTAATATAAAGATATTATTATATTACAACGAAAAGAAAGAAAAAGCGATTACAAACAGATTAAATAATCTTTACATTTTCTTAACTTTTTTATTGGTTAAAATCCATCGTCTCTATTTAATCCCAATTTATCGAATCATGGGAAACAGTTCCATTTTCGGCAATATCCTTTTCCGTGCAAAAAAACTCTGAAACCTGTACATCACTAGATTTCAGAGTTTTCTCATAGCCCGTAGGGGAATCGAACCCCTGTTTCCGCCGTGAGAGGGCGGCGTCTTAACCGCT
>CAJUPT010000065.1 GCA_910588405.1 uncultured Lachnospiraceae bacterium | reverse complement strand
CGGAAAGGGTTCTCCTCACACCAGACATCACAGGGGATAAGATAAGAGTCCGCCAAATACTTCTCCGCCCTTTTCAGCGAATGGAGATTGTTTTTGGCCCCATAATCCGGATTGACAACCAGGCGAACCCCAAAGCGGTCGATCAGGTAATCAAACCGCTCCTTCATATATCCGACCACCACATAAATCTCCCGGACGCCGGCCTCATGAAGCTGCCTGATGATCCGCTCAATGAGCAGCTCTCCCTTTACCTCCAAAAAGGCTTTGGGGATTTCCATATTGATCGGTACCATGCGCATCCCGAAACCGGCAGCCAGAATCACTGCGTTTTTTGGCTTCTTTTCAGAGATTTCACGATGTGCCTGTTCTGTCAGCCGAAAATTTCCGTCCAGATATCCATATTCCTTCAGGTTTTTTAAACACCGGTTTGCCATTCCCAGAGAAACTCCGCAGGCCTCCGCCAGTGTGCGCTGATTCACATAGGGCGTCTCCCATAATTTGCATAAAATATCGCATTCTCGAATGTTCATATTATGATAATCTCCATTTTTCGTGAACAAGCAGTTATAAATCCGCCTCCCTGCAAACTATAACAGACGACATAAATCTTTTTTTTATGGAGTCTGCTGTGCCGGTTTTTACTGCATGTAAGTGCAGAATCTGCCTTACAAAAATCGTGCACATCCCCATAGGGCTTATAGTAAACGGCAAATACTTTTGGCGTTTACTATAAGCATATTACTTTTTGCCACAAATATCAATGTTTTCTACAAATCAAGAAAATTCAGACAGGCGCCGCCGGCTTCCTGCCGTACCGTCTGGCAAGCCGGCGCTTGATATACTGGCATCCCACCTCGCCGCTGTGTCCCAGATTGTAAAAATGCTGCTGCTTTAAAGCAATAATCCGCTCCCGGTACTCCTCCTGATTCGCAAGCAGTTCTTCCACGACGGGAGCCAGGTGCCTCACCTGGGCTTTTTCCACCTGGCGCCCCACCTTGGAGCGGGCCGTAATATCAAAAGGAACCAGCGGTATCTTCTGATAGTCCTCGTTGATCACTTTTAGCTTCGTGTTAATAAAAAGGGAGGGCTTATCTGTCGTAAACGAAAACTCATAGGCAATGCCGCTCCAGTCCGTGATAACCAGATCGGCCGTATAGACCGTCACATTGGAAGAAAAGTCTGTCTCGATCACAAAATCGTCCGACATCCTGTCCCGGTAACGTTCCATAATGGCTTTCATCTGCATGGGGAAACGGCGCACATACTGGGGGTGCGGGCGGATAATGATGCGGTACCCCCTGCCGTATAAGGCTTCGACCAGATCATCCAGGCAGGAGTCCATAATATTGTCATACTGCCAGGACGGCGCGATCAAAATCGTCTTCATCTTGTTTTCCACCGGATCCATCGCTTCATAGGCGGCGATCATATCGTCGATCAATCCGTAGCCGCATTCGACGATGCGCTTTCTCTTCGTATGGCGCAGCTTCTCAATGGCGCGGGCCTCGACCGCCTGCTCCCTGCTGACTACAAACAGCGTATCATAGGCATCAAGAGCCCCGGTCCGGTAAGCCAGATTGTCACTGGAGCAGCCATGATCCATGAAAATGTACTCTACGTTTTTCCGAACCCTGGACCGTTTGATATGGTATTTCTCCAGATCCGGCGTTGTCATAATCACAATGTCCGCCTCCAGCTTCATCATCAGCGGAATCAGGCGGGTCTCGTCCACATAATAAGGGCGGATCCTCGGTTCATTTTTCTGAAAAACCGCATCGTCCGGATCACTGGTCACATAGTGAATCGTCAGGTCCGTATCCCGAAGGAGTGCCTCGATCAATTTCCGGAAATATTTATAGAATCCGCTTCCCTCAGAATAAAACATGACCTTCATATTTTTTGCGTTCTCCGGCGCAAAAAATTGTTTATAGTATTTCTTCGCCAGAACGGCATTCTTTTTCTTCCTGGCCTGCTCCTCAGCGACGGACTGTTTCATCTCCCTCAGAACCTTATAATCAATGTATTTCTGAGGGGGGTAAACCACATTTACCAAATAGGTCACTCCTATGGAAAAGAGGTTGCCAAAAGTCCAGTAGAGCCCCACTGCCGCCGGGACGATAAAGGCAAAGAAGCCGGAAAACCCAATCATAAAAACCGTCATTCCCCACCGGGAAAGCTTATTCTGCTCAATCTGCAAAACATTGATCTTATTCTGGATCAGGCACATAAGAAAGGCGGACGCCCCTGCCAAAACCGGGACGAGAAGCAGTCCGTTTACCAGGGCAGGGTCTGGAGTCTTTGTGAGGTCAAGTCCGAAAAAATCCAGGCGCATGCCCTGAATGGCGGCAACCGCCTCTTTAGCCCCGGGGAGTGAGAGGAACGCATCCGGCATGCTCCGCACCTGTTCCACTGCCGCAAGCTGGGCTGTCGTCCCCAAATGTCCCACCGTGGTCGACAATAGCTCCGCCGTCTTCTCCACGAAGGCCCCCTGAAGCTCTGACGGCAGATGCAGGATATGCTTTAACGGTTTATAAACAACATCAAGCAGGCCGAAGATAATCGGGAGCTGGAGTAAAAGCGGCCAGACACCCGCCATGGGACTGTAATGTTCCTTCTTATAAAGCGCCGACTGTGCATCGATAAACGCATCCTTGTCATCCACATACTGATAACGCAGGGCATCTAACTGCGGTTTCATCCGAACCATCTTGATGGAATTTTTCTGCACCAGCAAAGAGATCGGAAACATGACAGCCTTCGTCAGCAATGTAAACAAAATAAGCGCCAGGCCGTAATGGCGAAATACCTGATAGCATGCCCACATCAGCCAGCCCAGCGGCACACCCACAACGGTGTTAATTAGCTCCATATCTAATTCCTCTGCAATCTGTAAAATTCAGGAAAATAAACGCATATTCCCCTGGCCAAAATGTCTTCCCGGCGGACAAAGGGCTCCTCCCAGGTGCGGGAATCCCCGGACTCCCGCCGGTTATCCCCCAAAACGATGTAGCGATCCTCCGGCACAAGGGTCTCCGGGTAAGTATCGTCGGAATATTCCTCCACATACGCTTCTTCTAAAAGCTTTCCGTCGATATACACCCTGCCGCCGCAAAGGGCAAAGGTCTGACCCGGAACGGCAATGATCCGCTTGACCAGCCACTTCCTCTCCCCGATTTCCGGGTGATGGAAAAAAACGACGTCCCCCGGCTGGGGGTTTTCCCTGCCATAAGCCAGCCGGTTTCCCAGAACCATGGATCCGGAAGGGATAGCCGGCTCCATGGAACCGGAGGGCACATAGGCATTCAAGAGAAAAAAACAGTTTAAACATGCCGCCAAAAGAATGGCCGCCGCCGGAATCAGCAGGCGTCGTCCGCGCTTCACCTTCCGGGGGCCGTGCAGATGTGCAGCGCCCTCTTCAGCTCCTCCACGTTTCTCCGTTCCTCCGCCAACAGGCGCTTAAGCTCTCTGTTTTCCGCCGCAAGCCCTCCCTCTCCTCCGGCTTCGTCGTAAGGATCCGGCCTGGCCGCCTTGGAGGCAAAGACAGGTTCCCGGCCGGCAGAAAAGGCCGTGCCCGCCGCCTCCCTGGCGAAAGCAGCCGCCGGAGACTCTCCTGCATAAGCAGCCGCGGCAGAAGGCTCTCCTGCATAGACAGACGCGGCAGAAGGCTCTCCTGCAGGGGAAACCGCCGCCGGAGCGGACGTCTCTGCAAAGCTTCCGATCTCATAGTCGCCAAGGCCCATATCGTCGTCATCCGTATCGTCCTCATAGTAGACCGCGGTATCCTTCTTTTTTCCAAAACGGGAGAATTTCCTCCTGAGCCTGCGGAAATAGAAACTGAACGCGGCGCCGGCGGCAATCGCCACACCGGCGATAATCTGAATAATGTAAGTCATGGCCGAGGGATCGATATAGGCCAGTGCGGTCACCGAAAAAAGCAGGGAAGCACAAACAAAAAAATACAGGAAGGAAAATACTTTCCTAATCATAAACATCTCCTTATCAAAAATCACCACTGTCTATAAGCTCTGCTATATTCCTTTATACTGCATCGTGATCTCTCCGATCACTTTCCAATTGGAAAAATCATTGGCATCGCCCCTGATCTGGAAGGTATACATCTTGTCGGCTCCTTTTCCTTCTGTCCGCATCCACAGAATTCTGGTCATCTGCTCTGTTTCTCCGATGGATTCAATGGTCCGGCCATAGTCGCCCTCCAGTCCAAAATAGCCGGCAATGGAGGCCCGGAGATTGTCCTGGCACACCTGCTTGTCGGAAATTTTCATGGGGTCCTTTGTTTCCTTTCCCGCAGGCTTGATCATCAGGGTGCTCACCCGGCTCTCGCTGATGCCGCTCAGGTCTCCCGTCGATTTCGGCGGACGCCCATGGTCCGCGGTAATGATGATCGTGGTGTCATCATAAAGCCCCTTTTCCTTCAGATCTTCCATATACCGAAAGATCATCCTGAAGTTCCCTACAATCTGTTCGTCCCTGGTAGAATCGGCCGGCTCCGCATCCGCGTTCATGGTAAACGGGTCGTGGGCGCCATTCAGATGATAAAAGATAAAAGAGCCTTTCCCCTCTGTATCAACAGTCAGTCCCTTATCCCGGTATCCGCGCCAGAACACGGCATCGTCTACTGTGAAAAGCTCATTCTCGCCATCCTCTTTCTCTGCCACCACAATATCGTTCAAATCGGAAGTTCCGATCTGAAAATAGGGCTTCATCGCCTCGGGCGCATAGCGGTAAAACGACAGATCCAGCATGTTTACAAGCAGCGGAACCCGCCTGATCTTTTTTTTGCCGATATCACGGACATTGTCCACAAAATCACTCACATCCCGGGGCTGTCCGAAAACGTAGCCGCAGTCGGTATACACTTTTGTCTGATAGCCTGCTTCGTGGATATCCGGCAGCAGGGGATACACCTGCTCCGTCCATGCCCTGTGGAAATAATCCTCCCAGGGAACGGCATAATCATGCTGAACGCCCGTCAGCAGATATGTAATCGACGGCCTGGTGTTTGCATAGCTTCCGGTAAAGTCATGGTAATAGGTAAAACCGTGAAGTCCCTCCTCCAGTTCCGGGTACTTCTCCAATGCCGCATCCATATATTGGTTGTCCAAACGGTCTAACAGGAATACGATCACGTTTTTCTCTCCTGCCACCTCATAAATCCCGTCTTTGGTAAGTCCCTGTTCCTCCTGTCCTGCCTCCCACAGCCGGTTGGAGCCCTTCCCCGCCGCCACAGATATGAGCGCAATGACCTGGGCGCCGACCATGATCACACAGACCAGCTTCAGCCCCTTCGTCCATATCCTGCGGCTGAGATACAGCAAAAAAAATACGGCGGCAAAGACAAACAGCCAGACTGCACAATTGATCAGCATGGGCACTTTGTACTGCTGCCATTTGACCGCATCCCCTGTCAATGCCCCGTGGTAGGTGTTCCAGAAATTCCCCTGCAGATATCCCGCCAATGTCCCTGCGAAAAGAAAGCTGACCGCCAGATTAAATATTTTTCCGCGCAGGAGAAATAAAATCCCCAGAAGCGCCGCAAAAACCAATATCCCGACAGGAATCATGACTTTCAGCAAAACAGAAAAAGAAAATGACATCTCCTGAGCATTCTGAGCGTAAATCTCACAGGGTCCAAAAATAAAAAAAGTAAACGCATAAGCCAAAGCGCACAGCGCCGCCAGCGGCAGGCGTATCTTCCAGGAACGTTTATCCTGCCATAAAAGCTTCAGCTTTTCTCTTCCACCATTCATCAAACTCCTCAATCCTCCAAGCCTGCAAAAAGGAATGTTTTTAAAATATTCCTCCCATGGTACTCTGTCATAATCTTTCGACCATTCATGCCATATATTTTATAGATCACCGCTCATTTACAATCAAAAATAATACCACAAAAATGGCTTTGTTTCAATCCTTTTAAAGAAAAACCATTCTTTCTCAAATGTAAAACAAAAGCCTGATTCCGTCCCGCCTCCCTCCTTGATATTCCCCCGGATTTGGAATATAATAAATTCCATAGAGCCGGACAAAGGAGGAAAACAGCCATGACCATCATAATGAGCGCGTTATTATCACTCTGCGCTTTTGCTTCCTGCTTTTCTGCCCTTGCCTGGATCCATTTCAAGCTTCCAAACGCGATCCGTCTTTCTCTCCTGACCTGCGTTTTTTCCATGGCCTTTCATATCTTAAGCGCCTACTTTTGGAACGGACTGGACATAACCCCGGCAGTTTTTCTCTTCTGCCTGCCGGTGCTCTTATTTTACCCGCAGTTTCCCATTCCGGATACCATTGCAGTGGTTTCCATTGCCTGCGCCTGCTATGGCGCGCTTTCCGCGATGACTGCCGTTTTCTTTTCCCTGGAAGAGATCTCCCTGTTTTTCCGCTGCGCCCTGGCTGCTCTCGGCCTCGTCAGCTTCTCTTTCCTGATCCGGCAGATGTATCCTCTGTTTCCCGGCACGGACTGGAAACGCTGTCTTCTGGAACCTGAAGGGAACGGACATGCCCTGCCCCTTTCCGGCTTCTGTGCCGGACTTTTGCTCTTCGCTTTCTGCCTGAGCCTGCCGGTCCTCTTTCCCGGATTTTTGGCGGCGTTTCTTCCTCTGGAGCTTTTCGCTTTTATATCCGGCCTTTCCTTTTTTAATCTGTTTCTCTCCCACCGGCAGGAAAACCAGTCGCTGCTCTTCGAAAAGCAATACCGGGAGGAAATGCAGACCTTTATGAGCGTGATCCGTTCCCAGCGCCACGATTACAATTTCCATGTGCAGACCATTTACGGTCTGATCGGGCGGAAGGATTATGAAGCCTGTGAGGCTTATCTCAAAGAACTTCTGGCAGACTCCATCGCCATGAACCGCCTGCTGCCCCTCTCCGACCCTGCCGTCAGCGCCCTGATCCTTTCCTTTCAGACCCAGGCCGCCCAGATGGGAACCCGGCTCGAGATTTCCATTGAAAACGATCTGTCCCAGATCACAACCAATGTATATGAAACCAATAAGATCATCGGAAATCTTCTGCAAAACGCCCTGGACGAAACGGAGCTTCTTTCCGACAGATCTTACGGGATCCGGCTGTCCATCTTAAAACGTGGAGAATTCGCTGTGATCCACGTCTCCAACCGGGCACGCAGCGAAAGCCCCATGGCCGGCTATCAGGAAGGACGCTCCTCTAAAAAAGGGCATGAAGGCATCGGCGTCGCTTCGATCCGCCATCTGGCTCTTTGCCACGGCGGCACAGTCTATTCCCGCATGGAACAGGATATCATCCACTTTGTAGCAAAAATCCCGTTAAATCTGGCAAAGGAGAGTGCATCATGAGTAAAGAACGGATCCTTCTCATCGACGACCAGCCCTCTGCGGCGGAAGCCTCCCTTCTCGCCCTTTCCCATTTTGTTCCCAGAGAACAGATCCTTTACGTTTCTTCTGCCGCCAAAGCCATGGACGCGCTGAATACCCGGACCTTCTCCCTGGCGTTTCTGGATATTGACATGCCCGATACCAGCGGCTTTTCCCTGGCGGGTTATCTGGAAGAACACCACAAGGGGCTCCCTTACGTATTTTTGACCGGCTATGCTGATTTTGCCGCCAAAACCTACGATTACGAGCCCCTTGATTTTCTTACAAAACCCATTGATATCGTCCGCCTGCAAAAAACCTTTGACCGCTTTCACAGACAGCCTAAAAACCTTCCCGCCATGGAAAAAGTAGCAGTCCATACAAAACAGGACTATATCTTCATCGACCCCCGGGATATTTTATATATCTCCCGGGAAAAACGAAAAAATCTGATCTTCTGCAGGAACGGACTTGTCCACCCCGTCGTCTCATCCTTGGACGAGCTGGAGCTTGTTTTCGAAGATTACGGTTTTTTCCGCTGCCATCAGTCTTATCTGATCCCTCTGGAAGGGATCACCGCCCTGCGGGCCAGTTCTTTCGGACAGACCTACGAGGCCGTGATCGGTGAAACCCATGTGATCCCCGTCAGCCGCAGCCGTTTTGCACGCCTCCGGGAAGAGCTGTCCCGCCGCGGAATCCGGTTTCTGTAGGCAGAAAGATATTCTTCGTCCGGGATCCCAAGCACCCTTTCGATGTCCAGCCGGCGGACCAAAACCCGTGCACTGCATCATTTACCCGCAGCATGATCTGAACTCCTGTTATTTTTCTTTATAATAGAGCATGCAGTGGCAATAACCTTCAAACTCCGGATCCGCGATCTGATCTTTAAATTCCTGGCACATGCATTTGTACTCTTCTCTGATCTCCGTCCTGCAGGGGCAATAGCCCCCCCTGGCCGCCAGACCTTCCCGCACCGTCCGCACAACCTCCACATTCTCATTTAACCGTATCTTTCCCATAAGCTTCCTCCTAAAAACCTGCTGTTCCCCTCTTATTCATACATCATCCGCGCCAGATTCTCATTGATCCCGGAGCGCTCCATGCCGCCTTCGCTTCGATGTACCTGCTCCCCATTTCTGAAATATAAAAATGTGGGAATCCCCGAAATATCAAACCTCTTCGTAAACTCCGGATAAGCCGTCGTGTTGACCTTAATAAAACGGATCAGCCCCATGTCGTCGGCCGCCTCCCTGAAAAAAGGAGCCGTGTATGCGCAGGCGCCGCAATGATCTCCGTAAAAATCCACCGCTGCATATTCCGTTTTGATCAGCTCGTCAAAAGTTTCCGCCGTTGCTTCTATTACCGCCATATCTAATCCTCCAGCTTTTTCTGCGCTTCCTCGCTTTTCCCGTAAAACACATGCTCCTGATAGCGTACTTCCAGATACATGGAAAATTCCGACCGCCTTTTTGATTCCTCCGGACCAAGTCCCCTTGCAGCCCCGGCCTCGATGATCTCTTTCTCATAGTCCTCTTTTGTCAGAACATAGCCGTCCTGCCTGCACAGATATTCCAGCAGAAGAAAAGGCACAAACCGTTCCGCCTGCTCTTTGGCCGCTTTCTCAATGGCCTGCTCGTCAGTCAGGATCTCAAAGCCTTCCGAAGGAATCCGGAGATCATAACCAGAAGCCAACATTCCCTCAAAAAAAGCCCTGCCCCGTGTGAGACTCCACTCCCGTTTTTCCTCCTCGTCCACGAAGATCTCGCTCCGTTCCATCATTTCTGTGAGCCAGTAGCGGATGATTCCGTATCCTGCCTTCATACGCCGCTCTTCCCTGTGCTGCTCCCGGTACCAGCAGTAATAATCCTCCACCGTAAAAACACCCGGAATCTCCAGTTTTTTCACCAGCTCATCGCCCACCGGCAGTGTTACCCGCCGCATAACTCCGGCGATCTCCAGCTTTACCGGACGCATCTGCTTCCCCACGAAGGTCTCCAGTACATCTCCACATTTTTTCCCCAGTACGGCTCCTTCCGCCGCTTCCGCTCCCGGCAGCGCTCTTCCCGGATAGAGAAAGAGCACTCTGTCCTTTAACAGTTCATCTGATCCCGCCAGACAGATACAGCGTAGTGAATCGCCGGCACGCACCTGATCCGCAGCCCATTCCTCAGACGCATAATCCCCAGACAAAGCCTTTAACTCCGCTTCGATCTCTTCATCTGAGATCTTCCATTTCGTAAGCTCCTCCGGAATCTCCAGAGTCCTGTAATCAAAACATGAAACTACTCCTGATTTCAAAATGTCCCTCCCGCCTTCGCACCGGACAGTGCTTCTTTTGCAAAGATCCGGTAATATTCATTTTTCTCTAACAGTTCCTCCGGCGTACCGGAGGCTTCGATCTGCCCCCCGTTCATGACGATCACCTGATCCGCAAACCTGGTCGCCGAATAATTGTGGGCAATCAGAACAGTCGTCCTCCCCTTCATCAGATTCTGAAGAGCCAGACTCACCTGCCTTTCACTCTTTACGTCCAGATTGCTGGTGGCCTCATCTAAAAGCAGGTAATCGGGATTGCGCATCATAGCTCTTGCAATGGCGATACACTGCTGCTGTCCGCCGGAGAAATTGGAGCCGCCCGGTCCCACCTGTGCGTCAAAGCCGCCCGGCGTTTCCATGACAAAATCATAGATCCCCGCCATCTTTGCCACCTGATGAAGCTCTTCCTCCGAAACCGGCCGTTCTACGCCGTATAAAATATTCTCCCGGATCGTCCCGGAAAGAAGCGGCTTATCCTGGGCCACAATGGCAAAGCTCTTCCGCCAGGACGACAGGCTGAACTCCCCGATATCAGTCTCTCCGAAACAGATCCCCCCGCCGCCCGGCTCATACATCCGTTCCAGAAGCTTGAACAAGGTCGTCTTTCCCGCACCGTTTGTTCCCACAATGGCAGTCACCCTCCCTTTTGGGATCGTACAGACAAGATCTTTAAGGACCGGACAGGTCTCATAAGCAAAATCCAGGTGCTTAATGTTCAGATCCTCATCCTTCACGTCCATTTCATAACCTGCGTCAGACTCCTCCTCCGCCTCCAGCACCAGACCGATCTTCTGCATCACTCCTGTATTCTGGGCAAAACTGCCCAATGTGGCGAATACCGCCACCACCCGCGTCGCTCCCAGGGCGCTCAGCGAATAGAAACCGATCAGGATACCGGTGGTGATCCTGCCCTCCGCCACCAGCTTTCCGCCCAGTACGAACGAGATCACAATGCTGATGCAGCCGATGATCTCCATTCCGGCGAGCTGAACCATGGAAACCAGACTCAGCCTGATATCCGCGCCGCACTGCTTTCTGAAAAGATCATTCCCCCGTTTCTCCTCCTCGTCCATCATGCGGAAAGAACGGATCAGCTTAAGGCCGCGGACGCGCTCCGCCAGATACCCCATGGTATCAGCCAGCCGGTTCCTGCATTCTGCCCCCGCCCGGTAAGAAAGCGCCCCGTAAACGGCGCCGATCCCCAGGGTCAGCGGAATGATCAGAAGCGAAGCCGCCGCCATGGCAGACTGAAACGTAAACATTCTGTGATATGCCACGATCCCCGCATACACAGCCGTAAACAGATCGATCATCAGCTGAAAATAATTACTGGCGCTGTCCGCATCACTGGTCACACGGGTCACCAGCCCGTTTCCGCTGTCGGAATCATAATATCTGGTGGGAAGCCGCATCATCTTATTCCACAGCTTCAGCCGGACGCTCAGATTGATCTTCTGATATGCCAGTCCGGATATGTAATTGAACGCGACCGAAACAATGCAGGAGAGCAGGAGAAATTCAATATACCGCACCAGTTCGTCGGTGCGGACGCTCCCCTGGCTTCCGTCGATAATGGAGGCAGTCAGCGTCAGAGTCTCCACCTCCAGATGAGACCGGACCACCGAAACAGCTACCACCAGAAACAGAAGCCCCCAGGGCAGCCTGATCCCTTTAAATACCTTTGTATACCGTTTAAATGCTTTGATCATTGGACGTCCACCTCCCCTTCACAGGCAGAAAGGAGTTCCTGAAAATGTTCACAGCCCGCTTTCAGCTCTTCATAAGTCCCGCAGCCCAAAACCGCGCCGCCAGAAAGAAGCACCACCTGATCCGCCCGCTTCATAAGCTCCGGATCATGAGTCACGATCACCTTTGTTTTACCGGGGAACAGGCCGAACACCGCATCCTGTACCTCTTTGGCCGCCACCGCGTCCAATGCCGAGGTAGGCTCATCTAAAAGAAGCACCTCAGCATTCCGCAGAAATTCCCTGGTCAGCACCAAACGCTGTCTCTGCCCGCCGGACATGGAAACGCCGCCGGCCGAAACCATCGTGTCAAGCCCCCGCTCCCACCGCTTCATAACTTCCAAAAATCCGGATTCAGACGCCGCCGCCAGGATCTCCTCATCCGATACAGATCGGCGGATCCCGTAAGTCAGCGCTTCCCTGAGGGTTCCGCTGAAGATCTCCGCCCCCTGCTGCACATATCCAAACCGCTCCCGCAGTTCCTTTAAAGAAAGCTTTCTCACATCTGCGCCGCCCAGTATCACCCGCCCGCCGCCGGCCTCATAAAATCGCTCGATCAAATTTAAGGAGGTAGTCTTTCCGCTGCCGCAGAGCCCGACAATGGCCGTCGCCTTTCCGTCAGGAATCGTAAAGGAAGCCTCTCTGAGCGCAGGCTTGTCTCCGTAGGAAAAGGAAACCTCTTCAAAGGTAATCCCTTTGTGTTCCGGCTTTTCCGTTCCCGTCTCCCCTTCCTCCTCCTTTGGCGCCATCAGCATATGAGCTGCTCTGGATAAGCTTCCCTGGACGGTCTTCATTCCGGTCCAGTAGCCGATCAGCGCCGTAAAGGTATTGGATAATGTGGCCGAGAACATGAAGAACGATACCCACTGCTGCATGGTAATGGCTCCCCGCTGCAAAAGCACCACGCCGAATACCATGACGATCATATTCTGGGCCAGTCCGATCATGGTGGACACCGCCGTATCCAGACACTCCAGCTTTTTCACCCGCATATTGGCGTCAAAGAGTTTTTTCGCAGCCTCCTCACCGTTTTTCAATTCCTGCGCTTCATTTGTATACGTTTTGATCAGGCTCAAGCCCCGGACCCGCTCCGCCAGATAGGCCGTCAGGCCGCCGATCTCCCGGTACACGCCAGCCTGCGTCCGGAATTTCCGTCTTCCAAGGTACACCATATAGACAAACTTGAGCGGAAGCAGCATGAAGATCGACACCATCAGCCATATGTTATAAGAAGAGATCATCTGCAGAGCCCGCACCGTATAATACACATCGGGAATAAACGCCACGATATAACGGACCAGATCCTTCATGGATTCCGACGCATCGTTGGTGATCGTGCTCATCAGCTCCGACGGATCATGGCTGTCATAATAATCCATGCGGATATGCAGCATCCTCTTCCACAGAGCTTTTCTCGCATTGCGGACGCCCAAATGCTGGGCCGGACACCGAAGAGCCGTGTCGGCACACAGGACAATGGTAAAGAACACATAAAAGCAGATGGCATCCATCAACACCTGATTATCCAGGCTCCCGCTCAAAAGTCCCGCCGTGGTGGACGGCAGATGAAGCATCACCTCGTTGTAAAGCATGCTGCAGATAAATGCCACGGCAATCCACAGCCAGGGAAGCCTGACGGTTTTCAGATAATATCCGAATTCCCGCCAGCTTCCGTTTTCTTTCTTTCGTACTCCCAAAGGAATCTGCTCCTTTCCTCCCGGCAGGGCTGCTTACTGCTCCACCAGTCCATAAGAGTCTGCTATATATCTCACATAAGTTTCCGGCTCCTCGTCGCGGATCATATTCGCGCCTGAGAGCATCATAAGTGTACTTTTCAAAAGATCCGCATCGGAAAAGGTATAGACCCTGTTCTCCTCCTGCGTCACATTCTGTCCCTGTGCCCCATAAAAATCTGCCAGCCCTTTGGCACTTTCCTCGTCCTCCATCACAAAATACTGGTATTCCCCGACGCCCTCGCCGTCCTTCACATAGAGAATCTCATACAGAGCCGTACCATGGAAATCATAATTAAGCATATCCGTCAGAAGCTTGCAGGTGGAATCCCCCATAAACACATAGCGGGTATCAAAGTCCAGATCAGCCGGATCCGTAAAGGTAAAGGTATCCGTCATCTCAATGCCCGGATATACTGCCGCTCCTGCCGCTTTTGTCTCATCGCCTTCTTCCGTGTCTTTAACGCCTTCCGTATCTTTAACGCCTTCTGTATCTTTGGCGCCTTCCGTTTCCGGCGCTGAGCCTTCTGTTCCCCCGGTTTTTTCCGTCCCGGCCGCTGCCTCTGTCCCGCTTTCCGCCTTTTGCTCCCCTTTACCGCCGCAGGCCGCAAGGCTTACCGTTACCGCCGCCGCCAAAAACACTGCTGTCAGAATCTTTATTTTTCTCATTGTCATGCACTCCTTCTTATGTCATTCATCTGTTTTATTTTATGCTTCATCCAGACCTTCACCTGGGCCGGCGCCTTCCTCTGCCGCCGGTCCTTCCCGCTGTTTTGGTTCCTCTGTCTGTTCCGGCTCATCTTCATGAACCGGTTCCTCTTCCTCCGCCGGTTCATCATCTTCCTCTCTGTCAGCCTTTCTCGCCACGTCCTCCGCCGTCTCTAAAAGTGCGGCCGCTGGAACCTTTGACACAGGTTCTTCTTCCTCTGTCTGCGCTGCCGGCTGCGCAGCCTCTGCTTCTGCCTCCGGCTCTGCTTCTGCCTCCGGCTCTGCTTCTGCCTCCGGCTCTGCCGCTTCCTGCAGAGCCTTTTCCTTCTGTCCTTCATCTGCTTCCTGGTCCCCGGCACTCCGGACAGGCGCCGGTGCTTCAGGAGGGACGACAGGCTTCAGATTCTCATTATCGATCATAAACTGAAGATATCCTGCCGGAGTCGGATCAGTCAGCCCTCCATACTGCGCATACATGGCAATCGTCTGTTCCACATTCTCCCCGCTGCTGTACATGATCGCAACATCATGTTCCGTGGATACCATCGTTCCATATGCTGTCAAAATTTTCTGTGCCTCTGCCTCATTTGCCGTTACATAACATTTATATTCTGCCGCCGGCCTGCCGTCTTTCACATAAAGGACCTCATACATTTCCTTTATATCTGCCTGAGTGGCACCTGCCACCATACCAAAGGCTCCGCTTTCCGGGCCGCCGTAAAGCACATAGCGGCTGTCAAAGTCCAGATCGTCCGGATTCTCAAACACATGATTGCCGCCCATCTGGAAAGCCGGACTGTTCGCTTTATCAGTAGCGACGGGCTTTTGAGACTCAGGCTCTTCCGGTTCTTTTCCATAAGCAGCTTCCGTAAACTCCAAACCGTACTGTCCAAACATCGCATCCAGATAAGCCTTCACCGTGGCCTCCTCAAGCAGGCCATACTGCACATACAGATCAATCGTCTGTTGGATATATTCTCCGTCAGAATACGCGCACACCACGTTCCCCCTGCTGAGCGTTACATCCATGCCTCCGGCCTCCATTGTTTCCTTCTGCGCCTTCGCAGCCCCTTCATCAGCCATAATATACAGCTTATACTCAGCAGCCGCTTTTCCATTCTCAGAATAAAGGATCTCGCAGAAGCCTTCCGCTCCGGCCTGCGCCGCATACGGACACTCTTTTCCGCCGTATGCCGCATATCTGGCATCATACTGCACATCATCCGGATCTGTAAATGCATAATCTTTTGTAATCTGAATAACCGGTTTCTTTGTAAGATCCGGTTTCCATTCTCTGGCTGCCTCTGTCACAGTAAGTCCGTAAGGAGCCGCCACCGTATCAAAGTATGCTTTCACCGTGGCTTTTGGAATCTGTCCGTACTGGGCAAAGACATCAATATTGTCCTGGGCCTCTTTCCCGGAAACGGCCACACAGACCACCGTGCCCCTGCTAAGAGCCGCATCTGCGCCATATCCGGCAAACTGCTCCCTTAAGGTCCTTGCCGCATCTTCATTTTCCATCACATAAAACTTATATTCGGCGGCTGCCTTTCCTTCCTGGTCTGCATAGATCATATCACTGTAGCCCACTGCCTGATACTGTACCGCAAAAGGACAGTCCTTCCCGCCATATGCTCCAAACCGTACCGCATAATCCAGTCCGTCCGGATCCGTAAAACTGTAATCCTTCGTGATCTGCACCGTCGGGATCTCCTTGAAATCCGGAACAAATTCCTCAACTGGGGGACCCGGTGCAGGGTCAGGCGTCGGATCTGGCCCAGGGCCAGGAACCGGTTTCGGATCCGGGAGCGGCGCTGAACCTCCGTCTCCTTTATATTCCTTAAATCCTTCCGTGCTCATCAGATAACGGATATATGCTTCCGGCGTCGCCGCAGATATATAACCATATTTTACGCCAATATCCATCATCTGATCTAACATGGCTTTGTCATTACAGAGGATCATCACGTCGCCATGGAGGCCGTCCGGCATCTGATATGTATCTGCGATCTTCTTTGCCTGTGCATCATCCGCTGCGACATAACATTTATATTCTGCCACAGCCTTTCCGTTTTTCACATAAAGAATCTCGTAAACACTGACTATATCTGCTTTTGCCATGTCGGCAACTGTTTTGACTGCGCTGGCATTTTTATCCTCACACGCCAGCACGTACCGGATGTCAAAATCCAGCCCCTCCGGATCCTTAAAAGTATAGCTTCCAGTAATCGGAATATCTTTGCTGTTCTCCTTGTCGTCGCCGGAAGGCTGCGGTCCGGGCGCCGGCGCCGGGCCGGGCTTGGGTGAAGGGCCGGGCGCCGGCGCCGGGTCAAGAGTCTCAGAACCACCTGAAGGTTTATTTCCGGAACCATGGTAATCACTCATTCCGTTAAAGAAAAAAGGCATCTTCAAGTAAGCCTTCGCCGTGGCCGATTCGATCACTCCCTGCTTATAATAAAAATCAATGTAGCTTTCCTGCACATAGCTGCCCTTCGTGTAAAGACAGACCACATCGCCATGACGGCTTATGGAGCAGTTGGAGTCATTGTAATTCGGACTCATATATGCCTCCCAGCCAATGGCATCGCTGACGCTGCCCATAACCCAGAACTTGTATTCCGCCGCCGCTCTCCCTCCGCTTGTGTAAAGAATCTCGTATGCCCCAATGCAGGTATACCCCTGCGCGCCGGCCTGTTTTGCCATCATGCAGCCGGAACCGCCGTAGAGCACATAGCGGGTATCAAAGCTTAGGGACGGATCCGTAAAGGTATAGAGATCGCTCATGGGAATATCAAAGCTGTCTTCCGCACTGGTGCCGCTCACCGAGAGTCCGCTGCTTTGTACCATAGGCGTTGCTTCCATCTGCGTTTCCTCTTCCTCTGTCCCGGTTTCTGTTTCTTCCTCCTTTGTCTGATCCCTTTTTGCATCCTGTTTCTTTTTTTCACTCTTTTCTTCTGCTTCCTCCAGGCCGTTTCCCTCTGTCTCCAGAGCTTCGCTGCCGGCTGCCGCATTCTCTGCATCCGCTGTCCCCTTCTTCTTTCCGAAGGTGG
>CAJUPT010000064.1 GCA_910588405.1 uncultured Lachnospiraceae bacterium | reverse complement strand
TATATGTTGCGACTTACCTTGTCACCCATACGTTTGACATCACCATGGCGATCTTTGAGCTGTCACAGACAGTCGTGCGGCGGAGCGCCGCCGTGATCACCGGGAACACAAGCATCCAGTTTTCTGCTGTCCTGGGAAGCCTGGCTACCCAGCTTGATACGATGGGGATTGGGGAACTGTTCGGGCTTCTGGTGGAGACTGCCCTGATCCGGATTACTACCCCTATCCTGTCAGTCTGTGTCATGCTGGTGCTGGTGGGGCGCATGGTGGAGATTTATATTTACTGTTCTGTCGGCGCGATCCCCTTCGCTACCATGACCAACCGGGAATGGGGGCAGATGGGGAACAACTACCTGCGGGGGCTGGTGGCTCTGGGATTGCAGGGCTTTTTTATCATGGTTTGTATTGCCATTTATTCCGCACTGATCGCAGGTATCGGAACCGCGCCCAATATCCACAAGGCAATCTGGAGCTGTGCCGGGTACACCCTGCTCTTATGCTTCTCGCTGTTTAAGACCAGCTCTATCTCCCGCTCCATATTCAATGCACATTAAAGGGGGCGCTTATGGGGGAAAGACGGATGCCGGCGCGTTACCGTATGGATGAAACCGGGCAGATGCGCCGGACATGGAACGGGAAGCTGCCGGAGGAATTTAACGAAAAAGATATGCTCCTGTTTGCCATTGATACGGATCTTCTGGTAAATGGGCGTGTGTCAGCGGAAACACAAAACGCAGTCCGGGAGGCAGGCTACCGTTATGAAAACGGGAACCTCCTGCCCCTGGAAACAAAAAGAAAGGAGAACACCATGGAAAACCAGAAGAATACGCTGGAAGTCAGCGTCAAGGTCTATCCCCTTCAGGAGAAGGGAGGGAACCTGCTCGCGTTTGCCAGCGCGACGGTCGGAGGCTGTTTTGCCGTGAACGGGATCCGCGTCATGGACAGCGAAAAAGGAAAATTTGTTGCCATGCCAAGCAGCAAAGGGAAGGACGGCAAATACCATGACATATGCTGCCCCACCACTGCGGAAATGCGCCAGGCGATCAATACGGCTGTCCTGGGGGAATACCAGAAAGCGGTAGAAAAACCTTCCCTGCGCGGGGCGCTTCAAAATGCGGCAAAAGAAGCTGCCGCGCGTCCGGCACCGGATGTACAGAGATCGGCGGACAAAGGGGCACGTTAAGGAATCCGTCCGGATACCGGGCGGAAAAAGGAGGAGATGAACATGGAATATCCGGAAATCTATAAACTTTCCGCAGCGGAAGCGCGGGCCAGAGGGGAAACTGACCTGTTCAGGGCTTCCCAAAAACTGAACATTGCGTGTAAACATGCGGTAGAGACAGCAATCCGGGAAAATTTTGACGGCTTCCACCTGAAAGGCTGCTGTATCGAACCGGTGATCGCGGAATACGGCATTGACCGGGTGGACTGGGTTCTGGCAAACACTGTCCAGACGAAGATGTCTGACGGGCGTTTTTCCAGAGATAACAAGGTATGGGCTGGGACATTCCCGATCCCAGGGAGTGATAATTCTGTCTTTGAGCCGCGTCTGGATTATGTTGTGGAGAGCCACCCGGCTGTGCTGGACGGTTTTATCGGTCTTGTACGCCGGGAGCGTGACAGGGAAAAGGCGCTGCCGGAGGTGGAAAAGCCAAAACCTTCGATCCGGGCGCAGTTATCCGCACCACCCGCAGCCGTGGAAAAGCCCCAGGCAAAAAACAGAGACCGGGAGGTGAGGTAGCATGGCATTTGTACCCGTGCCAAAGGATCTGACGAAAGTAAAGACCAAGGTGGCTCTGAACCTGACAAAACGGCAGCTGGTATGCTTTAGCCTGGGCGGGCTTATCGGGATCCCGGCTTACCTTTTCAGCCGCGGCAGCATCGGAAATGAATCAGCGGCACTTTTAATGATCGGCCTCATGCTGCCATTTTTTGCGTTCGGCATTTATGAAAAAGACGGGCAGCCACTGGAAAAAGTGCTGAGGAATTTTATCAATGTATCATTCCTGCGGCCGCCGGCCCGGCCTTACCGTACCAACAATGGCTATGCCGCGCTCATGCGGCAGGCGGAATTTGATAAGGAGGCAGAAAAGATTGAAAACAAAACAGCAGGCAAAACAGGAAAAGGCCCTGCAGGCCGCAAAAAACCAGTACAAAAAAGATAAAGCAGACTTAAAAGCCCTCCGGCTTTCCCCGGAGGGGAAGCTGACGGGCAGGGAGAAAAAACGCCTTGCCGCTTCTATTAAAAAAGCAAAACGTGACGGACGGATCCCAAAATCCGCACAGGAGACGATCCCTTACCAGGAAATGCGGCAGGACGGGATCTGCGCCGCAGGCGGGAACTACTACACGAAACAAATCGAGTTTTTAGACATCAATTACCAGCTGGCACAGAATGAGGACAAGAACATCATCTTCGAGAACTGGTGCGATTTCCTCAATTATTTTGACGCATCCATCCGCTTCCAGCTTTCTTTCCTGAACCAGAAGGCAGATATGGAGAAGTTTAAAAAATCCATTGAGATCCCGGAACAGGACGACATGTTCAATGAGATCCGGCGCGAATATGCCGGTATGCTGCGCGGGCAGCTCTCAAGGGGCAACAATGGGCTGACAAAGACAAAATACATTACATTTGGCATTGAGGCGGACGACATCAAGGCGGCAAAGACCCGGCTGGAACGGATTGAAGCTGACATCCTTGCAAATTTCAAGGTGCTGGGGGTGAAAGCAAGGTCACTGGACGGATATGAACGGCTCTCCATCCTGCACCAGATGTTCCACCCTGCCGGGGAAAGAAAATTCCACTTCTCCTGGGACGCGATCTGGAAAACAGGGCTTTCCAGCAAGGATTTTATCGCGCCGGACAGTTTCACCTTCCAGAACGGGCAGTATTTCAAGATCGGGCAGACCTATAGCGCGGTTTCATTTTTGCAGATATTAGCGCCGGAACTGACTGACCGTATGCTGGCGGATTTCCTCGATCTGGAGAACAGCATGGTGGTCACGCTGCATATCCAGTCCATTGACCAGAGCGCGGCGATAAAGACCGTGAAGCGCAAGCTGACCGACCTGGATAAAATGCGGATCGAGGAGCAGAAAAAGGCAGTACGGGCAGGATATGACATGGACATCATCCCGACCGACCTTGCCACTTACGGAAATGAAGCCAAGTCACTGCTTGAGGATTTGCAGAGCCGTAATGAGCGTATGTTCCTTGTTACGATCCTTTTAATGAACACGGCGGCAAAACGGCAGAAACTGGAAAACAATGTGTTCCAGGCGGCCGGGATTGCCCAGAAATACAACTGCGCCCTGCGCCGGCTAAGCTACCAGCAGGAACAGGGCTTTATGTCCTCTCTCCCGCTGGGTGTGAACCGTGTGGAGATACAGAGAGGGCTTACCACCAGCAGCACGGCAATCTTCGTGCCGTTCACTACCCAGGAGCTTTTCCAGTCCGGGGAATCGCTGTATTACGGCGTCAATGCCCTTTCCAACAACCTAATCATGTGCGACCGGAAAAAGTTAAAGAACCCCAACGGCCTGATACTGGGAACTCCCGGTGCAGGAAAATCCTTCTCTGCAAAAAGGGAGATTACCAATGCTTTTCTGATCACAACGGATGATATCGCCATTATTGATCCGGAAGCGGAATATTCGCCGCTGGTGACAGCGCTGGGCGGACAGGTCATTAAGGTCTCCCCCACTTCCAGCCAGTATATCAACCCCATGGATATTAACCTGAATTACAGTGAGGATGACGACCCTCTGATCTTAAAGAGTGATTTTATCCTCTCCCTTATGGAACTGATGATGGGGAAGGTGGAGCCGGACGAAAAGAGTATCATTGACCAATGCCTGCGCCGGGTTTATCACCGCTTTTTTGACGACCCCGTGCCGGAGAAAATGCCGATCTTGCAGGATTTATATAATGAGATCGAAAAATACGGCGGTGAGCGGGCGCGGCATGTGGTGGACTGCATGGCCATCTATGTAACCGGCTCCTTAAATGTGTTTAACCACCGGACAAATGTGGATATCCAGTCCCGCATTGTCTGTTATGACATCAAGGAACTGGGAAAACAGCTGAAAAAGCTGGGGATGCTGGTAGTGCAGGATCAGGTCTGGGGGCGCGTCACAGTGAACCGGGAAGTCCATAAGTCCACCCGGCTCTATGTTGATGAATTCCACCTTTTACTGAAAGAGGAACAGACTGCCGCTTATTCGGTGGAGATCTGGAAGCGTTTCCGGAAGTGGGGCGGGATTCCGACCGGTATTACACAAAATGTAAAGGATCTTCTTTCTTCCAGGGAGATCGAGAATATCTTTGAAAACAGCGATTTCATTTATATGCTCAACCAGGCCGCCGGCGACCGGCAGATTCTGGCGAAACAGCTGAACATCTCCCCGCACCAGCTTTCCTATGTGACCAATTCCAACGCCGGTGAGGGGCTTTTGTTTTACGGGAATGTGATCATACCCTTTATCGACCATTTCCCGAAACAGACCCATTTGTATCAATTACTAACAACAAGGCCCGAAGATCTGGCAAAGGCTTGATAAAACAGCAGCGGAAAGGAGGGCGCAATAATGAATGAGAGCAGCGCACAGGGCGCACAGCTTATGGAAAATGATGCTGTCCGGCAGTTTTATAAACTGCTGATGGAGAACCGCCCAGAAGCTGGACAGGATTATTCCATTATGCTCTGGCAGATGGAGCATATGGCGGAACAGCTTCAGGCGGCAGCCCGCGAACTGGCCCAGGCCAGGGAACAGCTTGCCAAAATGCAGGAAAGCCCGGAAAAAGGTTTTGTCTCCCGCACCATAGACGCGGCAGATAGCCGGATCCATGCCATGCAGGAAGGGATCATGGGATTAAAGGAACGACTCATAGCAGGAGCCAGGGATGCGGTCGCCGGTGCAAAACAGGCAGGCGTAAAAGCCCTGGATAAAGCAGTTTCCGCAATCGGGGTAAAAAAAGCACTGGAGGCCATGCAGAAAAATCTGTCCTGTTCCATTACCGAAGTTAAGCAGTCTATTGAGAAAGTGGAGGCTGTAGGAAAGGAACTGCGGAGCGTGGGCGGACATTTAAAGAACGCAGGCCGCGCCGCTGTCGGAAAAGAGATGACGGCGGTGGACGGTGGCACTGAGGGACGTTTCCAGGCGGCTGTCCTTACCCCGCTCCGCACGGAGCGGAATATCCTGAACAAACTGAATAATCTGACCCTTGCCGCTATTGGCAGCGTAGAACGGCTGGAACAGGCGGCAGGAAAAGAACTGCCGGAAGTGGACGCAGCTGCTGTCGATACGGACATCAGGGAAGGACAGAAAGAAACCGCCGCTATAGACGAACCGGAACCGCAGCCGGATGAAATGAAGGAAACAGAAGAAAAACCTTCCGTGCTGAAAGACTTAAAAGAGAAGAAAACTCTCGCTGCCGCCCATACAGCCCCTGCACCGGATAAAGGACGGAAAGCACAGGAGGCGGCATTATGAGAGGGCAGGAATTTAAGGTACGGGATAAAAAAGTACAGAAAATGACCCGCAACGGGCTGACGGAGAAGAATCTGACCCAGGGAACACAGCAGCGGATCAGCAGCCGCCTGGAGGAAGTTTCTTTCATGCAGGAACGGCAGGCGGACACCGCAGCCGGGCACCGATCCCAGGGACGCATACAGACACCAGAAAAGAAACAGGAGCCTAAACAGTCGTATCAGCCGCCGGAACTTCTACCGGTTCAGCAGGATGTAAATGACCGTTTTTCAGAGGCCGCTGCACCGGAAATATGGGGGCCGGCAAACGCCCCTGCTTCCATGCGGGAAGCCGCAGATATTCCGATTTTCCAGGAGAAGCCCCTTCCTGCGGAGGGAAAAGCCATCGGGGATAACCGTGCATCCGGAGACAGCCATGCGTCTTCAAAGCCGTCAAAAAGATACCGGCATCCCCCTTCCGGACAGGAAGATGCCAGGGATATGGCCGACACGTTGCCGAAAAGCGGTTGGGATTCCGAACCAACGGCAGAACCGCAGACAGGAAAAAAAGCGCGGGCGGCGGTAAGACGGCATGTTGAAGCGGCTGCACCCGTTCCGGGCAAAGATACCGAACCGGATGCCGTGCCGGGGAACGGAATTCCCTCGCATTCCCCGCCGCTCCATGAAACCGGGCGGTTGCAATTCGGGCCGGGGGAAAAGAATGGAGAAGCGGAAAAAGGACGGACGACAGTAAAAAAGAAAATGGCAGTAAAGTTTTCTGCCAATGCTGAAAGACCAACAGATGGAAACCTGCCGGAATCTGACACGGAAACAAACGAATCCGGACGGCTCCGGTTCGGCCATAGGGAAGGGAAGGAGGTAAATCCCCAGAGCCGGGCAGAAACAAAAAAAGAGCAGGCAGATCCCAAAGACCGCACAGCGTTAAAAAAGAAGCAGGCACGGCGGTTTGCTTCCGATGCGGCAAAGCCGGAGCAAAAAGGCATAGAAAAGGGACTGGGGACAGCTCCTGTGCCCCAGGAATCTGGACGGCTCCGATTTGAACATGAGGATAACAGGACAGGGGAACCTTCTGGAAAACGGACAAAAGAAAAGCAGAGGCTGGCGGCAAAGTTTTCGGCTGAAGAAAAGGGGGCGGAAAGCCCGCCCCGTCTGCAATATGACCGGAGCGAACTGCCGCCGCAGGAACGTAAGAATGCCGCCGCAGGAAAAAACAGTGTGCCGGAGACGGAAAAAACACCGGGATTATCCAGGCAGCAGAAGAAATATGAATCGGCACAGAACAAAGCCGAATCAGCCGGGAAAAAACTGGAAAAGGCGCAGTCCAAACTGCCGACCCGCCGCCGTGCCCGTTTGCAGAAGCAGTATGACAATGAATCCGGAAAGGTAAAGCGCCGGCTACAGTTTGAAACAGAGGCCATACCGGAATATGAAAAGCCGCCGCTGCCGAAACGGGCGGTGACAGCTCTGCGGCGGACGGCTGTGACCACTGCTTCCTTAAAGCTGCACCAGAAGATCCGGGAAACGGAACGGGACAACGTGGGCGTGGAGGCGGCTCATAAGGCAGAGTTTACGGCGGAACGAGCCGGAGGACGGTTTCTCCGCTGGAACAAGCGCAGGCTGCACGATAAGCCTTACCGGGAAGTGCGCCGCGCGGAAAAACGTCTGGCAAAAGCCAACGTGAACGCGGCCTATCAAAAACTCCTTCTGGATAACCCGGAATTACAGAAGAAAAAAGCGTTATCCAAATGGATCCAGAAGCAGAAACTGAAACGAAAATATGCCGCCGCGGCAAGGGAGACGGCGAAAGGTGCAAAGCACACTACCAATGTCCTGACCGCAGCCGGACAGGTGATCCGCGCCATCGCGCAGAAAGTCATCGCCCACAAAGCAGTCCTTGGAATCATCGCCGTGGGCGTCCTCATTTTTGCCATGTGCGGCTCCCTGTTTTCTTCCTGCTCCGCCATGCTCACCGGCGTACAGTCGGCAGTGATATCCACCTGTTATGTGGCAGAAGATTCGGAAATTGAAAAAAGCGAACTATACTACACCGAACTGGAAACTGACCTGCAAAGGGATATTAACAGTACGGAAGCAAATTATCCAAATTACGATGAATACCGCTACAACATCGGGGAGATTGGCCATAACCCTTATGAACTGATGGGATACCTTTCAGCGGCCTATGGAGACTTCACTTATACACAGGTTCTGGCGGAACTAAATCGGTTATTCGGGGAACAGTACCAGCTCACCCGGACAGAGATCATAGAAACCCGAACCTATATAGATGAAAATGATGAAGAACAGGAATATGACTGGTATGTTCTCCAGACAACGCTCACTGTGCGCCCTCTTTCGGATATTATCGCGTCGAGCCTTGCGCCAGGCGATCAGACAGACCGTTATGGTGTATATATGCAGACCTGCGGCAACCGCCAGTGCTATGGAAACCCTTTTGATTTTGCATGGATCCCTTATGTCACCAGCCCATACGGCTACCGGGTACACCCCACGACCGGGGCAAAAGACCTCCACCGGGGCATTGATATCGGCGTCGCAGTCGGAACCCCGATCAAAGCCGTGCAGGACGGGCGTGTGGTATCGGCGGGAAATGCCGGGGACTATGGATTGTGTGTGGTGATCGAAGGAAAAGACGGCTACCAGTCCCGGTACGCCCACTGCTCCACCCTCTCGGTCAGGGCGGGACAGGAAGTAAAGAAGGGCGATGTTATTGCCGCCGTAGGAAACAGCACCGAGGCGCACTTACATCTGGAAGTCACCCATAACGGTCAGTATTTAAACCCTTATTATTATGTGGATAACGGCGGATACAGCTATCTTCCGGGCGGGGGCGCGGCTGGTATGCCCGATTTTGCGGCAAACCCAGGAGCGGCCATGGGTGACGGCAGTTTTGAAGCTATGCTTGCAGAAGCGGAAAAATACCTGGGATTCCCTTATGTCTGGGGCGGATCTTCCCCTGCCACTTCCTTTGACTGCTCCGGCTATGTGTCGTGGGTTATCAACCATTCCGGCGTAGGAAATGTGGGCAGGCAGACAGCACAGGGGCTTTATAATCTCTGCACTCCGGTTTCCAGGGCAGACCTACAGCCGGGGGATCTGGTCTTTTTTACCGGAACCTATTCGGCGGCTACCCCAGTCACCCATGTGGGGATCTATGTAGGCGGCGGGCGCATGATCCACTGCGGTTCGCCAATTTCTTACGCCAGCCTTGACACAAGCTACTGGTTATCAAAATTCTACAGTGGGGGCCGGCTGCCCTGAAAGGAGGAAATTACAATCCAGATACAACATCAGTTCCATAAAAATGATGAATATTTCACGCCTGCCTGCGCGGTATATCCGATCATGGAGAGGCTCAAGGCCGGTTCTGTGGTCTGGTGCCCGTTCGATACGGCGGAAAGCGCATTCGTCAAAGTCCTGTCCGGCAACGGATTCCATGTTATTTATGGACATATCCACACCGGGCAGGACTTTTTCACAGCCCAGGTGCCGGACTGCGATTATATCGTCAGCAACCCGCCCTACAGTTTAAAGGGGCAGGTAATCCGGCGGCTGTATGAGATCGGCAGGCCATTTGCCATGCTGCTGAATTTTCAGGGCATTTTTGACAGCAAAGAACGGTTTCAAATGTTTTATGAAAACCGGGTGGAGATGCTCTGGCTCAGTCCAAGGGTGGAGTACACAGGAAAAGGAATGGAAAAATCGAAACGTGCGCCGTTTCAAAGCGGCTATCTGTGCAGCGGGATATGTAAGAACCAGCTGGAATTTGCCTACTTAGACAGCCAGCGGACATGAAAAGGAGGGATCACACTGAAAATAGGATTGATTGACGTAGACGGCCACCGATGGCCAAACCTGTGCCTGATGAAGCTTTCCGCTTATCACAAGGCACGGGGCGACACCGTGGAATGGCATGACGGGCGCAGGCGGTATGACCTTGTTTACATGAGCCGCGTCTTTACGGACAGCTATTCCAAAGACTTTACCGGCAGGATCCGTGCTGACCAGATTATCCGGGGCGGCACAGGATATGGGCTTTCTAACCGCCTGCCTGACGATGTAGAACATACCCGCCCGGATTACGGGATATACCCGCAGTTTGCCGGGACTGCCTACGGCTTTTTGTCGCGGGGCTGTCCACGGGGCTGCGGCTTCTGCATTGTAGGAGAAAAAGAGGGAAGAAAAACAGTGGCGGTGGCAGACCTCTCCGAGTTCTGGGCGGGAGAAAAAGAGATCAAGCTCCTGGACGCGAACCTGCTGGCCTGTCCGGACTGGGAACGGCTCTTAGGGCAGCTTGCGGCCAGCGGGGCGATGGTTGATTTCACCCAGGGGCTTGACATACGGCTCATGACCCCGGAAAAGGCGGCAGCTTTAAACCGGGTAAGGACAAAAATGCTTCATTTTGCATGGGATAACCCGGAGGATGACTTAACGCCGTATTTTAAGCAGTTCTTGGAATGGACTTCCGTAAAGGACTGCCGGAAGCGGCGGGCCTACGTCCTTACCAATTACGGCAGCACCCATGAGCAGGATCTGTACCGCATCTATACCCTCCGCGACATGGGATACGACCCCTATGTGATGGTGTATGAGAAATCCACCGCCCCTCCCGTAACGCGCCGTCTCCAGCAGTGGGTGAACAATAAATGGTTCTTCCGCGCCGTGCCGGATTTTAACGATTTCGTCCCCAACTGGCGCAGGAAGCAGAAAGGAGAAGGAAATGAAGATCGAACGTCTGAGAACGGAGCTTGAAAAGGCAAGGCAGAAAGCCGCCGAATGGCAGGCGCGGGCAAAGGACATCGAGCGGCAGATCACGGAGCATGAGAACATGGAAATCATCCAGGCCGTGCGCGGCGTCACTGCCTCGCCAGAAGAACTGAAAACAATCCTGGGACTGATCCAGTCCATGAAGGAAGTCCCCCAGGACAGCACTGTAAAAGAGGAGGAAACAAAGCCAAATGAAAACTAATATCCGATACACATTATCCGCGCTTGTGCTGTGCATGGGCGCATTTTTTACTCCTGTGACGGCATCTGCGGCAGGAGGCACCGACACCACCCCGCCAAGAATCAGCGCAGAATCTGCGGACGGTATGCTGCATATTGAAGCGACCGATGATGATTCCGGTGTGGAGGCCATTTATATTGCCGGGAAACGGGTCAACTACCGAGTAGACGGCGCACTTGACCTGGATTTTGAAGATTTTGCCCCGGACGGTCAGGAAACCGTGGAAGTCTACGCGATTGACTTTGCCGGAAACCAGTCGGAGGCCGTTACGGTAACAAACCCCCATTACCAGGCTCCGGAGCCGGAACCGGAACAGAAACCGATCACCCCGGACGGCCAGGCTTCCGTCCTTGACAATGCCACCGATGAAGAAGGAAAGGAATTTTTTACCTTTGTCACGCCGGAGGAAAATATCTTCTATCTTGTGATCGACCGCCAGCGGGATTCCGACAATGTATATTTCTTAAACGCAGTTACGGAGAACGACCTGGCAGACCTGGCAGAAAAGAGCAAAGAAGGAAACGGCGGGGAGAGCGCCATGCCTGTGGTGGAGGTCTGCTCCTGTGTGAAACAGTGTGAGGCCGGAAAGGTAGATACCGCCTGCTCGGTCTGCAAGAATGACCTAAAAGCCTGCACCGGCGAACCGGAAGAAACGAAAGACGAAAAGGAGAAAGAACCGGAAAAACCGGAAAAAGGCGGCAGCGCAGGAATCATGATCTTTATCCTGCTTGCCGTCCTGGCATTTGGCGGAGCCGGGTACTACTTAAAAATCTATAAGCCGAAGCACGACCTGGACGATGCGGAGGATCTGGACGACCTGCTGGATGAGGACGAACCGGAAATCAATGAGGATGCCGAAATGCAGGCCCAGGCCGGCATGGAAGTGGCAGAGCCGGATATGGACGCGGCTTTTTATGATGATTACCCGGATGATGACATGGATAGCGGGCCGGAACAGGAGGAATAACAGCATGGCACAGTTTACGGATTCCCCGTATGAATACATGATGGCAGGGAAGCCGTCTGTCAGCCAGGAGCGGGGAAGCAGCCCTGCCCCTGCCCTGTCTGACAAATGCAGGGGATGCCCTTATGGACGCGCCCGCCCCTGCATCGGCTTCTGTATCAAAGATCTGCTGTCTGATACCAGAAAAAAAAGGAGGAACCATGAAACAGACACATAAAAAAGCTCTTTTAGCCGCTGCGCTCCTGTCTGCCGTCCTTGCCGGGACTATGCTGGCGCTGTCCCCTTCGTGGGAACGCCGTCGGGAAAAGCAGGAACAGGAGGCAATGATCGTGCGGCTTGCCGGGGAAGTTCAGGAAACAGAGGCTTCCCCACGCACCGAACCTGAAGCGGAACCGCCTGCGGAAACGGAGGCTCCGGGAGAAACTTTGGGGGAGAAAAACGGGGAAAACCTGCCGGAAGCGGAAACAGAAAATTCCCCGGCAGAAAGGGAGAGAAAACCGGAAGAAGGCGCGGAGATCGGGATCCTCTCAATTCCCAAAATAGACGCGGAACTTCCGGTCACGTCAGGCGTCACCGAAGAACAGCTGAAGATTTCGGAAGGATGGGTGCGGCAGACAGATATGATCGGAGACGAAGGGAACGCCGTGATTGCGGGACACCGCAGCTATACCTTCGGACTGCATTTCAACCGCCTGGAGGAACTGGAAGCCGGGGATGAGATTCTGTTTACCACGGCAGACGGCGAATCCATCCCATTTTTAGTAAGCGAGATTCTGACGGCGGATCCGGACGATCCTGCCGTATTTGCCCTGCCGACTGACGGCGGGGCGCAATTAACCCTATATACCTGCACCCCAGTCAGGATAGCTACGCACCGGCTGATCGTCCGGGCGATGCGGCTGGAAGAATGAAAGGAGGAAACACACCACTATGTCAAAACGAATCACAGCATTTTTTATTTCCCTGTGCCTTTTTATCCTCATGGCCACGCCCATGGCGGCGCTTGCAGCAGAGGAAATACCAGCCGCAGAGGCGGCAGAAACCGTATCCGGCAATGACCTGGGGAAGCCGGGGGAATCAGAGATCGATCCGGGCACACCGGGGGAAAACGCACCGGAAACCGGCTGGATCCGGGTGCTGAAAACAGACACAGACACAGGCGCTCCCCTGTCCGGCGCTTCTTTTAAAGTGTACCATGCGGCAGACGGCACGGAAGCCGGGGAACTGCTGACAGGAAGCGGAGGAACGGGGCAGGCAGCCATCGCACCGGGGGATTATTACCTGCTGGAACAGTGTGCGCCGGAAGGATATGAACTGTCCGCAGAAAAATATGCGTTCACTGTGGCGGGCGGAGAAACGAAAGATCTTACGGTCGCCAATAAGCCCCTGACAGCGCCGGAACCGGAAACGGCAGTGCTGAAAATCACTAAAACGGATGCTGACCAGAATAACCGTCTGCTGTCCGGAGCCGTGTTCTCCGTTTATGAGGAAGAAAGCGGCAGAAAAGCCGGGGAACTAATGACCGGGAAAGACGGAACAGCAGGCATGGAGCTTCCCGCCGGCAGCTATACCATGAAAGAAACCACGGCTCCGGAAGGGTATCTCCTTTCTTCCAATGCCATCCATGTCTCCCTGCAGGAAGGGGAGGTGAAGGAACTGACAGTCACAAACCGCAGGGAAGAAGAAACAGGGGACAGCAAAGAACCCGGCGCACTGCGGATCACCAAACGGGATTCTGAAAGCGGAGAACGATTAAAAGACGCTATTTTCGGTATCTATGAAACAGACACGGACAACTGCATGGGGGAAGTTACCACCGACCGGAAAGGTGTGGCGGAGATCGAACTGGAACCGGGCAGTTATTATCTCCTGGAGCTGGAAGCCCCGGAAGGCTACCGGCTGGATGAAGAAAAGATCGGATTCCATGTCCGTTCCGGGAAAACGACGGAAAAAACCGTGAAAAACGTAAAGGAGGAAGAAAAAGAAGAACAGAAAGAAAACAGCGATAAAGAACCAGGCGCACAGACGTCCCCGTTCGACAGCCTGTTTTCTGCCCTTTCGTCCGTTCCATTCTCAGACACATCGTCTGCCGCCGGATCCTCCTCGACCCGGACAGGCAGCGGGGAAAGCCGGGATACGACAGATAAAAAGACCGGAACCCTGCAAGTCGTCAATTCTGCCGCCGGGACAGGGGAAAAGCTTTCCGGACAGGTGCTGACTGTCTATAAAAGCGATGGGAAAAAGGCCGGGGAAGTGACAGTAAAGAACGGAAAAGGGACGCTCACCCTGCCGGAAGGTGATTATTATCTCAGGGAAAGAAAATCCCCGGCAGGTTTTTTCGGAGAGACTGCCCGGATCCGCTTTTCTGTCACGGCAGGCATGACGACGGAGGTAGAAATTACCAGCGAGTGGGATATGGAGCATACTAACCCCCAAGATATCATACCAAAGACCGGGGAAACACTACCTCTTCTCCCGATGGGGCTGTCCGCGCTCTGTTTCTCAGGTGCTGCGGCGTGCTGCTTCTCCCTTTACCGCATGAAACGGAAACGCCAGTAACAGACTGCCGGCGCAGTGTATCTCCTGCGCCGGCCTTATCAGACAGGAGGAATGTATCTTGCCAACTTATACCCTTATCATAACGGAAAAACCAAGCGTCGCACAGGCAGTAGCCAAGAGCATCGGCGTGACCGGACGCAGGGACGGCTATCTGGAGGGAAACGGCTATCTGATAAGCTGGTGCGTCGGGCATCTGGTGGAGCTTTCCGCCGCCGACAACTATGACCCGCGCTATTCCAGATGGGCGCGTGAAGATCTCCCGATCCTGCCGGAACCCTGGCGCTTTTCAGTATCCCCGGCGACAAAAAAGCAGTTTGAGATCTTAAAGGGCCTGATGGAACGCCCGGACGTCACAGAACTGGTGGAGGCCACGGACGCAGGCCGGGAAGGGGAACTGATCTTCCGGCTGGTCTACTGCCAGACGGGATGTAAAAAACCATTCCGGCGGCTCTGGATCTCGTCCATGGAGGACAGCGCGATCCGGGAGGGCATGGAACATCTGCGCCCCGGAGAAGATTACGACCTGCTTTACGAAGCTGCTCTGTGCCGCGCCAAGGCGGACTGGCTGGTGGGGATCAACGGCACAAGGCTCTTTACCACCCTTTACCGGGGAAAGACCCTGAATGTAGGCCGTGTGATGACGCCAACTCTTGCACTTCTGACGGAACGGGAACAGGCAATTACCAGATTTAAGAAAGAAAAATTTTATACCGTAGAGCTGGACTGCGGCTCCATATCTGTTTCAAGCCGACGCTTTTTAAGCCGGACAGACGCAGAAAAGCTGCGGAGGGCCTGTCTGGGAAAACAGGCCGCAGTACAGTCCGTGAACCGCCAGGAAAAGACGGAGAAACCGCCGAAACTCTATGATCTCACCACCCTGCAAAGGGAAGCCAACCGGCTGTACGGCTATACCGCACAGCAGACACTGGACTATATCCAGCTTTTATATGAGAAGAAACTGGCGACCTACCCGCGCACGGATTCCCGGTATCTGACGGAGGACATGGCCGGTATGCTGCCGGGGCTGTGCCGGGAGATCGCCGGTGCGTTCCCGTCTGCTTCGGGATTCCAGGGCGGTGTGGATGCGGCCCTTGTGACCGATAATTCCAAAGTCAGCGACCACCATGCCATCCTCCCTACCAGGGAAGTTACCAGGGCTGACCTTGCTGCTTTGCCTACCGGAGAGAAAAATATCCTCTCCCTCATTTCCATACGCCTTTTATGTGCGGTCTGCCCGGAAAAATATTCCTATGCGGATACGGAGGTGGCGCTTTTGTGTGAAGGAGAAACCTTTACTGCAAAAGGGCGCACGGAACTGTCCGGGGGCTGGCGGGCGGTGGAGCGGCCGTTTTTGGAAGCGTCAGGGAAAAAAACAGAGGATAAAACAGAAAGCCCTCCCCTGCCGGAGTTATCCGAAGGGCAGCTCCTTACCGCAGAAGCTGCCGCACTCCATGAGGGAGCGACAAGCCCTCCCAAACGGTACACCGAAGATTCCCTCCTTTCCGCCATGGAGAACGCCGGGGCGGAGGAATTTGCACAGATCGAAGATGTGGAACGAAAAGGACTGGGTACACCTGCCACCCGCGCGGGCGTGATCGAAAAACTGGTAAAAGGCGGATTCGCAGAGCGGAAAAAGAAGCTACTGATTCCCACAAAAAAGGGCATGGAGCTGATCAGCGTCCTGCCGGATGCCGTAAAGAGCGCAAAGCTGACCGCCGAATGGGAAGCCGCCTTAAAAGAGGTGGAACACGGGGAGCGGAAGCCGGAGGATTTTATGAACGGGATTGCCCATATGGTCTGCGGACTGGTGGAATCCTATAAAAATGTGGCAGTTGATACCGGCAGCGCCCTTTCCGGCTCTGACAAAGAGGCTGTCGGCGTCTGCCCCCGCTGCGGCAGGCCGGTCTATGAAGGGAAAAAGAGCTTTTACTGTTCCGGCTATAAAGCGTCTCCTTCCTGCGGCTTTACCCTGTGGAAAGACAACCCATATTTTAAAAGCAAGCGGAAGGAACTGACAAAAAAGACCGCTGCCGCCCTGCTGAAAAAGGGAAAAGTAAAAATGACCGGATTGTACTCGGAGAAGAAAGGGATCTTCTATGACGCAACGATTGTCATGGAGGACACTGGAGGTAAATATGTAAATTTTAAGCTGGAGTTTGATAAAAAATAAAAGAAGGAGGCGACCTATTTGGAACCAAAACAGAAACTGGAAGAATTTGCCGAACAGCAGCCGGACAGATACCGCTATTACATCACCAATGAGGCCCTGCAGAAAGGCACCTGCCCCCACATGGAGGATATGAAACTGGTGGAAATCAAAGAGATCACGCCTGTCCTTGTAGAGAGCGGCACGGTCAAAGCTTTCGGGTATGTGGAATACCCCAGGCCGCTGGCAAAAGAGCAGGAACAGGAATACGCCCTTGTGCCTTCATCAGAAAATGAAAACCACCTGTGGACGGCGGAACTTTCCACGGAGCAGAATATGAACATGATCGACGGGATCCCCAACAATGAACCGCCCCGTATCAACCAGGGCTATACCATACTGGAAAGTGAAATCGTCGGCCATATGGAGTATGTCCTTGCTGAAAACCGGGATGCTCCCCAGCCTTATGCCACCTGGGCACGGAACATGAAGAACGACGAAGAGCGGGGGGATGAAAATTTCTTCTGGGGGCATTATTTCCGCGACCCGGAAGCGGCGGCCAAAGACTTCCACGCAAGGGCGGATGAACAGCGGGATTATTTACGGGAAAGCCGCCCGTCGCTCCTCGACATGCTGCGGCAGGATCAGAAAGAAGCCGCCCGTTCCATTCAGGAACTGCCCGCCATGGATCATGTAAAACGGGGGCTGGAAAGGTAGGGAAAATGAAGCTGACAAACTATGAAAAAGAGAGCGTCTTTCTCTTTAATGAAGCAGACCGGACGGCAAGCGTCTATACTCATAATGCCGCCCTGATCCGGCAGCTGACAACGCTGTGCGGCTCCCACCCGGAGCAGGTAAAACGTACCGGAGATAACGGATGCGGAGGACTGACTTTTGAACTGCCAAAGAAATGGCTGAAGATAGTCCCGCCCCGCGTCCTGTCTGCGGCACAAAAAGAAGTGCTGGAAAAAATGA
>CAJUPT010000063.1 GCA_910588405.1 uncultured Lachnospiraceae bacterium | reverse complement strand
CGCAAGCTTTAGTTTTTTGGTTTTGCCGAAAAAAATATCGCAAAAAACATCCCCCTACCCGGGTTGCGCGCCCTTTTTATCTTTGTTAGAATATTATCAAGGAGAATCTCCAAGGTAAACCTAAGACGATCTATAAGCAATGATGGTAGTATCAAATAGTTTGTGAAAAACAGCAACGAACCGGACAAGCTCCTGGAAAATAGTAAGCGGCTAAAAACACCCGCTAACTATTTTCCATGCATCGCACGTAAGGGTCTAAAGAACAGACCCTAAGTGCACATAGCGATGGGAGGGTAGTTGCGGAACTACGATTAGGAGGATAGTTTAATGAAGAAAAGGACGTACGGCAGAATCTTTGCGGCGGCAATGTCCGTTTTACTCATAACAGGATGCGGAGTCGGAAAACAGAGCGATACCGGAAAAGACCAGGCGCAGACAGGCAGGACCACAGCGGCCGCATCAGAACAGCAGCCGTCGGGCGGTGAAGCAGGAGAAGCAGCCGGGGCAGGGGAAAAGGATTCGGTGATTGTGGCGATGGGGCCGAATTCCGAGCCGGAATCCGGGTTTAATCCTGCCTACGGATGGGGAGCGGGAGAGCATGTCCATGAGCCGCTGATCCAGAGCACGCTGACCGTGACCACGACAGACCTGCGGATCGCCTATGATCTGGCGACGGATATACAGGTCAGCGAGGACGGCATGACCTGGACGGTAAAAATCCGCGACGACGTAAAATTTACGGACGGAGAGCCGCTGACGGCAAAGGATGTGGCATTTACCTATAATACGGTGAAGGAGAGCAGCTCGGTCAATGATTTTACCATGCTGAAGGAGGCCGTGGCCACAAACGATACGACGGTGGAATTTCATATGGAAAAGCCCTATTCCATCTGGCCTTATACCATGGCGATTGTTGGTATTGTGCCGGAGCATGCCTATGGTCCGGATTACGGGGAGCATCCCATCGGTTCCGGCCGCTATATTATGAAGCAGTGGGACAAGGGGCAGCAGATTATCTTTGAGGCAAATCCTGATTATTACGGGGACGCGCCGAAGATGAAAAAAGTTACGGTAGTCTTTATGGACGAGGATGCCGCTTATGCGGCGGCGATGGCCGGGCAGGTGGATCTGGCATACACGGCGGCCTCCTATGCGGAGCAGAGCATCGACGGATACCGGCTTTTGTCCTATGAGACCGTAGACAACAGAGGCTTTAACCTTCCGGCAGTACCGGCATCTACGGATGAGCAGGGAAACAGGGTGGGAAATGATTTCACCAGCGATGTGCGTGTCAGAAGGGCCATCAATATCGGCATCGACAGGGAGGAAATGATTAAAAATGTGTTGGACGGCCACGGAACGGCCGCATACAGCGTCTGCGATAAAATGCCCTGGTACAATGACGAGGCGCAGGTGGACTATGACCCGGAAGCCGCGGCGGCGCTCCTGGACGAGGCTGGCTGGGTTGTGGGCGCTGACGGCATCCGGGAGAAAAACGGTGTGCGTGCGGAATTGAATATTATGTATTCCTCCGGCGACTCTGTCCGCCAGGCGCTGGCTGCCGACACCCAGAACCAGTTAAAGGCGCTGGGGATCGATACCACCATTGAAGGCGTGGGCTGGGATACGGCGTACACAAGGGCATTGGCGGAGCCGCTGATGTGGGGCTGGGGCGCCCACACGCCGATGGAGCTTTACAATATGTATCATACGCTGGAGAATGGAAGCGCAGAGTACTCTCCTTATTCCAATGAAACGGTAGACCGGTATATGGATGAAGCGCTGGCATCCACGTCCCTGGAGGAATCCTATGAGCTGTGGCAGAAAGCCCAGTGGGACGGCGCCACCGGCGTTACCCAGGAGGGGGATATTCCCTGGATCTGGCTCTGCAACATCGACCATCTGTACTGGGCTAATGAGAGCCTCCATGTGGCAGACCAGAAGCTGCACCCCCACGGGCACGGCTGGTCTATCGTAAATAATGTGGATCAGTGGTACTGGGAATAAATACAATGCAGGGTATCTAACTGTTATTAAGGAGAAAACGATCTCGTGAAAGAACATTTTATTTTTGTAGGAAAACAGGCGGTCAGGATGGTTTTGCTGGTGTTTTTTGTGAGCCTGGCGGCATTTGTCTTGGTTTCGGTTTCGCCCCTTGATCCATTGCAGGCGAATATCGGGCAGGCAGCCCTTGGTTCCATGAGCCAGGAGCAGATCGCGAAGCTGGAAGCTTACTGGGGCGTGGGCGAACCGCCGGTGGAACGGTTTTTAAACTGGGCAGGCGATTTTTTCAGGGGGGATATGGGGGTGTCCCTGCTGTACCGCCAGCCGGTGGCCAGGGTGATCGGTGTGAAGCTGGTCAATTCTCTCTGGCTGATGGCCATCGCCTGGGTGATATCCGGGATCGTGGGATTCGTTTTAGGCATTCTGGCAGGGCTGTGGGAAGGCAGTATCCTGGACAAGGCGATCAAAGGGTATTCCCTGCTGATCGCCAGCACCCCTGCCTTTTGGCTGGCGCTGGTGCTTTTGATGGTTTTCGCGGTATGGCTGAAGGTGCTTCCGATTGGCTTGAGCGTCCCCATCGGCGTGGAGGCCAGCGGCGTGACCATTGCGGATCGGATTCAGCATGCCATTTTGCCGGCCATCACCTTAAGCATTACCGGGATTGCCAATATCACGCTGCATACCCGGGAAAAGATGGTGGAGATTATGGAGAGCGACTATGTACTGTTTGCCCGTGCGAGGGGCGAGAGCACATTTGACATTGTGAAAAACCACGGGCTTCGGAATGTACTGCTGCCGGCGCTTACGCTGCAGTTTGCTTCGATCAGCGAGATTTTCGGCGGCTCCGTGCTGGTGGAACAGACCTTCTCCTATCCGGGACTTGGGCAGGCGGCCGTGACGGCGGGGCTTGGCAGCGACGTGCCGCTGCTTTTGGGTATTACGGTGATCAGCGCGCTGTTTGTCTTTGGCGGAAATCTGATTGCGAACATCCTGTATGGGTTTATCGACCCGCGGATACGCAGAGGAGGTGCCAGGGCATGAAGCGTTTGAACGGAAGAATGGCGACGGTGTTTCTCTTCGGCCTGGCCGTTCTGTTTCTGGCCGGCGTAACGGTTGCGGGCTGGTATTTCGGGGAGGAGGCGCTTACAACAGATTTTTCCAGGAAGAATCTGGAGCCGTGCGGACAGTATATATTCGGAACGGACTGGCTGGGCAGGGATATGTTTATCAGGACGCTGACCGGGCTGTCCGTGAGTATCCGCATCGGGCTTCTGGCGGCGGGGGTCAGCTCTGTGCTTGCCCTGCTTCTGGGAATTCTTGCGGCCACCATGGGAAAGACGGTGGATGCGGTTATTACCTGGGTCATTGACCTGGTGTTGGGGATTCCGCATATTTTGCTGCTGATCCTGATTTCCTATGCTTTGGGGAAGGGCTTTAAAGGCGTGGTAATCGGCGTGTCGCTGACCCACTGGACGTCCCTTGCCCGAGTGATCAGGGGCGAGGTTATGCAGTTAAAGGAGGCGCTCTATATCCGCACCGCCCAGAAGCTGGGTGTCAGCAAATTTGAGATTGCCTGGAAGCATATGCTTCCCCATCTGTTCCCACAGTTTCTGGTAGGGCTGATCCTGACCTTTCCCCATGCGATCCTCCACGAAGCCAGCATCACCTTTCTTGGCTTCGGGCTGCCTCCGGAGCAGCCGGCCATCGGCATTATTTTATCGGAGAGCATGAAATACCTGGCGATGGGGCGCTGGTGGCTGGCATTGTTTCCGGGGCTGTTCCTGGTATTTACGGTGGCGCTGTTCGACGTGGCGGGTGAAAGCCTGCGCAGGCTGTTAGATCCAAACAGCGCCCATAGGTGAGGCAGATGATGAATATGGAAGAAAAAAAAGTGATTCTGGACATCAGGAATTTTTCCGTGTCCTTTGAGCAATACGAAAAAGGATTTCAGAAAACGGGGCTTCCGGTGATCCGAAATCTGGATGTAACGATCCATGAGGGGGAGATGGTGGCGGTGGTAGGCTCCAGCGGCTCGGGAAAGAGCCTGCTGGCCCACGGCATTCTGGGTATCCTTCCCTATAATGCCTCGATGGGCGGAGAACTGATTTATGACGGTGCGCTTCTCACCAAAGAACGGCAGAAAGCGCTCAGGGGAAATGAGATCGTGCTGGTTCCCCAGAGCGTGGCATTTTTAGACCCGCTGATGAAAATCGGTTCTCAGATTCGGAAAGGGAAAAAGGATGCGGCTTCAAAGAAAAAGCTGGACGGGATATTCGAAGGATATCATCTGAAACAGGAGGTACAGGAGCTGTACCCCTTTGAATTGTCCGGCGGTATGAACCGCAGGGTTCTGGTATCTACCGCACTGATGGGGAATCCCCGCCTGGTTATAGCGGATGAGCCGACCCCGGGGCTTCATATGGAGATGGTGAAGCGGGTGATGAGCCATTTCCGCGAACTGGCCGATAAAGGGGCAGGCGTCCTTCTGATTACCCATGACCTGGAACAGGCGCTTGAGGTGGCTGACCGGGTGGTGGTATTCTATGCGGGGACGACGGTGGAGGATGCGGACGCAAAGGATTTCCGGTCGGAGGAAATGCTGCGGCATCCTTATTCGAAAGCGCTGTGGCGGGCATTGCCCCAGAATGGATTTCAATTTATCAAAGGCACCCAGCCCTATGTGAAGGATTTGCCCCAGGGATGTCCCTTTGGGCCGCGGTGCGAGCTCTGCGGGGAGGAATGTAAAGGGGAGATTTCTTATCGTGATGTGCGGGGCGGAAGGGTTCGCTGTACGCGCGCGGTGTAAATCAGACAGAAGCATGCGGCATATGCGCCGGAAAGAGGAAAGTATGGTACTGGAAGCAAAAAATATATCGTTCCGATACGGCAAGGATACAAAGCAGATCCTAGAGGATTTCAGCCTGACGGTGGAAAGCCATGAGCGTGTGGGCATCGTGGCGCCCAGCGGATTTGGGAAAACTACTTTCTGCAAGATTCTGGCCGGTTATGAACAGCCGGACGGAGGGGAAGTCCTGCTGGATGGCCGGCCGTTAGGTTCCTATGGGAAATATTGCCCGGTACAGATGATCTGGCAGCACCCGGAGCAGGTGGTAAATCCCCGCCTGCGCATGAGAGAGGTGCTGAAAGAGGGCGATGAAATAGAGGATTATGTCATAGAAGGGCTGGGAATCGAGGAGGACTGGAAAAACCGCTTTCCAGGGGAAATCTCCGGCGGGGAGATGCAGCGCTTCTGTATCGCTAGGGCATTGGGAAAACGCACCCGCTTTCTTTTGGCAGACGAGATCAGCACGATGCTTGACCTGATTACCCAGAGCCAGATCTGGAGCTTTCTGGTGGAGGAGGTGGAGAAAAGAGAGATCGGGCTTCTGGCCGTAAGCCACAGTATGCCGCTGCTTGAGAGCGTCTGCACAAGGATTTGCAAGTTGGATTAGTGATCACTGCCTGTTGCTGCGCGGGTATCGTTTCGTTCAGGAGTCTTGCCGATGAAAAATTATTCTGCGTAAGTTTGCCGGATATCATAGGTTAATGTGGATGACGAAAAAGGACGGGTTCGATTTGGAGAAAAAAAGGAAACATAAAAAGTTTGGCTGTCTTTTTATATGCGCGCTGATTTTCCTCTTCGGATGCCAGGAAAGGCGTAAGGAACCAGGAGTGGAAAATTCCATGCGGCAGAACCCTGTGCAGGAAAGCGCCGAATATGATAACTCCATGCAGGAGAATCCTGGCGTAAAGGTGACTTTTTTTGACGTTGGAAAGGGTGACGCCATATTAATAGAAACCAGGGAGTATACGCTGCTGATCGATGCGGGATATGATAAAACCTATGGCGTCATCCGGGACTATCTTGCAAAACAGGAGATAGAAAAGCTGGATTATCTGGTGATTACCCATTTTGACAAGGATCATGTAGGCGGGGCTGACCGGGTTGTAAGTGAGTTTGAAGTGGGAGAAATCTTACAGCCGGATTACGCGTCCGACGGAGGGCAGTATCAGGAATACCGTGCCGTTTTGGAGGAGAAAAAGCTGCAGCCTGTCCTTGTGACCGAGTCGATGCAGTTTTCCCTGGACGGGGCGGATTTTTATATCTACCCGCCGCAGAAAAAAACATATGAAGAGGAAGATAACGATTTTTCTTTAACGGTCAGCATGGCTTATGGGGAAAGGAGCTTTCTGTTTGCGGGAGACTGTGAGGAAGAACGCCTTGACGAGCTTCTTTTGCAGACGGAATTCGATTTATCCCACGATGTGCTGAAGGTGCCCCATCATGGGAAAAAGGAGGATAATTCCAGGGAGTTTCTGGAACGCGTCGCACCGGAGGCGGCCGTGATTACCTGTTCTTCGGAGGAACCGGCAAGCAAGAAACTATGCAATATGCTGGATGAGCTGGGGACGCAGGTTTACCTGACGTCGGACGGGACGGTTACTTGCCTATGCGACGGTAAAAATCTGGAGATGAGCGTGGCTCCCTGACTAATAAGGCTCCCCGGCGGCGGTTAACCTGCTGCCGGGGAGCTATTTTCTATTCGATCCTCATCATGCGGTAGCCGACTCCGATATGGGTCTGAATATACTGCGGGAAATTTGGTTCAAGTTCCAGCTTCTTTCGGAGCGTTGCCATAAAAACCCGCAGGGAAGCGACATCATTTTCCCAGCTCCGCCCCCAGATATTTTGGGTGATAAAAGTGTGTGTCAGTACCTTCCCTACGTTTTTGGAGAGCAGGCAGAGCAGCTTGTATTCGATCGGCGTCAGGTGAAGCTCCCGGCCATCCAGATAAGCGCAGCCGCCCGCATAATCCACCCGGAGCTTTCCGTTTACAAATACGGAGCTGGCTGCCAGCATTTCGGCAGTCATAAAAGAGAGCCTGCGCTGTGTTGCCCGAAGCCTGGCCAGCAGCTCTTCCACTGAGAATGGCTTTGTCAGATAGTCATCTGCGCCGGCATCCAGCGCTTCGATTTTATCATTGTCTTCGCTGCGGGCGCTGATTACGATGATTGGCAGGTTCGACCAGGAACGGATATTCCGGATGACTTCCACACCATCCATATCCGGCAGCCCCAGATCCAGCAGAACAATATCCGGATTATGGGAGGAGGCTTCTAAAATGGCGGTTTCCCCGTTTGCTGCCATTAAATAGCGGTAGTCATTGGTTTTCAGTGTTGTCGTAATCAGGTTGCGCACCGGAGGATCATCCTCCACAACCAATATCAAGGGTTTATTCATTCAGTTCAACCTCCCCTGCTGGTAAAGTGAATGTAAAAACAGCGCCTTTCGGCTGATTATCTGAAACCGTAATTGTGCCGCCGTGGGCCGTGACAATGGATTTGCACAGAGAAAGCCCAAGCCCCAGGCTTCTGCGGCTGTCCGCGATCCGGTTGGCTCCGCTGTAAAACATATCAAAGACTATGGACTTTTGCCCGTCGGGAATACCCGGCCCGTTATCGGAAACGGACACGACGATCCATTTCTCTTTCTTTTCCGTGTGAATTTCAATAATAGAATGGGCAGGTGTGTATTTGATTGCGTTATCTACCAGGTTGACCATTACCTGGACGATCAGCTTTGCGTCGATGTGCGCCAGGAGCAAATCCTGTGAGGAAATGACGCGGATCGTATGTTCTTTGCTCTTCCGGTTGATATGCCGTAAAGCCTCCGTAATCACTTCATCCATCAATTCCACAGACCGGGGCAAGCTGACCTGTCCCCCTTCGATTCTGGTGATGGCCAACAGGTTTTCCACCAGATTAATCAGCCACATGGAATCATCATAAATATCCAAAAAGGTCTGCTCCCTGGTTGCGTCGTCCATTTTCCTGTAATTTGCCACTAAGTTGCCGGCGCTCCCGGAGATGGAGGTCAGCGGCGTGCGCAGATCATGGGAGATTGCCCGGAGCAGGTTGGCCCGAAGCTGCTCGTTTTTGGCCAGAATGGCGGCTTCTTCCTTCTCTTTGGCATTTTTGATATTTTCCAGTGTCAGGGCGCATTCTCCAAGAATCGACAGCAAAACGCTGTTTTCAAAGGAATCAGGGGGAATTTCGCCCATGGAAATACCCACGACGGCATATACCTGGCTGCCCGCCCGGATTGCCAGATACAGGCATTTGGCATTCGAGAGGGTATCCGTTGTCGCGCCTGCGTGTTCATTATTTTGAAGAACCCACAAGGCGACCGCTTTTTCATATTCCGTGGTCAGTTCGGATTGTGCGCTGTCCGCTGTCCGGTAAACGTCCGGTGCGGCCAGTTCCTTCCCGTCCGCAGGATAGATAACCAGATCTCTTTTTAAAAGCTTCGTAAGCTGTCTGGCAGCTGCATTTAGGACTGACTGCTCATCCTTTTCCTTTTGAAGAAGCTGGTTTGTTTCAAACAGAATTTTTGTCCGGAATGCCGCTCGAGCAGACTGCCTTGCGTTATCCTTCAGCTTTGTAGCAAGGGAACCTGTCAGGAATGCCACCATAAACATAATGGTAAAAGTTACCAGATAATTAGAGTCATAAAAGTGAAAGGTAAAGCGTGGGCTGGTAAAGAAAAAGTTAAATACCAGCACGCTTATAAAGGATGTAATGACCCCGTAAAGCTGGTTGGATGTAATGATGGATGTAACAAGCACGCCGAAAATATAGACCGCGATAATATTTGCTTCCGTAAATCCAAGGGCATAGAAAATATAGCTGATCAGTGTGGCGGCAAGCAGGACAGCGAAGCTTTTTCCGATATCTCTTGCCGGCATGACGTCAGGCAGCTTTATTTTGCCCGGCCGGTGCCGGTCGTGTACGCCGGTGTCCGGAATGATGTAAATATCCAGATTAGGGGCGGCGGCGATCAGGCGCTCTGTCAGGCTTGGTTTTCCGAATATATTTTTTCTGGTTGCCGTACTGCGGCCGATCACGACCTTGGAAGAGCCGGAAAGCTTTGCGAATTCAGCGATCTGACAGGGGACATCTTCGCCATAGCTGGTTTCAACGGCAGCGCCGAGCTGTTTTGCCAGTCGTATATTTTCCTGCAGCCGCTTTTTGTTCTCTTCATTCATTGCCGCCGTACCGGGTGTCTCTACAAAAAGGGCGGTAAAGCTGCCACGGAAAGCCCGCGCCATCCTTGCGGCGGTACGTATAATCTTCGTATTGGAAGGGGAAGAGGAGAGGCATACCAGGATATGCTCATCGGTATGGTAATTTCCCCTTCTTTGGATTCTTGCGCTTTCGGTCAGCAGATTCACCCGGTCGGCACAGCGCCGCAGAGCGATTTCACGCAGGGCGGTCAGGTTTTCCAGGGTAAAGAAATTGGCGGCCGCCTGTTCTGTCTGTTCACGCCGGCCGGCATTTCTGACTTTCAGGCGTTCCAGCAATTCCTCCGCCTCTATATCTACCAGCTCCACCTGGTCAGCCTGGTCAAAGACAGAATCAGGGATGCGCTCCCGCACAAAAATACCGGTAACGGACGCAACCATATCATTTAAGCTTTCGATATGCTGTACGTTTACCGTGGTATAAACGTCGATTCCGGCGTTCAGCAGCTCCAATATATCCTGATAGCGTCTGGTGTGGCGGCTGCCTTTTACGTTGGTATGGGCTAACTCATCCACCAGGATGAGCTGAGGTTTCCTTTCTAATGCGGCGTCAATGTCAAATTCATAGAGTGCAACGCCGTTATATGGAATTTCCCTGGTCTCCATCTGTTCCAGTCCGCAAAGCAGTGACGCTGTCTGTGGGTAGGTATACGTTTCGATGTACCCGGCGACGACATCAATGCCCCGTTCCCTTGCCTGATGCGCCGCTTGCAGCATGGCATAGGTTTTTCCTGTGCCGGCGGCATAGCCGAAAAATATTTTCAGTTTTCCATGGTTTGCATCCGATTGCTCATGATGGATCGCCTGCAGCAGCTGATCCGGTTTTTGGTTTGGCAGTTCCATATGGTTTTCCCTTATATTGTGTTTCCTAAATGATGTCAGGTCTGCAAACATTATAACATGTCATCCTTATGGTTTCCATAATAAGACTGTAAATCATCTTGTAAATCTCGGGCTTGGCGGCAGACCTCAAGAAATTGATCCAGCCTTTTCATCAGAAACCATCCATAGACGGTCGCTGCCGTTACAACTGCCAGCAATAAAATATCCTGCATAGTTTCCCTTCCCGTTGCTTGTTTCTTTCATAAAACACCGGATACTGTCATCCGGACGGTGTTTTATATCCGGAAACACTTCTGTATATCCTTACTCCGACCCAGCACCAGCATGGTGTTCTGGGCTTCCAGCATCATGTCGGGGGAGACGGCGAGCTCTAATTTCCCATCTTTTTTTATCCCCATAATGTTAATCCCGTATTTTTTTCGGATATCGATCTGCCCGATTGTCTGCCCGGCCCAATCCTTTGGAACCGGTATTTCAAATATGGCGTGTTCATTATCCAGCTCTATGTAGTCTAAAATATGGTCGGCGCTGTAACGGATCGCAGTCCATTTGGCCAGCTGCTTTTCAGGATAGACCACCTCGTCCGCACCGTTGCGCAAAAGGAATTTTGCCTGCACATCTCTGGCAGCCCTGGATACCACCAGCTTTGCGCCAAGCTCCTTGAGCAGGGAGGAGGTTTCCAGCGAGCTTTGAAAATCATTTCCGATGGCGACGATGCAGACATCATAGTTGCGGATTCCCAGCGATGCCAGAAAATCTGTGTTTGTGCTGTCACCGATCTGGGCGTTTGTTACAAAGGGCAGCACGTCGTTGACCCGTTCCTCCGCATGGTCAACTGCCATGACCTGATGCCCAAGCTGGTTTAAGTGCAGGGCAATGTGTTTTCCAAACCTCCCAAGCCCGATTAAAAGTATTGATTTCATATTACCGTTTCCTCCTTTATCCTACCGTCAGTTTTTCCTGCGGGAGCTTTGCCGATATTTTGCGTGAGCCGGACAAGGCGGCAAAGATCAGTGTCAGCCCTCCGACTCTGCCGAAAAACATAAGCAGAATCAGAATGATCCTGGAAAATGTACCAAGGCTTGGGGTAATCCCCAGCGTTAAACCGACTGTCCCTACCGCGGAAGCTGTTTCAAACAGACAGGTAATCATCGGAAGCCCTTCCGCAATACTGATGGCCAGGCCGCCGAAAAAGAACAGCACCAGATACATCAGCAGGATAGTCGCGGCGTTTTTCACTACGTCATGATCGATCCGGCGGCCGAAAAAGTGGGTATCCTCCTTCCTGCAAAATGTGGAAAGCGCCGTGGCAAATAGCACCGCAACCGTGGTGGTTTTCATGCCGCCGGCAGTGGAGCCGGGGCTGCCGCCAATCAGCATCAGCGCAATGATGACGGCCTGCCCCGGCTCGCTGAAAGCGGTCAGATCCGCCGTGTTAAATCCGGCAGTCCTTGGTGTTACCGACTGAAAAAAGGAATAAAATATCCGTTCTTTAAGGGGAAGGGAAGCAAATTCATAGAAGAAAAAATAGATTGCCGGGACAGCTAAAAGGACAGCCGTCGTGCAGAAAATCACTTTGCTCTGCATTCTATATTTTTGTAAATGCTGCCGGTTTGTCCGGATATCATCCCAGGTCAGGAAACCGATTCCTCCTACAATGATTAAGAGTATAACGGTCAGGTTAATCACCGGGTTTGCGGCATAGCCGGTCAGGGAAGAAAAAGCTTTTTTTGTGCCCATCAGATCAAAACCCGCGTTGCAAAAGGCGGAGATTGAATGGAACAGCGCCATCCAAAGCCCTTTCAGGCCAAAATCCCGGATAAAAATAGGAGCCATGACAGCGGCGCCCAGCAGCTCGATGAAGAGCGTAAGCCGTACAATAAAGCTGGTCAGACGTACAATACCGCCTACTTTCGGGGCGGCAATAGCCTCCTGCATAGTGCTGCGCTGCATTAAGGAAAGCTTCCTGCCGGAAATTATGGCAAAGGAGGCAGCTACGGTGATCACGCCCATTCCGCCGATCTGGATCAAAAACAGGATGACGAGCTGCCCAAATGACGACCAGTATGCGGCGGTGTCATGCACCACAAGCCCAGTTACGCAGACAGCCGAGACAGAGGTGAATAAAGCGTCCAAAAACGGCGTTACGATGCTTTCGCGGCTTGAAAAAGGCAGCATCAGCGTAAAAGTTCCAAGCAGTACTACGCCGGAAAATCCAAGGATAATGACTTGGGATGATGTCAGTTTTTTCTTTTTATATAAAATCGCGTTCATGGATACCGGGCTCCTTTATACTTCTTTATCTGATCTTTATCATACGGCTGATCTGATAAAGAGGGTAAAAGAATATTTGTATTGGTATTAAGATAGCCTAAAGATTAAATAAATCAGCAATCATGCGGGCTGAACGGTTCTGGTTTTCCAAATATTTGCTGTGTATGCCGGGAATTATACATGCCGGACGGAAACCATTGACAAAAGGTCTCCCTGCCTCATATAATAGATATAGATTTTTATTATAAGCAGGGGGAGACTTAAGATGAACAGTATCCGGAAAAAAATTACGGTGAGCCTGATGGCGACCGTCCTGATTGCCCTGGCTTTGGTGGGCGGCGTCAGCATTGCGCTGAATTACAGGAGTACCATCACAACGGTGGACCAGATGATGAGCGAGACCGCAGTGCTGGCGGCAGAGCGGATCGAACAGGAACTGACGGCTTACAGGAATGTGGCGATGGATGCGGGATGCATTCCTCAGCTGTCCGACGAGTCCGTATCGGTGGAGGAGAAGAAGTCCATCATCGATGAGCGGGTATCCTCCCACGGTTTCCAGAGGGGAAATGTGATTGGATTGGATGGGTACAGTATTTTTGACGGGAATGATTATTCTGACCGGGAGTATGTGCAGCAGGCGATGCAGGGAAATGTCTACGTATCGGAGCCGCTGATCAGCAAAGTTACGGGTGAGCTTTCGATTATGGTGGCGGCGCCCATCTATTCCGGAGGGAGCCATGGCGGCCAGATCGCGGGCGTGGTTTATTTTGTGCCGCCGGAAACCTTTTTGAATGATATTGTATCTTCTATTAAGGTAAGCGAAAACAGCAGCGCTTATATGATTAACAAATCCGGCGATACGATAGCGGATGTTACGCTGGAGACCATCACCACCCAGAATATTGAACGGGAGGCACAAAGCGACGCTTCCCTCAAAAAGCTGGCGGCGATTCACGCATCCATGCGGGAAGGCAAGAATGGCTTTGGCACCTATGATGCCGCCGACGGCCCCAGGTTCTCGGCCTATGCCCCGGTGAGCGGTACGGACGGCTGGAGCGTGGCGGTCACTGCGCCGAAGATGAACTATTTAGCCGATACATATTTTGGGATGATTTTGAATGTGGCTGTGATCCTGGCATCCATCCTGGCATCTATCGTGGTAGCGCTGCAGCTGTCCAAAAATATCAGCATGCCTATGCGGGCCTGTGCCGAGCGGATGAAGCTGCTGGTGGCAGGCGATTTGGAGTCTCCTGTTCCGGAAAATAACGGGAAGGATGAGACGGCAGAGCTGACCCACTCAACGGCGGAGCTGGTGGCAGGGCTGAACACCATTATCAATGATATCGGCTATCTGCTGACAGAAATGGCCGATCAGAACTTTGATATTCAATCTGCCCATCGGGAGGCTTATGTGGGCGGATTCCAGGGAATTTTAGAGTCCATGCGCACGCTGAAAATGAAACTGAGCGACACTATGCGCCAGATCGACGCCTCCGCAGGCCAGGTTTCCGCCGCCAGCGGCCAGGTTTCTACCGGCGCCCAGGCGCTGAGCCAGGGTTCTATCACCCAGGCCAGTTCCATAGAGGAGCTGGCGGCTACGATCGCAGAAATTTCCGACAGCGCGAAAAAGACGGCGGCCGCCGCAGAAGAGGCGGGGCAGTTCGTGGGTCAGGCCGGGGCACAGCTGGGCGTCAGCGTGGAGCATGTTCAGGAGCTGAATGCGGCGATGAGTAAGATTTCCACGTCTTCCGAGGAAATCTCCAAGATTATTTCCACGATTGAGGACATCGCTTTCCAGACTAATATCCTGGCATTGAACGCCGCCGTGGAAGCCGCCCGGGCAGGCGATGCCGGAAAAGGCTTTGCAGTGGTGGCCGACGAGGTGCGGAATCTGGCTTCCAAGTCTGACGAGGCGGCCAAAGCCACCAAGGAGCTGATCGAAGGCTCCATCGACGCTGTCAGAGAGGGCAGCCACGTGGTAGGCCAGGTGACGGAAGCGCTGGAGAAAACTAGCGAGTATGCAGGAAATGTGGTTACTCAGATGGATATCGTAGTGGAGGCCGTAGATAACCAGACTACGTCGATTGCCCAGGTAACGGAAGGGATCGACCAGATTTCCTCCGTAGTGCAGACCAACAGCGCGACGGCTCAGCAGAGCGCCGCAGCCAGCGAGGAGCTTTCCGCCGAGGCAGAGAGCTTAAAGGATATGGTGGATCAGTTCACGCTGGCGAAAAATTAATAGGTAAAAATATATTTTCCGATTTCATTGGCGGAAGGAAAAGATATGTAAAGTCAGGACTGCCGGAATGCTGGTAAGAATACAGCGTTCCGGCAGTTTTGTATCGTTTGGTTTCTCATTTTAAATCTTTATAACACTTTAAAACATTTAGATCATGATCGATCATTTCAGCATCAAAACAAGATATCAGCCAGTGTATGTTCATGCGATGAAGAAGCTGTGCGGGAAAGCGGATGTGCCGGTAGCGAAAGTGTTTCCCCATAACCTGCGCCATCTGTTTGCCGTGACATATTATAAGGAAAAGAAAAATTTAAGCCATTTGGCCGATCTTCTTGGACATTCCAGCATTAACACAACAAGGATTTATACGCTGATCAGCTGCGAGGAGCAGGAACGGCAGCTGGATGACCTGGGGTTGTGCGTAGGTATAAAAAACCTCATAATGCCCGTTATGAGGTAATATAAAGCTGCACAGCCCGCTTATTTATCAAACCCTCACTTTTTCCACTTCCGTTTCCCGGAGAAACCGTTCGAAAACCAAGAGCTTAGGATCATATCCCGGGGCAAATGCTTTTGCGATGTTATAAATCGGCTCGATGGCGGATACTTCATCCTCCAGTTCCTCTGCGATTTCTGCCAGTGTTTTGTTCTTTTTCATTTTTTTGCAGACCTGGTGGATCAGTTGTTCCGCTTTTCCTTCGGCTTTTCCCACGGCCATTCCTTCCGCTTTGCTCATGTTAATCTTTTCCATCAGCCTCACACAGCTGATCGTTGTTTCCGGATCTATCTTTACAATCTCTACCATCTCATGCACCTCCTTCAAATCATCATTCACCGCGGTTTATACGGGTAGTATGATGACTACCACGTTTTTCAACTTGTTATAGTTCGTTCCCGAACGCAGACTCCTTGCTATGATCTTTCCATGGTAGAAGGGTACTCTGCGGGGCAAAGCTCTTCTGTTTTTCGCCGCATCGTTCTGGTCCGGCTCTATTTTTTATTTTACGCCTCGTAGGAAAATTTTAAGAAAATTCGTAGAGAAAACGGAGATAAATCATGATATAATCTTATGTATTATTCGGAATTAGGGGTGGTAAAAATGAGCATCAACATTTTAGCGGTAGACGATGAAAAAGAACTGGCCGATATTATAGAACTTTACCTCACCAACGATGGCTATATCGTCCATAAGTTTTACACCGGCGCGGAAGCTCTGGACTGTATTGAGCACACCCATTTAGACCTGGCAATTTTGGATGTGATGCTCCCGGATGCAGATGGCTTTGAAATCTGCAGAAAAATCAGAGAAACATCCTACTACCCTATTATTATGCTGACTGCAAAAGTGGCGGATGGAGATAAGATTATGGGGTTGACTATCGGAGCTGACGATTACATTACAAAGCCTTTTAATCCTTTGGAGGTTGTTGCCAGAGTAAAAACGCAACTACGGCGGTATATGCACTACAACAATCCTCTGGCAAAACCGAAAGAACCGGCTCATGAATATGATATTCGAGGACTTGTTATTAACAAAGACAATCACAAGTGTTTTCTGTGCGGGAGAGAATTGCAGCTGACTCCTATCGAGTTTTCCGTCCTCTGGTATCTCTGCGAGCGGCAGGGGATTGTCATTTCCTCCGAAGAATTGTTCGAGGCGGTATGGGGCGAGAAATTTCTGCAAAATAACAATACCGTCATGGCCCACATTGGACGGTTGCGGGAGAAACTGGGAGAACCGGCCAGAAGCCCTAAATTCATCAAAACAGTATGGGGGGTAGGATATACCATTGAAAAATAAAGGCAACAGTGAGTTTCGCCAGCTGCGTATAAAGATTTTCCTCCGTACCATCGCTATGCTGGTAAGTTCCGCATTGATAATTTATATCACATACTCTGTTCTCCTACGGGGTAATTTTGCAAACTTGATGATGGCTCTCCTGCAGAATATCTTTGATATGGACTACGATGCGGCCCTTAACCTATATGACCGGATATTTCGAAGTCACATGGATGCTATTATTTTGCTGTCCGTTCTGACCGTATTCATTGGCCTGCTTTCCGTTTTTCTTCATTGGATTACCAAGTATTTTGAGGAAATCAACAAAGGGATGGAAAATCTGCTTCAAGACACTCCTGGAGAAATTTTTCTATCTCCGGAACTACATTCCATTGAGCGGAAAATGAATATCGCAAAGCATACATTTGACCGGCAGAAAAGCGATATGCTGATTTCCGAGCAGAAAAAGAATGACCTTATCATGTATCTGGCCCACGACTTGAAAACGCCCCTGGCCTCCTCTATTAGTTATCTAAACCTGCTAAGGGACGAAAAACTCATTTCGGAAGAACTGCGGGAAAAGTACCTGTCTATTTCTCTTGCCAAGGCGGAGCGTTTGGAGGACTTGATTAACGAGTTTTTGGAAATCGCCAAATATAACCTGTCCACAATCACACTGCAATATCGGGAAATCAATCTGACCCGCCTCCTGGAACAGCTTGTTTATGAGTTTCAGCCAATTTTAGAAGAAAAAAGCCTTACCTGCCGCCTTGTTGCTGCGGATGATACAATGCTGAAATGTGACGCCGACAAGATGCAGAGGGTATTTGACAATCTTTTGAGAAATGCCGCTGCTTATTGTTACGACAAAACGGAGATCATCATTGAGGTCAGAAGCGGCGAGGGCGAGGTTATATTACAGTTTTCCAATCACGGCGGGACAATTCCTAAAGAAAAATTAGAGCATATTTTTGAACAGTTTTATAGGCTTGACACAGGACGCAGTACAGATGGGGCCGGGCTGGGCCTTGCGGTCGCCAAGCAGATCATCATGCTCCACAACGGAACAATCACAGCGGAGAGCAGGGACGGCTTGACGGTTTTTACTGTAATACTTCCTGCTTTGTAGGAAAATCGTAAGAAAGTCCGTAGGAAAATAGTTGAATACCGTGTGAGAGAACAAGAAAACGGCGCGTTTGCTTTTGGTACAATGATAGTGCCAAGGCAAGAGCGCCTTTTTATTTTGCAAACGGGAAAGGAGATTTTACATGGAATTGCTGATCGACCATGTTTCCAAGCGGTTCAAGGACAAAAAAGCCGTCAATGACATCAACCTGGAATTGACGCCGGGCGTGTGGGGCCTGCTGGGGGCCAACGGAGCGGGCAAGACAACCCTCATGCGGATGATTGCCGGAATTATGCAGCCCACTTCCGGCCAAGTAGTGTATGACGGAATTCCCATTCAGACACTGGGGGAACAGTATCGTGACATTTTTGGCTATCTGCCCCAGGAGTTCGGCTTTTTTCAGGAGTTTACAGTGAAAGACTATCTGGCATATGTTGCCGCGTTGAAAGGACTTCCCGAACGGCAGGGCTGGCGGAAAATACATGAATTGCTGGAACGAGTTTCTTTGCTGGATGTCTGCAACAAGAAAATCTCCAAACTCTCCGGCGGCATGAGGCGTCGGGTAGGGATTGCCCAGGCGTTGCTGAACGACCCGGAGGTTTTGATTTTGGACGAGCCAACCGGGGGCCTTGACCCTGGGGAGCGGGTACGTTTCCGCAACCTGCTTTCGGAGTTTGCCCATGACCGGATTGTGCTGATCTCCACCCACATCGTTCCCGACGTGGAGTATATCGCCACCTGCCACGCCATCATCAAGGGCGGCAAGCTGCTGG